>NZ_JACZFS010000019.1 GCF_014904795.1 Nisaea nitritireducens
TCTGTTCACTCATTAGTCGGTCTCCACACCTTTGTTTCTGTTGCCGAAGAGGATCCGCGCCGGATCCGCCTCGACCTGCCGGACTAGCCGGTCAAGATCGTTCATCAACTGGCGTCCCTCGACAAGGAACTCCGTCAGCTCATATAGCCCGGTTTCCGCGAAATCGTTGACCGCCTCGCGGTTCTCGGAAATCAGGGTCGCCGCTTCATCGGATGCCTTGCTGACATTCTGCAGCGTGTCGCGAAGATCGGCCGAGACAATCGCGATTTCCGCATCGACGGCCGAAACCGTGCCCCGCGTTGTTGCCATGGTCTGGGATATTTCCTCGCTCATCACCGAAATATCGCCGCTGACCTGCGCCACGGTCTCGTCCAGCACCAGCATCGTCGTATGGGCGTTCTCGATGATCTCTTCGATCTCGGTGCTGCGGTTGGCGAGAATGGCGGAAACGCTCTCAAGATTCTTCAGCGTATTCTGGATCGACGTTCTGTTCTTTTCGTTCAGTAGCTGGTTTGCCCGGTTCACCAGAACGACGAGCTGCGAGGCAATTTCCGGGGCAGCTTCTGCAACCTCCTGCAGAACCGACGCACGGGATTCCAGCACCGGCACCTCGTCGCCCGGACGTGTCGCCAGAAGCGGCGCGTCGTTCGAACCGCCGGCAAGCTGGATATAGCCAACGCCTGTCAGCCCCTGGCTCTCGAGAATGCCGTAAACGTCCTGCTTGATCGGCACCTTGCTGTCGAGCTCGACGCGTACCCGGATGATCTCGATATTGTCCGGATCGATGGCGATGTCGGTCACCTGACCGACCGGAATTCCCCGGTACCGGACCGGGCTTCCAACCGAAAGACCTGTCACCTGCTCCGCGAACTCGATCTCGTAGATAGAGACGTCCCGGTCGAGCTCGACCTTGCCGAGCCAGACGACGAAGCCCATCCCGGCCGCGAACATCGTGAAGACGAACAATCCGACGACGACATAGCTTGCCCGTGTTTCCATGGCAGTTCCGTCTCCCTCCCCTAGCCCTTGAGGCCCGGGGTTTCGAAAGCGGCCCGCGCGCGGGGCCCGTGAAAATATTCCTGTATCCAGGGGTGCGGGTTGGCAACCAGCTCCTGCATAGTCCCCACCGTCACCTGCTTGTCCAGCAGCACAGCGATCCGGTCGCAGATTGCCACCAGACTGTCGAGATCGTGGGTGACCATGACCACAGTGAGGTTGAGGCTGCTTTGCAGATCCCGGATCAGCATGTCGAAATTGGATGCGCCGATCGGATCGAGACCGGCCGTCGGCTCGTCCAGGAAGACCACCTGCGGGTCCAGCGCCAGCGCCCGGGCCAAGCTCGCCCGCTTGCGCATACCGCCGGAAAGCTGTGAGGGGAACTTGTCCGCCGCGTTCGGCGGCAGACCGACCATATTGATCTTCAGCAGCGCCAGCTCGCGCATCAGCAGCTTCGGAATACCGCCGCGCTCCCGCATCGGCGCCATGATGTTCTGCGCCACAGTGAGCGAGCTGAACAGCGCGCCATCCTGGAACATCATGCCGAACCGGCCTTGCAGCTTGCGCGTCGGCATCTCCCCACGTCCGGCTTCGATCCTCTCGCCCAGAAGCTCGATCTCTCCGGCCGCCGGGATCTGCAGACCGATGATGGTCCGGAGCAGAACGGATTTCCCGGTGCCGGACCCGCCGACAACCCCCAGCACCTCGCCGCGCCGAACGTCCAGATCGAGTTGGTCATGCACGACCTGAGTGCCGAAGGCGTTCCGGATGCCGCGCAACCGGATGGCTGGCTGGCTCGCGACGTCGCCGGAAAAGCTCTCGTCCGTCATCGCTGCCATGGCTCAGATCCCGATTTCGGCAAAGAAAACCGCGAACAGCGCATCCAGCACAATCACGATAAAGATGGACTCCACCACGGCCTTGGTGGTGCGGAAGCCGACACTCTCCGCACTGCCCGAAACTTTCAATCCCTGATGGCAGCCGACAACCGCGATGACATAGGCGAAGACCGGTGCCTTCAGCATACCGGTGCCGAAGTCCCAGAAATCGACTGCGCCCCGGAGCTGGGTCAGGAATTGCTGGATCGTCAGGTCCAAAGTCAGCACCGAGATCATGGCGCCGCCCGCAAGTCCGGCAATATCGCCAATGAAGACCAGGATCGGCAGGGCTATGAACAGCGCGATCAGACGCGGGATCACCAGCACGTCGACCGGCGACAGGCCAAGCGTTTCCAGCGCATCAACTTCCTGGTTCACCTTCATGGTACCGATCTGGGCGGTAAAAGCGCTGCCGGATCGGCCAGCGACGATGATCGCCGTCAGCAACACGCCGATCTCGCGCAACACGGAGACGCCGACAAGGTTGACGGTGAGGATTGCGGCGCCAAACCGTTCGAGCTGTAGCGAGCCCATATAGGCCAGCACCACGCCAACCAGGAAACAGAGCAGCGCGACGATACCGACCGCATTGAGCCCGACATATTCAAGCTGGCTGACCAGCGCCACGAAGCGGAGCTTCGTACGGCCAGTCAGCAGTGCCAGCAGCGAGACAATGGTGAGACCGAAAAATCCGAACAGATCGCGTCCGACATGGGCCATGTCGAACATCGCCTTGCCGGCACGGGCAGTAATCACGATCAGCGGGTTCGGCCGGTCTTCGTCCGTCGGCACGTCCGGGTCGGGGATAAAGGCCTTCTCCAGCAGCGCCTCAAATTCCGACTGCAAGCCGTCCAGCCGCACGTCGATGCCGCGCCCGGAGAAGGCCTCGGACGTCCGTCGGAGGACCCAGGCCCCGGCACTGTCCAGCGCCGTGACCTCGGCAGCGTCGATCACCACCTGACGCGGAGATGCTTTCACAGCCTGCCGGAATTGCCGGTCGAGCCGTGCGGCCGCTTCGACGGTCAGCGGCCCGGCAATGCCGACCCTGAGTTCCCCGCCGGCTTCCGTGATCGAAAGCGAGGTTTCGACTGCAGCCGCCACGTCTTGTTCCCCCCAGTCCAAGGACACCGGAATAAACCGGTCGGCGTGATGATTGTCCCCGGGCACATCCCCTGTGCCCGAAAACCCCAATATTGCACAAGATACTGGAATTCATTGCAACTCTCACCTATCAAGGCCGCTGCTTAACAGATCGCGCTGGAATCCGAGCATGGACCTCAAGAATCATATCCGCGAAGTGCCCGATTTTCCGAAGCCGGGCATCCTGTTCTACGATGTCTCGACCCTGCTGGCGCATCCGGCCGCCTGGAAGGCAACCGTGGACCGGCTGAAAACCGTCGTCGACAGCTACAAGCCCGACGTGCTGGCCGGCATCGAGTCACGCGGCTTCCTGGTCGCCGCTCCGCTCGCCCTGGAACTCGGCCTCGGCTTCCACATGATCCGCAAGAAGGGCAAGCTGCCCGGCAAGACCATTCCTTATACCTACGATCTGGAATACGGCACCGACACCATCGAGGTGCAGGACGGCGCCATCGAACCCGGCCAGCGCGTGGTCATCCTGGACGATCTGTTGGCCACCGGCGGCACGCTTGCCGCCGCCATCGAACTCGTCCGCAAGGTTGGCGGCGAAGTCACCGGCGCCGCCAGCATCATGGAACTCACCTTCCTGAAGGGCCGCGACCGGCTCGACATCCCCTTCACCTCCTTGATCGCCTACGACGACTGAGCGGCACTCACCCTTCCGGCACACTCACCGCACGCACTTCTTCCATAAGCCAATCCCGGAACGCGGCGATCTTTGGTGTATCGGCACGATCCTTCGCACTCAGCAGATAGAAGGAGAAGGTGAGCGGCGTACTGAGGCCGGGCTCGAAGGGGCGCACGAGGCGGCCCGCCGCGACGTGATCCGCCACCAGCAAATCGCCGACCAGAGCCACGCCGCGGCCATCGACTGCGGATTGAACAGCCATGCTTTCCATCGTGAAGCGCGGGCCACGGGCCGGGTCGATATCGTGCAGGCCCGCCGCCAGCAGCCACATACGCCAACTCGCCTCGACTTCAATCCAGTCAATATGCAGCAGGGTATGGTGGCGTAGATCCTCGGGCCGGCGCAAAGGATGCGCGCCCTCCAGAAGCGCCGGACTGCAGACCGGCGTATTGAGCTGGCCGAACAACGGGTCAACCCGAACACCCTCATAGCCGCCGGGGCCATAACGCACTGCCACATCGACATCGTCGCGCATCAGATCGACCAAGCGATCGGTTCCGTCGACGCGTATTTCGATGTCCGGATGCCTGCTGCGGAACCGCTCGAGCCTGGGAAGCAGCCACATGCCGCCGAACGAGGGGCTCACGCTGATGGTCAGAACCCCGCTCTCACAATGGCTGCGTATCTGGTCCACCGCCTGGGCCAGCTTGTCAAAGCCCTGCCCCAATGCTGGCAAGGCAGCCTGGCCCGCCTCGGTAAGACGAAGCGCCCGGGTCAGACGCCGGAACAAGGGCACCTCAAGCAGCTCCTCCAGTGCCTTCACCTGATGGCTGATCGCCGCCGGCGTCACGTTCAGCTCAGCCGCCGCTTTTGTGAAACTGAGATGCCGCCCGGCCGCCTCGAAAGCCCTGAGCGCATTGAGCGGTGGTTGCGGTCGCCCCATCATCTATACCCAAATTTTTCTAATACATAAGTCGAAATATTCTCGTTTGTCAGCATCCACAATTATCAATATTTCTTCAATTAATTCAATGAATACATCTTCACCTTCGGGTGAAACAGGGAACAGAAATATCAAATAATTCTGTTTCATAAAAATCGGCAAACGACAAAACCACGAGCCGTCGGAGGAAGTCATGCACCTACGTCACCACCAAACCGATCTCGCCTACGATTTCAAGCGCCCCCACCCCAAACATCCGTTTCTAAATACCCTGTCACGGCTCACCCGAGCCATGGAAACAGCGGTGCGACAGGGGCTCGGCAAAATCTCCCGCGAGCGACAGCGGCGCGACGGGGTCCGGGAACTTCACAGTCTGAGCGACCGCCAGCTTCTGGATATCGGTGTGGAGCGTTCCCAGATCGCCGAGACGGTCGAGAAAGTCCTCGAACAGAAAGCGCCGAAGTGACCGCTTGAAGTGCAGGCGGCAGGCAAAGCTGCAAGCTCTGCCCCCCTCAAGCCATCATCAAACGATTTCGACCATCTCCGTCTCGATGATGATTTCCGAATGCAAAGTCCGGTGGACCGGGCACTTGTCGGCAATCTCCCGGAGCTTTTGCCGTTGCTCATCATCGAGCGGCCCCTCAATCGTGATCTCCCGGCTGATCTTGTCGATCTTGCCGGCTTTCGTCTCACAGGCGGCACAGTCGTCAGCGTGAACCTTACTGTGCCGGAGCCGGGTCTCGAGACGGTCGATTTGCCAGCCCTTGCGTTCGGCATAGAGCGCCAGCGTCATGTTGGTACAAGCCCCGAGCCCCGCCAACAGAAAGTCATAAGGTGCCGGGCCACTATTATCGCCGCCGACACTTTTAGGCTCGTCCGCCCGCAGCCTGTGCCCCGCCGCAAGGACGGCTTGCGGGAATTTCCCCTCGCCAAGATGCGCGACCACGACCTCTCCCTCGCGTGCGGCGAGCTGCAGCGGCGCCTCTTCCGGAACAAGGCGGCCCGCCCAGGCGGCAATGACCGAGGCAACATAAGCCGCGTCGGCTGGCCGGGTGAGCAGATGGTCCGCCTTGTCGAGAGAGACAAAGCTCTTCGGATGCTTCGCTGCGGCGAAGATCCGGCTCGCATTCTCGATACCGACGCTCATGTCCAGGGGAGCATGGAAAATCAGCAGATCCCGTTTCAGGTTCGCGATCCGCTCTTCCAGGTCATGCGTCTTGAGATCGTCGACAAAGGACTTCCGGATCCGGAAATTCCGGCCGGCGAGCGACACCTCGGCTTCTCCCTCGCGCTCGATAACGTCAAGATCCGCGCCGAAATTATGCACGACATGTTCCGGGTCCGCCGGCGCCCCGATGGTCGCAACCCCCTTGACCTCCGGGATGTGAGCCGCCGCCGATATAACCGCGGCGCCGCCAAGCGAATGCCCGATCAGCAATGTCGGCGCCATCCCTTCCGCGCGCATCCAGTCCGCCGCCGCGACAAGGTCCTCTATATTCGACGCGAAGGTCGTATTCGCGAACTCCCCTTCGCTGTGCCCGAGTCCCGTGAAATCGAACCGCAGCACGGCAAGGCCCTGCGCAGCCAGTCCGCCCGCAATCTGGCGCGCGGCGGCAATGTCCTTCGAGCAGGTGAAGCAATGGGCAAACAACGCATACCCGCGCGGCTTGCCAACCGGTAGATCAAGGCGCGCCGCCAGTGCACTACCATGCGCCCCCGGGAAACTGACTTTTCTGGTCTCGACCGACATGGATACCCCTCACAAATCGACGTCATGGATAGATGGCATAACCGGTCATGGTGACAAGACCATAACCGCCCTGAGTGATATATGCAGAGCTGCAGGAATGAGGCGTCATATCCGCGTGAGCGGGGCGTCCTGAAACACTGAAGCAGCGCCGAGAAAACACGAGACCTGACATGCACCGCAACTGTGACGCACCCTAGCCCCCGAACCGTCATCCTGGCCAGAGAGCCGGGACCTAGATGATTATGGAGCCGCGCCCGCCCTCCGCCGGGTCCCGCATCACGTGCGTGATGACGATGTAGAGATGGGATGCTCGAAATGCGCCCGCGCGGCCGTCACCCACTCGCGCACCACGCACGCTTCCACATGATCGTTGATCAGCCCCGTGGCCTGCATGAAGGCATAGACCGTGGTCGGGCCGACGAATTTCCAGCCACGCTTTTTCAGCTCTTTGGAGAGCGCAATCGACACCGCTGACGTGGACGCCGTCTGCGGGGCGGCAAGATCCGCCGCGCCCGGCTCATGGCTCCAGAAGAAAGCCGCAAGCGAGCCTTCGCGCTGCACCATCTCCACCGCCCGGGCCGCGTTATTGATCACCGCCTCGATCTTGCCCCGATGGCGGACGATGCCCGCGTCGCCGAGCAGCCGCGCGACGTCCTTGTCTGTAAATGCAGCAACTTCCGCGAACGCGAAATTCTTGAAAGCGGCCCGGAAGTTCTCCCGCTTCGCCAGAATGGTTCGCCAGCTCAGCCCGGACTGGAAACTTTCGAGACAGAGTTTCTCGAACAATCGACGGTCGTCGGCGACTGGAATCCCCCATTCAGTGTCGTGATAGGGCAGAAATTCCGGGGCGCCGCCGCACCAGCGACAGCGCGGCTTTCCATCCGGCGCGATGAATAGGTCGCTCATACCGTCTGTCTCCTCAGACGGCGAGAAAATCGAGGCGAGGGTCTGTCATGGCCGTGGCGATTTCGATGATTTCCGGGCGGACCACATCTTCGGCCACGAACGGGTCTTCCGCCAGCCGTGCCTCTAGAGTTTCACGGTCAAGATTATACGCCAGAATGCCCCCGCCCGCTCCGGGAGGCAGGCTTCCAGCCATCAGAAAAACACCGTCCTCGAAGCCGCGTTTCAGCCAGGCCTTATGCCCGTCCATAAACTCACCGGCGCGATCTTTGTGTTCAGAGAATTTAAGCAAGGCGATAAACATCGGATCGATCTCCCGGTCAGTGCTGATGTATGGATGAAGGGGCGGAAGCGCCCGGCTCGGTTTCAGACGCCAGCCAGGCGCACATGGACGCGACTTCACGGTCGACAAAAGCTGCGTCCCGATAGGCGGCGGACAGCGTTGCGACGCCCTGACTGCGTACCAGTAGATGCATGGCGAGCGCATCCGCGTCTGCCGCCCGGCCAAGCCGTTCGAACTGCCGTCGGAGCCAGACCCGGAACAGGGTGAAGATCCGGGCCGCCTCGTCCTGGGCGCTATGGTTCAGCTTGGCGAGCTCAGTGCTGAGAGAGCCGACGGGGCAGCCGAACTGCTCGATCTTGTCCCGGTTGCGGATCAGGATCTGGATGAAGCTGCGAATGCGCTCCGCCGGATCTTCACCGGCACTCTCCCAGTCTTGAAGCATCTCCGAGGTGTTCGCCATACGGCGCGCGATCACGGCCTCCAGCAAATCATCCTTGGCCTTGAAGTGGTAATAGAAGTTACCCCGGGAGATACCGACCGCAGCGGCAATATCGGCGAAGGATGTCGCCTCGAAGCCCTGTCGGTAGAACAGATCGTTTGCACAATCGACGATCAGCGCGCGTGTGTCTTTGTTTTTCACGCCTTCAATCTCCGGGAACCTGAAGCATGCATCACAGAATTAGGGCAAGCGACCTAAAAAATCAACTGGCGCGAGGAGAGACGGGTTTAAGGCGCGCTTCGCGGTACATCAAATAGGCGGAGGAAGAAAAGATAATCGCCGCTCCCGCGAGCGTGTAAGGATCCGGTATCTCAGAAAACAGGATATATCCGAAACCAGCGGCATAGAGCAGTTTCGTATATTCAATATTACCGACCACGCTCGCCTCGCCGAGGCGCAGCGCCTTTACCGCGAGCCATTGCCCTGCGACAGCGACGAGCCCAATGGCAGTGAATACAAGCCCGTCCGCCAGATCTGGCGTCTTCCAAAACCAGAACATGGGAATACCGGAGAGCAACCCAACAAATATGGCCTGATAGGCGAGGATTGTGCCAGTGCTTTCGGTCTGCGCCAATTTGCGCACGGAAACCTGCGCAATTGCCGCGCCGAACGCGCCAGCAACCGGAATCAGGGCATGCAGGTCAAGGAGTCCGGCCACACCTGGCTGCATGACGACGACAACGCCGCAAAATCCGGCGATGATAGCGAAAATGCGATGCCGGTCGACCAGTTCCCCCAGGAAGAAGGCGGCAAGCAATCCGACAAAGAAAACTTTCGCAAAAGACAGGGTGATCGCGGTCGTTAGCGGCAGGACGGCAACCGCCCAGATTGCGGTCGACAGCGCTATAAAGGCGCCGATCAGCCGGGCCGCATGCACGCCCGCACGCTTCGTCTTCAGGCTACCCGGAAAATCGCGCGCCAGCGACGGCAACGACGAGGTAAAGACAAAGAGCTGACGGATAAAAAGAATCTCCAGCACGTGATACTCGGCGACCACGCTCTTCACCAGAGCTGCCTGCCCCGCGAACAGGGCGGCAGCGAGCAGAGCCCACAGAATGCCTTGCAGGTTTCCGGACATGATGTGACTCTTTGTTAGAGATTATTTTGTTACCTTGGTACCAACTTACTAAAGAGTCAATCCGCATGTATCGTTGCGGGGAAAGCGGTCAGCAATGGTGAATAAAACGACAACGATCGAAAGAGTGCAGACCGGGGTGCGGATCGAGAAGCGGATACTCAAGATCCTGAAGGCGGTCGCGGCGCATCACGACATCAGTCTCGGCGATCTGATCGAAGGCATGGTGTTGCATAATTTTGAAGGCAAAACGCCATTCGGACCAGAGACGCTGGCTTTCATCGAGACAATGCGGAAAGCCTACAAGCTAGATCTCACGTCAACCGATGCACACAGCCTGGCGGAGGGCTAGGCGGATCCGAAAAGGCCTGGCATCGACGCCAGGGCCCACCATGCGAAAGCAGCTGGACGTGATCGGCCGGTAGTTTGACGGCTCTGACCATGGAGCAACATTCATGAAGCGCATACTTATCGTGGGCTGCCCTGGTGCCGGTAAATCGACTGCCGCCAGGAGCCTCACGAAAATCACCGGACTGCCAGTCATTCATCTGGACGGGCATTACTGGAAGCCCGGATGGGTACGTCCGGGGCAGGATGAATGGCGCGCGAAAGTTCAGGAACTGGCAAATAGGCCGCGCTGGATTATGGACGGTAATTACGGCGGATCGCTGGACCTTCGTCTACCGGTCGCCGATACCCTTATCCATCTGGATTTCTCCACGGCGGTCTGCGTCACCCGTGCCTTGCGGCGCGCAATAACCGGGCTGGGCTCTCTGCGCGGGGAGGAGTTTGACGAGGGATGTCCTGAGCGCCTGGACTGGGCTTTTTTACGCTTCGTGTTGAATTATAGGCGCGGACAGAGATTGCCGGACCTTGAACGCCTGTCCCATTTCAGAGGGGAACAGCACCGGTTCACCGCACCCCGGCAGCTCAAAATGTACCTGGCGAATCTAGAGGCATCTCGTAGCAAAGAATAAGTCCCATGGACCCAATCCGGCCCCATCCAGATTCGTCATCCCCTCGCACGAGGGGACCCAGGAGAAGATAAGCTCTGCTTCATGATCCTCTGGGTCCCCGATCGGGGTCGGGGATGACGGTGTTGGTTATGGTCAGAACTTCAGCGCATCCACCCGAGCCACGTTCGGCAGCTTCTTCACGGCGGCGAGCAAATCTTCGCTGACAGCGCTGTCGACCTCGACCAGGGCCACCGCCTCGCCGCCCTCTTCCCGTCGTCCGAGATGGAAGGTGGCGATATTAACCCCGGCATCGCCAAGAGCAGAGCCCAGAGCGCCGATGAAGCCCGGCTTGTCGTAGTTTCGGACATAAAGCATGTGCTCGCCGAACTCGGCCTCGATGGCGATGCCCTGCACGTCCACAAGACGCGGCAGGTTCTCGGCGAACAACGTGCCCGCGACGGACCGAGTGCGCTCGTCGGTTTCGACTGTCACCCGCAGCATGGTCTGGTAGTCGCAGGGACGGTCATGCTTGATCGTGGTCACGGCGATCCCGCGCGCGTGCGCTTCCGCCGGGGCGCTGACCATATTGACCGAGGTCAGCGTCGGCTTCAGCACACCGGTGAGTGCGGCGGCCACGACCGGAGCCGGATTGATCTCCGAGGCCAGCCCTTCGAACTCGATGGAGATCGACTTGATCGCACTGCCGATCACCTGACCCGAGAAGGCACCAAGATTTTCTGCCAGCTTCATATAAGGCTTCAGCAACGGCGCCTCTTCCGCCGTGACGGACGGCATGTTGACAGCGTTGGTCACGGCACCTGTCAGCAGATAGTCGGACATCTGCTCCGCCACCTGCAGGGCCACCTTCTCTTGCGCCTCGCTGGTGGAAGCCCCCAGATGCGGCGTGGCGATGAAGTTCGGTGCGCCGAACAGGACGTTCTCCTTGGCCGGCTCCTCGACGAAAACGTCGAAGGCGGCGCCGGCGACGTGACCGGTCTCCAGCGCGCCGCGCAGGGCCACCTCGTCCACCAGACCGCCACGTGCGCAGTTGATGATCCGGACACCCGCTTTCATCTTCTGGATTGCGCCCGCATCGATGATGTTCCGCGTGGCATCGGTCATCGGCGTATGCAGGGTGATGATGTCCGCCTCGGCGAAGAGCTGATCAAGCTCGACCTTGGTAACACCAAGCTGCGCCGCCCGCTCGTCACTGAGATACGGATCATAGGCGGCAACCCGCATTTTCAGGCCGCGTGCCCGCTCGGCAACAATGGCGCCGATATTGCCGCAACCGATCAGTCCCAGGCGCTTACCGGTCAGCTCGACGCCCATGAACTTGGATTTCTCCCACCTGCCTTCCTGGGTGGAGCGGTCGGCGGCGGGAATCTGGCGGGCCAGCGCGAACATCATCGCAATGGCATGTTCCGCTGTCGTGATGGCATTACCGAACGGCGTGTTCATCACCACCACACCGGCAGCCGTGGCTGCGGCGGTATCGACATTGTCGACGCCGATGCCGGCCCGGCCGACAACCTTGAGGTTCGGCGCCTTGGCCAGAACCTCGGCCGTCACCTTGGTCGCGGACCGGATGGCGAGGCCATCGTAATCACCGATGATGTCGAGCAATTCCTCGGCGGAAAGGCCCGGCTTGAAGTCTGTTTCGAGGCCACGCGCGCGGAAGATATCCACGGCGGCAGGGCTCAGCTTGTCTGAAATTAGGACTTTGGGCACGGCATGCTCCTCGTGCGCTCGTATTTCTTCTGCAATCTCGGGAAAGACGCTCCCGGTCGGTTGCCGGGAGCATTCTTCGATCAGGCGGCCTGTGACCTGGCCTGCTTCACCTGACCGTAGGCCCAGTCGAGCCACGGCAGCAGAGCTTCCATATCAGAGGCCTCGACGGTCGCCCCGCCCCAGAGCCGAAGCCCGGCAGGCGCGTCTCGATACCCGTTGATGTCGAAGGCAACACCTTCGGCTTCAAGCAGGCTGTCGATCTGCTTCATGGCCGCCCGCTGGTCATCCTCGGACAGACCGTCGAACCATGGGTCGGAGGCGGAAATACAGATGGAGGTGCTGGAGCGCACGGCCGGATCGGCCGCGAGGAAGCCTGCCCAGTCGCTTTTTTCAACCCAGGCAGAGACCGCCGCGAGGTTGGCTTCGGAGCGGGCGATCATACCCTTCAGGCCGCCGATCCCTTCTGCCCATTTCAGTGCGTCGAGCACATCCTCGACCGCGAGCATGGAGGGCGTGTTGATAGTCTCGCCCTTGAAGATGCCCTCGATCAGCTTGCCGCCCTTGGTCAGGCGGAAGATTTTCGGCATCGGCCAGGCCGGAGCATAGCTTTCCAGCCGCTCAACAGCGCGCGGGCTGAGGATCAGCATGCCGTGCGCCCCCTCGCCGCCCAGCACCTTCTGCCAGGAATAGGTGGTGACATCGAGCTTGTCCCACGGAAGGTCCATGGCGAAGACGGCCGAGGTCGCGTCGCACAGGGTAAGACCTTCGCGGTCATCCGCGATCCAGTCGCCGTTCGGCACCCGGACGCCGGAGGTCGTCCCGTTGAAGGTGAAGACGGTATCGCGCTTGGGGTCGGCAGCGGAAAGATCCGCGATCTGGCCGTAATCGGCCTCTAGCACCCGGACATCCTCAAGCTTGAGTTGCTTGACCACATCCGTGACCCAGCCGGAACCGAAACTTTCCCATGCCAGCAGGTCGACGCCGCGGGCACCGAGCATGGACCACATGGCCATCTCGAAAGCGCCGGTATCGGACGCCGGCACGATGCCGATGCGATAATCGTCCGGCACGCCCAGCAAAGCGCGGGTGCGGTCGATAACTTCCTTGAGTTTGGATTTTCCGATCTTGGATCGGTGAGAACGCCCTAAAGCGGCGTCAGCAAGTGCAGCGGGGCCCCATCCGGGTCGCTTAGCGCAAGGTCCGGACGAGAACTGGGGAGCACACGGGGTTACCGTCGGCTTCATAGTATCATCCTTAACATGTAACCACTCGTTGGGGAGTGGCGGCCCGCCGCAGACGCTATGGATTTCGCCGAAACTGTCAACAGGGGAATTGTTGCCATTTAATGTTGCAGCGCGAAAACTCTGCTCCAACCCCTTCCGAAAATGGAAAAGATCGTTCGAATTCAGAAAGGATCAGAGGCGTTTCAATACGCCCCACGCTCCATTCATTACATTCAAAATTCGCTTAAATTACTTCAAATCGTTGCAAATTAATCACATCGCGGATGAGAAACCGGCTCATTCCAAATCGAGATCAATTTAACGAGATGAATGGGTTGCACCATAGAAATTTGCAGCATATATTGTGCACTGCAATACGGAGTGCCCAGCCGTATTGTTTACTTCTTGGGCGTTTCCTCCCTTAACTCGGGCCGCTGCAAAGCGGCCCTTTTTTCTTGCCTATAGGTCAGTTCTGACCGGCAGAAATCGCCTGTTCCGGCACAATCCCAGCCACCGGACAACCCGCCTTAATATTATTTAACCGTTGTAAATCAGCTAGATACGAACTGCCACCTATCGCCAACACATACTGGCCCGGCTCTTGCTCCTCTTGCTCGGACAATCAACGCAGCACCCGACAGCTGGAGCAAAAAATGGCAGACTTCGATTACCGCACCTGGCCGGCCCACGGCTCGACCATCGAGCATTCCGACGAGAACTGGATGAAACCAGCCGGGCGTTATAACCACGGGTTTTCGTCTGCCGACCAAGTCCACGGCGAAACGACGGCTGCGAACCAGAATTTCGGGATGCCTGCCTTCTCGCTGGCCGATCATCTGCCGGACGTCATCGTCGACGCGGTCGCCGAATGGGCCACTCATCTTCAGCACCAGACCTGGCGTCTGCGCCGGCGCGCCCTCTCACGCTTTGCCGAAGCCTTTGCCGACCAGTTCGTGGCACTCAACCCGGCCCTGAGCGATGAGGAATACGAGAGCCTGACCGACATCGGTTACACCTGCCTGCTTGAAAAGCTGGACAACGGGCAGCCCATTGCCGATCTGGACCAGGCACATTGCTACAAGCGCAGCGTCCATGACGAACACCGGTTCGCCGCCGATCTCTTCATCGAGATCAATGTTCCGACGGCAACCATCCACTGATTTCCCCCGCGCCGTCCCCCCAACGGCGCATCTCCCCTGCTAAGGGCCGCGAAAGCGGCCCTTTTTTTGATGCCGATTGTTCTTTTGGTTCTTTCGGGTCCGGTAACGGGCCTGAAAGCTGTGACGCCATATCCGGAAAATGACGTCAGCGAAGCAGATCTAAGATCGGGAGAGCTTTCGAGGGTGTCCTCACCCGAGCGCGTCGTCGCTTTGTTCAAGCCAGCGGCAAGCGTCATCATAGTCCTCGAACAGTCTTGTCGTCTGACCGTACCGACTTTCAGAGACCACGCGCCAAAGCTTGAGGAGCAGGAAGTCGGCGTCCTTGAGTGCCAGGACCGCAACACGAACAGACTGCCGTTTCGGCGTCTGCTCCATATAATTCAGCACGAACTTCATATCCTCGACCGAAAAGGCTGACAGATCAGCCTCGCGAAAATCCCAGAGTGCGTTCAGTCCGTCGGAATAGCCGTCGACCTGACGCATTTCAGTGATGGCTTCCACCATGGAAGCGCCGGTGACAGCGCCGTGGCAGATTCCTTCGACGAATTTCCCGTCAGGCCGTGTTCTGATTAGAAAGTGCATACTGAATTCACTGCAAGATAATGCCTGCGGCATAGACAGCCGCAGGCTTGGAGAAATTCAGACTCTCTTACTTTTTGCTATGCGTCGAGGTGCTTTTCCGGCACCCGTCAAAAATATCGGGCTAACGACGCTTCGACATGCCTGAAACAGAGATATCGCCCGCCTCGATAGCATCCCGCATGGCTTCGAAGCCCTGCGTCATTTCTTCGTACATTTCACGATAGAACTTGAGCTCGGCAATCTCCGCTTCCTGGAGGAAGCCCTGACGCGGTGCGCCCGCATCGAGCAGCTTGGCGAAATAGCGGCCACGGGCTTTTGCAGCCATCTGGGCGATGCCTTCAAGTTCACCGGAGGCGACCTCCATGACCGTTTCCTGGGTCAGATGCCGGTTCTGCTCATTCCTGTAACGATCAAGCTCACGGGCATATTGCTGCGGATTGACGCGCATCGCGTTGTCTTTGCCGTGCAGCCAGGGAGCATTCTGTTTCGCTGGCGCCGGTCGGGCCTGCTGGGCCTTCTGCGCCTGCTGGGCTGCCCGTTCAGCGGCAGCATTCGCGTTGGCCGGACGTGGCGTCCGTGCAGGAGCTGCAACAGCCGCGCCGGGACGATCCGCTCTTTCGGCGCGAAGCGGCTGTTTCGCCGCCGGAGCCGGCTGCGGCGCAGCCTTCGCGGGAAGCTTGGATGCAGCTGATTTACCGCCCTGACCATCTTCGGGATACGGGTCCCAGTCGGCACCAGTGCCATTGCCCGAAAGATCCTTCAGGCGGGAACCCAGACCCGCTTTCAACGCCGATGTCAGGGACATATGCTGCTCCTCTCATTCGTGGGCCGGTACTGCACCGGCATCTCGAAGAGGGATAAAGCAAAGAGCGTGCCGGTTTCGGATCAGGCAGCCAGAAGACGGGCCCGATCATGCGGTCGGTCGAAATCGAGCACCGGTCCCTTCGGCACGATGCCCTTGGGATTGAGGCTCTTATGACTGCCGAAATAATGCTGCTTGATGTGCCGCAGATTCACTGTTTCAGCCACGCCATCGATCTGGAACAATTCCCGCAAATAATTGGAAAGGTTCGGAAAATCGGAGATCATCTGGCGATTGCACTTGAAATGGGTGAAATAGACCGCGTCGAATCTGACAAGCGTTACGAAGAGCCGCCAATCCGCTTCCGTAATCCGGTCTCCGACCAGATACCGGTTCCGGCCCAGCATTTCCTCTAGCGTATCGAGGCGGGCAAACAATGCATCGTAAGCGTCCTCGTAGGCATCCTGGGTCCCGGCAAATCCGTTCCGGTAGACCCCGTTATTGACGTCACTATAGACGCCTTCGTTCACGGCATCGATTTCCGCCCGAAGACCTTCCGGATAAAGATCCAGAGCAGCATCCACACCGTCTAATCCGTTAAAGGCGCTGTTGAGCATGCGTAGGATCTCGGAGGATTCGTTAGAAACGATCGTGCCTTCCTTCTTGTCCCAGAGTACCGGCACGGTGACGCGACCCGTATAGGACGGATCCGCCTTTACATAGACCTCACGCAGGAACCTGGCGCCATTGACCGGATCTTTAGAGCCGTCCGGATCGTCCCCGAAGAACCAGCCATCCTCGCCCATATGCGGATCGACGACGGAGATACCGATATGCGGCACCAGCCCCTTCAGGGATCGGGCGATCAATGTGCGATGCGCCCATGGGCAGGCATATGACACATAGAGGTGATATCGTCCGGACTCTGGAGCGAAGCGCGCGTCGAGCGTATCTTCAACGGCATTGCGGAAGGCCGACTCCTTCCGCTGGAAGCGGCCGTTTTTCGTTTTCGCGCTCACATCGTCCGGCTGCCATTCGCCATCCACCAGCATACCCATGCCCGGTTCTCCCGCTCTGATTTCTATCTTTGAGATCTGGCGGCTGCAGCCATCACATCAAGGCTCGTATTTGGAAACGGTCCTGTTACCATGCTGGCCAATTACCATGCGGGAAGGGAAATTGGGGCCATGGTTGCGGTCATACGCGGGCTATTGAACAAAGATCAGGTGAAAACCATCGCGGCGAAGCTGTTTTCGGCGCAATTCATCGATGGAAGCTCGAGCGGCGGTCCGCTCGGCAAGGACATCAAGAAAAACACGCAGGTTCCGCCGAACAGCCCCGAGTACCGCGAAATGGCGGAACTGGTGATGGGCGCGATGAAAGCCAACGAGACGGTTGCCATCAAGGCCCTGCCCCGGCGCATCCTGTCGCCGATTTTTGCCTCCTACACCACCGGCAACAAATATGGCGAGCATATCGACGCCGCGCTGATGGGTCCCTATCCCGGCATGCGTACGGACCTCTCGATCACCATTTTCCTGAATAAACCGGATGCCTATAAAGGTGGCGAGCTGGTGCTCAGCACCGATTTCGGCGAACAGGTCTACAAGGAAGAGCCTGGCGACGCAGTGCTCTACCCGACACATTATCTGCATCATGTGAACCCGGTAACGTCCGGGCGCCGCCTCGCCATCGTCACCTGGATGGAAAGCATGGTGCCCGACCCGTTGAAACGGGAAGTGATCGGCGACCTTGCTGAAACGCAGGCGATCCTGACAGGCTCAGACGTGGACAAGCGTGCCGTACTGATGCTCGAGAAAGGCCGGCTCAACCTGCTCCGCATGTGGGCGCAGCCTTGAGCCCGCCGAAATACTAGATGAAATGTCTCGCGAGTCCGGCCGGCAACATGCCGCGCCGGGCGAGCGCATCGGCTTTCAGCAACATGGTCTGGGCAATTGCATCCACGATCTCTCCGCTGAGCGCCATTTCGACCGCCTCGCGCACCGGCAAGCAACGCACTTCAAGCCGCTCGCACGCTTCAGGCTCCGCCATGCCTTCTTCAAGATCCCAGGCGATGAAACCGATTGCCTGCTCGTCTGTGATGGAGTTCGAGAGATCCATCCGCAGAAGTTCCTGCCAACCACCAGCTTTCAGGCCGGTTTCCTCCAGCAGCTCACGTTCGGCGGAGCCTTGCGGGTCTTCGAAGGAGCCACCGCCTTCCGGCAGCTCCCAGCTATAATAGTCGCGTGGAAAACGCTGCTGGCCGACAAGCCAGGTCATTCCCTCGCCATCCACCGGCAGGATGCCGACCGCCAGCCCCTTTACCCGGACGACCCCATAGAGGCCCGGGTTGCCGTTCGGGTCGGTCACATCATGTTCGACAACGCGGATCCACGGATTGTCATACATTTCCCGTGTATCGAGCACCTGCCAGGTAGCCCGGTCCTGCCGTTCCGTCATCGCCGTTCGCTCCCATTTTCACGCGAGCAAACCCTATGCGAGCAGGGACAGGAACAAAAGAGCGATAACCGGTCAGGCACGCTCCGGATCAGCCAATGGGCGAACAGCCGGAGCTGCACGGAGGATAGGCGCAGGCTGGGGCATGCTGATCCGCACGTCCCGCAGCACTTCCGGGACCAGACTTTCCTCGGGAATGGCGCATAGCCCGAACCGGCGGAAAAAGCGGCCAAGCATCGGCATCGCGGTGACGACCGCAAACGGCACGGACAGTAACAGACCGGCAATCACAGGCGTCGCCCATGGCAGGATGTGTGGCGCGACCACTGAAAGCACCACAAGAAAGGCGGCGCCGAGTACCGTCTGCAGCCAAAGACCGCTCAGCGCTTCACCCAGCGTCACCCGCCTGTCGTCACGCTCCTGCGCGTCCCAGCGAATCCGCTTGCCGAAGAACAGCCCGAAAACGAAGACGGTCTGCGCCAAAGCGACAACAGGTGACAGAAGCAGAGAGAAGAGAGTCTCCAGCACGGTTCCGGCGGCAATCCGCAACCCTCCGCCATAAGACCGACGTCCCGCGCGGCGCAATGCGATATCGAGAATGCCGAACAGTTTCGGCGCAAAAGTCATCCCCATAACAGCGGCGAAGAGCGCCAGACCGAAACCGGGCGCTCCCAGCGCGGGAACGCTCCCACCATTGGATGCTGCCGTCAGACACAGATCCGTCAGGCCCAGCCCCATGAAGGCGTACCAGAGCGGCGCGCCGGTATACATCATGATGGCGAGCAGCAATTGCAGCCGCCCCATCGGCCGGACGCCGCGAATCAGAGAGGGATGCCGGAACAGTTTGAGATATTGCATGTTGCCCTGACACCAGCGCAGATCGCGGGTCAGGAAATCCGGCAGCGTCGTCGGGTTCTCCTCGTAACTGCCGTCTTCGAGCGGCAGCACCCGGACTTCATAGCCGCCCCGGCGCATGAACACGGCCTCGACCTGATCGTGGCTCAGGATCTCGCCACCGAGCGGGCGTGTTCCCGGCAGGGCTGGAAGCGCGCAGTTCCGGCGGAAGGCTTGCAGCCGCAAAATGGCGTTATGCCCCCAATAGGGCCCGTCCGGGCCCTGCCACCAGGCGCTGCCCGTCGTATAGGAGCGCATGCCATGACGCATACCGAACTGGAACATGCGGGCGAAGGCACTGCTGGCAGGCATACCAGTCACCAAAGTCTGCAGGATGCCGAGCGCGGGGTTGTGCTGCATAAGCCGAACCAAGCGCAGGATTGCCGGACCGGACATCACGCTGTCCGCATCCAGAACGATCATGAAATCGAAGCCGTCGCCCCAGCGCGTGCAAAAATCCTCGATATTGCCGACTTTCTGACGGATGTTATCCGTCCGGCGACGGTAATGCAGCCGGTCCGGGCGCTCGTTTCCGTCCCGCCACGCTTCGAACAGGCTCTGCTCGCGCAATGCGATGTCCGGATCGGTCGTATCGCTCAAAAGGAATACATCGAAGGTATCGGAGAGGCCGGTCGCATCCAGACTGTCAATCACGGCTTTCAGATTGCCGACGACCAGATCGGGGCTTTCATTATGAACCGGCATAACGATTGCCGTGCGGCCGCCGATCGCGGACGTCTCGTCCTCCAGACCGGAAAGGCCGGTCACAGACCGTAGCCAGTCACGCTTGAAATGCAGCAGGGAGAACCCGATCACCGCATTCCAGAAGCCGATCACCATCCAGGGCGTGTTCAGGGCAAAGACCGTGATCATGGCAATTTCAATGGCCCGCAGGCCGTCCGCCGCGAACACGTAAGTGAGCGCTGACACCAGGGCAAGAATGGTGCTTGAAACCAGCCCCAAAAATAGGATACGCCGCGCTGTCATCCTCCGGCTCGTGACCGAGAGTCCTGCCCCCATGCGGTGTCCTGTATCCATAGCCCCTAGCCCCATCGGCCTGCTGCCACTCAACGCGAGCTCAACGACGGCCGTGCCGCTGCCCGTGCATTACCACCTGATCCATTGGACCAGGACGATGTCTTTTTTATGATTGCGGAAGAAAGGACATCGTTCTTTTGCCCGCCGCAACATTTCAGACATTTGATCCGGAGATGCCTCCGCGTCAGCAAAACAAGCTTCACAAAGACGCGAGACCAAATTGACTGGAGTTCCGCGGCGTTCCACCGCTTATTACCTCTATGGCACGATGATAACGGTATGCGGTTTTCGCTGCCGGTGAGTGGAGACCATGACAGATCAACCGACCAAAACACGGCGGCAACGCGACCCGAGGCTCGATTTCTTTCGCGGAGTCGCGATGCTGATCATCTTCGTGGCTCACATCCCGCAGAATCACTGGTCGAACTTCATTCCGGCGCGCTTCGGGTTTTCCGATGCGGCCGAAATGTTCGTCTTCTGCTCCGGCTTCGCCGCGGCCATTGCCTTTGGCGGCACTTTCATCAAGGCCGGGTTCTGGCACGGAACCGGCCGCGTGCTTTACCGGATATGGCAGCTTTATACGGCTCACATCCTTATCTTTTTCCTGATCGCCGGGCTCATGCTTGCGGGGAATGCGACCTTCGCCGAGCCGGATTATGTCGGCCGGCTGAACCTGCATTTCTTCTTCAATGAGACACCGAAAGCCCTGCTCGGCCTGCTGACGCTGACCTATGTGCCCAACTATTTCGACATCATGCCGATGTATATGGGTGCCTTGCTGATGATCCCGGTCTTCATGGCTTTGGCGCGGGTCGATCCCCGGCTGGCCATTGTCTTCTCCGTCAGCGTCTACTGCCTGAACTGGATCTATGACGGCGGCCTGCCTGCCCATCCGGATCACGCGCACATCGAATGGTTCTTCAATCCGTTCGGCTGGCAACTGGTATTCTTCACCGGTTTCGCCATCTCGCGCGGCTGGCTCACCCCGCCGCCTTTCACCCGCACCCTGATGGCGGCCTGCACGATCTTTGTCGTGGCCGCCGCGCCGGTTTCCCACTGGTGGTTCTTCGTCGGCTATCAGGACAGCCTGCCGTTCCTCGCCGAATGGCGAGAGCTGACCTTGCCGTGGCGAGCCAAGACCGATTACGGCATCCTCCGCTTCATCCACTTCCTGGCGCTGGCCTATATCGTGGTCAACCTGGTGCGTGGCCGCGAACACCTGCTGCTGCACAAAGCCTTCCACCCGGTCCGTACGGTCGGTCAGCAGGCACTTCCGGTCTTCCTGCTGAACATGTGGCTGGCTCAGTTCGGCGGCATGGTGCTGGACCAGCTCGGCCGCAGTCAGGCGACCTGGGCGCTGGTGAACCTCAGCGGTCTCGCCATCGTGGTGCTGTTCGCCTATCTGGTCACGGCGATCAAAAAGGAATGGTGGAGGAAGGCAATAGAAACCCGCGCCACCAGACCGGTGGAGCGAAGCAGCCCGGCAAGCCCGGTCCTCTCCCCGGCAGAATGACGACCCGGCGCTATCTCATTCAGCCAACCGTCGCGCTTGTTGTCTTTCTTCTGACGGCAGCGAACGCTGGCGCCGAGCTCAGGGAAAGCCTCTCTGTCGAGAGTCCGGCGCTCAGCGGGTCGCTGAAATACTCACTGTTCCTGCCTGAAGACCGGAGCCCGTCCTTGCCGGTGCTCTATCTGCTGCACGGGCTCGGCGGCCATGAGCGCGACTGGCAGACGCTCGGTCAGATTGAACAAACGGCAACGCGCCTGATCCGGCAAAAAGCCATTCCGCCCATGGCCATCGTCATGCCGGACGGAGCGAACAGCTGGTATGTGAATTCAAAGAAGCACGGGCTGTATGAAGACGCCCTGCTGAAAGACCTGATACCGGAGACCGAACGGATCCATGGTTTTGGCGGCGACCGCTCCCGAAGGGGCATTGCCGGACTCTCGATGGGAGGATACGGAGCTTTCAGGCTGGCGTTCAGGCACCCGGATCAATTCGCGATGACAGCCGGTCTGAGCGCCGCGATCTTCCCGGATCTTTCCAGCAGGGATGATGTTTCCCGTCAGCAGATCGGCTTTTTCAAGGGGGTATTCGGTGAACCGTTCGACATCGTCGAGTTCAACCGGCAGAATTTCTTCGCGGATATCCGGTCATTGAAAGCAGCCAGCGAGAGACCGGCAATCTGGATCACCGTCGGGGACGATGACGGGTTCGGCCTCTATGAAGGCAATATCGCTCTGTACCAGGCGCTGAAACGGGCCGACATCCCGGTCGAGTTCCGGATGACAGACGGTAATCACACATGGCGGCTCTGGCGTTACGAAATAGAGAACGTCCTGCGCTATTACGGACGTATTCTGACCGCCAGGACCGAGTAGCCGTCTTTAGTTGGCCTGCATCAGATCCAGATCGAGCAACGCATCATCGTCATCGCTCAGCGACCAGTCGTCGCCCAGGACCTCGACCATCTCGCTGCCGTCATTGAACAGAAACGCCGCATCGAAAGCATCGTCGTTGCTGCTCAAACCGTAATCGTCTGCGTGTTTCGGAATGTAACGCATCATCTTCTCCTGCTTTTGACCGTTAGGCGTACGCTTCACTCACTCCCAAACTGATAATTCAGTCACAGCAATTGCCATGCCAGTTTTGGCTTAATTTTAGTGGTGATTACGAGCGGCGCTCTGGTCAGTCGACGCGACCTGCTGCTAGATTTCCCGCGGCCGACGCAAGATCGGCGGGGAGGACTTGGATGAATCAGGCAGCATTACTGGCGCAGGTCGCGCGGATCCATGGCGATCGACCGGCGATTTCCTATGGGCAGCGGGTCTGCCGGACCTATGCGGAACTCGGCGACCGTGTGTCCCGCCTTGCCGGCGCCCTGCGGGGTGAGCTCGACCTGATGCCCGGCGACCGGGTTGCGCTGGCGATGAAGAACGATCCGCTCTATCTGGAAATTCTCTATGCCATCTGGCATGCCGGGCTCGCCGCTGTGCCGATCAATGCCAAGCTGCATCCGAAGGAATTTGCCTTCATCCTCTATAACAGCGGCGCCAAGGCCTGTTTCGCGACGCCGGACGTCGCCGGGACGCTGGCTGACGTGAAGGCGGAAGCCCCTGACCTTGAGCACCTGATTGCCATCGATGATCCTGATTTCGAGGACTTGTTTGCGGCACCACCGGTCCCAGCCGCGACTGTCGACCCGGACGGGCTCTGCTGGCTGTTTTACACCTCCGGCACCACCGGTCGGCCGAAAGGCGCGATGATCACCCATCGCAGCCTGATGTTCGCCACCACGAACTATCTTGCCGACGTAGACCAGATCAGCGAGCAGGACTGCATGATCCACGCGGCGCCGATGAGCCACGGGTCCGGCCTCTACGCCATGCCGCATGTGGCACGCGGCGCGAACAACGTGGTGCCGCAGAGTGGCGGCTACGATGTCGAGGAATGCCTGGAGCTGATCCGGCACTGGCCCGGCGTCAGCTTCTTCTTCGCGCCGACCATGGTCAGCCGCCTGCTGAACCATCCGGGCACGGCCACCGCCGACCTCGCGAACCTTAAGACCGTCGTCTATGGCGGCGGACCTATGTATCTGGAGGATACGCTGAAGGCGCTGGAGATACTCGGCCCGAAGCTGACGCAGATCTACGGCCTCGGCGAAGCGCCGATGACCATCACCGGCCTGCCGAAATCCGCCTATCTGGACAGGGATCACCCGCGCTATCTCGCCCGCCTCGCTTCCGCCGGCTTTGCCCGCACCGGTGTCGAGGTCCGGGTGGTGGACGCGGACGGCAAGGAGGTGCCATACGGCGAGACTGGAGAGATCATCTGCCGGGGCGATATCGTCATGGGAGGCTACTGGCTCAACCCGGATGCGACGGCGAACACGCTGCGGGACGGCTGGCTCTGGACCGGCGATCTCGGCGCCATGGACGCAGACGGTTACGTCACCCTGAAAGACCGCTCCAAGGACATGATCATCTCAGGCGGCACGAACATCTATCCGCGCGAAATCGAGGAAGTGCTGCTGCGCCATCCGGATGTCTATGAATGCGCCGTGGTCGGCCGCCCGCATGCGGATTGGGGTGAGGAAGTCGTCGCTTTTGTCGTGCCCCAACCGGGACAGGAAATCGACACGGCCGAGCTGGACAAGCTTTGCCTCGACAATATCGCCCGCTTCAAGCGGCCGAAGGAGTACCGGCTGGTCACCGCCCTGACGAAGAACAATTACGGCAAAATCCTGAAGACAGAGCTTCGCGACTTGCTGGCGGCGGAAGCAGAAGGCTAAGCTGCCTTCTCCTTTCTCGACCTTCTTTCCGGATATTCAGATGACTTCTGGCTCGAACGCCTTTGCCGTTGCTTCCGAGTATGGCGTCCTCAAGGACGTCTATCTCTGCCGCCCCGATAATTTCCAGTGGTCCGACGTTGCCAAGGAAGACACCACCGCCAATGCCGTGGTCCGGGCGACCCTGCGCGACGGCGTTCCGTTCGACAAGGCGGCCGCCCTCTCCGGCTATCAGGAATTTATCGCCGCCTATGAAGGCGCCGGTGTCACTTGCCATTTCGTCGATACCGATCCGACTTTGAGCTACCAGATCTATACCCGCGATCCGTCCGTGATGACGCCGTGGGGCGTGTTCCTCGGCCAGATGTACCGCCAGCAGCGCCGGGGCGAAATCGCCACCACCTACCGGTTCTACGAAAAGCTCGGCATCCCGGTCTGGAACTGGGCGACAGCAGGACCAATCGAGGGCGGCGATATCCACCTGATCAAGCCGGGCGTTGCGGTCATCGGCTATACCGGCCAGCGCACCTGCGAGCCGGCGGCAAAACAGCTTCAGGCCTGGCTTCAGGCCGAGGGCTGGGAATGCCGCATCCAGAAATTCGCCGAACATTTCCTGCATCTCGACCTGCTCTACGCCACGGTGAACGACCGCCTCGCCCTGATGTGCCTTGAGGTGCTGCCGGATGATTTCGTCGAATGGCTGGCCGGACACGGCATCAAGCCGGTGCCGGTGACCTACAAGGAGGCGATGCTGCTGCAATGCAACTGCATGTCTCTCGGCAATGACCGGGTGATTTCCTCGAAGAGCGCCACGCGCGTGAACGAGGCCCTGCGCGCGGAAGGCATCACCGTGCTCGACCCTGATTTGTCGATGTTTACCCAGGCAGGCGGCGGGCCTCGGTGCCTGTCTATGTCGCTGCTGCGGGAAGCTGTTTAACGCGGAAAAGTCACCGCCTCGATCTTGTTGCCGTCCTGGTCACGGATGAAGGCGCCGTAATAGGTGGTCATCTGAGCCTGCCTATCCGCTGGCGCTCCGGCGTCGCGACCGCCTTGCGTTAGCGCTGCCGCGTGGAAAGCGTCCACGGCGTCCCGGGAGCTGGCACGCAGGCAGATATGGAT
The DNA here is from genome assembly GCF_014904795.1 of Nisaea nitritireducens. Lineage (GTDB taxonomy): Bacteria > Pseudomonadota > Alphaproteobacteria > Thalassobaculales > Thalassobaculaceae > Nisaea > Nisaea nitritireducens. The sequence continues at coordinate 25,347 of NZ_JACZFS010000019.1, forward strand.
TCCGGTTCCGTCTGGAACCGCTTCCATACCGGGGCGGAGATTGAGCCAGAATTCCGGGTACTGCTTGCCGAAACCGATGGTCCCCTCCCGCTCGGCCAGACGGGTGAAGTCTAGCGGCGCCAGGACCGCGTCATAGAAGATCGCACTGCGCGCGAGATCGGAAACGGCGATGGAGACATGGTCGATCATGGCCCGAGCCTAACCGGGCCCGGCCACTTGCGTCACGCAAGAAACCAAGGATTGAGCCCGGCCCAGCTAGCCGAAAGCGTGCCCATGTTATGAGCGTAGGCATAGACGTCGTTGCCTTGGAAACGGGCGATTTCATTGTCCCGGATCTGGTCTTCGTAGCTCTTGCTCATCGCGACGAACCGCGCGTTGGTCCCGTCATCCGGCACAGCCCCACCGTTGAGCCCTGCGTGCATTTCCTCTACCGCCGCCAGTACATCGTCCGGGGAACAATCCGTGGCCCGGAAGCCGTGTTCCGTATACCAGTCCTGGTCCGGAAGCGGCCCTGACACCAAGCGGTTCGGCAACATGCAGGAAAGCTGTTCCTCATAGGAAAGCGGTGATGCGCTGTCTCCACGATAGAGCGGCTTGAAGAGGAAAAGATCGCAGTCGAGATGGTGGCTCATCACCGTCGGCAGGAGGTTGGTGTTGACGCTCGGACGACCGAACGCGCGGGCCAGGGCTTCCGGGCCGGACTGACAGTTCAACGAGAAACTGCATGTGGCCATCAGATATATGTCGAGGAAATCCTCGGCGCGCGGATCATGGGCCAGATCAATCACCATCCCGGAGGGATGGGCGAACGGCTCCGAGTTCGCACCTCCCAAACGGAAAACCGTGTAACCGGCCTCGACCAGCCAATCGACGGCCGGACGGAAGTTTGCGGGGTCAACCGTGCGCAGCTTCCCGTAGGGCGCGCTGCCGGCATCATGCGCGTAGCCTTCCTCCCGCATATGCAGGGTGACGTAAGGGCTGCCCGGCTCCAGACCGATTCTTGAGAGCCAGCGTTCCCCCGCCGCACGCATTTCATCGTCGAGCTTGAGATGCACCAGCGGCTTCCGCGCCGCCCGATGCTGCGTATAGGCACGGTAGAATTTATGGGTATGCACAAGACAGAGATCGAACGGCCCCATCCGGACGATTCCCCGGTCGAGATCCCGCAGCAACAGCAAGGGCGCATGCTGGGTTTCCGCCATGCCGAAATCCCGGGCCAGCAGATCGTAGAGCGGGCGCTTCATCGTCGGCACAGCGCGGGGCGGTGTCAGCAGCACGATCCGGTCGTATTCAGGACCATAGAGCGAGGCGAGATAGTGCGGCTCCGGCGCCAGGTGGCCGATCGCGTCCGCATAGGGCATCGGGTAGACCAGCGTCCGGGCACCGTTCTTCAGATGCGGCTCCAGCGCGCGGCCAAGGAGTGTCAGCGTCTCCGGCTTGCGCAACTCGGCAAGCAGGGTTTCTGTATCCATCCGGTCAGGCAGCCCGTTCCATCAGATTTCCAAGGTATCCGTCCAGCGCCTCGCGGAACGGCAGCAGGCTCTTGTAGCGCTGCATACCCTCCGGCATGTCCGCGACGGCGCCGCGCAGGCCCATGGCGAGATCCGGCCGCGCCTCAAGCGAGGAAAGCGGATCGACGAAGGTCCGGATGGTGAACAGGATATCGCCGGATTCCGGCAGCCGACGCAAAGTCTGCCGTTCGACCCGGAGCCAGAGCCGGTCACCCGCATTCTCCGCCGTGATCTCAACCTGATCATCATTCCGGAACTTGCCACTGGTCTGAAACAAGGCCGGATCGTCGATAACGGACCAATTGAGCCGCACCACCGGTTTGTCCGCCTTAAGGTGGGTAAAGAACCGGTCGACCGGCTTTCCCAGCTTTTCGGCATAGCCGGAGACATGTTCATGGATGCCCATCATCGGCTGGCCGAGTTTCTCACCGAGCACCCAGCGCGCAGGGAAGCAAAGCGAGGCCGCATGCAGCACGTAGCCCTCCTCTCCCGGCGTCATCAGGCATAGATCCTCCTGCACCAGACGGCCGGCAAGATCGAGGGCATGATCGGTAAAATCACTGAGAGAATAGGACTTTCCGGTCTCTGGCACCCGGACCGTCCCCTCATCAAAGGTGATCAGACCGGGATGACAGCGCTCCAGATTATCCAGCAGCAGCATCAGCACTTCGCGCTGGGCAGGCTCGCTCCCCGGCAAATCTCCAAATACCGCGTCGTGCTGGCTGGCCAGCAACCGCTCTTTCTCTCGCAACTCCACCGCGCGGTTATGATCGACATCGAACCAGTCATTCAGGTCGAGCGCGACCAGCCCCATGGCCATCTGGAACTTACCGCTGGCATAAGGCGCAAACCGTGGCGCCTTGGTCTCCGTGATCGCATTCATCGCAGCTTACTTTTCCACCGGGTTACCGGCTTCTATCCAGTTATTCATGCCGGTCGCGTGATTGTAGACCTTCGCGTAACCGGCCTGGTCGGCCATGGCGCGTGCCAGCGCGAGGGAGCGCCGACCGCTGCGGCAGATCAGCACGACTTCGGCATCCTTGTCGATCAGCGCGCCGAGCGCATCCGGGAAGCTCGGGACAAACTGTCCGTTTCTGTCGAACGCCGTCAGCCGTTTCACACCTTTGATCGTTCCCGTCTCCGCCCATTCTTCGGGCCGTCTGATATCGAGAACGCTCACGCCCCTCTGCATCAGGCTCTTCAGCTCGTCATTTCCGATCGCCTTGAACTTCGGTGCCGAGACCGAGATCAGCTCCACCTCAAACCTCAGGGGTGCGTTCGGCGGGATCACACCGCCTGCCCCGCGTGTGCCATAAGCAAGCTTGGAAGGAATGACCAGTTCACGCTTGCCGCCGACCTTCATGCCGACAACACCTTGGTCCCACCCCTGAATCACACGACCGGCGCCGAGGGTGAAGGTGAAGGGTTGATTGCGATCGTGACTGGAGTCGAACTTGGTCCCGTCCAGCAGCCACCCCGTATAATGCACCGTCACCGATGCGTTCTCGGTTGCTGTCGTTCCAGTTCCCGGGACCATATCGAGAACTGTCAATCTATCCGGAGGGGATTCGTCATTCGCTTGCGCTGGCTGCCAGCTCAAGGCAAATGCCGCAATGGCGACTGCAATGAATTTCATCATCGGATCGATCCTCATACAACAAAGGTCGGGCATCAGGGTAATGGGACCTGCGGGCGAGTCCAACCGAAGCCGGGCAGATTTTTATTCGGGCAGTGTCATGCGCCAGGCTTCGGCGCGTTTCAGGGCTTCCGCCTGGCCCTTGTCTTCGAGCGCGCCACGGACGGCATGCATGGCCGGCGCAACACTTTCGGCATCCGCACGCTCCGCCAGGATGAGCCATTTCAAGGACTCAACGAGATCCTGTTCCACCCCGTCACCCCGGGCATAGAGAATGCCGAGCGGCAGGAAGGCCTGCCGGACGCCCTTGCCTGCGGAGATTTCATAGAGCCGGGCCGCTTCCTCGGGGTCGCGCGCGCCGCCCGCCCCGGTTTCCAGCATGACCGCATAATTGAATTCGGCTTCGCGAAGCCCGGCTTCGGCAGCAGTACCGAACCATTTCCGTGCCTCGGCGAGAGATCGTTCAACGCCCTGGCCTATCTGGTAGAGCACCCCAAGACGATATTGAGCGAGCGCGTAACCACCTTCAGCCGCTTTCTTGTAAAGCTCGACGGCCTGCGCCTTGTCCGCATCGCGCCGGCTGCCCTGCGCACCGCGCTCCAGGGCCAGCCCATAATAGAACTGCGCCTTGGCGTCGCCAGCTTCCGCCTGCGCGCGGTACCAGTCCATGGCTTCGCCATAGGTCTGACGCTTGCTGTCCGCCGCGAGGGACGGAGCGGAACACAGACAGAGGAACGCGCATGCTGCGAGGAGAGGCGGGAGTACCCGTTTCAAGGAATTTTCCGTCAAATCAGGGGATGCGAACGCCGTTACGGCGAAAGGGGCCCGGTCCCGGCGTTCGGACGCGGCGCCGGCCCCTCATATCCTACAAGGCGGTTCGCTTCCGAGCCATCAAGGGGCTGAGTGTAGCAATTAACCTTCCCGATTGTCCTGTAGCAGTAGCGGGGTTCCGGCGCAGGAGCCAGTTCCGGTTGCGCGCGCGCACTGGTTTCGAACGGCAAGTTGGCACATGCCGAAACAAAGAAACAAACCAGCAGTATCAGCGTTCGTACCGCCACCAAAGTATCCAATGGTTGGTCAAGTCACTCTGAATGTGACTTTTTTACCCGTATTTGGCAATTGAAAAGCGGAAAAGGCGAAGATGTGTCGCATCCCGCTTGCTCAACTATTTCAGAAGGGTCCGTGAATTGTCGCCGGAACGCTGCGGAGGATATCAATTATGAAGCCGGACTGGCCTCGCTCGCAAAAGGGCGTCGGTGATCGGTCAACACCCGGACGGCGGGATTTTTAGTGCCTGTGAGGACCCGATGCCTGAAAACATTTCCATGAACTTCCGGGATGCCCAGCCCGAGGACGTGAAGACGATCCTCGCATTGGTGAGCGCCGCCTATGCTAAATGGATCCCCGTCATCGGCCGGGAGCCGAAACCGATGAACGCCGACTATGAAAAAGCCTTACGGGAGCATGATTTTGCGTTGCTCTGTATCGGAGAGGAGATCGCCGGGCTGATCGAGACAATGACACGCGACGATCATATCTGGATCGAAAACGTCGCGGTGTCCCCGGCGCAACAGGGAATGGGGCTGGGCCGGCGGCTTCTCCAACATGCCGAAGAGATCGCCAAACGGTCAGGCCGAACCAAACTCTCCCTGCTGACAAACGCGGATTTCAAAGCGAACGTCACGTTCTACGAGAAGGTTGGATACGTCACCACTTCGACGGAACCCTTCATGGGCGGCACGACGGTCTACATGACCAAGACACTTGAAGGCGACGCTCAAAGCCCGACAGAGACCGACTAACCATTGCACCGCGGGGCATAATCGCCTGCAATGCCCTCACCGCTCATCGCCTCAACCCGCCGGGAACATCTCATGTCATCGCACGGATACGAAACGGGCCGCCTCAACCTGCCTTTCGTCGGCATCGCAACCTTCGGCAAATATCCCTACCAGCAGGACTGGGACGCCATCGAGGCGGATGTCGCGGTGCTTGGCGCGCCGTTCGACTTCGGGACCCAGTTCCGCGCCGGCGCCCGCTTTGGCCCGCGCAGCATCCGTGAGGCATCTACCCTCTTCTCCTTCGGGCACGGCGGCGCCTACGACCACGAGGATGACATCACCTATCTGCCGGCGGAGACCACCCGGATTGTCGATCTGGGCGATGCGGACATCATCCATACGGACACGGAGCAGAGCCACGCCAATATCGAGTTCGGCGTGCGCAAGATCCTGAAAGCCGGCGCCATTCCGGTGGTGCTGGGAGGCGATCACTCGGTGAACATCCCCTGCATCAACGCCTTTTCCGACGAAGAACCTGTGCACCTGGTGCAGATCGACGCCCATCTCGATTTCGTCGACGAGCGGCACGGCGTGCGCAGCGGCCACGGCAACCCGATGCGCCGGGCGGCGGAGAAGCCCTACGTCACCGGGCTCAGCCAGATCGGCATTCGCAACGTGTCATCGACCGCGCGAGAGGGATACGAAGACGCCCGCTCCATGGGCTCCGATATCCTCTCCGTCCGCCAGTTCCGCAAACTCGGTGTCGAGGGCGTGCTGGAACGCATCCCTGCCGGTAAACGCTATTACGTCACCATCGATATCGACGGCTTCGACCCCTCCATCGCCCCCGGCACCGGCACCCCGAGCCACGGCGGTTTTACCTATTACGAAGGGCTGGAACTGCTGGACGGGCTGACAAAGCGCGGGTCAGTGGTCGGCGTCGATCTGGTTGAGGTCGCTCCTGATTACGATCACTCCGGCAGTACAACGACCCTGGCGGCGCAGTTGCTGCTGAATTTCATCGGCCGGATTTTGCATCACCGTAAGTGAATTCCGAACCTAGTCGGCCAAAACACTCTCAAAACCGCTCATATACCGAATAGCGATACAGGCAATAACGCCAATCGCATTTAACGATATCGGTCATGAGCAAAGTCCAGTACACTGCCACCGCGCTGAAGCAAATGAGGAAACTGGCGCCGGAAACCCGAGAGCGGCTCCGGTCCAAAATCTCCGAATTTGCCGAAACAGGAAAAGGCGACGTCACGGCAATGCAGGGCGAGCCCGTATTCCGGCTCAGGGTTGGCGATTACCGTGTTGTCTTCAGCGATGGCCCAGCCGGCATTTCAATTTTGCGAGCCGGGCATCGCCGCGAAATTTATCGGTAGGACATCGTCAATATGAGCACAATCCAGATCATCACCTCACCGTCCGGCGAGCAAATGGTCGTCCTCTCCAAGGAGGAATTCGACCTGATGGCTGCCAATCAATTCGATGAGGATGCGGAAACCTTGCGCATCTATCGGGAATCCATGGCCGCCATCGAACGCGGCGACGATATCGCCTTGCCGGAAGCTGTCTGGGACCGGCTGGAAACGCACGAAAGCCCTGTCCGCGTGCTGCGGGAATTCCGCTCCATGACCCAGAAGAAACTGGCCGAGACCGCTGGCATTTCCCAGAGCTATCTTTCCGAAATCGAACGCGGCACGCGCGAGGGAACGCTCAGCACGATCAAGGCGCTCGCCAAGGCACTTGCCGTACCGCTGACGGTACTGACCGAGGATTACTAACCGCAAAAGGAAAAAGGGCGAGCCCGAAAGCTCGCCCCTTCCCTATTCATTATTCGTTCAACCCGTCAGATCGACTGCTTGAACAGTTCCGTCAGGTTTTTGACAGTCAGCTCGACCGGGTTGCCGCCGCAGCTCGGGTCCTCGATGGCCATGGCGGCCAGCTCGTCGATCCGGTCGGTGCCGACGCCGAGGGCGGACATCTTGTCGGGGATCGCGAGGTCCTCGCGCAGCTTCAGGACATACTCGAAGAAGCCGTCAAAGCCGCCGGAGATACCGAGATAGGCAGACGCTTGGGTCAGCCTGTCCTCGATGGCCGGACGGTTGAAGCGCAGCACCGGAGGCATGACCACGGCGTTGGTGGTGCCGTGGTGGGTATTGTAGACGGCGCCCAGCGGGTGGGACAAAGCGTGGATGGCACCGAGGCCCTTCTGGAAAGCCGTGGCGCCCATGGCGGCCGCACTCATCATGTGTGCGCGGGCTTCAAGGTCGGAGCCGTCCGCATAAGCGCGCGGCAGATACTCATTCACCAGCCGCAGGCCTTCGAGCGCGATGCCCTGGCTCATCGGGTGGTAATGCGGGCTGCAGAAAGCTTCCAGGCAATGGGCGAAGGCGTCCATGCCGGTGCCGGCCGTGATCGGCTTCGGCATGCCGACGGTCAGCTCCGGATCGCAGATCACCACGCTCGGCAGAACCTTCGGATGGAAGATGATCTTCTTCACGTGGGTTTCCGAATTGGTCAGCACACTGGCGCGGCCAACTTCGGAGCCGGTGCCCGCCGTGGTCGGCACGGCGACGTTCGGATAGATCGCGTCGGCGTTGGCGCGGGTCCACCAGTCGCCAATATCCTCATAATCCCAGACCGAGCCTTTCTGGTCCGCCATGAAGGCAACCATCTTGCCAAGGTCAAGGCCGGAGCCGCCACCGAAGGCGATGACACCGTCATGATTGCCCGCTTTGAAAACCTTGATACCGGCTTCGAGATTTTTCTCGTTCGGGTTCGGATCGACCGCCGAGAACATGGCGCGGCCGAGCCCGGCTGCTTCCATCAGATCGAGCGTCTTCGTGGTGATCGGCAGGCTGGCCAGCCCCTTGTCCGTCACCAGCAGCGGACGCTTGATGCCGGCGGCGGCACAGGCCTCACCGATTTCGGCAATACGTCCGGCACCGAAGCGGATCGCGGTCGGGTAGCTCCAGTTGGCTTTGATGCTCATTGCACTCAGGCTTTCTTAAGATGGTATGATTTTGGACGGGTCAGGTTCTGGAAACCGATGACGGACAGCGCGCCGCCACGGCCGGTATCCTTGCAGCCGGTCCAGCACAGGCCGGGATCGAGATAGTCGGCGCGGTTCATGAAGACGGTGCCGGTCTCGAGCTGCGCGCCAATGGCGGCCGCCCGGTCGGTGTCTTTTGTCCAGAGCGATGCGGTCAGGCCGAAATCGCTGTCGTTCATCAGCCGGATCGCTTCCGCGTCGTCCTTGACCTTCATGATGCCGACGACCGGGCCGAAGCTCTCCTCCCGCATCACCCGCATCTCGTGGTTCACGCCGGTCAGGATCTGCGGCATCAGATAGGCGCCGCCGTCATCTTCCGGGAACTGTTTCGGGTCGATCAACGGTGTCGCGCCGAGGGCGACCGCCTCCTTGGTTTGCTCACGGACCAGAGCGGCAAAGCGCTTGTGCGCCATCGGGCCGAGCGTAGTTGCCTCTTCCATCGGGTTGCCGAGCTTGTAGCCTGAGACGATGGCGACCGCTTTCTCGATGAAAGCGTCATAGAGGCTCTCATGCACATAGATGCGCTCGATGCCGCAGCAGCACTGGCCGGAATTGAACATGGCGCCGTCGATCAGCGTATCGACCGCCGCGTCGAGATCGGCGTCTTCCATCACATAGCCTGGATCCTTGCCGCCAAGCTCAAGACCAAGCCCGGTGAAAGTTCCCGCCGCCGCCCGTTCGATGGCACGGCCGCCACCGACGGAGCCGGTGAAATTGATGAAATCGAACTCGCGGGTACCGATCAGTGCCTCGGTCGTGCCGTGATCAAGGAAGAGATTGACGAAGAGCCCCTTCGGCAGCCCCGCTTCCTCGAAGGCGCGGACCATACGCTCACCGACCAGCAGAGTCTGCGTTGCATGCTTCAGCGCCACCGCGTTACCGGCAATCAATGCCGGAGCGACGGTGTTGATGGCCGTCATGTAGGGATAGTTCCAGGGCGCAATGACGAAGACCAGTCCATGCGGCTCCCGCATGATGCGGCGCTCGAACTTGTCCGAAGCCTCCACCACGATCGGCGCCAGCGCCGTTTCCGCAATATCGGCCATGTAGGAGGCACGCTCGTCGGTGCCGCCGAACTCGCCGCCATAGCGCACCGGGCGGCCCATCATGTGGGCCAGCTCCGGCACCATCTCGGCCTGCATCTCGCCGAGCCGGGCAACCCCGGCGCGGACGGTTGCGACCCGGTCGGCCAGCGGCCGTGCCGCCCAATCGCGCTGAGCGTCACGCGCCGCCGAGAGGATCTCGCGCGCCGCCGCCGGCTCGATCACCGGACGTTCCGCGAAGACGGAGCCGTCGATCGGCGAAATACACTGAAGCATCTTGGTCATTGAAGTGTCAGGCCCTTTCAAACCCGCGATTGACTTCCCAGTCAGTGACGCGGCGGTCATATTCCACCTGCTCCCAGCGGGCGGCATGGAGATAATGGTCGATCACTTCGTCGCCGAAGGCCGACCGCAGCATTTTCGATCCTTCGAGCGCGTCGGTTGCGGCACGCAGCGTCGCGGGGACCTCTGGGACGTTCGTGCCGCCATAAGCGTCACCCTTGAATTCGGGCTCCAGTGCCATCTTCTTCTCGATCCCGTCAATGCCCGCCGCGAGCAGCGCAGCCATGGCAAGATAGGGATTGAGGTCGGAACCACCGATCCGGCACTCGACGCGCACCGCCTTGGTGCCGTCGCCGCAAACCCGGAAACCGGCCGTGCGGTTATCCATGGACCAGACGGATTTGGTTGGCGCGAAGGTGCCCGCCACGAAGCGCTTGTAGGAATTGATGTAGGGCGCGAGGAAATAAGTCATCTCCTCGGCATGCGCCAGCAGACCTGCGACATAGTTCTGCATCAGCTCCGACATGCCGTATTTGGCATCCGGGTCGAAGAACAGCGGCGTGCCGTCGAGCGACCAGAGAGACTGGTGCACGTGCGAGGAATTGCCCGCATAGTCGTAGTGCCATTTCGCAAGGAAGCTGATCGCGTGGCCCTTGGCCCAGGCGATTTCCTTGCAGCCGTTTTTGATCAGCACATGCCGGTCCGCCATGGTCAGCGCCTCGGCATAGCGGACATTGATCTCTTCCTGGCCGGCGTCGGCCTCACCCTTGGAATTCTCCACCGGGATGTCGGCGCCGTGAAGACCGTTGCGGATGGCCCGCATCACCCCCTCTTCCTTGGTTGTCTGGAAGATGTGGTAATCCTCGTTATAAGGGCTGATGACATCGAGGTTGCGATAGCCTTGGGCGTGCGCTTCCTCGAAGCTCTGTTTGAACAGAAAGAATTCCAGCTCGGTGGCCATGAAGGCCTTCATACCCATCGCTTCCAGCCGGGCGACCTGCTTCTTCAAGATCGCGCGCGGCGAATGCGGAACTTCCTCGTGCGTGTGATGGTCGAGCATGTCGCAGAGCACCAGCGCCGTGCCTTCCAGCCAGGGAATGCGGCGCAGCGTGGAGAGGTCCGGCTTCATCGTGTAATCGCCGTAGCCCGCTTCCCAGCTGGTCGATTTGAAACCCTCGACCGTATTCATCTCCATGTCAGTCGCCTGGAGATAGTTGCAGCTGTGGGTTTCCTTGTAAGCACTTTCGCAGAAGAACTCGGCATGGAAGCGCTTGCCCATAAGCCGGCCCTGCATGTCGATCTGTGCCGCGAGTACGGTGTCGATTTCGCCGCTCGCGACCGCCGCGCGCAGTTCCTCAAGGGTGAGTTTGCCTGCCATGCCGATACCCATCATTCCTGTGTTCGGGGATGATCCCGGTGAGTGTCATCTGTCAGCGTCCAGGCCCGAAGGCCCGGGACGAGATCCGGCCGCCGTCTTCCCTTTCCAGGGCATCAGGCGGCCGGTATTCGTAACTCCCGAAAAGGGAGTCAGGTCTTAGCTATACCGGTACGGCTTGCCGGCCTTTTTCATATCCGCCGCATATTGCTTGAAGATCTCGACCACCTTCTTCGTCCGCGGCGTCCGGTCGGCAATTTCCTCCCAGAACTTCTCGGCCTCGTTCTCGACGGTCTTCCACTCGGCATCGTCGATGGAGGTGAGCTTCAGCTTGGTGCCATGGACACGCAGCTTGGCTTCACCGCCCCAATACCAGTGCTGGCGGTAATAGTGCGAGCTGTCCATGCAAAGACGGAACAGCGTCTTCAGATGCTCCGGCAGCTCGTCCCAGCGTTCGGAATTGGCGAAATAGGAACCGCACCAGGCGCCGGAAATGTTGTTGGTCAGGAAGTAGTTGGTCACATCCGCCCAGCCGACGGTGTAATCCTCGGTGATGCCTGACCAGGCGATACCGTCCAGCTCGCCGGTCTGCACTGCGACCTCGATGTCTTCCCACGGCAGGGTGACCGGCACCACGCCGAAGCGGGACAGGAACTTGCCTGCGGTCGGGAAGGTGAAGATCCGCTTGCCCTTCAGGTCGTCCAGCTTGTTGATCGGGTCGACCGTGTTGAAATGGCACGGGTCCCAGGCACCGGCACTGAGCCAGGTCACGCCGTCGACCTCGCCATAGGCTTCTTCCCAGATCTCCTTCAGGCCGTACTGCTCGAACAGCACAGGCACGTCGAGGCTGTAGCGGGTGGCGAACGGGAAATAACCGCCGAACACCGAGATATCGACCGGAGCCGCGATGGAATCGTCATCGCTCTGCACCGCGTCGATGGTGCCGCGCTGCATGGCACGGAAAAGCTCGCCTGTCGGGACCAGCTGGTCGGCGAAGTAGAGCTCGATTTCCATCTCACCGTTGGCGACTTTGTTGAAGGCGTCGATGGACGGCTTGATCACGTGCTCGGCAAGGGCCGGGCCCGCATAGGTCTGCAGGCGCCACTTGATGGTCTTGTTGGTGGCGGCCTGAACGTAAGGCGCACTCAGTGTCGTTGCGCCGGCCCCCGCCGTCGCGACGGCAGCCGTCTTCAGAAAATCGCGTCTGTTCTTCATCTCACCAATTTCCCTCTTTGATGGGGTTCATTTGAACCCGTTGCCCCGATGCGGCGGCTGAAAACAACCGTCGCATCTCCCTGTTGCGGCGCATCGCGCCTTCCTTCCCCGTTTTATTTCTTTTGCATCACGGCCTGGCTGCTAACGACCATAGAAGGTCTTTGGCAACCAAAGCGCGATCTCAGGGAAGATCATGACCAGAATGAGCGCCAATGTCATGACCAGCACGAAGGGGCCGATGGACCGGTAGATGTCCGACAGCGTTACCTCCGGCGGCGCCATGGCGCGCATCAGGAAGAGATTGTAGCCAAAAGGCGGCGTCATGTAGGCGATCTGGCAGGTGATCGTGTAGAGCACGCCATACCAGACCAGATCGAAGCCCAGCAGCTTCACCAGCGGCACATAGAGCGGCGCGACGATGACCAGCATTGCGGTGTCGTCCAGAAACATGCCCATCAGGATGAAAGAGAGCTGCATCAGGATCAGGACTTCCCAAGGGCTGAGGCCGAGCTTGCCGATAAAGAAACCTTCGATGGCTTTCACCGCGCCCAAACCGTCGAACACCGACCCGAAACAGAGCGCGGCCAGGATAATCCACATGAACATGCAGCTGATGCCCAGCGTCTTGCGCAGGGTCTCTTCCATGACATGTGCGGTCAGGCGGCGCTTTACCAAAGCAGCCACGGTCGCGGCGGTGGCGCCGACGGCGGCGCTCTCGACCAGAGACGTGACTCCCATCAGGAACAGGCCGGTCATGGAGAAGAAGATGAACAGCGGCAGGATGCCGGCCTGCAACAGCCGGAATTTCTCCGCCCAGCTGATCTCTTCGCGCTCTTCCTTGCTGAGGGACGGGCCGAGGTTCGGCTGAAACCAGCAGCGGATGACGATATAGGCGATGAACATACCCGCCATCATCAGCCCCGGGAGCGCACCGGCGAGCCAGAGCTGGCTGACCGGCTGACGGGCGATCATGCCATAGAGCACGAGCACAACACTTGGCGGCACCAGAATGCCGAGCGAACTGCCCGCCTGGATCACCCCAGTCACCATGATCTTGTCATAACCGCGCCGGAGCAACTCCGGCAGCGCGATGCTGGCGCCGATGGCCATGCCGGCGACCGACAGACCGTTCATGGCGGAGACCGCAACCATCAGCAGGATTGTGCCTATGGCGAGGCCACCGTTCAGTGGCCCCATCCAGACATGGAACATCCGGTAGAGATCGTCGGCAATCCGCGACTCCGACAGCATGTAGCCCATATAGACGAACAGCGGCAGGGTCAGCAGCGGGTACCATTTCATCAGCTTCATGGCCGCACTGAAGGCCAATTCCGAACCGCCATCGCCCCACATCAAAAGCGCTGCGGCAGAGGCGACGAAACCGATAGCCCCGAAGACCCGCTGCCCCGTCAGGAGCAGCAGCATCATCGAGGAGAACATCAGGAGGGCGATCAGCTCATAGCTCATCAGAGCTCCTCCCCGCGTGCGGCGGCAATGTCCTTGAAGAGTGTCGCCAGTGCCTGCAACAGCATCATGAAAACGCCGAAGGTCATGACGATTTTCACCGGCGCCATATAGGGCGCCCAGGCCGAGTAGCTCTGCTCGCCATACTGGATTGCGTAGGAGGTCGAGGAATAGCCGCCATAGAGCAACAGGCAGAGATAGAAGATCAGGAAAAGAACCGTAATCGAGTCGACCAGAGACCGGGTGCGCGGCTTCCAGGTCGAGTAAAGCAGATCCATCCGCACATGATCGCCAAGCTGCATGGAATAGCTGCCGCCGAGCAGATAATAGGCCACCATCAGGAACTGGGCAGTCTCAAGGGTCCAGTGCGCGGGCAGGAATACGGTTTTTGAGAAGGACGAATAGAGCAGCACGCCCAGCATCGCGAAGATCAGATACATCGCGCACCGGCCAATGGCCCGGTTCACCTTCTCCACATACCTGACATAGAGCCGTATCGCTTTAGGCATCCCCGACCTCTTGCGTCTTGTGAAGGACTGGATCCCCGCCTGCAATTCCGGCAGACCCGGTGCAGCGGCCAATCGCATCCCCGATCACGTCCGAAAAAACCTGCGCCATCGCCGTCTGCTCAGACGGCCCGCGGATCACATCGTTGCGGATTTCGATCATCACATTGAGCAGGCCGCGCGGCAGCGCATGCCTCTGCAATGTGTGCGTTACCCCATCCACCGGACCGTAAGGCTCGTTCCGCCGCACATCCAGACCTCCGAAAGCCTCGGCCCTTTCGAGCATGGCTTCAGCAAGCCTGGCATCCTCGTCATGCAGGATGCCGATCTCGAACGGGCGCCGGGCACCGTGATAGGTCGGCGTAAAGGAATGAATGGTGACGATTACCGGCGCAGCACCGGCCGCAAGCCGCCGCTCTATGACGGAGCTGACCGCAGCATGGAAAGGGTTGTAGATCCGCTCCACCCGTTCCCACCGCGCTTCATCCGAAAGGTCCTGATTGCCTGGGATCGGGAAGATCTCACTGACGGCCGGCATTGCACTTTCCGCGCTCGGCGGCCGATTGCAGTCATAGACCAGTCGCGAAATGGAGGCGGCTACTAACGGGCAATCCAGTGTCGTCGCGATTACGCTCGCTACCGCCAGAGCACCCGGATCCCAGGCCACATGGCTTTCGCAAACATCCGCTTCGAGGCCGAGATCGTTCAATTCAGGCGGGATAAAATTCGTGGCGTGCTCGCAGACAATGATGGCGGGCCCACGCCCGTTCTCATTGGTTACCCGCACCGGATTACCCCAAGCGGATGCACCGGACATTGGCTGAGCCGTCGTCGCCACTCGTATTCTCCCTGCCTCTTGCAGGCATCTTTTTCAGCTTTGACCAGCCAGTCAAGATTATTTCTGAAAATTCTTCTTCTCTGATTTTCAGAATGTAGCATTATTTTCAGAGCAAAGAATGGCGCTCAAGTGCCGACCGGGAGGATCAAGTGTCGGAAACCTCATCAGGAACCGTCGCGGAACGCATCAGCCGCCTGTTTGAAACGCTGACGCATGCGGAGCGCAAACTGAGCAATGTGATGCTGGAGAACTATCCGGTCTCCGGTCTCGGCACGATCACAGCGCTGGCCGAAACGGCGGAGGTATCGGCGCCCACCGTGGCCCGGATGGCCCGGAAGCTGGGATATGGCGGCTTCCCGGAATTGCAAACAGCACTCCGGACAGAGCTGGAAGCAACACTCTCCAGCCCGATCGCCAAGCATGACAGCTGGGCTGCGAACGCACCGGACACCCACATCCTGAACCGCTTCGCCGAGGCGGTAACGGACAACCTGCGCCAGACGCTACAGCAACTGGATCTGGAGGATTTCGATGCGGTGGTCGATCTGCTTTCCGATCCATCCCGCAATATCTATGTCGTCGGCGGCCGTATCAGCCGCTCCATGGCGGACTACCTCTTCACGCATATGCAGGTCATTCGCGACCGGGTGACGCTGATCCCGCCGAATTCGAACACCTGGCCGCACTATGTCCTGAACATGACGGAAGGCGACGTGCTGGTTGCGTTCGATATCCGGCGCTATGAACACGACACACACCGGCTCGCCGAGATGGCAACCGAACAGGGGGCCCAGCTCGTCCTGTTTACGGATCAGTGGGGCTCGCCCGCGGCAAGACATGCCAGCCACGGTTTCCGCGCCCGGATCGAGGCGCCATCCGCCTGGGACAGCTCCGTCGTTATCATGTTCATACTGGAAGCCCTGATCGCAGCGGTGGAGACAGAGCGCTGGGAAGAAACCCGGGACCGGATGAAAACACTCGAACAATTGTTCGACCGGACGAAACTGTTCCGCAAATTTACCTGAAGCGGCCCGTGCTATCGCCGGAAAGACGCGAGCAGTTCCAGATACTGACGGACCACGGTGTCCTCGCTGAATTTCGCTTCATATTCGGCCCGTCCGGCAGCAACCATCGACGTGGCCAGCGCTTTGTCGGCAATCGCTGTTCTCAATTGAGCCGCCAATCCTTCCGCATCTTCAAGATCGGCCAGCAGACCAGTCTCGCCATGGCGGATCAGGTGCACCGGCCCCTCGCTCCGGGCCGCGACCACAGGGCGCCCCCGTGCCCAGGCTTCGATGACGACATTGCCCAGCCCCTCAACTCTGCTGGAACAGACCAGAATGTCTGCCGTCTCCAGAAGGTCCGCCGTATCGTCCCACCAGCCAAGAAAGACAACGCGCGACCCGACACCGGTCTCCGCCGCCAGCGCCTTCAGCGCCTCCTCTTCCGGCCCCGTTCCGGCGATCCAGAGATATGCATCGGGCACATTCGCGAGGGCGCGGATCAGAACGTCAAACGCCTTGTTCCGGTGCAACCGGCCGAGCGCCAGCAACAACGGTGCGTCCTTTGGCGTCCCGAAGACGCCACGGTCAAGAACCGCCCCCGGCTTAGCATCGACGAAATTCGGCAGGTAATGCGCCCGCTCGGACGGCCAGCCCTGGCCGATTATATGGTCGATCAGCCCCGGTGCATTACAGATCAGCTGATCGAAACCGCGATAATACTTGATGTCGTAATAACCACCGATCCGGCCGGCGCGGACATAGTCTCCCGGCGGGGTTTTCGACGCAGCCCGGTTCATCCAGGCGAGCACGACATCAGGCGCGAAAGCCCGAATGTCCTTTCGCAATTGCCAGGGCGTCAGAAAGTCGAGCGCGCCACCAAAGCTCAGTTCTGTGAAATCGACACCGCCTGCCCGCAAAATCTCGGCACGGCGACTATCCCGGCGGATCGCCACGCGCTGCGCCACAGCCATGCTACGCTCAGGCTTCGCCATGGCGGAGGCCAGCCGTTCGAAAAACACTTCGGCGCCGCCGTGGCGCGCGCCCGCCATGGTCTGATAAAGACGGATCATTCAAATATCGGAAAAGCTTGTGACAACGAGGCGCATTGTGGTGTAGCCGGGACCTGACCGCAAGCGCAGCCACTTCGGGAGCCGTGAGACGTGGAAGCTGAAACCGCCGGAGCTAACCCACGCCATATCGGTGGCACGCTCGTCATCCAGCCCCTGCCCGGCATCGGCGATGCGATCTGGCTTTTGCCGCATCTGAAAAGCATCGCCGCGCAAACCAAGGAAAAAACGGTCACCCTGCTGACAAAGAAACGCTCTCTCGCGGATTCCCTGTTCGAGCATATGGAGTGCGTCCGGGACGTACTTTGGCTTGATGACCGCCGGGATCGCGGGCCTTTCGGAGGCTTTCGCCTCGGTGCGGCACTCAAGCCCTACGGTTTCGACACTGTCTGGATCCTGCACTCGTCCCCCCGATACGGGCTGGCGACCTGGCGTGCCGGCATTGGTGAGCGGATCGGGTATGGCATCGGCTGGCAGGACGCGTTTCTGACATCGCAACACAGCCTCTCTCGCCTGGCTCGGAAATTCACCGCGATCGAAAAAGCGAACCAGCTTCTGCTGAACCACTCCGTCCCGAAGCTGGAATCGATGCCCGATCTTCCCGTCCCGGAGTTCATGCGCGAGGAGAACTTGCGTCGATTTGCCGATCTGCCCCGCCCCTGGATCAGCTTCATCATCGGAGCCAGTGAGCCCTTCAAACAGTGGGGCGTCGAGAATTTCGGAGCCCTTGCCGACCGCCTGCACCGGGAAACCGGCGGCAGCATTTTTCTGATCGGCGGGCCGGGCGAATCCGATCTTGCGGACAGACTGCACACCCGCTTTGGGAGGCCAGCCTGGATGGTGCCCATGGTCACACAGCCGATTCTGGAAACCGCCGCCATCATGTCGGTCACGGACATCGCGGTTGGGAATGACACCGGAGCCCTTAATCTGGCCGCAGCGACTGGAATCCGTTCTGTCGGTCTGTTCGGCGGTTCCCCACCGATGATGGAAGACACCAGAATCGACGCCATCGTGCCGTTCGGAGACGTCAGCTATGGCACCGACCGGATGGCGGATATTGCCCCGGACAGGGTTGCCGACAGGATCGTCTCAACTCTCTCCGCGGACTAGGCGTGCGCCGCAAAGACGGCTCATTCGCGGCATCGTAATCGGGTCACTCCGCGTGCGGCTCGCCGCTCTGCTGCTCGTGCATCATCCGAAGCCAGACAGACACTACCGCGCCCGCCTCCGACGAATTGAAGCTGACGCGCGAACCTCCGGTATCGTTGCCGATCAGCTGGCCGTTCAGATTGAGCCCTGAAGCCGGATGCTTGATCGTCAAATCGGTTCCGGGCACCGCATCCACCGGCGGCTCGAGCCGAAGACCGCCGACCGAAACGTTATCAATGATGCAATTATGCGCCATACCGTCCACCGTCACCTCAATCGGCGAGGTGACAGGATAGCGCTCGAACTGACGTCTTTCATCTTTCGAGGAAAGGCCGATGGCCTGCAGGATCGCGTTTAACATGGCTCAGGACTCCTCCGGCAAGAACGCCGAACGTTCAACCAATGATACGCACTCCATTCGATATTTGGAACGTGGTCTGTGCGAAAACATACACCGGAGACATTATTTTCCGTCAACCGGTTAACGGTCGATTTCGAATAAAGCATTCTCTGGCAGAGTACCAATCCAAAAGGACGGATCGAGCATTGTGACGAAACTTAGACTGGAAAACGTCCGGCACCAGTTTGTCGCAAAGGCAGCAGCGGACGCCTTACATGCGGTCGGACCAGCCAGTTTCTCTCTGTCGGATGGCGAATTCCTGACAATTGTCGGACCGTCGGGATGCGGGAAGTCGACCCTGCTGCGCCTGGTGGCCGGCCTGATAACGTTGCGCGACGGGCATATTACGTTCGATGGCGAATTAGTGACCGGCCCGAGTCCCGGGCGCGGCATGGTTTTCCAGCAACCCGCTCTTTTCCCCTGGCTCACGGTGGAACGGAATATCGCGTTCGGAGCCCGTTTCCGGTCCCTCTCCCGCGCCCAGGCGTTCGATGTGACCGCGGAGCTGATAAGCGCCGTCGGTCTGGAGGGATTCGAAACCTTCTATCCATCGGCCCTCTCCGGCGGCATGCAGCAACGGGCAGCATTGGCACGCACGCTTGCAGGCGGACCGGATCTGTTGCTGCTGGACGAGCCGTTCGGCGCACTTGACCAGCAAACCCGGGCAAAAATGCAGGTCTGGCTGGCCGGACTTCTGGCGGAACGCGGCATCTCGGCTCTGCTGGTAACGCACGATATCGAGGAAGCCGTGTTCCTTTCCGACCGGGTGCTCGTGATGAGCAACCGGCCGGGGCGCATTCTCAAGGAGATCGACATAGATCTCCCGCGCCCGCGTGCCCCCCGCATCAGAACCGAACCCGGTTTTGTCGCCGTGAAGGCCGAGATCGGCGCCGCTCTGGAAACTGAAAGTGGCGACGAAACAACAGCCGAAACATCGTCCCGCTAAATCATTAGAACCACTACAAACTAGTCATGGCCTCACTGCATACTTTTCTGTTATTAAAGATGGAATCGTTCGGGTGGTTGTGTCTGCTGTCATCCGGTATCTGGTTTATCCCTGACCGTCCCCGCGGGGCCCATGTACATCTACCTGCCCATCGCAGAGATGTCGGTAAACGTCCTCACCATTCTGGCTATGGGCGGCGCCGTCGGCTTCCTCTCCGGCCTTTTTGGTGTCGGCGGCGGGTTCCTCATGACTCCCATTCTGATTTTCATCGGCGTTCCGGCGCCGGTGGCGGTCAGCACCGGCGCCAATCAAATTGTCGCCAGTTCGATCTCCGGAGTCATCGCGCACTGGCGACGCGGCAATCTCGATTTCACCATGGGGTTCGTCCTTCTGGCCGGCGGTATCGTCGGCTCGACCCTGGGCGTCCTGCTGTTCAAGTTTCTGGAGAGTCTCGGCCAGATCGATCTGGTGATTAAGCTCTGCTACGTGGTCTTTCTCGGCGTGATCGGCGGCCTGATGCTGCTGGAAAGCGTCCGCACCATCCTGCAGGTCCGGCAGAGCGGCGGGCGCCGCCGGAAACTGCATCAGCACACCTGGATGCACGGCCTGCCGTTCAAGATCCGCTTCCGCAAATCCAAGCTCTATATCAGCGCCCTGCTACCGCTCGGGATCGGCTGTTTTGTCGGTATCCTTTCCGCCATCATGGGCGTCGGCGGCGGCTTTATCATGGTGCCGGCAATGATCTATATGCTCGGCATGCGCACCTCCATGGTCGTTGGCACATCGCTGCTGCAGATCATTTTCGTAACCGCCAACGTGACCTTTCTGCAGGCCATCTCAACGCAGACCGTCGATGTCGTGCTCGCCATCCTGCTGCTGGTAGGCGCAGTTGTCGGGGCCCAGTTCGGCAGCCAGTTCGCCGTCAAATTGAAAGGTGAACAGCTCCGCGGGTTGCTTGCGCTGATGGTTGTTGCCGTCTGCCTGAAGCTCGCATTCGATCTGGTGGTAACACCGGACGACCTCTATTCCATCGTGGTGTCCCAGGGTGGCTAGGCGCATGAACAGGCTCACAAAGTTAAGCATGCTGCTGCTTGCCGCCCTCGCATTGAATTGTGAAGCCGCCGGCAAGGCCAATGCGCAGGATCTGATCGCCGACCTTTCCAGCCACCGGGTCGATATCACCACGGGTTTTACGGGCGCCGACCTCCTGCTTTTCGGCTCGGTCGACGACGATGGCGATATTGTCGTCACGGTCTCGGGCCCGCGCGAATCGGTCACGGTACGACGCAAGGAGCGGGTCGCCGGTATCTGGATGAACACCCGCAGCATGCAGTTCAACAGCGCTCCGAACTTCTACGCTGTCGCAGCCAGCCGGCCACTGGAAGAAATCGCACCGCTCGAAGTCCTGGAACGCCAGCAGATCGGTGCCAGCCATCTGCGGCTGCGCGCGGCCGCGGGTGGCAAAAAACTGCTGCCCGAGGACGAAAACACTTTCCGCACGGCCCTGGTGCGGCGGAAACAGGCACAGGGCCTCTATGCGAGCGAGCCCGGGCGGGTCACGATCATTGCGGGCAAACTGTTTCGCACCCAGGTCCATTTCCCGGCCAATCTGGCAACCGGAACCTACACTGCAGTCGTCTACCTGATCCGCGGGGGCCGTGTCGTCCACGCCCAGACAACACCGTTGCTGGTCGAAAAAGTCGGCGTCGGCGCAGAGGTTTATACTTTCGCGCACGAGCGCTCCGCAATCTACGGACTGGTCGCAATCCTGATCGCCGTCGCCGCGGGCTGGCTTGCCGCCGCAGTTTTCCGTAAAGTCTGAACCCAGTGTCGGCAGAACGGACAGCACGCGTATGAGTCAATTGACGGACGGATCGAAGCCCCGGGTTTTCCTCGTCGTTGTCGACGACAGCGAAGAGATGCAGATCGCCCTGCGTTTTGCCTGCCGCAGAGCACGCCACAGTGGCGGCCATGTGGCCCTGTTCCGTGCTATTGAACCGCAGGAATTCCAGCATTGGATGGGCGTTGGCGAGCTGATGCGCGAGGAAGCCCGGGAGGATGCGGAAGCACTTCTCGGCGAACTCTCCAAGCAGGTGGTCGATATCTCCGGACAGATCCCGATCATCTATGTCCGCGAAGGCTCGACCCGTGATGAACTGCTCAATCTGATCGATGAGGAGCCGAGCATTTCCGTGCTGGTGCTCGGTGCGAACACCCAGGGTGAAAGCCCCGGACCGCTGGTCACCTATATGACTGGCAAGGGCGCCGCCCGGATGCGTGTTCCGGTCACCATCGTGCCCGGCAACCTCTCCGACGAGCAGATCGACGCGGTCACCTGACACCCGCACCCCTGCCGCCCAAAGATGCCTGCTGGCGGCGACTTAAAGTCAAATCGTGCACCAATTCCGGATCGAAGAAAAAGTCTTGTTTCGATCCTGACTTTTTCGGACCGGCCCTGCTATTGTCATCGGCAATTAACAAGCCGATGAGCCGTTCAGGCCTTCCCGCTCCGGAGAGATAATGAGCATCAACCCGTTCGAGACGGTGGTTGAAACAGTCGATACGTCACCGCCCGTATCCGACGAGACCAAATTCACAACCTGCTACATGTGTGCCTGTCGCTGCGGCATCAAAGTGCATCTGCGCGACGGTACGATCAGGTACATCGAAGGCAACAAGAACCACCCGGTGAACAAGGGCGTGCTCTGCGCCAAGGGTTCCGCCGGGATCATGCAGCATTACTCACCGGCGCGGCTGACCAAACCGATGAAACGGGTCGGCGAACGCGGCAGTGGCGAGTTCAAGGAGATCGAGTGGGACGAAGCCCTTGCGACTGCCGCTGAATGGCTCGGCGACATCCGCAAGAGCGATCCGCGCAAGCTCGCCTTTTTCACCGGCCGGGACCAGTCCCAGTCGCTGACCGGCTGGTGGGCCAGCCAGTTCGGGACGCCTAACCATGCGGCCCATGGCGGCTTCTGCTCCGTCAACATGGCGGCGGCGGGGCTATATTCCATCGGTGGCTCTTTCTGGGAGTTCGGTGAACCGGACTGGGAACACACCAAATTTTTCATGATGTTCGGCGTCGCCGAGGATCACGATTCGAACCCGATCAAGATGGGCCTCGGGCACATCAAGACCCGCGGTGCCAAGTTCGTTTCCGTCAATCCCGTGAAAACCGGCTATTCCGCCATCGCGGATGAATGGGTCGGCATCCGTCCCGGCACGGACGGGCTGTTCATTCTGGCGCTGGTGCATGAGCTACTGCGGGCCGGCAAAGTCGATCTGCAATATCTGGTGCGTTATACGAACGCGCCCTGGCTGGTAATCCAGGACCCCGGCGCCGCCGATCACGGCCTGTTTGCACGCGATGATGAAGGCCGCCCGCTCGCCTTCGACAAGAGCTCCGGCAAGGTGGTCTCCGCACTGGAAGCCGATATCACGCCGGATCTCTCCGGCGAGCATGTTCTGCCGAACGGCCGCAAGGCTGTACCGTCCTTCAAACTGCTGGCCGAGCGCTATCTCGATCCGTCCTATGCACCGGACGCCGTTGCCGCGCAGACCGGCCTCGACGCCGCGACGATCAAGCGGCTGGCTGCCGAGATCGCCCATGCCGCGTTCGAGCAGGAAATCACCCTCGACGTGCCCTGGACCGACTGGGCCGGACGGCGGCACGAGAAGATGATCGGCCGCCCTGTCGCCATGCATGCCATGCGCGGTATCTCCGCCCATTCCAACGGCTTCCATACCTGCCGCGCCCTGCATGTCCTGCAAATGCTGCTCGGCAGCATCGATTGCCCGGGTGGCTTCCGCTACAAGCCGCCCTTCCCGCGCCCGGCGCCGCCGCCGCTGAAACCTGTCGGTCGCGCGGAACAGATCAAGCCCGGCACCCCGATGGCGGGGCCGCCGCTCGGCTTCCCGATGGGCCCCGATGACCTGCTCGTGGACGATGCCGGCAACCCGGCCCGGATCGACAAGGCTTTCTCCTGGGATGCGCCGATGGCCGTGCATGGCATGATGCACATGGTCATCCATAACGCCTGGGCACAGGACCCATACCCCATCGACACCCTGTTCATGTACATGGCGAACATGAGCTGGAATTCGACGATGAATTCCAAGGGCACGATGGAGAAGCTGACGGACAAGGACCCGGAGACGGGCGAATACCGAATCCCGAAGATCATCTATTCAGACGCCTATGCCTCCGAGATGGTGGCCTATGCGGATCTAGTCCTGCCGGACACCACGTATCTGGAGCGCTGGGACTGCATCTCCCTGCTGGACCGGCCGATCTGCGACGCGGACGGCGCGGCGGACTCTATTCGCCAGCCTGTCGTGGCACCGGACCGGGACGTGCGGCCCTTCCAGGAAGTGCTGATCGATCTCGGCGTCCGTCTCGGCCTGCCGGGCCTGACGCATGAGGATGGCTCTGCGAAATATCCGGGCGGCTATCCCGATTATATCGCCAACCACGAACGCGCACCCGGCATCGGCCCGCTGGCGGGCTGGCGCGGCGCGGACGGTACCGAGGGCGGCAAGGGCGCGCCGAACCCGGACCAGCTTAAGCGTTACGTGGAAAACGAGTGCTTCTGGCGCCATGAGTTCAAGCCGGAAGAGCGCTACTACAAGCACGCAAACAAAACCTATCTGGAAACAGCAACACGCCTCGGCTTCATCGGTGCGCCCAACCAGATCATCATGCAGCTCTATGTCGAGCCGTTGCAGCAATTCCGGCTGGCAGCCGAAGGCCACGGCGCCAATCAGCCGCCGGAGAAAGACCGGGAGCGGATCAAACGCTATTTTGACCCGCTGCCGATCTGGTACCAGCCGTTCGAGGAAAGCCAGGTCGATACCGACAGCTTCCCGATGCATGCGATCACCCAGCGCCCGGCTGCGATGTATCATTCCTGGGGCGGCCAGAATGCCTGGTTGCGCCAGTTGCACGGCAAGAACCCGCTGTTCATGAACCGGAAGCAGGGCGAAAAACTCGGCATCGCGGACGGGGACTGGGTCTATGTCACCTCCCATCACGGTCAGATCAAGGTGCCGGTAAAGCTGATGGAAGGTGTGAATCCAGACACCGCCTGGACCTGGAACGCCATCGGCAAGCGCCGGGGCGCCTGGAATCTCGGCAAGGACGCGCCGGAAGCGACCAAGGGCTTCCTGCTGAACCACGTGATCTCCGAGCTTCTGCCCGCGCGCAAGGACGGCTATCGCTATGCCAATGCGGATCCGGTTACCGGTCAGGCCGCCTGGTACGATCTCCGGGTCAGAATCGAGAAAGCGGCGGACGATCGGCCGGAGACGGTTTCGGAACCACAATTCCCCGTGCTGAAGACCGCGCCGACTGCGGAGCGCCCGAAAGGACCGCTCCAGTATAAAGGGAGGCGCGGCCAATGACCTGCCTGCCCACAACAGCCGGAAGCAAGAAGCTCGGCCTCGTCATCGATCTCGATATCTGCGTCGGCTGCCATGCCTGTGCGGTGAACTGCAAGGAATGGAACACCAGCGGCCATTCGGCGCCGCTGACGGACTGGAACGCCTATAGCGACGACGCCGAAGAAGACGGTGACGAAGGCGCCTGGGGTGTCTGGTTCAACCGCATCCACACCTATGAAGCAGGTGAAGGCGAAGACGCCCGCACGGTGCATTTCCCGCGCTCTTGCCTGCATTGCGAGACACCCGACTGTGTCACAGTCTGCCCGACCGGAGCCTCCTACAAACGGGTCGAGGACGGCATTGTTCTGGTCAATGCGGATCTCTGCATCGGCTGCAAGCTCTGCTCCTGGGCCTGCCCCTATGGCGCCCGGGAATACGACAAGACCGAGGGCGTGATGAAGAAATGCACCCTCTGCGTCGACAAGATCTACAACGAGAACCTGGAAGAGCAAGACCGGGTGCCGGCCTGCGTTTCCACCTGTCCGGCAGGCGCCCGGCATTTCGGAGATCTCGGAGATCCGGACTCCGATGTCTCGCAACTGGTTGCCGAACGCCAGGGTTATGAGCTGATGCCGGAGATGGGCTACAAGCCGGTAAACCGCTACCTGCCGCCGCGCCCACGCCGGACCAAGGCCGAGGATTTCGGCGCGCCAGAACGGCTCGCGGACCTTGCCCTGCGGGTTCCCGCCGGCGAGACGACTTCCGACGCCAGCGGCCTGCTCGGCTGGCTCGACACCATGCTTTCCCGCTGAGGCCCGCCGATGCATCCCGCTCTCTCAGTCATCTTCTTCACCACCGCTTCCGGTGCCGGCTACGGCCTGCTGGTCTGGCTTGCCCTCCATGCGGCTCTTACCGGTGATGCCAATCCGCTGATCGGCTGGATCGGCTTCCCGCTGGCCCTCGGCCTCGTCACCGCCGGGCTGCTCAGTTCCACCTTCCATCTCGGGCATCCGGAACGGGCCTGGCGCGCGATGAGCCAGTGGCGCAGCTCATGGCTTTCCCGCGAGGGCTTGCTGGCCGTGTTGACCTATATCCCGGCGCTTCTGTTTGCCGTTGGCTGGGTGCTGCTGGGCCGCAACGATGGCCTCTGGATGCTGGCCGGAGCGGTGGCCGCTGTGCTGGCCATGGTCACGGTCTATTGCACGGCGATGATCTATCAGAGCCTGAAGACCATCCCGCGCTGGCACAATGGTTTCACCGTGCCGGGCTATCTCGCCATGGCCATGGCCACGGGCGGGCTCTGGATACTGCCGCTGCTCGCACTGTCCGGTAGCGACCTGCAGACAATGGCCTTACCGACAATGGGCTTCGTGCTGCTTTCAGCCGCGATCAAATGGCGCTATTGGACCGCGACAGACAATGCGGCACCGACCGCGACTTCCGGCACCGCGACCGGGCTCGCCAACCTTGGTACAGTGCGGTTGCTTGAGGGACCGACAACGTCGGAAACCTACGTGATGCGCGAGATGGGCTACAGGATCGGCCGCAAACACGCCGTGAAGCTCCGGCGCCTTGCCGGTTTCTTCGGCCTGGTGATCCCGATTGCCGTGCTGGCTGCCGTGCTCGCCATGCCCGGCTCCGGCACCATGGCTGGCGGATTGGTGTTGCTCGCAGCCATCTCGGGCAGCGTCGGCGTTGTTGTGGAACGCTGGCTCTATTTCGCCGAAGCGAAACACGTCTCGACGCTGTATTACGGTGAAGAGTTCGCCTGAACCCATTCCTCTGCCTCGCCCTCCACTGCGGATTCAATGAGCTCATCGTAGGAGAAATCCTTAGGCAGGTTCTCGTCCATGACGTTCGGCTCGACCTCCTCGATGAACTCGCCGCGCGGGTCAAGTTCGGCAACGATGGCCGACGTCCGGGCATAGGCGACATATGGCCCCTGCTCTTCCCGGGCCGGCGCCGCGCTGCGGAGCATCCGGTAGACAGCGAAGATGCCAACGGAAAAACCGACAAAGGCAGTGAACTGGAACAGGCCACCAGGTCCGACACGATCCATCGCAAAGGCACCGATAATCGGACCGATGGACGATCCCAAGCTCGCCGCGATCAGGATGCCGGCCGCTGCCGGCACCAGGTCGGAGGCTTCGACGTGGTCGTTGACGTGAGAAATGGCCAGAGGATAGAGCGCGAAGTTCAGCCCGCCAAAGACCACCATCAGCCCCAGGAACATGAATGTCCCGCCATCGAAAAGCATCGCAATGGCGAACGACACCCCGCCCACGGCAAAGAGCACGACCGCGATCACGGTACGGCGATCGAAAAAGTCCGAGAGCTTTCCGATCGGATATTGCAGCAACAGCCCGCCGAACATGGTGACGGTCATCATGGTGGCAATCTGGGCAACCGAGAACCCGATCTGGTTACCGAAGATCGGCCCAAGCCCCATGACGACCGCGCCGAGCACGCCGCTGGCGAAGCTGCAGATCATGCCGAGCGGCGAGACCTTGAACAGTTCGGCCATGCTGAGGCGCGATGGCGCCAGCTCGCCCGCCGTCGCCCGGCTGGCCAGCGACAGTGGCACCAGGGCGAGCGAGAACAGGATAGAGGCCACGCTGTAGAGAATGAAGCTGGTCGGCGGCGAAAGATTGAGGATCTGCTGACCAGCCGCCATGCCGAAATAGATCACCACAACATAGATGGAGAGCATGCCTCCGCGATGCTTGTTCGAAACCGCGCCGTTCAGCCAACTTTCCGCCACCATCAGGGCACCGGCGATACAGATGCCGGTGGCGAAACGCAACAGCGACCAGAAATATGGATCGACGAAGATCGCGTGGGAAATGGCGCAGGCAGAGATAATCGACGCGAAGGCCGCGAACGAACGGACATGGCCGACACTCTCGATAATTCGGCCACAGAATGCGGCGCCGGTGAGCTGACCGACAAAGTATGCGGAGGTGACCAGACCGGCAACCGTGGTGTCGAACCCTTCCTGGCTCATGCGCAGGCCGATCAGACTGTGAAACAGCCCGTTGGCCGTCCAAAGAAACCCGACGGAGATCATCAACGCGACAATGGGGTGACCAAGCATGCTCATCGGAAAAACCGTTTCGGTTGCACGTGTCCTTTATGAGGCAGCCCTTAGAGCGGGAGAGGCATCAAAGTCTCGCTTCCCCGCGACGGAAGAGGCGCAAACAGGATGATTACGCAGACTGTCTCAACAATTTCATGTGTGCGCTGTCTTTCCGCAACGGTTGACACTATCCCCGTCCGGCGCATATCGATGCCGACCGAACGAAACGGAGTCCCCCATGCGCTGGCGCACTGCCCTCGGCGGCATCATCATGATTGTCGGCCTGATCGCCTATATCGCCGGAGTCGTGACCGTCGCGAACCACATGCTGCCGCAGCACTGGCTGGCCGAGCTGCTTTTTTATCCGGTCGCCGGTTTCCTCTGGATATTCCCTGCAATCCGCCTGATCGGATGGACCAAGAAAGACAAGGAACCTGAGTTGAACCTCTAGGTGCCGGGCCGGTTACCGCCAGACTGCCTCTCGATCAGTGGCGCCTTGTTCTCGTTCAGCCGTCCCTGAAATCCTTGGCAGACAGTCCGAAACGCGCCAGCCGATCATAGAACGTGTTGCGCGGCACCCCCAGTATCCTGGCCGCTTCAGCAGCTTTCCCATTGGTGCGCTTCAGCGTCTCTGTCAGAACCATTTTCTCGAACGCTTCGACCTGCTCCGCCAGGGTTCCCTGCCCGACATTGTCGCTCTGGACCCGCGCGCCCAGCGCATAGGTCATCGCATAGCTGCGCAGCTCCGGCAGGCTGCCCGGCCAGGGGCGGGTCATGATGTCCGTCAGAGTGGCGGTTGATACCTCCGGCATGTCGGTGTCCAGGCTACGTATCGCCTGGCGCAGGAAGTTCTCGAAAATCTCCGGCAAATCGTCCCGGCGCTCGTCAAGCGACGGAACCCGGATTTCCACCACCGTTGTGCCTTCCGCGCCCGGCTCCAGGTGCTCCAGCTCTGCCAGCGACGCGACGGACGACGATATGACGCGCAGCTCCGGACAACGATGAATCAGTGCGCGTACATCCTCGACCTGTTCCGGTGTGGCGCATTCGACGCTTTTCAATGAGAGGTCCGCCGCGCCCTCGGGCGGGTGCAGGCGGCGTACGGAGTCTGCCGCTGCGTGCAGCAGGTTCAGTGTCAGAAATGCGCGTGGCTCCGGCGAAAGAGCATTGATCGCAAAAGCTGCCTCTTTCTTGCCCGTCCCCTTCGGACCATGCAGATGAACATGACAGTCGCTGGCGGCAACCCTGCGGAGCGCCGTGCGAAGTGCCGTCGAGACCGGTCCCGAGCCGGGGAAACTCCGGGCCGCCGCGTCGCTACGCTCAAGCGCGCGCTCGATCCGGCGGGATTTCAGCACAAGGTCTCTGTGCTCGATCGCCCGGAGCACCACATCGACCAGACGCTCCGTGCCGACCGGTTTTTCCAGGTATTCGTAGGCGCCCTCTTTCATTGCCCGCATGGCCGTCGGCACATCGCTGTGTCCCGTCAGCAGGATCACCGGCAATTCCGGGTCGGCCCCCTGCGCCGCCGACAGCACGGAGAAGCCGTCCTGATGCGGCATCCGGATATCGGACAGGATGATGCCCGGGAAATTCGCCCGGATGCTCCGCTTCGCCTGCACATAACTGCTCGCCGATATCACGGTCAGATCGGCCAGCTCCAGCGTCTGCGCCAGCGAGTTGCGCAGGGCATCGTCATCCTCAATCAGCAGCACCTGTCCGGTCATTGCACCGCCCTGTCGGTCAATGGAAGTCGAATGGTGAAAATCGCCCCGCCATGCGCACTGTTCTGGCAGGAGAGCGTCCCGCCCAAGCTGCGAATGATCCCGTAGGAAATCGACAGCCCTAGGCCAAGGCCTTTCGAGGCTCCCAGTTCCTTGGTTGTGTAAAACGGCTCGAACACACGGGTCGGATCTGGAATACCAGGTCCCGTATCTGCGATTTCCAGAACAGCTTCACCCGTGTCCGTTTTCAGCATCACGTCGATCCGCTTTATATCCGACGACACCATCGCATCCTGTGCGTTGCTCAGGATATTGACCACGACCTGCTGCAGACGGACCTCACCGCCATCGACCAGCATCTGCCGCTCGGGCGCGGACCAGGACAAGGCGATGCCGTCCTTTTCGAGCGATGGCAATGTCAGTGTGATCGCATAATCGACAGCGGCAACGAGATCTACGGGCTCTCCCCCTTCGCCTTCGTTCCGGGCGAAGGCACGCAGATTGCGGATGATCTTGTCGATCCGCTGCACCTGGCCCGCTATCTGGCCGAGATTTTCGCCCGCCTCGTCGAACCTCTTTCGGTCGAGCAGCTTCCGCCCGTTCTCCGACAGATTCAGAATGGCCGCGAGCGGCTGATTGAGCTCGTGGCTGATCCCCGCGGACATTTCTCCAAGGGCGGTCAACTTGGAAGCCTGGACGAGCTGGTCCTGCGCCACTTTCAATTGCGACGTACGCCGTTCGACACGTTCCTCGAGACGCGCATTGACCGCCGCCTCGATCGCCAGACGGTCCGCCATGCGCCGCCTCCAAAGCGCCGCGATCAACATCGCAAGCCCCAGCGCGCCCAGCACGGTCGTGGTCAGCAGCCCACGCAGAATGGCGGCGGTCCGCGCCGGCGCCGTATCGAGAAAGCCGCGCGCGGTCATATTCACCTGTGGCAGCGCCCGGGTCACCACAAGAGCGCGTTGCGGCAGGTCGAAAGCTTCGGAGAAAGACCAGACCTCATGTCCCCCTTCACGCTCCAACGCGCGATGGGGAAACGGTTCAAATCGGGGGTCGCCATCACCCAGACTTTTATCTTGCCGCCTCAAAAGCGATTGTCTGGTCGACGCGAACACTGTTTGCGACGCATCAAAGAAACAGATCGCCTCCGGAGCGATCCCCCATTCGAACTCCAGCGCGGCCACATCGATGGTCACAAAAATCGCACCTTTCGCAGGTGCAGCCCCATCGAGGACCCCCCGGCTCAGCCGGATCACCCTGCGGCCATCGTCGTCAAAAGCCGCTTCCAGCCCCAGACGACCGTTCAGCGCCGCGCGCAACAGGGATGTATCAACCGTGCCCTCGATCCGGTCCAGTTCCGTCTCGGGAGAGGAGGAAGCAACCAGACGACCGTCCGCGTCCGTCAGACTGATCCGGTCGGCGCCATATGTCAGAACCGAGTCGATCAGCAGATCGTCAGCGGCCTCAGGAGGAACCCCGTCAACGACACTACGGATCACCAGCGGATGTCGGGCCAGCAAATTGACCAGATAGGAATAGCCGGAAAGCTGTCCCATCAGGCGGTCGCTCGCCTGCTGCACGCGGATACGGCCTGTCTCCTCCAGTTGGTCGAGCGTCTCCAGATAGGCATAGCGATAGACCAGCCAGCCCGCGAGCAGGGAGACCAGCGCATAGAGCGCGCAAAGAATGACAACGATCGCTTTGGCCCGTGACATGGCACCCGGTCTGTTGAACGCATTCCCGAAACGAAAACGGGCCCACGAAATCTCAAGAAAATTTGCCCGAAAATCCGGACAAATGAACTTTTTGTGCACCTTAGCAAAAGTTAGTGCACTGACTTTAAAGAAAAAAAATTTCCTGCAATTTCACGATTGCCCAGTTGAAGCGGACAATTTCAGGTAACAGCCTATGCGGATTCAACCGCGTGTCTATTGGGAGGACACAATGAAGAAGTTTTTCGCTGCCGCTCTGGCGGCTGCCGCCCTTATTGCGCCTG
This sequence comes from Nisaea nitritireducens, assembly GCF_014904795.1. Lineage (GTDB taxonomy): Bacteria > Pseudomonadota > Alphaproteobacteria > Thalassobaculales > Thalassobaculaceae > Nisaea > Nisaea nitritireducens. The sequence continues at coordinate 56,803 of NZ_JACZFS010000019.1, forward strand.
GCGCCGCTTATGCCAATTGCGATGACGGCGAGGTTGTCATCAAGTTCAGCCACGTCACCAACACCGATCGGCACCCGAAGGGTATCGCCGCATCGCTGCTGGAAACGCGCGTGAACGAGGAAATGAACGGCAAGGCCTGCATGCAGGTTTTCCCGAACTCGACCCTCTATAACGACAACAAGGTTCTGGAAGCCATGCTCCAGGGCGACGTCCAGCTCGCCGCACCGTCGCTGTCCAAGTTCGAAAAGTTCACCAAGAAATTCCGCCTGTTCGACCTGCCGTTCATGTTCAAGGACATCAACGCGGTTGAAACCTACCAGGGCTCCGATGCCGGCAAGGGCCTGCTCGACAGCATGCAGCGCCGTGGCCTGCAGGGTCTGGCCTACTGGCACAACGGCATGAAACAGATGTCCGCCAGCAAGCCGCTGCTGATGCCGTCCGACGCCAATGGCCTGAAGTTCCGCGTGCAGTCTTCCGAAGTGCTGGTCGCCCAGATGGAAGCCATCGGCGGCACCCCGCAGAAAATGGCCTTCTCCGAAGTCTACGGTGCTCTGCAGCAGGGCGTTGTCGACGGTCAGGAAAACACCTGGTCGAACATCTACGGCAAGAAGTTCTTCGAAGTGCAGGACGGCACCACGGAGACCAACCACGGCATCATCGACTATCTGCTGGTCACCTCCGTCGACTGGCTGGAAAGCCTGAAGCCGGACGTGCGTGACCAGTTCCTGAAGATCGTTGCCGAAGTGACCGCAGCCCGGAACCAGGAATCCACCGCCGTGAACGAGGCTGCCAAGCAGTCCGTGATCAAGGCCGGCGGCACTGTCCGCTCGCTTACCCCGGAGCAGCGCGCTGCCTGGGTTGAAGTGATGAAGCCGGTCTGGGCCAAGTTCGAGAAAGACGTTGGCGCCGACAACATCGCCGCCGCGCAGGCCGCGAACAACTAGACACCTAAACTCCAAGGCCAAGGCTCGGACTTTAGCCTTGTCGCGCGGTGCGGACCTCCCTCCGCACCGCGCTTATTTCTGGGGGCGCCCGTAATGACGATAAAACCCCTTTCCGACCGGGTTGAGGAAACCGCGACAGCGGCGATCCTCGGGTCGATGACCGTGATCACCTTCGCTAATGTGATCGCACGCTATGTATTCGATTCCGGCATTCTCTGGGCTCTTGAGGTCACCGTATTCCTGTTCGGCTGGCTCGTGCTGCTCGGCGCCGCCTATGCGGTCAAGATTCGCGCCCATCTGGGCGTCGACGTTGTCACCGCGGGTCTTACCCCGCCGAAACGCCGGATCCTGGCGCTGCTCGCCTGCGCCGTCTGCATTGTCTATGCCTTCCTGCTGCTGAAGGGATCCTGGGATTACTGGGCCAACTTCGCCAACCTACCCGCCACGGAAGGACGCTGGTTCCCGCTCGGCTTCGAGGACAAGTTCCGGGAAAAAGGCTGGTACGAGACCGAAGACACCCCGATGCCGGACATTTTCGGCTTCCGCCCGCTCGACTGGTTGCAGGACGTCTTCAACGAGGGCGAGGTCTACGAGAAGATTCCCCGTCTCGTCCCCTACGCCGTTCTGCCTTTCGCGATGGCCTTGCTGCTTATCCGCTTTGTCATGGCCGGTATCGCCATCTGGCGCGGCCGCATGGAAGGGCTGATTGCCAGCCACGAAGTCGAGGACGCAGTCGACGAAGCCGCCAAAAAACTGAAGGATCTCTGATCCATGGAAGTCGCTCTTCTCTTCCTCGCCATTATCGTGCTGCTGCTGATCGGGGTCCCCATCGCGGTCGCGCTTGGTCTGTCATCTATCCTGTTCCTGCTGGCCTTTTCGGATTCGTCCCTGGCTTCCATCGCGCAAACCCTGTTCAGCGCTTTCGAGGGGCATTACACCCTGCTGGCGATCCCGTTCTTCATCCTCGCCTCCTCCTTCATGTCGACGGGTGGGGTAGCGAAACGGATCATCCGGTTCTCCATCGCCTGCGTCGGGCATTTTCCGGGTGGCCTCGCCATCGCCGGCGTCTTTGCCTGCATGATGTTCGCCGCGCTCTCCGGCTCCTCGCCCGCGACCGTGGTCGCCATCGGCACCATCGTGATCGCCGGTATGCGCCAGGTCGGCTACACCAAGGAATTCGCCGCCGGCGTGATCTGCAATGCCGGCACACTCGGCATCCTGATCCCGCCGTCCATCGTCATGGTGGTCTATGCCGCCGCAGTGGAAGTTTCGGTCGGCCGGATGTTCCTTGCTGGCGTGATCCCCGGCCTCTTGGCCGGTCTGTCGCTCATGGCGGCGATCTACATCATGGCGAAATGGAAGAACCTGCCGAAAGGCGAATGGGCCGGCTGGGGCGAGATCTATTCCAGTGCCAAGGAAGCCTCCTGGGGCCTGCTGCTGATCGTGATCATCATGGGCGGCATTTATGGCGGTGTTTTCACACCGACCGAAGCGGCGGCTGTCGCGGCCGTCTATGCCTGGATCATCGCCACCTTCGTCTACCGGGACATGGGGCCGCTGGCGACGGAGGGCGAGACCCGGAATGTCTCCCTGTTCCGCCAACCCAGCGCGTTGCTGACGGCGCTCTATCATCCGGACACGCGCAAGACCCTGTTCGATGCCGGCAAGCTGACGGTGACCCTGCTCTTCGTCATCGCCAATGCCCTCATCCTGAAGCATGTGCTGACCGACGAGCAGGTGCCGCAGCAGATCACCGAAACCATGCTGGCCTACGGCTTCGGACCGGTGATGTTCCTTGTCGCGGTGAACGTGATCCTGCTGATCGGCGGTCAGTTCATGGAGCCGTCGGGCCTGCTGGTAATCGTGGCGCCGCTGGTCTTCCCGATTGCCATGGAGCTTGGCATCGATCCGATCCATCTCGGCATCATCATGGTGGTGAACATGGAGATCGGCATGATCACGCCGCCCGTGGGGCTCAACCTGTTCGTCACCTCAGGTGTCGCCGGGATGCCGATGATGGCCGTGGTGAAGGCTGCCCTGCCGTTCCTGGCAGTTCTCTTCGCATTCCTGATTGTCGTTACCTACGTGCCGTGGATCTCGACCGTGCTGCCCAATGCGGTGATGGGGCCGGAGATCGTCACGAACTAAAAACCAGCGGGGCGCGCCGTTCCTGGGCGCGCCCCGCTGGATTATCAGATCTCAAGGCTATCTGATCCCGGAGCGATCAGATTGACGACATCATCTTGTTGAGATCGTCGCCGCTCAACCAGTCCGTATTGGTATCGCTTGCATAGCGGAACTCGGCGGGAACCAACTTGTGGCCCTCGGCCAGATAGTCATCCAGCACCCGGTCGCTCTGGGCCGGAAGAATGACGTAGCGATCTTCCAGCTCAACCGTCGTGCGGGAATCGTCTTCCGAGATCATCACCTCGTGCAGTTTCTCTCCCGGACGGATGCCGACATTGCGCAGCGGCAGGCCGGGCGCCATGGCCTTCGCCACATCCGTAATCTTCATGCTCGGGATCTTCGGCACGAAAATCTCGCGGCCTTTCATCATCTGCATGCTGGACAGCACGAAGTTCACGCCCTGCTGCAAGGTGATCCAGAACCGTGTCATGCGCTCGTCGGTGATCGGCAGATCCGGCGACTTCTCATCGATCAGTTTCTGGAAGAACGGGATCACGCTACCGCGGGAGCCGATCACGTTACCGTAGCGGACCACAGAGAACCGGCAGCCGTCCGCTCCGGAGATATTATTCGCCGCAACGAAGATCTTGTCCGAGGCGAGCTTGGTCGCACCATAAAGATTGATCGGGTTTGCCGCTTTGTCCGTCGACAGCGCAATGACTTTCTTGACCCCGGTCCGGAGCGCGGCCTTCACGATATTTTCGGCGCCATAGATGTTGGTCTGCACGCATTCGAACGGATTGTATTCGGCGGCCGGGACATGCTTCATCGCCGCGGCGTGGACCACATAGTCGACACCGCGCATGGCCAGCTCCAGCCGGTCCACGTCGCGCACATCGCCGATGAAATAGCGGATCGGCTTGCCCGGAACCGAGGGGAACTCCTGCCCCATGTCGTAATGCTTCTGCTCGTCCCGTGAGAACACGATGCAGCGGCGCATTTCCGAGGATGCCAATGCGGTGCGGACGAACTCTTTGCCAAAGGATCCGGTTCCGCCGGTGACCAGCACCGTCTTGCCGTTGAGATCTATATGATCTTCATCGAATGAGAATGGTTGATAGCTCATGCGGTCCAAGGCCTCACCCTAAGATATTCGAATCACTTCATTTTGCCCTGTTTCCCGCACATGCGGAAGGGGCAGCCGATATCCGTTACATTCCAAGTACCGCAGCCAGTTCCTCGACCACCCGGTCGACGTCGTCTTCACTCATCGCCGGGAACAGGGGAAGACTGAGGCAACGCGCGTAATAGGCGTCCGCGCCAGGCAGGGATTTGGGTTGATACCGGTTCGCGTAGTAAGGCTGGCGATGTACCGGAATATAGTGCACCTGGGTGCCGATCCCGCGCTCCTTCAGGGTCGTCATCACCGCTGTCCGGGTCGTGCCCAACGCCGCGAAATCGATCAGGGCAACGGCAAGGTGCCAAGCCGGGTTGCAGCCCGGTGCGACCTTCTGCATCGCCACATGCGGGCCGAGCGCATCGAGCCGCTCCTGATAGCGCGCCCGGAGAGCGCGTCGTTTGGTGACGAAACTGTCGAGTTTGCCCAGTTGGCTGAGGCCAAGGGCTGCATTGACGTCAGAGAGCCGGTAATTGTAGCCGGGCTCATGCATCTCGTAATACCAAGGAGCCGGGACACCGTCCTCAAAGCCCATGCGCTTGTTCAGGAATTTCTCCGGCTCCCGCACAAGGCCATGGTTCCGCGTCTGCCGCAGCGATTCCGCGAAACGGTCGCTGTTGGTCGTCAGCATCCCGCCCTCGCCCGTGGCAATAGTCTTCACCGGGTGGGTCGAGAACATCGTGATACCGCCATGCGGACAGGATCCGACAGGCACCATGCTGCCGCCGGTCTCGTAGTCGGCGCCGAGTGCGTGACACGCGTCCTCGACTAATACCAGCTCAGGAAACTCCGCGGCGAGCTCGTCCAGATTGACCGTATGTCCTGTCAGATGCACCGGGAAGATCGCCTTGACCGTTCCCTTGGACATGCCGGCGATGGCCCGCTGCACGTCCTCCAGACGCATCACGCCCGTTTCCGGGTCCACATCGGCGAACAGAACGTCCGCCTTTACGTATCGGGCCGCATTGGCCGTGGCGAGGAAGGTCACGCTCGGAACGATAACGATGTCGCCAAAATCAAGATCGAGAGCGATCGCTGCCATGTGCAGGCCTGCTGTTCCGCTGGAGCAGGCAATTGCATGCTTGGCTTCGACACGCTCGGCAAACGCCGCCTCGTAGGCCTCCACCGTCGGGCCAGTGGTCAGCCAGTCGCCGCGCAACACGTCAAGAACGGCTTGCTCGTCGGCCTCATCAATCGTTTGCCTGCCGTAGGGAAGAAAGGAACGGTTATCGGACGTATCATTCATCGGATCAATTTTCCCTCAATCCAAGCTCGAAACTGCGGACCAGCGGGGCAAGCAGATATTCGAGCAAGGTCTGGTCGCCGGTCGAGATTATCACGGTTGCCGGCATTCCCTGCACAAGCTCCAGTTTCGGCTGCTTCGCGAGACTGTCCCCGTCGAGAACAACCCGAGCTTCGTAGAACGGCGCCCCCTGTTCGGGCTGCACGATATCCGCTGAAATACTGACAAGTTCGCCGTCGATCGGCTGCGTGGTGCGCTGGCTGAAAGAGGTCAGCCGGACACTCGCCACCGCACCAACTGTAACCACGTCGATATCGGTCGGATCGATCCGCGCCTTCACCACCAGCGTATCGCCCTGGGGCACGATGCCCATCACCGGCTCCCCCGGAGCGACGACACCACCGACGGTATGAAACCGGAGACCATAGACGCGGCCGTCCTGCGGAGCCCGGATGCGGGTCCGGTCCAGCGCGTCCCGCGCGCCTTTCAGGCGGTCCTTCAGGTCGATCATCTGATCCTGCACCTGACGCAGATTGGTCTCCACCTCGGTCTTGAAACGTTCCTCGGTGTTCAGCAACTGGAACTCGGTCTCGGCAATGGTTTGCTCGGCTCGTGCGATCAAAGCCTTGCGATTTCCGATGCTGCCTTCCAGCTGTACCGCGGTCCGTTCGAGAGACAGCAGGCGCGGCTTCCGCTCCAACCCCTTCTCGTACAATACCCGGACATCCGCGATCTCTTCCTGGATCAGCTCATATTGCCGCGCATCGGCCCGCTGCTGCGCCCCAAGTGCGGTGATCTCCTCGCGGGTCTTCTGGATGCGGCGGCGGAGCAGCCCGAACTGACTGTCACGGGCATTGATACGGGTCTCGAACAGGCGCCTCTGGCCAGCGATCACTTCCCCGACATCCTCGTCCGCCGATTGCGACAAGAGCTCAGGCGGGAAATTGACCTCCGCAAGGTCATCCCGCTCAGCCACCAGCCGTGCCTTGCTTCCGAGATGGGTCAGGAACTGTTTGTGCAGCAGCTCGTATTCGACCCGCGCCCGTGTATCGTCCAGCTTGATCAGAATGTCGCCTTCGCGCACCACATCGCCGTCCCGGACATTGATCGCCTCGATGATCCCGCCTTCCAGATGCTGAACGGTTTTCTGATTTGACGAGACCTGGAGCTGCCCCTGCGCAATGGCACCGCTGCCGAGCGGCGCTAGCGATGCCCACAGTCCAAAACCACCGAAGAACGCCAGCAGAACGATAAAGCCCATCCACACAACAGGCCGCCAGGCTTTCGGGTTCTCAGCCTCCGAAAGGTCAAGACCGTCGCTCAGATCATCTGCGGCATTCGACATTAGTGGTTCCTGACGAGGGGCATCGCCCCTGGTTCCGAACAGTTACTGCTTGGCACGGGGGCGTCCCGAAATGGACTGTATGTCCGCGATATTGAGAGCTGCGACCGGCCGGGCATTCGTCGGCGGTGGCGGCGAGAGAGGACGAGAGACCGACGGTTGTTCTACAGGCTTCTCGGCACGCGGCTCCTGCGTGTTCGCCGGCTTCGGGGCCGGGCGAACCGGGCTGGCCGGCGGTGGCTGCAGGTGCACTGTCGTTTCCATTTTCGGCGGCCGTATCATTGGCGCTGACCCATCGGACGAACGCGAAGAACCGGATGACGGCGGAGCGCCAGGCCCGGCAGCCGGGCGAGCCGCCAGGATTTCCATCGCCTGGGCAGATCCTTGACCGAGCTGCGGCCGGACACCATGACCGGTACCGGGCTGCAGGGTTGGCGGCGTTGTCTTCCCGGAACGGGCACGGCGTGCGGAGGGCATGTCGGGAACGCGCGGTGGCGGCGGTAAATTCGCTGCGGCGGGCACACCGCGAGGCGCCGGTCCGGGTCCGGCCGGAGGCGGCGGTGACGGCATGCGGCGGCGCTCAGTTTCGGGCTTGCCCTTTTCAGGCTTAGCCGGAGCCGGCTGCGCGGGTTTTTGGGCAGCGGCCTTGGCCTCACCCGAAGAAGGAGGCGCAGAGGCAGACGCAGCGCCCATGCCGGCACTCGCCAGCACCTCATCGCGGGAGCCGTATTTATTGATCATGCCATCCTGCAGAACCAGCAGTTGGTTCATGTTTGCGAGGGTCTGCACCCGGTGCGTGATCATTATGACGGTAGCGCCACGTTCCTTCAGCACATTCACCGCATGTGCCAGAGCCTCGTCGCCCTTCGAATCCAGGTTCGAGTTCGGCTCGTCGAGGACGACAAGCGAGGGATCGCCGTAGAGCGCCCGGGCGAGCGCGACGCGCTGCCTCTGACCGCCGGAGAGAATAGCCCCGGCATTGCCGATATCGGTATCGTAGCCATTGGGCAGCTGCAGGATAAGCTCGTGCAACCCCGCAAGCTTCGCGGCATCGATCACCTGCTCCGGATCGGGATCGGCATCGAGCCGCGCGATGTTCTCCGCCACGGACCCGCTGAACAGCTCAATATCCTGCGGCATATAGCCGACATGCTTGCCGAGGCTTTCCGTATCCCAGTTGAAGATATCGGAACCGTCGAGCCGGACATGTCCGACATGCGGCTTCTCCACACCGACGATAAGGCGCGCCAGAGTGGATTTGCCGGCAGCGGACGGGCCAACGACGCCGAGGGCCTCCCCCGGCTTCACTTCAAGGCTGATGCGCTGAAGGATCGGTCGGGGCGCACCGCGCGGCTGATATCCGACATTCTCCAGAACCAGATGCCCTTTCGGGGCCGGCAGCTCCATCCGGCGCATGCCGGACTGGGCATTGACCAGCGCCGTCTCGATGGTCTTGTAGGCCGCGAGCGCATCGACCAGCTGGCGAGCCTGACTGATCCCCATCTCGACCGGCTGAAGCGCCCGGCCTAGGATCAGGGAACAGGCGATCATCATGCCCGGAGTCATGTCGACCGCAGGATCGATGATCTGCAGAACGGCAACGGTCATGATGACCATCTGGATCAGCATCCGCGCAGACTTCGACATCGAGCTGAGAATGGCGGCACGGTCGCTCGCCCTGCCTTGCAGGCTGAGAACCTTTTCGTTTTCCCGGTGCCAGCGCGCCATGATGTTCCGGCGCATGCCCATGCTTTCGACCACGGCCGCGTTGCGCACAGCCGATTCCGCAGCCGAATAGGCCTTGGAGGAAAACTCCTGCGCTGCATTAAGTGCCGGCCGCGTCATCCGGTCATTGATGATGCCGAGCAGCAGCATGACCCCAGCGCCCCCGAGGGCGGCCATCCCCATATGCGGGTTGATCCACATGATCAGGGCGAGGAAAACCGGAACCCACGGCACATCCAGCATGGTGAGCATGCCGGGGCCCGTCAGGAACATCCGAAGCGTTCCGAGCGAACGCAGCGGATTGCTGTTCGGCTGGCTGCCCCGGTCGAGTGCGTCGGTGATGATTGAAGAGAGCAGAATCGGGCCGATTCGGCGATCGATCCAGCCGCTGATCCGAACAAAAGCGTAAGCGCGAATTGTATCGAGCGTCGCCTGGATGCCGAGGGTGAAAGCGGCAATTCCGAGCAGCAGGTAAAGCGTCGCCTCGCTGCGGCTTGCCAGCACCCGGTCGAATACCTGGAACATGAAAACCGGCAGGGTGAGCATCAGCATGTTCACGGCGAAACTGAAAATGCCAGCCGACATCAAGGCCGTGTAGCAGGCTCGCATCAACCGGTTTACGGTTACGGGCTGATCCGCCCCTGCCATTGAATCACCTCGGTATCGAATATCCAATCAAAGCCACACAACTCAACTTGCGCGGCTTTTGCCTCGAAAACTATCAATACCATACATGATTCGCCGATGCGAAACATGAAGTTGAGCGTCTTGTTTATTGATTTACCGTCAAAAAAGCCCTGCTGGCGAAAAGTCCGGCAGGCCTTGGGGATCAATCCTCGGTAAATTTCGCCAAGTCGATATCGCCATGACGGAAAGGAACCCAGTATTTGGTTTCCGGGTTGTATTGCAGACCGTAGATGTTCGTGCAGAAAACCTTGGTCGGCGGGCTCACGCCCTCGCTCTCGGTCCGTGCGGCATCAACCAGTTCGGCCGGCTTGAAATAAGTTTCCCATGCCACCGACACGTCAGAGCGCTCTTGCTCGGAAAGATCATTCACCTGCATGGCGAGATCCCAAGTCCGCTCAAGGTCGTTCCAAAGGTCGTCGAGATACTTGCCCATCGATCGAAAATCCACAATTTCAAGTGCGGTTTGGCTTAATCGCTTATATCGGATCGCTTTCGAGAGGTGAAGGCGTAATTTACAACTTGGCGAAGCGCTTGGCCTTGGCCTAACTAGGCACTCTCCGATCAACCGACACCCTGTATAGGGGCCGGAGCAGGCGTGCTCGACAAGATTATCGACAAGTTTTTCGTCCGTCAGGACACGACCGCTCCACTGCTGATCGGCGCTACCGGCGGATCGGGAACCCGTGCACTTCACGGCGCGCTGGGTGAGTCCGGCTTTTTCGTCGGCACCCGGCTCAACCACGCCGGCGACGCAATGGATTTCGAACCTTTCCTGGACGAGATCATCAATCCCGTACTGCGGGAAACCCGCTCGCTCGACTATGCACTCGACCAGTTGTCCGGCGGAACACGCGCAGCCGCGGTGCGCGGCTTCAAGGCGGCCTTGAAGACATACACGGCAGAACTGCCGCAAAAAGCCAGGCATTGGGGTTGGAAGAATCCCCGCAGCATGTACATCCTGCCGATCATTGCCGCTGCCTGCCCGGGCATGAGCTTCCTGCATCTGGTGCGCGACGGGCGCGACATGGCGCTGAGCGACAACCAGAACCAGCCCAACAAGCATTACGAAGCCCTGTTCGGCGAAGCCTACGAAGATGCCACGCCCGAATTCGCCATCCGGCTTTGGGCGGCGGCCAACTCCCAGGTGGCCGATTGGGGCGAACGAGAGCTCGGTAACCGCTATATGCGCATCCGATTCGAGGATCTCTGCGCCGCCCCCGGCGCGGTTCTGTCCAATGCGTTGATCGGGGGCGGCATAGAGCCCGCGCTCGCCGACCGCGTCTGCGCCGGAGCCGACGCCGTGATAAGAACACCCTCTTCCATCGGCCGATGGCGCAACATACCGGGTGAAGACGCACACATCCTCACGGAGAAGGCCGCAGATGCGTTGGAGCGATTCGGTTACCAATCCTGAACCGGGCGAGGCGGCAATACCGCCAAAGCACATGGTTTGTGATATCCAAACGACCGGTCACGCGCGCCCCTGACGAAGCTCAATCGACGAGTCCCAGATTTATGGCATCCAAGTCCAAGACCTCCGCCAAGCCCCCAAGCAAACCGACAGCCGTCGTCATTCTCGGTATGCACCGGAGCGGCACGTCAGCACTGACGCGGGTCTGCAACATCCTCGGGCTGGACCTGAGCGATAATCTGCTACCGCCGGCCAAAGGCAATAACGAAACCGGGTTCTGGGAGCATCTGGACGCCGTCGTGACCAACGAGGAGCTGCTGGTTGCGTTCGACATGTTCTGGGACGACCCGCGCGCCCTGCCGGATGGCTGGACAGAAACGGAAGCAGCCAAGGCCGCGCGCGAGAAGATTCTTGCCTTCCTGAAGACGGACTTCGGCACGGCGCCGATCTGGGGCATCAAGGACCCGCGCATGTGCCGGCTGGTGCCGCTTTGGGAACCGATCATCGAACAGCTTGGCGCGGAGCCCGCTTACATCATAATGCAGCGGCACCCGCTCGAGGTTGTCGGCTCCCTGCTCCAGCGCGACGGTCTTTCGAGCGGCCGCAGCTTGGTGCTCTGGCTCCGGCATGTGATCGAATCGGAGCGGGCGACGCGCGGCAAACGCCGCGCCTTCGTCAACTACGACGCCCTGATGCAGGATTGGCAGCCAGCAATCGAAGGCATGGTAGGGCAGCTTGGCCTGCCTCTCGACAAGCTAACCGACGAGTCCCGCGCCGAGATCGAGAATTTCATTCGTCCCGACCTACGCCATTTTGCCTTTCATGACACCGAGCTTTACGGCTCTACCAGCCTCGCCCGCTGGACCGGTCGCGTCTTCGCTGCCTGCCGCACACTGGAGCAGGACCCACAGGCTCCTTCGGCCCTTGCCAATATCGACATGGTCGCGCGCGAACTCGATCAGGCCGGCAGCTATTTCGACGACATCGTCGGCGAAGGCGCCCCGCGCGAAAAAAAGCTGCGCGAAGAAATCTTCGACCTGCATTGCAAGGTAGCCGAGCGGGAAAACTGGCTAAAAGAGCAGATCAGCCGCGTGGCTGAGCGAGAGACTCGCCTGGTCGAACGCGATGCCCTGGCCGAGGCGAATAGACAGACAATCTCAGAGCTCCGGATCGAGAATTCCCGGCTGCATCGTGAGATCCAGTTCATCACCCGGACCTGGTCCTGGCGCCTGACCCGGCCGTTCCGTGGCGTGTCACACATTGCATTGCGCAGCCTCGGCGCCGTGCGCGTGATGACACATCAGATGACCGTCCAGTCCGTCGTCGATGCGGAGCCTCTGGGCAACAACAAGTTTCGTGCTTTGAAGCCTAACCCTCAGGTGTTGCTGGCATCGCCGTGGCGTTTCTTCCCACGCGGCTGGGTCGAGATCACCTACGAGATCGATGCTAACCGGATTGCGGCACCGTTCCTGTTCGCCGACACGGGCCAGGGCTTCGAGGAAGCAAACCGGTTCCGCCTGCCGCCGACGCGCAATGGCTTCGGGCGCGCCATCGTCCGCTTGCCGAACCATGTCTTTGCCCTGCGCTTCGACCCGGTGGATTTCGTCGGCACCTTCACGATCAAGGCGATTACCGTCCGCGAAGTCAGCCGGATCGGTCTCGGGCTGGCCGCACTGACACGCTGGCTGCACCACCAGATCGCGAGCGACCGCGCCCCCCGCAAGCCGGGCTGAACGGCCTTCTGGAAGGGTCTTGCCCGTGAGGCGAGAAACCCGTTGGCAAGCTGTATGCAATGGTACGGGACCCCTCGACTATTTCCGCGAGATCGAAAAAGGCGGGCATATCCGGGTGCACCGGGACAATGGCTTGGCTTACCGCCCTTCCCGCAACAGCTTCACGAAGTCCGTCAACCCCAGCCGCCGGTCGCGTTTCAGACGTTCGGCGGTGAGGATGGCGCGGACTGCCTCGACGCTCTCGTCGAGGTCGCGGTTGACGATGATGTAATCGTATTCGCGGTAATGGCTGATTTCATCCGCTGCCTTTGACATGCGCTGGGCGACAACTTCGGCGCTGTCCTGCGCCCGGCCCATAAGGCGGCGCTCCAACTCGTGGGTCGAGGGCGGCAGGATGAAGACGCTGACCAGATCCTCGCGGGCCGCATCTGCGACCTGCTGGGTGCCCTGCCAGTCGATATCGAACAGCACATCCTTGCCGCCACTCAGGACATCGTCCACCGGGCCACGCGGAGTGCCGTAGTAATTGTCGAAGACCTTGGCATATTCCAGGAACTCGCCGCGGTTAATCATCAGCTGGAATTCGGTCTGGTCGATGAAGTGGTAATCAACGCCATCGACTTCGCCCGGCCGCCGGGGCCGGGTGGTCGCCGAGACGGACATGGTGAGTTCGTCCTCGGTCTCCAGCAGGCGGCGGGAGATTGAGGTCTTGCCGGCACCGGACGGGGAAGACAGCACCAGCATCAGGCCGCGGCGCTGCATATCGGGGTAAAACTCGTCGGACATGCTCATTCGACGTTCTGAACCTGCTCGCGGAACTGCTCGACCGTCGATTTCAGCTCAAGGCCGATATTGGTGAGCGCAAGGGATGCCGCCTTCGAGCAGATCGTGTTGCTCTCCCGGTTCAGCTCCTGACAGATGAAATCGAGCTTCCGGCCAATCACCCCGCCAGCCGTCACCAGATCCCGGCAGGCCGCGACATGGGCGTCCAAACGGTCGACTTCCTCGCGGATGTCCGCCTTGGTCGCCAGCAGGGCCAGCTCCTGTCCCAGACGCTCCTCGGAGACAGGTGGGGACTGTTCCAGGATCTCGGCAATCTGCTGCTTCATCCGCTCCCGCTGCTGGCCCGGCTGCAGGTCCGCCGTATCCTTGGCGACCCTGGAGAGCCCGGCGAGCGTGTCGAGGTGCGTCGTCAGCATGGCGGCAAGATGGACGCCTTCCTCCCCACGCATTTCGGAGAGAGGTTTCAGCGCCTGTTCCAGCCCGGCCAGAAGCGCGGCGATGAGGGCTTCTTTCGCGGCCGCATCCTGCGCCGGCTCTTCCTCCGTCTCCAGAATACCGCGTACGGACAGCAGGCTGTCGAGACGCGGCGGCGACGGGTAGATCTTGCCCTCGGCTTCCAGCGTGGTCTGAAGCTCAAGGATCTGCTCGATCAGCTCGCGGTTCACGGTCAGCGCCTTGGAGGTTGTCTGGCGGGAGAGCATCAGGGAGACGGAAAGCGATCCCCGGCCGAGTTTGCTGCCGATCAGCTTGCGGGCCGGGATCTCCAGCGCATCGAAGCCGCCGGGCAGGCGGAAGCGGATATCGAGGCCCTTGCCGTTGACCGACTTGACCTCCCAGCTCCACTGCCATTGCGCCGCGCCGTCTCCAGCGTCATGGGTTCCCTCGACACGGGCGTAACCCGTCATGCTGTTGATCGCCACTCGCACCACCAGATCTTTGCTATAGATTTAGGAGGCGCACTATATCCGCGCCCTGTTACGGCAACAAGACGCGGAGCGGCCGATGCGCGCACCCAGAGCAATTCTCATCACCGGCGCCTCCAGCGGATTAGGCGCCGCACTCGCCGAAGCCTATGCGTCGCCGGGAAAGACCCTGTTCCTCGGCGGGCGAGATTCGGCCCGGCTGGAAGCGGTCGCCCGGATCGCAACGGCGAAGGGCGCGGAGGTCCACACAGAGACGATCGACGTGACCGAGCGGACGCATATGGAGGTCTGGGTCGCCTCGGCAAACAGGATCGCGCCACTCGACCTTGTCATTGCCAATGCGGGGATCTCCGCCGGAACCGGTGATGGCGGCCCCGAGCCGGCGGATCAGGTGCGCCGGGTCTATGCGGTCAATGTCGATGGTGTGATGAACACCGTCCTGCCGGCCCTGCCGCTGATGCAGGAGCGCGGCCAGGGGCAGATCGGAATCGTCAGCTCCCTCGCCGGGTTCCGGGGTTTTCCCGGGGCGCCAGCCTATTGCGGCAGCAAGGCGGCGGTGAAGGTATTTGGCGAAGGACTTCGGCCGACCGCCGACCGCAGCGGGATCGAAGTGTCGGTTATCTGCCCTGGTTATGTCCGCTCGCCTATGACGGATGTGAACGACTTCCCGATGCCGTTCCTGATGGAGGCGGACGAGGCCGCGGATAGGATCCTGCGCGGGCTGGAACGGAACAAGGCGCGGATTGCCTTTCCGTGGCCGATGTACGCTGTCGTGCAGCTTCTTCAGATTATCCCGCCATCCTGGATCGACGGGTTGATGGGACGCCTGCCGACCAAGTCGGGCTGAACCGGAAGCGCATCTTGCGCTAGGTCACCCAGAATTCGCGGTCGAAGATGACCAGAATGGTAAAGATCTCCAGACGCCCGAGGATCATGGCAAGGGACAGCAGCAGAACCACAGCCATCACCAGGATACCGATACCGCCGATCCATTGCAGGATGGAGCGCCAGAGCAGGATACCCGGCGGCAATTCGTCCAATCCCTTCATCACGGTCGAGCCGGTTGTGGTAATGCCCGAGGTGGCTTCGAAGATGGCATCGGCATAACTGAGGCCAAGATCGAGAAACGGCAGAGCCGCGAACAGCGGCAGCACCAGCCAGGACAGCCCGGTCAGCAGGAACGCCGTGCGCAGGGATATCCCTTTCGAACGCTCGTCCCGCGTCGCCAGGAGGCAGGTCCCGCCAAAGAAGCCCATGGCGGCCGCCGACACGGCGAAAACGACCCATTCGTGCTGACCGCTGACCGCATCGACCAGCAGCGGCAGGATTGCGGTAATCGCGGTCCCGAAGATAACCATGCTGAGTATGTGAAAGACGAATTTTACTTGCGTCGTCAAACCTTTGGCCCCATTGAGCCTGAAACGCGAACGCGCTTGTAAGGCTGCAATAATGCATGCTGAAGCGGGCTATAGAGATCCCGCGCCTCAAAGGTGACAAGTGCAATTGGCGCCCGTCAGGGCCGTGCTTCACGCATGGCGCTCAGTTCGCGTCGCGGATCTTGCGCCATTTCCGGACGTTGCGATTGTGCTCGGCAAGCGTCCGGGCAAAGGCATGGCCTCCTGAACCATCGGCGACGAAGTACAGGTAATCTGTCTGCACCGGGTTCATGACCGCACGGATTGCATCGATTCCCGGATTGGCGATCGGTGTCGGCGGCAACCCCTTGATCACATAGGTATTATACGGCGTCGGCCCCTTCAGATCCGCCCGGGTCAGTGACCGGTCAAGGCCGCCGGGAGCGATACCGTAAGCCACGGTCGGATCCGACTGCAGGCGCATGCCGCGCTTCAGCCGGTTGACGAAGACGCCCGCAACCAGGCCGCGTTCCTGCGGCACTCCGGTCTCCCGCTCCACGATGGAAGCGAGGATCACAGCCTCTTCCGGCGTCTTGACCGGCAAATCCGGTGCTCGCATGTCCCACAGCCGGGTGACGGTTTCCGCCATGGAGGCCTGCATGCGTTTGACAAGATCCTCACGGCTGTCGCCGTAGGAGAAATGATAGGTTTCCGGCAGCAAGGAGCCTTCATCCGGATTTCCTGCTGTACCGGTCAGCCCTTCAGCCAGCTCCAGCCGGGCCATGACTTCGGCGGCGGTCAGGCCCTCCGGGATCGTCAGCCGGCGGACGACCGTCTTTCCCGATGCAAGGATGTCCATCACCTGACGTGGACTGGCACCCGCCGGGATCAGGTATTCGCCGGCTTTCAGGCTGCGGGCCTGCTGCGAGACCCTGGCACCGATAACGAAGACGAAGTCACGCCGGATTGCGCCCGCCCTCTTCAGGGAGGTGGCGATGCCTTCAAGGCCGGTTCCGGAGGGGATAACGATAGCAGTGGAGACGGGGAGCGGCCCCGGGCTGGTGAACTGCGCATAAAGCCATGCGCAGCACACGGCACCGGCGATAGCCAGAACCACCAGACCAAGGAATGCACGCAGCAGGGCCCGGCCCATGCTGGGTTAATCCACGGCGGAGAAAATCAGGGAAGCGTTGGTGCCGCCGAACCCGAAGGAATTGGAAAGCGCGTGCTTGATCTTGCGCTCCTTGGCCTTGAGCGGCACGAGATCGACCGGCCCGACATTCTCGGACGGCGACTCGAGATTAAGCGTCGGCGGCAGCATGCTGTCACGAATCGCAAGCACCGAATAAATCGCCTCGACCGCACCAGCAGCACCGAGCAAATGCCCGACGGCGGATTTGGTCGATGACATGGAAGCACCGCCCAGATCGTCGCCCATCAGACGCTTCACAGCGCCAAGCTCAATCATGTCGCCCAGCGGCGTAGAGGTGCCGTGTGCGTTGATGTAATCGATCTGGTCCGTCGCCAGATTGGCGCGCTTGAGAGCGGCCTTCATGGCACGGAAACCACCATTGCCGTCAGCGGCCGGAGCCGTGATGTGGTGGGCGTCGCCGGACATGCCGTAACCGGTCACTTCGGCGTAAATCTTCGCGCCACGGCGTTTTGCGTGTTCGTATTCTTCGAGAACAACACAGCCACCGCCTTCACCCATGACGAAACCGTCACGGCCATCGTCCCAGGGACGGGAAGCCGTCTCGGGAGCATCGTTGAAACCGGTGGACAGAGCCCGTGCCGCGGAGAAACCGGCAATACCAAGACGACAGACAGCCGCTTCGGCACCGCCAGCCACCATGACATCGGCATCGTCCAGCATGATCAGGCGCGCGGCATCGCCGATTGCATGAGCGCCGGTGGCACAGGCAGTAACAACGGCATGGTTCGGACCACGGAATCTGAAGCGGATCGAAACATGGCCGGAAATAAGATTGATCAGTGCAGCCGGGATAAAGAACGGGCTGATACGGCGCGGGCCACGCTCCCGAATCAGATCTTCCGTCTCGGAAATGCTGGTCAGGCCGCCGATGCCGGATCCGATAAGAACGCCGGTGCGATCCTGGCTTTCCTCATCTTCGGGCATCCATCCGGAATCGCGCACCGCCTGATCGGCAGCCGCCACACCGAAAAGAATGAAGCGGTCGATCTTGCGTTGCTCTTTCGGCTCCAGGTAGGCGGACGGATTGAAAAGGCCGCCCCCGCCTTCACCTTCCTCAACGACACCAGCGATTTTCGCGGGCAGATCGGAAACATCGAATGAATCGATAGCCTTGATACCGGACTCGCTGTTCAGGAGCCGGGACCAATTATGTTCGACCCCATCGCCGAGGGGCGTAACCAGACCGAGCCCGGTGATTACGACACGTCTCATGCTTTGCACTTTTCCAGATTGCAAACGTAACCCCGGGCGGAAAGCTCCGCCCGAGGGCAGTCGTCAGCCAATTACTTGGAGGATTCTTCGATGAAGGAAATAGCGTCCTTCACGGTCAGAATTTTCTCGGCGGCATCGTCCGGAATTTCGACGCCAAATTCTTCTTCGAACGCCATGACAAGTTCAACCGTGTCGAGGCTGTCGGCCCCGAGGTCGTCGATGAAGCTCGCGGAATCGACCACTTTGGCCTCATCAACGCCGAGATGTTCGACCACGATCTTCTTCACGCTAGCGGCGACGTCACTCATTTTTGTTTTCCTCGAATCTTAAGCTCAACGGTTTGTCAGCGAAACGCCTGCGTTCACCGACCTCTAATATACTCCAAGAAACCCGTGTTTCATCATGGAGTCCGGAATAGTTAGGCAGCACGCCTGTAAGCGGCGGCGAGATAACACACTTTTTTTTACTTGCCTAGCATCAGAAACACCAAGCACCGCCCCGTGAACCCGGCATTGAAAAGGCGAATCGCCGTCCCCGCGCCGGGCAATAAGGACCTAGAGCATTGCCATGCCGCCATTCACATGAATGGTAGCACCCGTAACATAGGCCGCCTCCTCGGACGCAAGATAAACGACTGAGGCCGCGATATCCTCTGGCGTTCCGAGACGGCCGGCGGGTACAGCGGCCAGCAATTTCTCATGCTGCGCATCATCCAGGGCATCGGTCATCGCGGTCTTGATAAAGCCCGGCGCCACGACGTTCGCGGTGATCCCCCGGTTCGCGACTTCCTGGGCCAGGGACTTTGTGAAACCGACCATGCCAGCCTTGGAAGCCGCATAGTTCGCCTGACCCGGATTACCGGTCGCGCCAACGATGGAGGAAATGCCGACGATACGGCCCCAGCGCCGCTTCATCATGCCGCGCATCAGAGCACGCGAGAGGCGGAAGCCGGAAGTCAGGTTGACGTTCATCACCGCCTCCCAGTCTTCGTCCTTCATCCGCATCATCAGGCCGTCACGGGTCACGCCCGCATTGTTAATCAGAATGTCGATTCCGCCGTCAGCGACCTCTTCGGCAGTCTTGGCAAGCGCGGCGATCGACTCGGCATCACCGAGATTCGCCGTCACCACATGGGCCCGCTCCCCCAGCTCCCCGGCCAGCGCCTGCAGCGCTTCCTCACGGGTGCCGGACAGAATGACTTCCGCTCCCTGAGCATGCAGAGCCTTGGCGATTGCATTGCCGATACCGCCGCTGGCACCCGTCACCAGGGCCGATTTTCCATCCAGACGAAACATATGAATTCTCCCTCGCCCTCGAACGGGCCGATTGGACCTTAAAGGGTTTCAAGAAAGGCCGCGATCTCTTCCGGTGTGCCAACGGCACTGCCCTTGAGAGAGCGGTCGATGCGCTTGGCCATGCCGGTCAGCACCTTGCCGGCGCCGAGCTCGACGATATCGGTGACGCCCTGGGACGCCATCCACAGTACAGACTCGCGCCAGCGCACCATGCCGGTTACCTGTTCCACAAGACGTGTGCGGATCTCGCTCGGATCCTCCAGCTTGTCGGCCAGGACGTTGGCAACCAGCGGCACCATCGGTTCACGCAGGTCCGTTATCGCCAAGGCTTCCGCCATTGCATCCGCGGCAGGCGCCATCAGGCCGCAATGGAACGGAGCGCTGACCGGCAGCATCACACTCTTTCGGGCGCCCTTTTCCGGGGCCGCCGCGACGGCACGTTCGACCGCTTCCTTGGCGCCACTGATCACCACCTGCCCATCGGCATTGTCGTTGGCGAGGTCGCAGACACCGCCTTCTGCCCGACCGGCTTCCGCGATCTCGCGCGCCACATCGAGCGACACACCGAGCAGCGCGGCCATGGCGCCTTCACCGACCGGAACCGCCGATTGCATGGCTTCGCCGCGCAGCCGGAGCAGCTTGGCAGCATCCGCAATATCGAGCGCTCGGGCCGCCGCCAGCGCGGAATACTCACCAAGCGAGTGGCCGGCGACATAGCTCGCCATATCGCTGATCGACTTGCCGCTCTCGGTTTCCAGAACACGGACAACCGCAAGGCTGACCGCCATCAGAGCGGGCTGCGCATTGCGGGTCAGGACCAGCTCCTCTTCCGGCCCTTCAAACATGAGCCGGGACAGGGGCTCGCCCAGAGCCTCGTCAACCTGTTCGAAAACCGCGCGCGCCTCGCCATAGGCATCGGCGAGTGCCTTGCCCATTCCAACTACCTGAGAGCCCTGGCCCGGAAATGTAAATGCGCGAACCGTCGTCATTTGTGACATCCTTGTCTTTACACGGCGTTTCCAAAGCCTCTTCATGCGACTGGGCACACGGCCGAGCCATGAGAAGAAGTGCCTGACCGGCACCGGCTTTTTAGCGGCGCCAAAGAGAGCGACCCGCCAAAGCCCTGTCAAGCGGAACCGACAGCGGAGTTGCACGCCTGCCGGATTTGTGTATATTCCGCCGGTCCCGCGCTAAGGCACAACGTGCCGGGGCGGGTTTTTACATAACTCCTTGCCGGTTTTGCAGCCGGCTTAGCAGCGTTCCATGTGGAACGTTCTGATTATCCGTAAGGAGCACCAATGCCTCTCTATGAGAGCGTGTTTATTGCACGCCAGGACATCTCGTCCGCCCAAGCCGAGCAGCTTACAACCGAATTCTCCGAAGTCATCACCAACATGGGTGGTGAGATCAAGAACACTGAATTCTGGGGTCTGCGCTCCCTCTCCTACAAGATTAAGAAGAACCGCAAGGGCCACTATGTGCTGCTGCACATCGAAGCCCCGGCCGAGGCCATCACGGAGATGGAACGCCTGATGCGTCTGAATGAAGACGTGCTGCGTTACATCAGCCTGCGCCTGGAAGAGCTGCCGGAAGGCCCGTCTGCGATCGTTCTCGCCAAGACCGAACGCACCGACCGCGGTGGCCGTGGCGGCCGTCCGGGTGGCGGTGGCCGTTTCGACCGTGGCGACCGTCCGGAACGCGGTGACCGTCCGGAACGTGGCGATCGCCCGGAACGCGGCGACCGCGAACAGGCCTCAAGCGAAGCCCAGGGAGACTGATCCATGAGCACTCTTACAATTTCCCGCGCCGCTGTCCGCAAGCCGTTCATGCGCCGTCGCAAGTCCTGCCCGTTCGCCGGCGCCAATGCGCCGAAGATCGACTACAAGGACATCAAGCTGCTGCAGCGCTTCCTGTCCGAACGCGGCAAGATCGTTCCGAGCCGCATCACGGCCGTTTCCGCCAAGAAGCAGCGTGAGCTGGCGAGAGCCATCAAACGCGCCCGTTTCATGGCCCTGCTGCCGTACGTGCTCAGCTAAGGAACGTGCTCAGCTAACGGATTGGCCGATGCCCGCGATGCGGGCTTGACGAGGCAAGATGTGGTCCAGGTGGTTTCCCATCGGAGCGGCGGCAATCGCAAGCGCGCTCATGTATCTCTCCACGATCCTCGGATCGCTTGGGGCGATTCTGCTTGCGTTCCTGTCGCCTCTTCCGCTGTTCGCCATCGCTCTCGGGCGGGGGTGGATTGCGGGATTGGCCGCCGCACTGGCGGGGAGCGCCATCGTGCTGTTCGCCGCCAACGGTCTGGCTGCATTGTTCTTCCTGATCTTCTGCGGACTGCCCGCAGCCCTGCTTGCACGGCAGGCGTTGCTGGCGCGCCCGTTGAACGAGGATCAGGAGAACCCGGATCTCGAATGGTTCCCTCCAGGCATGCTGGCCATGTGGCTGACGGCTATCCCAGCAACGGGATTGCTTACAGCGATCGTGGTCGCCGGCTTACAGGGGGAAGGTCTCGAAGCCATCGTGAGGATGGAAGTCGAGGCGCTTTTCGAGGCCATGGGAACAACCCTCGAAGGACCATTGGCCCTGCCTCCGGAGCAGCTTGCTGCCGCCCGGGAGCTGACCATCGCCGTGTTTCCCGGTGTTGCCGGGTTACAATGGGCGGCGATGATCCTCGTCAATGGCCTGTTGGCGCAGGGCGTGCTCGCACGCTTCAACGCCAACCTCAGGCCTTCGCCCGACATGCGGGACATCCGTCTGCCGAACTGGGCTCCCTTCCCGCTCGCCGTTGCCGCCTTGCTGGCAGCGGTCGCGGATGGAACCCTCGGTTATCTCGGATGGAACGCGGTGCCAATTCTGTGCCTGCCTTTCTTCCTCTCGGGACTGGGGCTGGTACATGCCCTGGCGAATGGCAAGCGCTGGCTTCTGCACGTGACCTACACGCTGATGATCCTGTCCTTTCTGCTGCCTGCCCTGCAATTCGTCTGGCTCCTGCTGGTTTTCGCGGGACTGGTCGATCACTGGGCGGATCTGAAGGGCCGGATCGCACGGAACTCGAATTGAACGTGACCCTGGCCGGAACCGGCCTGCTCCGCGGCAACGCGGCAACGGCTTCGGCCTTTAAGGAGTAAGAAAAATGGAAGTCATTCTTCTGGAGCGTATCGAACGTCTCGGCCAGATGGGCGACGTCGTTACTGTAAAGCCGGGTTTTGCCCGCAACTTCTTGCTGCCGCAGGGTAAAGCCCTGCGTGCCAACAAGAACAACCTGACCCACTTCGAGGGCCGGCGGGCCCAGCTGGAAGCGGAAAACCTCGAGCGTAAGGCAGAAGCCGAACAGGTTGCCAAGAAGCTCGAAGGCCTGGTGGTTCCGGTCATCCGCGCCGCCGGCGACAGCGGCCAGCTCTACGGCTCCGTCACCTCGCGCGACATCGCCGAAGCAGTGACCGCCGCTGGCGTCACCATCAGCAAGCGCCAGGCTATTCTCGATCGCGCGCTGAAGGTCCTTGGTCTTGAGGAAATTCGCGTCGTTCTGCATCCGGAAGTCGCGGTGAACATCACCGTGAACATCGCCCGCAGCACGGACGAAGCCGAACAGCAGAAACTCCTCGGCCGCGCCGTCGGTACCGAAGAGAACGAAAACGACGACGAGGACGAAGTCGAAGTCGAAGTCCAGGCAGCCCCGGAAGCGACTGAAGAAGTTGCCGAGGACGCCGCCGAGGAAGAGAAGACCGAAGAGGCCTGAGCCTCCCGATTCTTCTCCATCTGGGCTATTCGGAAACGGCCACCCTTTTGGGCGGCCGTTTTCTTTTTCACAAGCCGAAGCCGTTGAAACGTGCGGGTCCGGTTATACTTATCCCCGTTATTCTGCTTTATCCACAAGCATAAGCCTTTGATATGTCACGGCTTGTGGATAAGATTGCAGAAGACGTCCACAGCCCTTCTTGGTATGTGTAGGCAATGTCGAATTCAGAGCCCGTTTCCACTGTTGCATCGCTCCCGCTCGCGGAACCCCAAGCCAGCGCGTATCGGGAGCCACCCCATAACCTGGAAGCGGAGCAAGGTCTGCTCGGCGCGATCCTTGTCAACAACCGCGCCTTCGAGCGGGTGAGCGAATACCTCGCTGCCGACCATTTCGCCGATGCTGTTCATGGCCGGATCTTCGCCGCCTGCGGACGCTTGATCGAAAAGGGCCAGATCGCCAACCCTGTCACCCTGAAAGGCTTGTTCGATCAGGATGAGTCCCTGCAGGAGGCCGGCGGCGCCCAGTATCTCGTCCGCCTCGCCGCCTCCGTCGTCACGGTGATCAACGCCGACGATTACGGCCAGGCGATTTACGACAGCTTCCTGCGGCGCGAGTTGATCGATCTCGGCGGAGAAATCGTCAACGAAGCCTATGAGCACGATCTCGAACTGCCCGCATCGGAGCAGATCGAAGCAGCGGAATCGAAACTGTTCGGCCTCGCCGAACGCGGCTCCAGCCAGGGCGGTTTCCAGGATTTCGGAGAGGCTCTCACAAACTCGGTCCGGATGGCAGAAGAAGCCTTCAAGCGCGATGGCGGTCTCGCCGGTGTATCTTCCGGCCTGACGGACCTCGATGCCAAGCTCGGTGGCCTGCATCCGTCGGATCTGCTCATCCTGGCCGGACGGCCTGCCATGGGTAAAACGGCGCTGGCGACGAACATCGCGTTTCATGTGGCGACAGCATCCTTGAAAGATCCGGAGCTGGAACGGCAGGTCGTCGCGTTCTTCTCGCTGGAAATGTCGGCCGAACAGCTCGCCACCCGTATCCTCGCCGAGCAAACCGAGATTTCCTCGGAGCATATCCGACGCGGTGAACTTACCACCGAGGATTTCCAGAAGCTGGTTGCCGCCAGCCAGGATCTGGAACGCGCGCCGCTTTATATCGATGACACGCCGGCGATCTCTATCGCCACCATGCGTGCCAGAGCGCGGCGCCTGAAGCGCCAGCAGGGCTTGTCGCTCATCGTGGTCGACTACTTGCAGCTGATGCGCCCTTCCGTCGGTCAGCGGACCGACAACCGGGTGCAGGAGATCTCCATGATCACCCAGGGCCTGAAGGCGATCGCCAAGGAACTGGATGTTCCGGTCATCGCACTGTCCCAGCTCTCCCGCGCGGTCGAGCAGCGCGACGACAAGCGGCCGGTGCTTGCCGACCTTCGTGAATCCGGATCGATCGAGCAGGACGCCGACGTCGTCATGTTCGTGTTTCGTGAGCAGTATTATCTGGAAAAAGGCGAACCGGCGCAGCGTATCGAGGAATCGGACGAGAAGTTCCACGATCGTCACGACCAGTGGAAAGAACGATGCGAATCGTCCTACGGTAAGGCGGAAGTCATTATCGGAAAGCAGCGACACGGCCCGACTGGCACCGTGACCCTGCATTTCGAAGGCGCCACAACCCGTTTCTCCAACTTCGTCGCAGACGACCATATCCCGGACAATTTCTAATGCTCGACACTCTCCCGGCGATTAACGGCTCCGGCGCCGCGTCGGAACTCGTGATCGACCTTGGTGCGGTCAAACAGAACTATCTCGATCTGAAAGAGCGCCTCGGCGGAGTCGAATGCGGCGCGGCGGTGAAGGCGGATGCCTATGGAACCGGCGTCGACCGGGTTGGACCGGCGCTGTTCGAGGCCGGCTGCCGGACATTCTTCGTCGCCACTGTCGACGAAGGTATCGCCCTGCGGGACGTACTTCCCCGTGCCCGCATCGCCGTGCTGAACGGCCTGCTGCAGGGCACCGAGGAGGTTTTTCCCGAATACGGCCTGATCCCGGTGATCAACGATCTCGAGCAAGTTGCGCGAATCAGACAGATGTGTGTCCAGGCCGACCGCGCCCTGCCGGCGATGCTGCATATCGACACCGGTATGAGCAGGCTCGGCCTGACCGCCGACGATATGAAATGGATTTCCGAAGAACCGGATGTGCTTGGTGGCCCGGACTGGCTCTATGCCCTTTCCCATCTCACGACTGCGGATGATCCGGACAACCCGTCGAACGCCGCGCAGCTTGCGCGCTTCAAGGAACAGCTGCCGCGCCTGCAAGGCAGGATGCAGGCCAGCCTTGCCAATTCCGCCGGCATCTTTCTCGGGCCGGATTATCATTTCAATCTCGCCCGGCCCGGCTTCGCGCTTTATGGCGGGCGGGTGAAGGACGGCGAGCCCAGCCCCATGGCCCCCGTGGTTAGACTTTCAGGCCGCATCCTTCAGGTTCGTGCCGTTAAAGCCGGCGATACGGTCGGATATGGCGGCACACACAAGGTTCGTAAAGACGGGCGAATCGCGACCGTTGCAGTGGGCTATGCGGACGGATATCTCCGCTCTCTGTCCAGCCAGGGCGCGGCCTATCTCGGAGAGCACAGGCTTCCGGTTGTCGGCCGCGTTTCCATGGATATGCTCGCGGTCGATGTCAGCGATGTCGACCGGGCCGAAATACATCCCGGCGGATTTGTCGAGCTTCTGGGACCGCACTATACGGTGAACGATGCAGCCGACGCGGCGGGAACCATCGGCTATGAAATATTGACAGGCCTCGGCCATCGCTATACCCGACGCTACATTGACGCGGGGAGCGGAGAGACCTGATCATGCCAACCCAAATGCCCGGTTCCCATGCAGAAACCCCACGCGCATGAATTTTCTTGCAGCGATCGGACGGACCTTTCTCGGCTTTCTCGCCGCCACCGGACGGCTGGCGGTGTTCACAGGCATCACGATCGGTCATTGCGTGCGTCCGCCGATCTACTGGCGCCTGCTCGGCCGCCAACTGGTTGATATCGGCTACTACTCGCTGCCGGTCGTCGGCCTGACGACCCTGTTCTCCGGCATGGTGCTGGCGCTGCAGAGCTATACCGGTTTTTCCCGATTCAATGCTGAAAGCGCGATCGCCACCGTGGTCGTGCTGTCCATGACCCGCGAGCTTGGACCGGTGCTGGCCGGCCTCATGGTCGCCGGCCGTATCGGCGCTTCCATGGCTGCGGAAATCGGCACCATGCGGGTCACGGAACAGGTCGACGCGCTGACCACTCTGTCGACCAGTCCCTACAAGTATCTTGTCGTGCCGCGGGTGCTCGCGGGCATTATCAGCCTGCCCTTTCTGGTCCTGATTGGCGATGTCATCGGCGTCTTCGGCGGCTATCTGGTCGGCGTCAACAAACTCGGCTTCAATGCCGGCAGCTACCTGAAGAGTACTTTCGACTTTCTGGAAACCCAGGATGTGGTATCCGGCCTGGTGAAGGCCGCTGTTTTCGGTTTCCTCATCGCCCTCATGGGCTGCTATCACGGTTACCATTCCGGACGCGGCGCCCAGGGTGTCGGCCGGGCAACGACCAACGCCGTGGTCTCTGCATCGATCCTGATACTGATTTCGAACTATCTGATCACCGAACTGTTCTTCGCCCGCTAGGCGGCAGGGAAACGCTATGGCCGAACGCACGGCGGCACTGCCGAAAATCAGGATCCGGGGCCTTACCAAGTCCTTTGGCTCGAACCATGTGCTGCGCGGACTGGACCTCGATATTGCCGATGCGGAATCCGTGGTGGTGATTGGCGGGTCCGGTACCGGCAAGTCCGTCCTGATCAAGACCATTACCGGCCTGATGGACGCCGATAGCGGCTCGGTTGAAATCGACGGGACTGACGTGTTGTCCCTGCCTCCGTCCGAGCGCCGCACCATGATGAGCCGCTTCGGGCTGCTGTTTCAGTCGGGCGCCCTCTTCGACTCGCTGACCGTGCTCGACAATGTCGCCTTCGGTCTGGTCGAGGCGCAGGGCATACCGCGCCGTGAGGCCCATGAACGAGCCGTGGACTTCATGGCCCAGGTCGGACTGGAGCCGGATGTCGGTGCAATGTACCCCGGCGAGATATCGACCGGCATGCGCAAGCGCGCCGCACTCGCCCGCACCATCGCCACGCGTCCCGAAGTGGTGTTCTTTGACGAGCCGACCACCGGACTCGACCCGATCATGGGCGACATCATCGACGAGCTGATCGTCAAATGCGTAGAGGAATTCAAGATCACCGCGCTTACCATCACCCACGACATGGACAGCGCTCGTCGGATCGGTAACCGCATCGCCATGCTCTATGAAGGCAAGATCATCTGGCAGGGCCCGACCACGGAGATCGATACTTCCGGCAATCCTTATGTGCACCAGTTCATCAACGGCCTCGAAGAGGGCCCGATTGAACTCGTTGCACGTCAAGCCTGAGCGGAGCGCACGCGATGGCGAAATCCCAAGCCCGCTACGTCTGCCAGGAATGCGGTGGCGTCCAGCCTAAATGGTCCGGAAAGTGCGATGCCTGCGGCGCCTGGAACAGCCTGATTGAAGAGGTTGTCGAGAAAAGCGCGCCGAAGGGACTCGGTGGAGCGAAAGGCCGGAAGATCGATTTCGTCAGTCTCTCCGGAAGTTCCAAGAAATCGCCGCGCCGGGTCACGAACATCGCCGAGTTCGATCGGGTCGCGGGCGGTGGTCTCGTTCCCGGCTCGGTCGTGCTGATCGGCGGCGATCCTGGTATCGGTAAATCCACCCTGCTGCTGCAGGTGACTGCCAAACTCTCCGAAAACTCCCGCTGCGCCTATGTCTCCGGTGAAGAAGCACTGGATCAGGTGCGGATGCGCGCCCAGCGTCTCGGTGTCGCCGAGGCGCCCGTACAACTCGCTGCCGCCACCAGCGTGCGCGACATCGTCACCACGATGGACGGCGAGGATGCACCGGACGTGCTGGTGATCGATTCGATCCAGACCATGTATGTGGATGCCATCGACAGTGCACCCGGAACGGTCTCCCAGGTCCGCGCCTCGGCCCAGGAGTTGATCCGTGTCGCCAAACGGCGCGGGATCGTGCTGCTGCTGGTCGGACACGTGACCAAGGAAGGCACCATCGCCGGCCCCCGCGTGCTTGAGCACATGGTTGACACGGTGCTCTATTTCGAAGGCGAGCGCGGCCACCAATTCCGAATTCTGCGCGGCGTGAAGAACAGGTTTGGCCCGACCGACGAGATCGGCGTCTTCGAGATGACCGAAATCGGTCTTGCCGAAGTCACCAACCCGTCGGCCCTGTTCCTCGGCGACCGCCAGGACAATGTCTCGGGCGCCTGCGTCTTTGCCGGCATGGAAGGCACCCGGCCATTGCTCGTCGAGATCCAGGCACTGGTCGCCCCCTCACCTTATGGCACACCACGCCGGGCCGTGATCGGCTGGGATTCCGGCCGCCTCGCCATGGTCACAGCGGTGCTTGAGGCGCGCTGCGGTGTCGTGCTGGCCGGCAGCGACGTGTTTCTCAATGTCGCCGGCGGCCTGAAGGTCAGCGAACCGGCTGCCGATCTTGCCGTTGCGGCCGCCCTGCTTTCCTCGCTGACCGGGAAACCGGTTCCGTCGAATTCGGTCGTGTTCGGAGAAATCGGCCTCTCGGCCGAGATTCGTGCCGTATCCCATGCCGAGGCGCGGCTGAAAGAAGCCGCCAAGCTCGGATTTGAGCGCGCCATCATGCCGGAGCCGCGCCGCTCGTCGGGCGACAAGAAAGCTCCTCGCAATGGCAGCCTAACTCTTGCCACGATCAAGCATTTGCATGACCTGGTAGCCATGTTCCAGGACGAAACAAATATCGGCCGCAAAGCGGGAGAGGCGTAAGCCATGGATAATCTGCCGGTCAATGTGACCGACATTGCGATCATCGCCGTGGTTCTACTCTCCGGTATTCTTGCCTTTGCACGTGGATTTTTCCGCGAAGTGCTGTCCATCGGCTCATGGGTCGCGGCCTTTTTTGCCGCCCTCTACCTCTATCCTGTCGCAGCTCCCTATGTACGTCAGCTTCTGGGCTGGGGCGATATGGCCGATCTGGCGGCAGGTATCGCGGTTTTCGTCGTCTCGGTCATTGTAATGTCGCTGGTCACCCACTATGTTGCGGCCGCGTTACAAGGTAGCGGCCTCAGCGCCGTTGACCGCTCTCTCGGGTTTCTTTTCGGGATTGCCCGGGGCGCGGTACTGGTTTGCTTGCTCTATCTCGGACTTAACTGGCTGATCGAGGATGATGGCTATCCGCAATGGGTAACCGAAGCGCGCACACTGCCTCTCATCGAACAGGGAGCGGAGTCCCTTGTCAGCCTCGTGCCGCCAAAATTACGGCCGAAGCTTCGGAACGCCGCCGGAACCGCCGGCGAGAAAGCCCGACAGCAAACAGAAAAGCTGCTTTTCGAACGTCTGATCAGCCCGCCGGCAAAATCCGATGCGCCGAAGGACGGCGACGGATATACTGCCGATCAACGTCGGGGACTGGAAAAGGTCATCGAGAGCACGGATTGACGCTTTCGATGAATGTGCCATGGACAGCAACCGGCAGGAGGATGTCGCCGTGACGGATCTGAAACAACCGTTGGACCGGTCCCCCGATTGGGACGACGATCATCTCCACGAGGAGTGCGGCGTCTTTGGCGTCTTCGGCGCTCCCGATGCGGCCGCACTAACCGCTCTCGGGCTGCATTCCCTGCAACATCGCGGACAGGAATCCTGCGGCATTGTTTCCTGGGACGGCAACCACTTTCACGCCCACCGGGCGCTCGGACATGTGGGTGAGAATTTCGGCGACGAGTCGGCAAAGATCATCAACCAGCTCAAGGGCCACGCCTCCATCGGGCATAACCGCTATGCCACTACCGGCGGGGCCAATCTCCGAAACGTCCAGCCGCTCTTCGCCGATTTCGAATTCGGCGGCATGGCACTCTGCCATAACGGCAACCTGACCAACGCCATCGACCTGCGCGACAGCCTGGTCCGTCAGGGCTGTCTGTTCCAGTCCACCTCGGACACCGAAACCATCATTCATCTGGTCGCCCGCAGCCCGCAGCACACCGTGCTGGACCGGGTGGTCGACGCCATGCAGAAGATCGTTGGCGCCTACTCTCTGGTCTGCCTCTCCCGCGACTCGCTGATCGGCATCCGCGATCCGTACGGCGTTCGCCCGCTGGTACTCGGCAAACTGGGCGATGCTCATATCCTTGCTTCGGAGACCTGCGCGCTCGACATCATCGGCGCCGATTTCGTCCGCGACGTGGAGCCTGGCGAAGTTGTTTACATCACGGAAAAAGGCGTTCAGTCGCTGAAGCCGTTTGCCAGCAAGCCGAGCCGTTTCTGCATCTTCGAATATATCTACTTCGCCCGGCCGGACAGCGTGATGGAAGGCAAGAGCGTCTATAACTCGCGCAAGGAAATCGGCGCGGTGCTGGCCAAGGAAAGTCACGTTGATGCCGACGTTGTCGTCCCGGTACCGGATTCCGGAGTTCCGGCGGCCATCGGCTATGCAGCGGCGGCTGGTATTTCCTTCGATCTGGGTATTATCCGCAATCACTATGTCGGCCGGACCTTTATCGAGCCAACGGACCATGTCCGGCATCTCGGTGTGAAGCTGAAGCACAACGCGAACACAGCACAGCTCAAGGGCAAACGCGTCATTCTGGTGGACGATTCCATCGTCCGCGGCACCACCTCGACCAAGATCGTGGAAATGGTGCGCGCCGCCGGTGCCAAGGAAGTCCATATGCGGATCGCCAGCCCGCCGACGACCCATTCCTGCTTCTACGGTGTTGATACGCCGGAACGGGAAAAGCTGCTGGCTTCCAAAATGTCGGTGGATGAGATGGCTGAGTTGATCGGCGTCGACAGTCTCGCTTTCATATCCCATGACGGCCTCTATCAGGCCGTCGGCGAGGCCGCACGCAACAATGAAAGCCCGCAATATTGCGATGCCTGCCTCACCGGCGACTATCCGATCGCGCTGATCGACCAGAACGACGGATCGAACGTCCGGCAGCTCTCCCTGCTGGCCGAGGCGTCCTGACCAAACCATATTTGCTGAGAGTTCCATGACCGGCATCCTCGACGGCCGCATTGCGGTGATCACCGGCGCGTCCCGCGGCATTGGCGCCGCCGTTGCCAAAGCCTTTGCCCGCGAAGGCGCACATGTCGTGCTTGTCGCCCGCACCGTGGGCGCGCTGGAGGAACTGGACGATGAAATCCAGGCCGCAGGCGGCAGCGCCAGCCTGGTGCCCATGGATCTGATGGACTATCCGGCCATTGACCGGCTCGGCGCCGCTCTGCACGAGCGCTATGGCAAGATCGATATCCTGGTCGCCAATGGCGGCATACTCGGCAATCTGACGCCGATGCACCATTACGATCCCAAGCTCTGGGAGCAGGTCATCGCGACTAATCTCACCGCGAACCAGCGCCTGATCCGCAGCCTCGATCCTCTGCTCCGCCAGTCCGATGCAGGCCGGGCGATTTTCGTGACCGCCGATGCCGCTCACGGCGACAAGCCATTCTGGGGAGCCTATGCAGTCAGCAAGGCTGCTCTGGAGGCCATGGTCCGAAGCTATGCCGCGGAAAACACCAAGAGCAACATCAAGGCGAACCTGCTGAATCCCGGCGCAACGCGCACGAAACTCCGGGTCAACGCCTATCCGGGCGAGGATCAGGCATCGGTCAAACCGCCTGAAGACCTCGTGCCCCTGTTCCTTGAGCTGGCCTCGCCGGAATGCAAGCGCAACGGCGATCTGGTCAATGCCTAGCAAGATCATCGGGCCTTTTGCGCTCGCGACGGCCCTGATCGCCGGGGTTTCCGGCATCGCTACCGCAGTAGAGATCCAGGGTCACCGCGGCGCCCGCGGCCTGCTTCCGGAGAACACCCTTCCCGCCTTCGAGAAGGCCCTCGACCTCGGAGTCGATGTGCTGGAGCTCGACACAGTGGTAACGGCGGACGGCATTGCCGTCATCCATCATGACCGCGCGCTGTCAAAGGACCACACACGCCATGACGGCGCCTGGATCGATCAGGAGATCCGGCTGAATGAACTGACGGCTGCGGAGCTGGAAGCCTACGATGTCGGCCGGATACGGCCCGGCAGCCGCTATGCGAAGCGCTTTCCCGATCAGGCACCGGTCGATGGCACACGCGTTCCGAAACTGGCGGATCTCTTTGCCATGGTGGCGGCACGCGGCGACCAGGCGGTTCGCTTCAATATCGAGACAAAACGCTCCCCGCTCTCGCCGGGCGACACTCCCGAACCGGAAGCTTTTGCGCGGCTGCTGATCGAAACCGCCCGGGGCGCCGGTGTCGTGGACCGGATCACACTGCAGAGTTTCGACTGGTCCACGCTGATCGCCGCCAAGCGGATCGATCCGGCGATCCCGACCGTGTGCCTCAGCGCCGAAGCGCGCTGGCTCGACTCGGCGGAAGCCGGCAAGGAGGGTGCCTCTCCCTGGCTCGGCGGACTCGATGTCGACGATTTCGGCGGCTCCATCCAGAAGACCGCAAAGGCGGCTGGCTGCTCGGTCTGGTCGCCCTATCATCGCAACGTCACCAGACAGGCCATAGAGAACGCCCATGCAGAAGGGCTCCAGGTCATTGTCTGGACCGTCAATAAGACGGAAGACATGAGGCGGCTGGTCGATCTCGGCGTCGACGGCATCATCACCGATTACCCGGACCGGACAAACGGGTTCTGATCCGGCGGCCCGGCATTGCCCGTTCGCGCCGTCTACATATACTGATGACTGGTATTTCCGTAACGGGGACGCGCGACGGATGGATGCATCGGACAGCGAAGACGGATTGATCGCCGGCATCGGCCTCACAGATGGACCTGCCCCGAAAGAGCTCGGCTGGGGTGATATAACAGCGGGCCGGCCGGAAGGGCTTCGTCTCTGCTGGCTTCATCTCGACCTGAAGGAAGAGCGCGCCAGATCCTGGATCAAGGAGCTGGCGGGATTGCCGGAAATTGCCGCCGCCGCGCTGGTCGCCGAAGAGACCAGACCGCGCGTGCAGCGCTTCGACCATGGTGTTCTCATTGTCCTGCGCGGCGTGAACCTCAACCCGGGTTCAAGCCCCGAGGATATGGTCAGCCTGCGGATCTGGGTGGAACGAGGGCTGATGATAACCGTACGCCTGCGTCGTCTGATGGCGGTGCAGGATACGCTTGCAGCCATAAGGGAAGGTTTCGTTCCGGAAGATACGGACGAGCTGCTGGCTGTTCTCGCGGAGCGCCTTTTCCGCCGAATGGAGCCGGTGATCGACGACCTGGAGGAACGTATCGATCTGGTTGACGAGGAACAGACTTCCGGCAGCATCAATCAGTCCCCCGGTGAGCTCCAGACGTTGCGGCTGCGGACCATCATTTTGCGTCGTTATATTCTGCCCCAACGGGATGCGTTGCGCCATCTCACCGCAGACCCGCCTGCATGGTTTGCACGCAAGACCCTGAGCAGCCTGAACGAGGCCGCGGACCGGGTCATCCGTTACGTGGAAAGCCTGGACGAAATCCGTGAGCGCGCCATGGTCATTCAGGACACGATACAGAACCGCAACAGCGAGGAACTTAACCGGCGCCTGTACATTCTATCCGTGATCTCGGCGATCTGCTTGCCACTCGGCTTGCTGACCGGGCTGCTCGGGATCAATGTTGCCGGCATGCCTGGGGCCGAAACCACCTGGGCGTTCTGGGCCGTGACGCTGATCATGATACTGATCGTGGGCCTGGAAGTCTGGGCACTCAAATCGCTTAAATGGTTCAAGTAATCCGAAGGACCGGACCACTGGAAATCATGCCATATCGTTTCAAGACCATTCTGGCGGTTCTGACGCTCTCTCTCGGCCTCGGCGCTCTCGCCCCGGCACTAGCAATCGCTCAGGATACCACCGAGAACACCGCAGTTGATGAAGCGGCCAAAGTCGGACCGCAGAGGCTTCAATCTCTGCTAGACACGCTGAAGGACGAGACCAAGCGCGACGCTCTAATCACCGATCTGGAGACGCTGCTGGTCGCAACCGAGGAAGAAGAAAAAGCGGACGATGCCTCCTCCGTCGCATCTGCAATGTCGGATGTGGTCTCGGGGATCAGCGGCTTTCTTCAGCAGGCAGTGAGCCGGCTTTCCGATACAGCGATTGCCCTCACCGACGTGAAAAGCCTGATCCCGGCACTTTCCGCCCTGGCTGCCGATCCGGATAAGCTGTTCCGGATCGGGCAATGGATGGCCGTGATTGCCGGCATCGTGGCTCTTGGCCTTCTTACCGTGCGCCTGACGAACCGATTATTGCGCCGTCCAGTCGACAAGATTGAGTCCTGGGTCATGCGCGGCACGTTGCTGCGCAATCTTGCCGCCCTGGTGCCGCTGCTTCTGCTCCGGGGTATCCGGGCCGTGATCTTTTTCGCCGTCACGCAAGGCATCCTGACAACGGTGAGCAGCACCAATGTCCAACTCGCCGGACGGGCATTCGTCTTCGCGGTGGCGTCGCACCTCGCCTGCCTCGCCCTGATCCGTACCCTGCTGAAGCCGGCCGGACTGGTCAGCCGTTCGCTGAACATCACGGAAGCGACCGGCGCCTATCTCGCGCTTTGGGCCAATCGTGTGGTTGCAACCGGCATCTACGGCATCCTGGGTCTGCAGAGCGCCTACATCCTTGGCATGCCGGCCACGACCTTCCTGTCCCTTGAAAAGGTGGTCTACGGCGCTCTCTGGATGCTTCTGACAGCGTTCATCCTGCAAAACCGGGCAAGCTTCGCCCAGGTCATCGCGGGCACCGACGAAAAAGCAACGGGCCGTACCTTCTGGTCCATTCTCTCCGCGATCTGGCACCTGATCGCGATAGCCTATGTTACCGCCGGCCTGATGATCCTGATATCCATGGGCGATGCGGGCTTCAAGCGCCTCGGCGAGATCGCCGCCTTCATGGTCATCATCTCGATCGTCTGGCGGCTCGCATGGCTCGCGGTCGACACGGCCGGCCGCTGGGCCTTCTCCATCTCCCATGAGATGACCGACCGCTATCCCTCGCTGGAGCGCCGGGCGAACCGCTACGTGCCGCATCTCCTCGCCGGTGCCCGCGTTCTCATCTCCGTTGTAGCTCTCGGCGCGCTGCTCGAGGTCTGGGGCATACAACTTTCCGCCTTCTTTGCCTCCGCGAACGGGCAGGTGCTGATCCGTGCCATCGCCACGATTATCGTCGTCGGCGGCGGCGCCGTCGCTTTCAGCGAAATTGTCAGCCTTTTCGTCGAGCGCCGGCTGTTCGTGCTGGAAAGCGCGGGCATCCTGAGCGGGCGAGAACGTACCTTGCTGCCGCTGCTGCGGCGGGCCGTGATCATCGTCATCAGCGTACTCGCGGTTTTCGTCATCCTGTCCGAGTTGGGCGTCAACATCACGCCCCTGCTCGCCGGTGCCAGTATTATCGGTCTGGCCATCGGCTTCGGCTCGCAATCGCTCGTCAAGGATGTGATCTCCGGGATCTTCCTGCTGATTGAGGACACACTGAATGTCGGCGACTTTATCGATGTCGGCGGCATGTCCGGAACGGTCGAAGCCCTGAGCATCCGCACCCTACGGGTGCGCGACGTCAACGGCGATCTGCATACCATTCCATTCGGCACCGTCGAGATCATCACCAACAAGACAAAGGACTACGCCTATGCGCTGGTCGATGTCGGCATCGCCTATCGCGAGGACACGGAAGCGGTGATGAAACTGCTGCAGGAAATCGGCGACGAACTGGCAAATGACGAAGCCTTACAGGGAGATATCGCCGGGCCGTTCGAGGTCTTCGGACTGCAGGACCTCGCCGATTCCAGCGTCAACATCAGGACCCGTCTGAAAACCAAGCCTGGCCGGCAATGGTCGATTCGGCGCGAATTCCTGCGTCGCGTGAAGCGGCGGTTCGACGCCGAGGGGGTCGAAATTCCGTTCCCGCATCAAACACTCTATTTCGGCGAGGACAAGGACGGCAACGCACCGTCAGCCAATGTCATGGTCACCCAGGCCAAATCCCAACGCAGCGGAAAGGATGCCGGCGGCGCAGCGCCGCAAAGCCAGGAGTATTTCAAGACCGCGAACCCGGAAATGGCCGACGCGGAAGCCGCCCGGAACGCCGAGAAGGAGAGCCAGGAAGCGGAGCGCAAGCGTCTCCTCAAAGAGCGTGAAGAGGCCGCAGAAGAAGCCAAAGAGGTGGAGCAGGAACTGATCGGCGACGACGAGACTGTCGCCGAGAAGGACGACGCATCCCCGACCGGGAAAAAGCCGGGCTAGTCCCGGCTTTCGCCGCCATGCGCAAGATTGATTGTCTCATCATCGGTGCCGGTGCCGCCGGCATGATGTGTGCTGCCGAAGCCGGCAAACGCGGGCGTTCTGTGCTGCTCGTTGACCATGCCGGGGCGCCGGGGGAGAAGATCCGCATTTCCGGCGGCGGGCGCTGCAACTTCACCAACCTGCGAGCCGCGCCGGAAAACTTCCTCTCGCAAAACCCGCGATTCTGCATCTCGGCGCTGCGCCGCTATACCCAGCGCGATTTCATCGCCCTCGTCGAGAAGCACAACATCGCCTACCACGAGAAGACGCTGGGCCAGTTGTTCTGCGACAGCTCGGCAAAAGCCATCATCGACATGCTGCTGGCCGAACTCGGCGAGGCTGGCGTCCGGTTGGAACTGTCAACGAAAGTGGACGGCATTGAGCGGCATGGAGAGAGTTTCCGCGTCGCTCTCTCCTCCGGATTGGTCGAGACGGCATCCGTCGTCATCGCCACCGGCGGCAAGTCGATCCCGAAAATGGGCGCCACCGGATTTGCTTACAATATCGGAGAGCAATTCGGCATCGGGGTGATCGAGACGCGGCCCGGTCTGGTGCCCCTCACCTATGACGCCGCCATGCTGGAGCGGCTCAAACCGCTCTCCGGTATCTCCGTGGATGCGGTCGTCGCGTCCGGCAAGACCCGGTTCGCCGAAGGGCTGCTTTTCACCCATCGCGGCCTCAGCGGACCGTCGATCCTGCAGATCTCCTCCTACTGGCGCGAAGGAGAGGAAATCACAGTCGATCTTGCACCGGGAACAGACATTGCCGGCCGCCTGATCGCGGATAAATCCTCCAACGGAAAACAGGCGGCCCAGACCGCGCTGTCAGGCTACTTGCCAAAACGGCTGGCGGCGGCGATCACGGAAGAAGCAAATCTCACCCGTCCACTTGGCGATACCAGCGACAAGGCGCTCCGCCAGCTCGGAGAGCGGGTAAACCGCTGGCGCGTGACGCCCTCCGGATCGGAAGGCTACCGGACCGCCGAAGTGACCCTCGGCGGCATCGACACCGCCGCGCTCAACCAGAAGACCATGGAAGTGAAAGCCCAGCCCGGCCTCTATTTCATCGGCGAGGCAGTGGACGTGACGGGCTGGCTCGGCGGCTACAATTTCCAATGGGCCTGGTCCAGCGGCTGGAGTGCCGGGCAGGCTGTCTAAGGAACTGTCTTTGCCGCTGGCCTGTGGATCCCGAACACAAGCCCGAGCAGAAGCAGGGCACAGATCCCGGTCAGCACCCAAAGACTGACGGTGAAGCCGCCGGTGATGTCATGGATGACTCCGATGGCGACCGGGCCGGAAACACCGCCCACTTCCGCCGCCGAAAAGAACAGCCCGCCGGCTGAACCTGCATTCTTCGAGCCAACGCCGCGCGCCTCCACGAGGAACAGCAGCGCGATGGTCATCATCGAGCCACGCGCCAATCCCTGGAAGATCAGCGCCAGGATCAGCCCCGGCCCCTCACCCAGCTGCAGCAGCAGTGTGCAGAGCCCCGCGAGGACGAACAGTCCGCCCAGGATCGCGCCGCGCCGCTCCGGCGTTGCCAGGCGCGGGATGGTCAGCGAGCCGATCACGCCAACAATGGTTGGCAGAGCTGCCCAGTAACCGGCATCGACCGGACTCATACCGGTCGACTTCAGGATCTCCGGCAGCCAGTTGCTGGTTCCGTGATTGAAAAAGAAGATGCCTATACTCATCAGGAGAATGACCCGGACTACAGGATTTGCCATCAGCTCCCGGAAGATTTCGAGCTGCGGCCGTTTCGGCATCGCCTTTTCCGCCGCTTCCCGCGCCCGCGCTTCCGGATGCTGGGCGATCAGCAGCCAGAGCAGACCGGCAATTGCGGTGACAGCGGCATAGTCCAGCACCACCATACGCCAGTCACCGTCATGAAAAGGTAGTACCACCGCATTGGTCAGGCTGAGCGAAAGGATGCCGCCAATGGCCGGGCCGGTGATGTAAATGCCCATGGCGAAGCCGCGTTCCTTGCCCTCGAACCATTCGGCGATGATCTTCGGCGCCCCGATGGAAATCAGCGGCCCGCCAAACCCGAAAATACCGACGGCAAGAAACAGGGACAGGTGATCAACCGCCACCGCCCGGCACAAGCCGGACGCGGCCATGATCATTGCGGCAAGCAGCAACGCCCGCCGTGCGCCGACGCGGTCCAGCAAAATGCCGCAGGGCACCGCCGCACCGATATAGATGAAAGGCCAGGCTCCGAGCACGGTCCCCATGGCACCATGACTGAGCCCGAGATCTTTCGTGATCGGTCCAACCATCGGAGCCAGAGCGCTGATCGTCAGCCCGAAGGCGAAATAGATCAGCCAGACGCCGAACAGCATTGCCCAGCGGTAGGGGTGCTGCGTCGGATCCGCAGCGGAAACGCCGATGGTCTGATTCACGTGAAGGGCTCAATCGAAAAAGCAGAAATGACGTGATAACAGTACGGCCTTCGTCCAAGGCCACGCAAGGGCAGCGCCCTTCTACTTGTCCGTGATGTTTTTCACGCCCTGGGCCGCCAGCCGGAGATTGCGAGCCATCTGCTCCATCTCCCGGCGCTGGCGTATCGTGAGGTCCTCGTAGCGAAGGGCGTATTCAATACCGTCGGCCCGCTCTTGCAGGCGTTTCAGCCGGACTTCGTCCTGTACAACTTCACGTTTGCGCTTGGAATTGAACACGGGTGTCTCGACCTTCCAACGGCGGTAATAGCGCCTCTTCTGGCTCTCCAGAAGCGTGTCGTAGAGAGCGGCGATATCGTCGACCGTAAGCTGGTGACGGGTGATGCGGCGGCGGCTCATACCATGGAGTATGACGGCTAAGCCGCCGCCGAAACAAGGCCGGATCGCGGTACTGACGCACTCGCGATCCGGCGTGACACAGATGCTAGAGCAGTCCCTTGCGGCGCCAGAGTTCGTGGACCTGGATACCGTTCGCCCGCTCCAGACACTCCGCCGCGTCCAGCGTCAGGTCTTCCCGGAAGCGCCGGCCGATGATCTGAACCGAGAGCGGAAGCTCCTCGTGATACCCCGCAGGCGCAATGGAAGCAGGCAAGCCGAGGAAGTTGATCAGCCAGCTATAGACGGACGAGTCGAAGATATCCCTCACACCCGCCGAGCTCTCCGCATCCTCGTTCCAGGTGAAGCCAGGGCGCATCATGAACGGCGTCAGGACCAGCGGGTATTCTTCCAGGAAGAGGTTCCAGGCCCGCAGATACCGTGTCCGGCGGGACATCGTCCGCAGCAGACCGACGGCATCGGTCGGCGGATAATTCTCGAAATAGAAGTCGAAGACTTTCTTGATGTCGGCGCTGCCATATTTCTGGATCGCCTCACCGATGAAGATCTCGCAATCGGCATAGAGTGCCGGCAGGGCTTCAGCCGCTGCCTCCTGGATCATCGGAGGGCTTGCTTCCTCGACGATATACCCGGCCTTGTCCAGCTCAGCCGCTGCGCCTTCCAGAGCAGCCTCGACCGCCGGATGGATCTTGTAGCCGTTGGTCTCGCGACAGAACGCGACCTTGATCGGCTGGTCCACAGCCGCGCCGTCGAACGGCATCGGAACCTGCAATGGATCGTGCGGATCGGGCTGCATCAGCACCCGGGTCGCCAAACGCACATCGCGCACCTCTCGGGCGATGATGCCCTGAACCGACATCAACTGCGCCAGCAGGGAGCGTTCCTCGGCGCCGGAGGGATTGTAGGCTGGCACCCGGCCCTGGCCCGGCTTCACGGTCACGGTCCCGGTCTGGTAAGCCGGGAACCGCAAAGAACCGCCGATATCGTTGCCATGGGCGATCGGACAGAAACCCGCCGCCACAGCGGAAGAGGCACCACCGGAGGAGCCGCCCGGCGAATGGTTGTCGTCCCAGGGATTATAGGTCCGGCCATGCAGCTCGTTCACGGTGGTCGCCCGGAAAGAGAATTCCGGAGTGTTGGAGCGTCCGACGATGATCGCACCGGCCTTTTTCAGGTTCCGGACAACCGGAGCGTCATCCGGTGCAATCAGGTCCTTGAAGGCGATCACGCCATTGCTGTTTGCGGTGCCTTTCTGATCGACATTGATCTTTATGGCGACCGGGACACCGTGCAGTGGGCCGATCGGGCCATCCTGCTTCAGGATTTCGTCATAGGATGCGGCCTGTTCCAGCGCGGCGTCCGTCTGATCGACGACGATGGCGTTCAGATGGCCGTTCTCGGCACGAATCCGCTCAACGACAGAGTTCACGGCGTCCGATGCGCTGACACGCGCATCCCGGATGGCTCCGGATAGCTCTACGGCGCTCCATTGCCATAATGGAGCGGGGTTCTTTGGTGCGGCAGACATGGCGGGACCTCGATTGGGACAGGCAGGACCACCATGATGTCCCCTTCCCCAACGATTGCCAAGTCCACTCTGAAATCAGGCGCTTAGTCGTCGTTGACGTAAGGGTTCTTGCTGCCGCGCAGATAGAACCGGATCGGCACCGCCGTGAGCTGGAAGCTCTCCCGCAGGCCGTTGACCAGATACCGGATATAGGCTTCCGGCAGTTCAGTCGGTTGGCTGACGAAGGCGGCAAAGGTCGGCGGACGGGTCTTGATCTGCGTCATGTAGCGCAGCTTGATCCGGCGCCCCTTGGCCAGCGGCGGCGGGTGCTGGCCGGTCATGTCGGCAAGCCAGCGGTTCAGCCGCGAGGTAGAGACCCGGCGATTCCAGGTATCGTAGGTCTCGACAATGGAATGCAGCAGCTTGTCGAGATTGCGGCCGCGTTCGGCGGAAATGGTGATGTAGGGAATGCCCTTCACCTGCGGCAGAGAGGTCTGCAGACGGTCGCGGAGCTGACCGAGGGCCTTCTCACGGTTCTCGACGATATCCCACTTGTTGGCTGCGATGACGAGGGCCCGGCCC
Organism: Nisaea nitritireducens; assembly: GCF_014904795.1. Taxonomy (GTDB): domain Bacteria; phylum Pseudomonadota; class Alphaproteobacteria; order Thalassobaculales; family Thalassobaculaceae; genus Nisaea; species Nisaea nitritireducens. Next base: position 97,980 of record NZ_JACZFS010000019.1, read on the forward strand.
TCCTCGACCACCATGCGGGCGATTGTCAGGTCCTGCTTTTCCAGCATGGTGCTGGCATCCAGCATCAGCACCACGACATGAGCAAACTGAATGGCCCGGCGGGTATCCTCGCCAGAGAGGTATTCGAGCCGCTTGGTCACTTTCGAGCGGCGGCGCAGACCGGCTGTATCGAAAAGCTTGAAAGGCTGGCCCTCGAATTCCCAGTCGCTCTCGATGGCGTCGCGAGTGATCCCGGCCTCGGGGCCGGTCAGCATGCGGTCCTCGCCGAGCAGGGCGTTCACGAATGTCGACTTGCCGACATTCGGCCGGCCGACAATGGCAAGCCGGATCGTGTCCGGCGCCTTGGCGTCACGCCAGGTCACAGCCCCGTCGGGCGATTCCTCGATAATATCGTCAGCGGCTTCTCCGCCATCATCGAGGTCGCTGTAATCGTCATGCGCGCTCTCCGGCGCAAAGGCGGTGAGCGCATCGTAAAGCTCGCTCAATCCCTCGCCATGCTCGGCGGAAAGCGGTACCGGGTCGCCAAGCCCGAGGCCGAAGGACTCGTAAAGGCCCGGCTTGCCTGCCTTGCCCTCACATTTATTGGCGACCAGAATCACCTTCTGCTTCTCGCGGCGGAGCCAGCGGGCGAAGTGATCGTCCAGCGGCGTGACGCCAGCGCGGGCGTCAATCACGAACAGAACGGCGTCCGCTTCGGCAACGGCCGCCTCGGTCTGCTGCCGCATCCGGCCTTCAAGGCTTTCGTTATCGGCGTCTTCCAGACCAGCCGTATCGAACAGGCGGAAGGTCAGGTCACCGACCCGGCCCTCGCCCTCACGGCGATCGCGCGTGACTCCGGGCTGATCGTCGACGATAGCGAGACGCTTGCCGGAAAGCCGGTTGAATATGGTCGATTTGCCCACATTGGGCCGACCTATGATGGCGACTGTAAAACTCATGGCTGTTCCGTAGTCCTGAGACACGCCTCAGATCAAGCACTGTTGCGGCATAGCCGCCATGCGGGAGCCCCGCTCCCGCAGGCAAGAAGACTAGCGGTAAGCCTCGAGATCGCCATTGTCTGTCAGGAAGTATACCGTTCCCCCTGCGACGATGGGCGGCACGAAAACCGGCGAGCCAATATCGATCTTGCCAAGAATATCGCCTGTATAGGGCGAAAGCGCATAGACATCCCCGGTCGAGGCCCCCACCAGCAGGCGGTCGCTGACCAGCACCGGCCCCGCATAGGTGATGATGCCTTCCTTGTCTTCGGGATTTTCGAACACCGGCAATTGCTGGATCCACCGGATCTGGCCGCGGCGCTTGGTCAGGGCCAGCACTTCGCCGAGGTCCGAGACCACGAAGATATAATCGCCGGCGACCCATGGAGTCTGGTTCCCGCCGATCCGCGCTTCCCAGACCCGTCGGCCGGACTTCAGGTCCGTTGCCAAAAGGCGCCCGGCCTGGCTGATGGCGACAACGAGACCGTCATCCACCACCGGATTACCGCGAATATCGGACAGTCGGGAGACCGCGTTGCGGCTCCGGATTGCGCTCAGGTTGTCGCTCCAGATCAGGCGGCCATTCTCGACCCGGAGAACGAACAGCTCACCGGAGGAATAGGGAATGATCGCCGAGCCGCCACTCACAGCCGGGCTGGCGATGCCAAGCAGAGCTGATTCTTCGGAGATTCCGGTATGGGACCAGACCCGGGTGCCATCCCTGAGGTCGAGAGCGAAGGACTGATTGCCCAGAATGCTGACGAAGATCCGGCCGTCTATTACCGTCGGCGCAGCCCGGACCGGTCCCGGCAACCGGGAGCGCCAGAGTTCCATTCCATCCTTCAGATCGAAGGCGATCACTTCGCCATATCCGGTCGCTGTGATCAGCTTGCCGTCACCGGCAGCGATCGCGCCCGGAAAGATGGTTTCATCCTCGTCGTCCGGCCGCGTTTCAGCGGACCATACCCGCCCGCCATCCAGCACGGAGAGCGCAGAAACCTCCCCTTCGCTGTCCATCGTGTAGATCAAACCGTCCACGACGATCGGGCTCGCGATAAGCTGGGTTTCATCGTCCGAGCCACTGCCGATACTGGTCGACCAGGCCCGTTTCAGAACATCTCCAGCCGCCAGATGCTGCATGGCGTGCACGGCATTGCCGCCCGGCTGCGGCCAGTCCTTGTTCTCGAACGGGCGCGGCAGAACAATCTTCAATCCGGCAAGATTCGGATCCGCCGTCAGACTCTTTTCAAGTGCGAGGATCGGCAGGCGGTCGCCTTCCAGCGGCGGGCCTTCCTCTTCCTCTCCGAAAAACAGGGAGTCAGCACTACAGCCCTGCAGGAGAGTCGCCGCAAAAAATGCCAGGCCAAGGGCCCGCCAGGAACGCATACCGCTCATGGAACGCTCCCGCTCACTCGGCGCCGATGGCGCTGATCAGTTCCGTCACCCGGGCTCGCTGCTGCCGTGGTGTCGCCGCATCGGCATTCAGCATCTGCAGGATCTCAAGGGCCTTCGCATTGTCCCCGGCCTTGAGCGCGATCATCGCTTCGGTCTCGCGGGCCAGAGCGCGCCAAGGGCCAGTGGTGTTGGCGAGCGCAGAAACTTCCCGGGAAAGTTCCGCCGGGTCCCCGCTATCGATCCGATGCGAGATGGAAAGCAGGCGGGCCAGGTCGCGCAACAGTGCAGGCGCGCTCTGGTCCCCGGCCATTTTCTTGTAGATCAGCACCGCGCCTTCGGTATCGCCGGCCTCAATCGCGGCGGCAGCCTGACGCAGTGTCGCAAGAGCCGCGTAACCGGCATTGCCGTCGATTGCGAGCGCGCCGAACCCGGCCGCTGCTGCCGAAGGATCTTCGCCGAGAGCTTTTGCCGCAGCTTCATAGCGAGCGGACTGGGCCGCACGCTGATCTGCCTCGTAGGATTGCCAGAAACGGTATCCGGCAACTGCCGCGATAACCAGGACTGCAAGCGCGATGACATAGGGGCCATACCGTTTCCAGAGTTTGGCCGCCTTCTCCTGCTGGAGTTCTTCGTCAATCTCGCGAAAAATGTCTGCCACGCGTGTCTCCGTTGCGATGCGCCGTCCCCGTTTCGCTCGCTCGAACGAATGGCCGACGGACAAGTCCCTGCGCCTTTGTTCCAGACAGCATTCCGCGCGTCTGGCTTCCAGCGGAAGAGCGCAACCTACATGGCGCGCCCGCCGAAATCAAACCGCTCTCACGCTCTCCGTACTTTCCGGTATCGCGGCCTTTACGCCGGGCGATTTTTCGGGAAAACTGTCTTTCATGAAACGGCAACAAATCCAACGGTGATCAGCTCATGGCGGATTTGATTCGGCTCAAAAAAAGCCGGTCGCCGCAGCGCGGTCTCTTCTTCACAAAAAAAGAACTCGGCCAGCTCCTCGCGCTTTATTCAAGCCGCGTGATTTCCGGCGAATGGCGCGACTATGCAATCGACCATTCCGATGACGGCGCAGCCTTCTCGATTTTCCGCCACAGCCACGAGCTACCGTTGTTCTCGGTTTCCAAGAAGCAGCGCAAAGGCCAGCGCCAGCCGACCTTTGAGCTGGTGTCGGGTTACAAAAAGATCGCATCGTCACCATCTTTGGTAGACGTTATCTCTCGCTTCGAGAAATTGCCCCGCCTCGTCACCGGTTGAAACCATGTCCCCATTCGATGCCTTCCTCTCCGAAATCCGGAAAGCCGCCCGGCTGCCCGACCGGCCGGCGCCAACCGTCGCCAACCCGGGTGTTCTGCCCTCTGCCTATGCGGTAACGGATCTGGCATCCGCCTCCTTCGCCGCCGCCGGAGAGGCCATCGCCGAATTGATCAATGTACGGCACGACGCGGATCCCGCTGTCGAAGTGGACCGGCGGCTTGCCTCCTTCTGGTACAAAAGCTCGCTGCGGCCGGACGGATGGGACTTGCCCGCACAATGGGATGCCGTGGCTGGAGACTACGCAACGAAGGACGGCTGGATCCGGCTTCATACCAACGCGCCGCACCACCGCAAGGCTGCCCTGACGGCCCTTGGCGTACCTGACACCAAAGGAACCGAGCGAGCGAATGTCGCCGCCGCCGTGGCCGCATGGAATGCCGCGGAACTCGAAGACGCCGTGGTCTCCGCCGGTGGCTGCGCCGGTGAGTTGCGTTCCAGCGCCGCCTGGGCCGCACATCCACAGGGCGAGGCCGTCGCCAGCGAGCCACTGCTGCATCACGAGGCTTTCTCCGGCCCCTCTCCGGCGAGTTGGGAAGTGAACCGCGCCCGCCCGCTGGACGGTATCCGAGTGCTCGATTTGACCCGGGTTCTGGCCGGGCCGACCGCCACCCGCTTTCTTGCCGGATACGGGGCAGACGTGCTCCGGGTCGACCCGCCGGCCGATCTCTGGAACGAGGCGCTGGCAGAGGAAATGACCCTCGGCAAACGATCGGCCATTCTCGACCTGCGCAAGGATAAAGACCGGGAGCGCCTGAAAGAGCTGATTGCCGAAGCCGATGTCATGGTGCATGGCTATCGCTCCGATGCCCTTGCCGACCTAGGCCTTGGCGCGTCCGTACGCCGCTCCCTCAACCCCGGGCTGGTCGATGTCGCGCTTTGTGCCTATGGCTGGACCGGCCCATGGGCCGAGCGGCGCGGCTTCGACAGCATCGTGCAGATGAGCAGTGGCCTCGCCGAGACCGGAATGCGTCATTACGGCAAGGATAAGCCGACACCGCTTCCCGTCCAGGCACTGGATTACGCGACCGGTTTCATCGTCGCGACAGCGGCCGTAAGCGGTCTTGCCGAGCGCATCAGGAGCGGAGACGGCAGTCACTTCCGCACCTCCCTCGCCCGCACTGCCGTTCTGCTCGAAAGCCAAAGGCAGAGCACGGATATGCCGGAATTCGCCCCGGAAACGGAAGCCGATCTCGCCCCGGCTATCGAAGAGACCCATTGGGGCCCTGCACGCCGCCTGGCCTCCGCAGTCACGGTCGCAGGCGTGCCGGTTTCCTGGGATATCCCGGCCGGCCCCATCGGCACGGCGGAGCCCGCCTGGCCACGACGCTAATCGTCACCGGAACGTAGTCTGCAAGATCTCGTCATCCGCTTGTTCGCCACAAATGTTCTTGTTATGTTCTCATTCTGATTTCCAACATGGACACGACGGATGGGACGTTTCAAAGACAGGGCCCTGCAGCGGGACGAACAGCGCAGCCGACCGGCTACTCTCGCTGATCTTGCTCGCGCCGGGATCGGCGTGTTCTGCTGGTGCAACCGCTGCGGTCACAATGCCGAAGCGGCCACGGCCATGCTGATCTCGCAGCTCGGCCCGGATTATCCCGTGCCGGAAATCGGCACCCGGATGCGCTGCAGCGCCTGCGCCTCGAAAGATATTGCGACCCGGCCAGCCTGGCCCGCCCGTGATCAGGTCATTGCCCGGCATAGCTAGGCACGCGAAGCCGGTCCGGCAGTTTCAGTCCGGCAGAACTTGCCGAACCGGGCCAGGCCACGCACCCGTCCTTACAAAAAACAACAAAACTCAAACTATTTTAAGGAATTGTCGCGACGGCCGAAAAAATGGCACGCAGGTTGCTTACATTTCTGGCATCCACCGCGGGCCGGAACAGAAGGGCCGGGACCGCCAAGAAAACCGCGAATGACAGAAACGAGGCCGCAGATGTCGCAGTCCACCGCCCAGCCTGCCGAGCAGTCACTGGCAAATGAGCGCCGCCGTGCACCACGCGCAACAGCCCCGATGACGGCCGTGGTCGGATCGACCCCCTACACGATCGACGACTGGAATGCGCACGGAATCAAGATTGTCGGCTATTACGGCAACCTGAAGCCGGACGACCGGGCGGAACTCCGCGTGCTGGTGCCGACCGCCGGTCCCGGAGCGTTGTTCAACGCCAAGATCTCCGTCCGGCGCTATGATCCTGAAACGGCTGCCCTTACCCTGTTGTTCGATCCTGCCGAGCCTGTTGCAACGACGACCCTGAACCGCTACTTGCATGAAATGGTCGCGCAGGGATGCGCGTGAGGTTTATGCGATGAACAGCTTCAGAGGAGCCGCCAGCCTGATGGCCGACGACCGTACACCCTCCGTGTTCGATCTGACACGCGATGCCTCTTCTGACGACAAAAAGGACCGCGACAACGACTCGGCATTTCCCAGCCTGAAACGGCGCCCTGCGGAAGAGCGGGCGAAAGAGATCGTCGACGACCTGAAAGAGGTGATCCTCAATCCCGGCCGGACCGACGGCAAGACCGGGATGCGTGTCGGTGACTGGACCAAGCGCGCCCGCAAGGACATCACCAAGGCAATCCGTGATGCCGAAACCAGCGCCGCCTTCCGAGAGCTGATGTCGGCCAACCGCATCGGCGGACTCTGCATCCGCATCGGCTTCCTCTTGATGGCCGCCGTCGCCTCATTTTTCTCCTTCTGGTACGGCATCGTCTTCATCGGCCGCGAATACGGCCCGCTCTGGGGCTTCGGCGCCACCATGTCCGCCCTCGGCCTTTCCCTCGCCTTCGTTATCGCCGGCCTGGTCTATGGCAGCGAGAACAAGGAACAGGCCCGCGACAAAGCGAAGAGCCGGTTCGAAAAATAGTCTGGTTTTTCTCCTCCCTGGAATGAATCTCGCGCCGTTTTCCCTGCTGCCGCACTGCAGCAATCCCGCTATAGTCACTTTTCCAGACCATCGAAAATCTGAAAATTGGGGGAAACCATGAAGCTCGACTTAACGGGCAAGCGCGCACTGATCACGGCGGGCGCCGGGGGCATCGGCCGCCGCACTGCCGAACTGTTCAGCGAAGCCGGCGCCAAAGTGTTTATCTGCGATATCGATCAGGACCAGCTTGAAGACGCACGGGACAAGGTTCCGAATCTGAACGGCACCCTGACGGACGTCTCCGACAAAGAGGCGCTGAAAAAAATGTTCAATGCCGCGATCGATGATCTCGGCGGGCTCGACATCCTGGTGAACAATGCGGGCACCGCCGGGCCGACCGGACCGGTCGAAGATGTCGATCTGGAGGACTGGGAGTCCTGCATCGACATCAACCTTACCTGCACCTTCCTGATGACCCAGATGGCCGTGCCGTATCTGCGTGAGGCGGGAGGCGGCTCCATCGTCAATCTCTCCTCGGCCGCGGGTAAATTCGGCTTCCCGATGCGCAGCCCCTATTCCGCCGCGAAATGGGGCATCGTCGGATTCACCCGGACGATTGCCATCGAACTCGGCACCGACCGGATCCGCTGCAACACCGTTCACCCGGGCGCGGTCGAAGGCGCCCGGATCGACCGGGTGATCAAGGCGAAGGCCGCGGCAAAGAAGGTCTCCGAGAATGCGATGCGGGACGAGTTGGCGTCGATAGCCTCTCTCAAGACCTTCGTCACGGCGGACGATATTGCCTCCATGATCCTGTTCCTCTGCTCGAAAGCCGGCGCCCATATCACAGGCCAGGCGCTCGCCGTCGACGGTGGCCTCGAAGGACTCGTTTGATCCATGCCAAAAGCAGCGCTCTCCAACAATCTCCAGGGAGCGCTGTGGATCCTCGCCTCCTGTCTGGCGGCGACAGTGATGACCGTCGGGGTCAAGATGGCCTCCGACGGTCTCTCCTCCACGCAGATCGTATTCGTCCGCTGCGTGCTGTCGCTGGCCATGACGGCCCCTTTCGTCATCGGCTACGGCAAGCGCCTGCTGTTCAGCCGGCGCTGGAAAATGCATCTGGTGCGCGGCGCCATTGGCGCCATCTCGATGAATGCGGGCTTTTATGCTCTCAGTAACCTGCCGATCACCACGGCCTCTGTTCTGTTCTTCTCAACCCCGTTGTTCATGACCGCGCTGGCCGGGCCGATGCTCGGCGAGAAGGTTGGCATTCACCGCTGGGGCGCCACCCTGGTCGGCTTCGCCGGCATTGTCGTTGTGGTGAACCCGACCCTGGACACGATCGAGTTCGCCATGCTCTCGGCGCTGATCAGTGCCGTCCTGTTCGCCGTCCTGCTGATCCAGGGCAAGATCCTCTCCAAGGACGACCCGCCCGGCACACTGATGATCTATTTCATGGTGATGAGCACGCTGGCCAGCGCGCCGCCCGCACTGTCTCACTGGGTCTGGCCGGACCAGTCGCTCTGGATTGTGCTGATCGTGCTCAGCATCGGCGCCACGGCGCGTGTCTATTTCGACATCAAGGCCTACGCCGTCGGTGAAGCCAGCGCGATTTCGGTGTTCCAGTATCTCCGCCTGATCACCATCGCCGGTGCCGGCTATATCGTGTTCGCGGAGGTCCCGGACGAACGCACAATCATCGGCGCCGGTCTGATCGTCGCCAGCACACTCTATATCGCCCAGCGCGAGGCGTTCCGGCAAAGACGGGCGCGGCTTGCAGCGAAGGCACAGGCAGTCGAGTAAAGACTTTCGACTAACCGGCCAGCTCCTGATCCAACCAGCGGGCTGTGCGCAGCAGTTTACCGTCGTCGCCCGGCTTGCCGACGAGCTGAACACCGAGCGGCAAACCGTCGACGCTCAATCTCGGCAGGGTCACGCAGGGCACGCCGAGATAGGTCCAGAGACCGTTGAACACGGCCGATCCCGTGGTGGCGAAACCGTGCGGCGCCGGGCCGGTCGCCGGCAGGCAGAGCACCGCGTCGTAGCGATCCAGCAGCGATATCAGCGAGTCGTTTATCGGCCCGCGCGCCAGCACCGCCTCCACGTAATCACCGGCGGCGACCTTGCGGGCCGTGGCGAGGCGTGCCTTCACCATGTCGCTGGCCTTGTCAGGACTGGCGTCGATGAGGGGGCCATAATAGGGCACCATTTCCGCCGCCATGACCGTGGCGTGAAAGTCGAGAATGCGATCGAAGGGAGACGGCAGGTTCTCCCGGACGCACCGGGCGCCAAGCCCGTCTACCACGCGCTCAATGGCCTCGCGCGCACCCGCGTCGGCCTCCGGCCAGGCCGGGGTCTCGAGGAAGGCAAATCTCGGCGCTGGGGTTTCGAGCCTGGACTCCGCGACGAGATCCGGGCGCCGGCCGCCAAAGCTGAAAGAGTCCGCGGCATCGAAAGCGGAAAGACTGCCCGCAATCAGTGCAAGATCCTCCACGGAACGGCCGTAGACGCCGACCGTGTCGAGCGTATGCGACTGCATCAGGACGCCCTCGCGCTGGATCAGCCCGAGAGACGGCTTCAGGGCATGGATGCCATTGAACGAGCCGGGCCGGATCACCGAACCGCCGGTCTGGGTCCCGAGGGCCAATGGGACCTGGAAATCGGCGACCGCCGCTCCGGAGCCTGCGGAGGACCCTCCCGGCGAGTGCTCCGGATTATGCGGATTGCGGGTCTTGCTCGGGTTGGTGTTCGCGAGCTCCGTCGTCACCGTCTTGCCCATGATCACCGCACCGGCATTGCGCAGCCGGGCAACGCAATCGGCGTCGCGCCCGGTCCGCTGCCCCCGGAAGAGGTCGGAGCCGTTCTCGGTCGGCATGTCCGCGGTCTCGATGATGTCCTTGATGCCCACCGGCACACCGTGCAGAGGGCCGAGCGTGTTGCCTGCCTTGCGATGCCTGTCCGCGGCGCGTGCGTTGGCGAGCGCCAGTTCCGGATCGAGGAAAGCCCAGGCCCGGACCGTGTCATCGCGTGCGCCAACGCGGTCCAGGCAGGCGCGCATCATATCTTCGGCCGAGGCTTCCCCCGCCGCCAGAACCCGGACGGCTTCGGACGCAGTCAGTTCGTTCAATTTTGTCATCGCGGGTCCCCTATCCGGCTGAGCGAACGTCTATCAGGGCACCCGGATTCTCAAATGTCGAGCGTGGTTTCGCGCTCCCATTCGGTGAGGTGCGATGTGTAGGAATTCCACTCGCCCAGTTTCAGCTTCAGGAAAGCGGCCGAGAATTCCTCGCCAAGGATCGCTTTCAGCCCCGAATCCGCATCGAACGTCCGCAACGCGTCCAGCATGTTCAGCGGTAGGCGGGCTGCATCGGCCGCCAGCTCCGGCTGAGCATACATGTCGTTATCATGGCGCTTGCCTGGATCGGCCTTGGTTTTAAGGCCGTCGAGACCGGCGGCGATGACAACCGCCTGCAGCAGATACGGGTTCGTGGCCCCGTCCGGCAGGCGCAGCTCGAAGCGGCCCGGACCCGGCACACGGACCATATGGGTGCGGTTGTTGCCGGACCAGGTAACCGAATTCGGCGCCCATGTCGCACCGGACGCCGTACCCGCCGCATTGATACGCTTGTAGGAGTTCACTGTTGGATTGGTGATCGCCGTCATGCCCTGGGCATGTTTCATGATGCCGCCGAGGAAGTGCATTCCCTCTTTCGAGAGGCCCAGTTCGTCCTTCTTGTCGGCGAACGCGTTCTCCTTGCCCTTCTTGTCCCAGACCGAGACATGGCAATGGCAGCCATTGCCGGTCAGGTGCTTGAACGGCTTCGGCATGAAGGTCGCGCGCAGGCCGTGTTTCTCGGCCACGGACTTGACCATGAACTTGAAGAAAGAATGTTTGTCCGCCGTCTTCAGGGCGTCGTCGAATTCCCAGTTCATCTCGAACTGGCCGTTCGCGTCCTCATGATCGTTCTGGTACGGACCCCAGCCGAGCTCCAGCATGTAGTCGCAGATCTCGGAGATAACGTCATAGCGGCGCATCACCGCCTGCTGGTCGTAGCAAGGCTTCTCGGCGGTATCGAACGGGTCGGAAATCTCGGTACCGTCCGGCAGGATCAGGAAATATTCGGCCTCGATCCCGGTTTTCACGCGCAGTCCCTGCCCGGCGGCCAGATCGACCATTCGCTTCAGCGTATTGCGCGGCGCCTGTTCGACCGGCTTGTCCTCCATCACGCAATCGCCCGCGACCCAGGCCACGTCCTTACGCCAGGGAAGCTGGATCGCCGTCGAGGCGTCCGGCACCGCAAACAAATCCGGGTGGGCCGGCGTCATGTCCAGCCAGGCCGCGAAACCTGCGAAGCCCGCACCTTCTGACTGCATGTCCGCAATAGCCTGGGCCGGAACCAGCTTGGCGCGCTGGGCGCCGAACAGGTCGGTAAAGGAGATCATGAAATACTTGACCCCCTTCTCTTTCGCGAAAGCCGCGAGATCCTTCGTCATGAAACCTCCTGTCTCCGGTAAACGGTGCTGCACACCGCCCTGTCTGTCCCTGTCTTAAAGTCCGGTCTTGCCCGGTATCCAGTCCGTCCCGGCCAGCGGCACGCCCGCCATGGCCGATGCCTCAATGCTCAGCGCACAAAGGTCTTCCGGCTCAAGATTATGCACATGGTTCTTGCCGCAGGCCCGGGCGATGGTCTGCGCTTCCAGCGTCATCACCTTCAGATAATTCGCCAGCCTGCGCCCGGCCGCAACCGGGTCGACCCGCTTCATCAGCTCCGGGTCCTGGGTGGAAATGCCCGCCGGATCGCGTCCCTCGTGCCAGTCGTCATAGGCACCGGCAGTCGTGCCGAGGGCGCGGTATTCCTCTTCCCAGCGCGGATCGTTATCGCCGATGGCGACCAGTGCCGCCGTGCCGATGGAAACAGCGTCAGCACCCAGCGCCAGTGCCTTGGCGACATCCGCACCGTTCCGCACACCGCCGGAAATGACGAGCTGAACCTTACGATGCATGCCGAGATCCTGCAGCGCCTGTACGGCGGGCCGGATGCAGGCCAGCGTCGGCAGACCGACATTCTCGATAAAGACTTCCTGAGTCGCCGCCGTGCCGCCCTGCATGCCGTCGAGCACGACCACGTCGGCACCGGACTTCACCGCCAGCGCGGTGTCGTAATAGGGCCGCGCGCCGCCGACCTTCACATAGATCGGCTTTTCCCAGTCGGTGATCTCGCGCAATTCCTGGATCTTGATTTCCAGATCGTCCGGCCCGGTCCAGTCCGGATGACGGCAGGCGGAGCGCTGGTCGATGCCCTGCGGCAGGGTGCGCATCTCCGCGACCCGGTCGGAGATTTTCTGGCCCAGCAGCATACCGCCTCCGCCCGGCTTGGCGCCCTGCCCGACCACCACCTCGATGGCGTCGGCCCGGCGCAGATCGTGCGGGTTCATGCCATATCGGGACGGCAGGTATTGGTAGACGAGGATCTCGGAATGCCCACGCTCCTCCTCGGTCATGCCGCCATCGCCAGTGGTCGTGGAGGTCCCGGCGAGCGTCGCACCGCGTCCCAATGCCTCCTTGGCGGGACCGGAGAGCGAGCCGAAGCTCATACCCGCGATGGTGATCGGGATCTTCAGCTCGATCGGCTTCTTCGCGTGCCGCGCGCCGAGCACCACATTGGTACCGCACGCCTCACGGTATCCTTCCAGCGGATAGCGGGAGATCGAGGCACCAAGGAACAGAAGATCGTCGAAATGCGGCACCTTGCGCTTCGCACCGGCACCGCGAATGTCATAGATGCCGGTCGCGGCGGCGCGGCGAATTTCCGACAGCGTGTAATCGTCGAACGTGGCGGATTGGCGCGGCGTGGTCGGGGGATTTTTATAGGTCATCTGTCCGGCCTCAATACGCGTCGACATTGTCGATGTTGAAATTGTAGAGCGTGCGGGCGGAGCCGTAACGGGTGAACTCCTCCGGCTTCGCATCCGTGATACCGGCCTTTGCCAAGAGATCCGCCAGCAGCGCCAGATGTTTCGGCCGCATCTTCTTCTTCACGCAATCGGCCCCAAGGCTCTTCACCTCACCGCGCACGAAGAGTTTCGCTTCATACAGCGAGTCGCCGAGCGCATCGCCGGCATCGCCAAGCACGACAAGGTTTCCGGCCTGCGCCATGAAGGCGGACATATGGCCGATATTGCCTTTCACGACGATATCGATGCCTTTCATGGAGATGCCGCAGCGCGAGGAGGCATTGCCTTCGATCACCAGCAGGCCGCCATGGCCCGTGGCACCGGCATACTGGCTGGCATCGCCCTTCACCACGACGGTACCGGACATCATGTTCTCCGCCACCCCTGGGCCCACGCTGCCATGCACGGTGACCGTGGCCTCAGCATTCATGCCCGCGCAGTAGTAACCGACGCTGCCATGCACATCGACGTGCACCGGCTTATCGATCCCGACTGCCACCGCATGGGCGCCGCGCGGATTGATCACCTCGAAATCACTCTCGTTCGTTCCCGCCCCGACAGAATGGAGCGCCTGGTTCAGGTCCCGCAGGGGAACCGACGCCAGATCAAAGGTCGGCATCGCTCAATGCTCCCAGAAATAGACGGTTGCGGGCTCGGGCTCCCAGACCCGGGCTGTTTCGATGCCCGGCAGGTTGACCAGCGCCCGATATTCGGACCCGAAGGCGACATATTCGTCCGTCTCGGCCATCACCGCCGGCTTGCAGGCAATCGGATCGCGCAGCACGCCGAAGCCGGACTTGGTGCCGACGACGAAGGTGTAGAAGCCGTCGAGATCGCTCAACCCGCTTTCCAGCGCCGCGCCCAGATTGCTGCCGGTCGCCAGCTTGTGGGAGAGATAGGCGGCGGCAACCTCCGTATCGTTCTCGGTCTCGAAGCTGAGCCCGTTGCGGACCAATTCACGCCGCAGATTATTATGGTTGGAGAGCGAGCCGTTATGCACCAGACACTGGTCCGGCCCGGTGGAGAACGGATGCGCGCCGAAGGTGGTCACGGCGGATTCGGTCGCCATCCTGGTGTGTCCGATGCCGTGCGTGCCGCCCATCGCACCAATCTTGAAGCGTTCCGCCACGTCCTGCGGCAATCCGACTTCCTTGTAGATCTCGACACTCTCGCCGCTGCCCATAACGGTGACGCCCGGGCGGAGCTCCTTCAGGACTGTCCGCGTCTCATCCAACTTGGCGACATCAACCGCTATCACCGCATGGGTCGCCCGGACGGACACCGAGACGGCAACGCCCAGCTTCTTAGCAAGCGCAGCCTTGAGGCCTTTGAAGTCCGAGGCCGGATCGGCGGACTGCACCGTGATCTTTCCGGCACCCGCTTCGCTCGGGCCATAGATCGCAATACCGGCACTGTCCGGACCGCGATCCGTCATGGTGATCAGCATATCCGACAGCAGCGCGCCGAGCCGTGGCTCCAGCGCCTTGTCCTTCAGGAACAATCCAACGATGCCGCACATGGCCGGCAACCCTCCGTATCAAGTTCTGAGGGAGGTTAGCAGCCCACCTTCAGGAACTCAATTACGAAGAATAATAGTTTCCCCTAAGGAATAATTTATTCAATCCTGCGACCCACGCTGAGGATAAGAAATGATCGAGAGATAGCGGATCGGCCGGGTGATCAGCTCTTCCGGCCCGTGCGGCGCATCCGCATCAAAGAACAGGCTGTCCCCCGGCAGCATCCGGTAGGTCTCGTCCCCATGCCGGTACAGCACCTCGCCCTCCAGCATGTAGATCAGCTCGGTGCCCTGATGCTGGAAGGCCGGGAAGATATCGGAATCCTCGGTCAGGCTGATCACATAGGGCTCGACCAGAACGCCGCTGGTATTACCTTCGAGATAACCGAGCAGGTTGTACTGGTGCCCGGCCCGGGTCCCCCTGCGCTCGACCTGAACCCCCTCGCCCGCTTTCACAAAGACCGCGTTGCGCGGCTCCTCGAACCGTTTGAACAGATCGGTGATCGGCACGCCGAGTGCGCGGGCGACAGCCTGAAGCGTGGTCAGGGACGGAGAAATCGCGCCGTTCTCGATCTTCGACAGCATGCCGACCGACAGGCCGGTGGCGGTGGCGAGGTCCGCGACGGTGATCCCAAGAGCCTTGCGGAATTCCCGCACCTCGCGGCCGATCGCTTGCTCCAGATTGTTCTCCTTAGGCTCCTTGACCGCATGCGGGTCCTGGGCCAGCGCCGGCCTGCCGCTTGCGGTCGCCCCTTTATCGGCCTTTGGCTTACCGGAAGACATCAGGAATAACGGGAGAGGCGGTTGAGCAAACGGGCGAGGAACTCATCCGCATCGACATCCAGCATCACGGTCGCGTTCGGCGTGCCGTCACCCGGATCGCGGACGATGCTGCGACCGGCCTCCACACCTTCGGTGACGATATCGACACGGCGTGCCTCGCCGGAGAACAGTTCCGGCCAGAGCATGTAGCCGACCGTCAACACGTCATGCAGGGCCGGGTCTTTGTCGGAACCGTAGAAGGTCAGCATTCCGGCAGTCGTATGGCCTACCCTCGTCTCCAGAGCCCGCAGCGCCTGGATCCAGTCCGGCTTGGCCCGCACCTGGTGAGTGATGTTCAACCCGTGCATGACGATCGGTGCCCCGCTCTCGAAAACGATATGGGCGGCGTGCGGATCGACATGGAAATTGAACTCGGCATGGGGCGTGACGTTACCGGGCCCGGTCGAGCCTCCCATGACCACGATATTGGATACTTCCCCGGCGAATTCCGGCCGCGCCGCCAGCGCATGCGCGACATTCGTCAGCGGCCCCACCGGCAGCAGCGTAACACCACCCGGCGCGGCGGAAATTTCGCGGCGCAGCACGTCAGCACCATGTCCCGGCGCCAGAGCGGAAATCGCATCGGGAAGGTCGCTGCCATCGAGCCCGGTCTTGCCATGAACCTCGTCCGCCGTCTTCAGAGCCTTGATCAGCGGACGTGGGCAACCGGCATGGATCGGCACCTCACCGCGCCCGGCAAGATCGCGGATACGCCGGGCATTCGCCTCCGTCCGGTGCAGCGGCACATTGCCCGCAACCGTGGTGACGGCCCTGATGTCGAGTTCCTCGGGACTGGCGAAGGCGAGCAGCAGGGCCACCGCGTCGTCAATTCCCGGATCACAGTCGATAATGATGGTTTCGCGCTGGGTCATGCATCGGAAGATAGGCAGCGACGGAAAACTGCGGCAAGCTGTTTTACCGGAACGCCTTGAACCATCGGCATGGTTCCGCTATTCCCGTCCGCTCAATCGAACAAGGGGAACACCCGTGCAAAAGAGCGAAATCGAAAAAGTTCAGCGCTACCTGCGCCAGACCTTCGGCAACCACGGCATCAGCATCGAAGGCCGTCCGAATAAAGACGATTCGGCCGAGGTCTCCCTGGATGGGGAATTCATCGGCGTCATCTTCAAGGATGATGAAGAAGGCGATGTTTCCTATGATTTCCATATGACTATCCTGGAAATGGACCTCAACTAAGAGGTCCATTCGCCTCGGCGGAAAACTCCACAAAACCGAAACACAGGATGTGTCATTCTGTTCCACACATGGAACGGAGGATGCCAAATGCGTCTGGATGACATTGTTTCGGTAACCTGCACCGATACGGACAAGACCGAGCAAGGCAAGGTGGTCCGTCTCGGACGCGACCGCGCCGACATCATGATCGGCCCGGCCGTTATCCAGTTCAGGATGACCAAGCCCGGTTTCTATATCGGCAACATGCACGGGCTCGAATTTACCATGAAAGCGGGATGATTCTTCGCTCAAGGATGTTCCGGCATGCCCGGCACCTCTCATCCGCGTCTGCACTGGCCGGATTTCTGCTGCTATTCTCCCCCTGCATCCCATCCGTCACCGGCGCGGAAAGCATGACACCAGACGCAACCCTGAGGGCGCTGTTCGAAGCTGAGAAGCTGGACGATGCACGCTTCTCACCAGCTTTTCTCGCTCAGGTCCCTGCCTCAAAAATCGCACAGATTCTTTCCCAGCTGCAGCAGAGCTACGGGGCACTCCAAGGGATCACGCCGGACGGCGACGGATACCGGCTGCGCTTCGAGGGTGCGGATATTCCCGCCCGTATCGCCCTCGATCAGGAAGGCTGCATTGCGGGCCTCTGGTTCGGCGCTCCGGTGCCGTCTGGATCGATCGAGGAGCATGCGGCAGCCATCACCGGCCTGCCGGGTGCGGTCTCCCTGCTTGTTCTCGAAGACGGGAGGCCGTTGATATCCCATAACGCGGATGCGGCTCTCGCAGTCGGGTCCGCGGCGAAACTCGCGATACTGAAAGCTCTGTCTCTCGCTGTCCGCAATGGCGAGAAGCAATGGTCCGACGTCGTGGAACTGCGGCCCGAATGGAAATCCCTGCCCAGCGGAACGCTACAGGACTGGCCGGACGGCACACCCCTCACGCTCGGGTCACTGGCGCATGTCATGATATCGATCAGTGACAACACCGCGACCGACGCGCTGATCCGTCTGGTCGGGCGGGAAGCGGTAGAGGCCGTCTCGCCCCGCAACAGCCCGTTCCTGACCACGCGGGAGCTGTTCACCCTGAAGACCAGAGAGCATGCCGCGCTACGCCTTGAATGGGCGGGTGCGGATGAGGCGGCACGCAGGCTTATTCTGGAGCGTATCGCGAATATGCCTCTGCCCTCTGCCCAGGCACTCGCGCCGGAGCCAACCTACAAGGCCGCAGAATGGTTCTTCTCCGCCCAAGAGCTTTGCACGCTATTGGAAGAGACCTCAGATCTGCCGAGCGGCAGTATCAATCCCGGCCCGGTCGATCCAGGTCAGTGGCAGCATTTTTCCTATAAGGGCGGCTCGGAGACCGGGGTGCTTAATCTGTCCAGCCGGGTTGTCGGGGCGGACGGGATCGCACGCTGTGTCGTTGCGACCTGGAACCATCCCTCGGCCCTCGACGAGAACAGCCTGTTGTTGCCCTACCGCGGCATTCTCACCGCGCTGGCCGGTCGCAGCCAGTAAGCCTTCTCCATAAAGAATAGGCCGGATCAGAAACTGACCCGGCCCATTCCTCAAAGATATTTCCAAGCCATCATGCTCGATCGCGGGAGATCACCAGTTCGCGGTCAGCGTCAGCTTGATCTCACGGCCGGAGCCGTAGGAGCAGACATATTCCGTCTGACAGCCCGTGACGTAGCGCTTGTCGGCGATGTTCGTCGCCGCAAGATTCAGAGCCAGGCCCTCGCGAATTTCATACCCGCCATAAAGATCGAAAATCGTCGAGGACTTCACTTTCAGGGTATTGGAGCTGTTCGCGTAGCTTTCGCCCCGGCGCCGGACCCCGGCACCAACGGTCAGGCCGTCGACCAGATCCTGGAACTCATATTCCGCCCGCAGCGCGACTTCGTTCTCCGGCACCAGTGTCGGAGTCTTGCCGATAAGCGAGGCATCCGCATCCTCTGTGACTTCAACGTCGAGCAGCGTTGCCGCACCGGCAACGGACAGACCGTTGCCAAAGCTATAGGCGCCTTCCAGCTCGAACCCGCGGGACCGTGCTTCGCCGAACTGGTCGAAGTTCGGGAACGCACCTGTCACGACATTTTCCTGGTCGATCTGGAACACGGCTGCGGTCACGTAGAAGTTGCCGCCATGCGGAGCCCATTTCAGGCCCAGCTCGACCTGCTCGCCGCTCTCCGGCTTCGTCACGCCGTTAGCAGGCGACGTGATCAGCGGGTTGAAGAAAGTCGAGTAGGTGACATAGGGCGTCACGCCATTGGAGAATTCATAGGCAACTGCGCCGCGATAGGATGTCTCGCTGTCATTGCGGGAGAAGCCGGCGGACCCGTCCTGCTCCGTATCGGCGAAATCATGACGCAGGTTGCCGGTAAGGATCCAGCCATCGCCAAAGCGGAGCTGGTCCTGGATATAGAGACCGAGCTGCGCCTGGGTGGTGGTGGAGTCCTGATATGGCGGGTTCAGCGTCGGCGTGCCCGGGTTGGACGGGTTCACCACCTGGTTCGAGCCATAGCCAACGGCCTGTGTCTCGTCGAGCCAATAATGCCGTGCATCGAGGCCAAACAGCAGGTCGTGGCTGACTTCGCCGGTCTCCACGATGCCGTAATAACGGATATCGGTCTGGGCAGTCCGGACCAGCGTGTCATGTTCGAACGCCAGCATGCTGAGCGTGCCATCTGAGTCGCTCGGTGTGGTCGCGTAACCGGCATATCCGAATGGGTACCAGTAGCGTTCCTCGACACTGGCGACACCGCCCCGGCCGATGCCGGTCAGGGTAAAGCCGTTGTCGAAGGTATGCTCGACGATACCGGAAGCCGAGAATTGCTCGCGGGAATACTTGTCCCAGTCGGAGTCGGAGAAGTTCGCATCAGGGTCGATATAGCCGAATTCCGCCGTCGGCTGGACCGTGCCGGCATAGGGCAGAAAGGTGCTGCCGTTATGCTGTTCCTCGGCGATATGCGCATTGGCCAGCAGCGTTACTTCGGTGCCGGAGGTGGTCCTGAACTTGTAGGACGGTGCCAGTGTGCCGCGCAGGCCGGAGTTGAAATCGTCATACATGTCACCGCCCTTGAAGCGGCCGACCACGCGATAAGCCTGCCCGTCGCCGAGCGGATCGCCATAATCGAATGCGACGGAGCCGGCGGGCGCGTCATCGATACCAAGGATCACCTCCCGGACCCGATCGCCCGGACGCTTCGAGACATAGTTCAGGATGCCGCCCGGATTGGAGCCGCCATAAAGCGCCGAGGACGGGCCACGCAGCACTTCGATACGCTCAAGAGCATACGGGTCCGTGTAGAAGGAGCCGAAGGCAAAGGCCAGGTTCTGTGCGTTATCGAGGAAGATACCGGTCTGGTCAGCCTGGAACCCGCGAACGCGCAGCCAGTCGTAATCATTATCGTCGCCGAACACGTCGCTGGTGACGCCGGCCGTATAGCGCAGCGTTTCGCTGACACGATCCGCGTTGAAGCGTTTCAGATCGTCCTCGCCCAGAATCGACAGCGATTGGGGAACCTCGGTCGCAAAAACGGGAACCTTGGAGCCGGTCACGGTCGGCGGGTTGTTCGTGTCCGCCGCGGAACCGGTCGTATCCTCTTGATTCTCAAGAACGACAATAGGTTTGAGGACCGTTGCGCTGGAGCTGTCCTGCGCAGCGGCAACGCCGCCAAGAGAAAGACTGAGAAGGGCCGGCAAAACAACGAGCCGATAAGAGCCCGTCGGTGAAAATATTCGGATCATGATCTGTCCTCGAACCTGACAAAACTACTGTATGGCGCGCAGCCAGTAGAAACTGATCCTTACTAGTTTTGCAGGGACAGGCTGTCTTGAACGATCGCTCTGCTTTTTGAAGAATTGTATCGCTTGCACCATTGCCCCGGCGGCAAGCCGGTTGAGCGCCGGAAACAACGGCTGAAATGGGCCTGATCGGCAAATCCGGTATCGTGCGCCACCTGGGAGAGATGAGCCCCGTCACTGAGCAGGCGCTGTGCATGCTGTATCCGGGTTTCCATCACCCACTGATGCGGCGGCTGCCCCGCCGTTTCCCTGAAACATTTCGAGAATTGAGAGCGCGACATGCCAGCCACCGCGGCAAGCTCCTCAATGCTCAGCCGTCGGTCGAGACTTTCCATCACATGGTCCAGGACATCGTCGAACCAGGCTGGCGCGGCGTCATGCCTACGACTTTGGGCATTGAGATGGAAAATCTCGTGGATCACGCCGGATGCCAGCGCCTCTCCATATCCGGCCGGCCGCCGGGATTTCCGGCATTCATCCGCCAGAAGTCCGGAGAGCTGCTGCAACTCGATGCTAGCAGAGAGGAAAGCCGCCGACTGCATATCCGCGGATTTTCCGACGATCCGGAAAAGCTGCTCTTGCTCGATATGGATATCGATATGTTCGAGGTAGCCTGCCGTAAGGATCTTGCTGCAAACGGGCAGCCCCGCCGGAATATAACAGGCGCCGCAGACAGTTCCTGATTCCGCACCGCCATGCTCAAGAGCCACAGTCGCGCCGTCAAAAAACACGACAAAGCGGGGGTCTGGGGAGATGTACTCTCCGGTTGCGCCAGACTTCGCCTCGACCTGCCAGTGATCGATGACCATGTGCTCGAACTGCAGGTAATTGACGTCATGGACCGGAACGATGCTCCTGACGGAGGATTTCATGCGCGGTCGATATGACATTTCACATCCTGCGGGTGAAAATAAGAATGATTCGCATTTATTAACTTGTGTGAAGATACTTATGACAGACCAACTGTCAATGAATCCGAGGGGGGCGCACTACAATAATATGCACAGCAAAACGGGTGCCCGAACGCGGGAGGGAATGGATCGAGCGCAATTACTTTCCGGCGCGGTCCAATCTTTCACTCGTGCCAACAATAAAAGCTAGAACAGGGAGAAATATTCCCGCTCTTCCCATTCGGAGACCGTCTGGGCGTAGCGATCCCACTCCGCCTGCTTTATGTGGCTGTAATAGTCCACATAGGCGTCGCCGAGCGTTTTCCGGAAGAAGCTGCTCTGCCGAAACAGGGCAATCGCATGCTCCAGGCTTGATGGCAGTTTGTCCGCATCGCTGTCATAAGGGCGCTCAACCGGCGCAGGTGCTGTGAGCCCACGCTCAATCCCGTCGAGGCCCGCAAGGAGCTGCGACGCCATATAGAGATAGGGGTTCGCCGTCGGCTCGCCTACCCGGTTCTCGATCCGGCTGGCCTTGTCCCCCGGCTTCGCAAGAGCGCGGATCATGGCGCCCTTGTTATCCCGGCCCCACTGCACCCGGTCAGGCGCCAGTGTGAAAGGACGATAGCGCTTGTAGCCGTTCACCGTCGGCGTCGACAACAGGCAGCTCTCGGCCGCGTGCTCCAGCAGACCCGCAACCCAGTTTCCGCAAAGTGTGGACAGCGCCTCACCTTCTTCCGGTACGAAGAGGTTCTCGGCACTCTTGAGATCTACCAAAGACTGGTGCAAGTGCCAGCCGCTGGCCATCGCATCCTTGAATTTTGGCCGGCACATGAAAGTCGCGTGCAGCCCGGCGCGGCGGCAGACCTGCTTCACCATGGAGCGGAACAGGATCATATTGTCCGCGTGCTCCATGGCGGGCGCCGGATGGAACGTTACCTCGCACTGGCTCGGCCCGAATTCCGCCTCGAAGGATCGCACGGGCAGACCGAGCGCCACCGCATTGCGCCGAACCAGATCGAACACCTCTTCCAGCCGATCGTAACGGTCCTCGGTCAGATACTGATAGCCATGGGAGAGCAACTCGGTCTCCGGCGCCGCTTCCGGCTGGCCGGTGTCACCGTGACCGAGCTTCGGGTCGGTTACTTTCAGAACATGGAACTCGACCTCAAGACCCGTGATCAGGTCGTAGCCCTGCGCGTTCAGCCGTTCGACCGCACTGCGTAGAATACCGCGTGAGCAGACTTCAAGCGGCGCACCGTCGGTATCCGTAAGATCCGCCTGCATCCAACCGGAATGTGGCGACCAGGGCAACACCTTGAAGGTCGCTGGGTCCGGCCGCATCAACACATCCGCAGCGCCAGTCAGCCGCCCGGCGCCAAACCCGGCATCCTCCTGCCAGACCGGAAACACGGTGCGGTGCGAGGTGTCTTTCAGCAGCAGGGTGGATGTCATGGCGACGCCAGACCGGAAGGCGCTCTCCAGGTCAGCCGCCATCGCGGTCTTGCCGCGCAAGATTCCATGCTGGTCGGCAAAGGAAATGCGGACGACCTCCAGCCCCTCTTCCGCTACCCGCGCCAGAACGGCGTCGATGGCAGCTTGATCTACATTCACGTCACTCACGAGAGAGCCGCGTCCCAGCTACAGGACGCACGCCGGCCGGCATCCCGGTCGGTCCAGACGGATTCCCATTCCTCGGTCGGCCCGATGGCATCAATGGAGATCGGCCCCTGGATGTCCTTCGCCGTGGCCTCGTCGATCACCAGCGGCAGCTCACCCTCACCCAGCTTCACGCTCTTGATCGCGGCGCGCAGCATCCGGCGGTAGCGGACGATGGCTGCGTCGGAAGAGGCCAGATGTTCCCGGGTCCGGTCCTGAACAGAGCCCATGGACTCCACCGCCCACTGGTCATGCACATTGATGTCCAGCCCCATGCCCGTATAGGTCAGGGTCTTCTGCTCTTCCGGGTCGTAGCCATACTCGTTCGACTTGTTGCGAAGCGGCGCATAGTCCGGCAGCCGGTGCTCTTTCAGGCGCTGCTCCCGCATCTTTTCCTTGTCGACCGGTGCGCCGAAGCTGGTGAACATCGAGTACCAGTAGCAATGGGTATCATCCACCGGCACATGCCACTGGGTGATGGTCATCTCGTTCGACATCGGAATGGTGATGGCGCAGGGGAAAACCTGATTGGTCACCCGGACATGGCGCTGACCGTTGCCGAGATCGCGCAGTGCGATGATCCGCAACCCGTAATCGGTCTCCTCGACCTTCAGCTCCGGATTGTCGAAATCCCGCAGCACCTTGGTCATCGGCATGTCGCTCTGGGCGGCCTTGTCACGGAACTGCTTGCCGTAGCCATCCGCCGGATCCTCGTCCTGCAGGAAACGATGCAGGAAGGACGCATGCGCCGGGTCGATACCGATCTCCAGCGCCTGCAGCCAGTTGCACTCCCAGAGGCCCTTGAAGGCGAAAACATGAGTGTCGGGCGCGCGGAAACAGTCGAGAGCCGGAAAGGCCGGCGGCTCGCCCGGCCCCATATAGGTCCAGATCACACCGTTCTTCTCGACCGCCGGATAGCTGGAAATCTTGATCCGCTCATGCATCCGCGAGCCGTCTGGCTCCGCCGGTTGCTCGGTGCATTGCCCGGTTTGGTCGAAATGCCAGCCATGGAAGGAGCAACGGATGCCGCCGCCCTCAAGCCGTCCGTAGCAGAGATCGACCCCGCGATGCGGGCAGAACCGGCTCATCAGGCCGAGCGTGTTGTCTTCCCGGCGGAACAGCACGAGATCCTCACCCATCAGCCGGACCGGGGCGACCGGGCGCGGGCCGTCAAGCTCGACCGCGAGTGCTGCCGGCATCCAGTAATGCCGCAGCAATTGTCCCGCCGGCTGATCGGCACCGACCAGCGTGATCTCGTCGTTCTTTTCCTGGCTCATCATGGCTGGGAACTCCTCCGCGTCTAAGCGCTTCGACCTGGTATTGCGATATTGATTTCCTCAGTACTGACGATCCGGGATCTGAACCTTGATCCCGTCCATTTCAGCCGTGAGTTTGACCTGACAGGAAAGGCGGCTGGTCGGGCGCACTTCGGCAGCCGCATCCTCCAGCATCACTGTCTCTTCCTCTTCGGCTTCGGGCAAAAGACTGGAGACCGCATCGTCGAAATAGACATGGCAGGTCGCGCACATGCAGCTTCCGCCGCACTCAGCCTCGATCCCCTCGACGTCATTAAAAACAGCAGCCTGCATGACGGACTCGCCCGTCTCCGCCTCAACCGTTTCGACAGACCCATCCGGCCGCACGAAATGAACGGTGATCTTGCTTCCCACTGCATGCCTCTCCTGCCAGTTCCCGCCCAGGATCGGTCGAGGCTGACATATAGATTTGACCGATTATCGAACATTCGGTCTATTATTGATCAAATTCAAAAATACACCGCAAACCGAGGATGCGGTCAAGACCCGGGAGCCCCATGATCGCCGACAAGGATATCTCGCTCACCTTCATGAAGGGCATGGAAGTGCTTGAAGCGTTCGAGCATGCCGCAACCCCTCTCACGATCCCCGAGCTCTCCCGCTCAACCGGCATCAATCGCTCCGTGACGCGACGACTGGTCCTGACACTGGTCCAGCTCGGCTACCTCCTGGAAACAAACCGTGCCTATACACCAAGCCCGCGCGTACTCCGGCTGGCCAACGGCTATTTAAAGGAGCGGCAATTCGGGCGCACCGTACAGCCGGTGATGGCCGCCTATTCAAAGCGCCTCGGCGATGCGATCTCGCTCGCAGTCAGGGACGGGGCGGACGCGATCTATGTTGCCTATTCACCCGGCGATCCGGCGCTGATCACCTCTGGCTTCAACATCGGCTCGAGACTCCCCCTGACCGCGACTGCGATTGGCCGCGTGCTGCTGGCGTTCAGCGACCCTGCCGAAGTTGAAGGTATCCTCGCAGAGCCGTCCGCCGCCTTCACGACAACAACCAAAACAGACCCGAACGATATTCGCACAGACCTTGCTGCGGTTCGCGCACGCGGGTTCGCCCATGTCACGGGGGAATATGAGCCCGGCGTCTCCTCCATCGCGGTCCCGGTCCTGGGGCCGGACACCATGGCAAAAGCCGCTCTCGGCATCGTTGGACCAGCTGCACGCTTCGAGAAGAAGGAGATTTGCGCTGGGAAAGCCGCACTGCTCTCGGAATGCGCGGAAACACTTGGAAGTTTCGTTTAAGGACACTTGCAAACAGCATGGGATGCCAATGCGTAGACACGGCGAGCCGGAGACGAATCTCCGGCCCGCCGCCCTGAGCCGATCCCAAACGGCCGCAGGAAAATAAATCAGACACCCCGACGAGCGCTGTTGCTGAAAAGGGCCCGTTCTATGTCGCAATTTTTAGATGTGTATTCCGAAACTGCTGCAAACCATACATCAGTACTCGGTCGCATCGCAAGGGTTTACAAAGAGATCGAGGCGACAGCCATTGACCAGCTTCGTCGGCATTCTTTTTTTTCGGCTGGAAACCTGATTTATGACAGAATTTTAGTGTGAATATTAAGACTTCAGGAAACACGTGAGGCGATTGAGCTTAAAAAACAACGCTCGAAAGAAACAGAAAAATTAAACCCTAGATTATTTTATAGTTAAAAAATCAAATCGCCACCGCTAGAACCCTGAAAGTCGATTGGAATGCAGCCTTAATGAGAAGCGGGGTAGCCGAGAAACGCGGCGCAGCTAAATACCCCACAACTCGATCCGGACAGGAACATCAGGAAACCAGCGTTCTACAAAGCGTCATGAATTGGCAGTGAATAAGACCAGTTTGCAGTCAGAATCTGTCACACCACAGCCAGCACGCAACGTCCAAGATGACGCACTTCCCAACGCCTTGGTAAAAGGCTCAATTCTGTAGCCTCAATAGTCTTCCCGCAGTGTCGAGAGCCCGATGCCAGTGGCTTCGAAGCCACCATCGACCGCAAGGTATTGACCGTTGATATAACTCGCCTTTTCGCTTGAGAGGAAAAAGATCGCTTCGGCCAATTCCGTCTCCAGGCCATAACGGTTCATCGGGATGTTGGCGTGATAATCCGCCCGAATTTCCGGTGTATGGACTTTCAGGGCCATCGCCGTGTCCACCGGGCCGGGGCAAACCGCATTGACCCGGATGCCTATATTGCCGAGCTCGGCCGCCTGCTGCTTCGTCAGATGCAATACCCCTGCTTTACTGGTGCCGTAGGCAACGCGGAGCGTGCTTGCCCGAAAACCGGAGATGGAAGCGATGTTCACCACCGCTCCGCCACCGGTTTTCAACATCACCGGCGCGACGGCGTTGGTGCAGAGGAACGGCCCGTTGAGGTTGGTCGCCATGATTTCGGACCATTCCTCGAAGCTGGTCTCCAGCACCGGCTTGAAATTCGCGATCCCGGCATTGTTGACCAGCGCATCGATGCGCCCGAATGCGGCCTCGGTCTCTTCGACCGCCCGACGCACCTGATCCGGATCGGAGACATCGGCAAAGATCGGCATCGCGCCGTTGCGCTGACCAAGATCCTCCATCGCCCGGGTCAGCGTCTCGCGGTCCCGGTCGAGCAGCGCCACGCGCCAGCCCTCATCCAGGAACTTGAGTGCCGCCGCCAGGCCGATACCGCGCGCGGCCCCCGTAATGATGGCAACCTTTGTATCAGTCATTTCCTACCCCGTTTTTGATACTGACGCCGCTTGCATGTGGCGTCTTCAGACTTGCTGGTGCCGGACGTTAGAATATTGCGACCCGGACACAAAGAGATGACTGATTACGCTTCTACTGATTCCGACCCGATCAAAGCCATATCGAATGGAGTTGTCTGGTAGATCTGGTTGATCCAGTTGGCGAACAGCAAATGCGCGTGGCTGCGCCAGTGGTTCTTTGGCGCACGCTCCGGATCGTTGTCCGGGAAATAATCATGGGGCATCGCCGTATCGAGGCCACGCTCACGGTCCCGGAAATACTCGTCGCTGAGCGAGTCTGAATCATACTCGATGTGATTGAACATAAAGAGCGTGTGCCGCGCCTTGTCCTCAAGCAGGCAGGGCCCCTTCTCCGCGGAGTCCATCAGGGTAGTGATACCTGAATCCACCGGAATATCGGCCGCCCGAATCTCGGTCCAGCGGGAAACCGGAATGGAAAAATCGTCGGAAAAACCGCGCAGATACGGCGAGGCCGGTGCCATGTTGCGGTGCCGATAAACACCGAAAGCTTTCTGCGAAAGCGCATGTTTCGGCACCCTGTGAAAATGATAGAGCGCAGCCTGCGCCGCCCAGCAGATCATGAAACTGGAATGCACATGGGTTCGTGTCCAGTCGAAGATCCGGCAGAGCTCGGGCCAATAGGACACGTCCTCATATTCCATCTTCTCGACCGGAGCCCCAGTGATCACAAGCCCGTCGAACTTCTCGTCCTGCACATCTTCCCACGGCTGATAGAAGGAGATCATATGCTCCGCAGACACGTTGCGGGGCACATGATCCGTCATCTTGATCAGGGACAACTCAACCTGCAGCGGTCCGGCGCCGAGCAAACGGGCAATCTGGGTCTCGGTCCGGATCTTGTCCGGCATCAGATTCAGCAAACCGATCTTGAGAGGCCGCACATCCTGACGGATGGCATCCGCCTCGCGCATGACCATGACGCCTTCGGCTTCAAGCGCAGCGAAGGCGGGAAGATCGTTCGGAATCTTGATCGGCATTTAAACGTCCTCTGCTGTTCAGGCGCATCGAGCAGAGCAGACGTTATGGCGAGACCCGATTAGTTGCCGGTTCGGCCACATCTTCCTTTAGAGGAGCGCCACCTTGCCCGGAGAGCAGGTTGGCGTTGAGCGTCGGCTCAACTCTTGATGCAGACTGATATTTAATCGAACCCGGAGCGTTTGGCAATTCCATCACCAAATGCCGGTCCCATGCGCGATGCGGGAAAGGTCCGGTGCCTTCAAGCCGCCCGAGAAATTTAAGCCGGACGGCGCAGGGCTATGACAAGGCCCAGCGTGGCAATTGCCAGGCCTGCCCATTGCAGGATGCTCGGAAATTCGCCAAGCACCGGTATGGCAATCAGGATTGCCATGGACGGCGCCATGGCCGGAAAGAAGGAGGCTCGGCCGGGGCCAAGATGATGAACGGCACGCGCGAAGGCAAAAAGGGCGACCACGGCAGATAGAATTCCCTGCACGACGACCTGTTCGACGATTGCCTCAAATGGCGTCGCCAGCAGACGCTCTGGCCCCCAAACCATGAGGTAGAGCGGCCCGAAGAGAAAACCGGACAGAACGGAGACAATGGCGGTCGAAGTCCAGGCACTGATCCGCCAGCGGCGTACCAGGATCGTAAACCCGGCGAACATCGTGCCTGCGGTCGCGAACAGGATATCGCCCTTCCACGCTTCTGACTGCCCCGAGAACAGATCTGGACCGGCAATCGTCGCCAGCCCGATGACAAGCAACGCGAGGCCTGCCAGCTTAGCCGGAGTCAATCGCTCGCCAAACAGGATCGCGGCGAAACAGACGCTGGTCAGCGTCATGCCGCCCGGCTGGATAACCGCCGCATGCGCCGCCGGCGCGAAATAAAACCCGCTGGCCCCGACGACCAGAAACAGCGGCCCCGCGAGCATGGCAAGCATCAACGGCTTGAACCAGCCGAGTTGCACCAGCTCCCCCCGCCCCGGCTGGCGCAGTAATATCGGCAGCATCACCAAAGCTGCCGAGACATAACGGAGAAACGCGATATCCACGGCTTCCAGGCCAAGCACGACACCGTGCCGGGACACCACGAGGAAGCCGCCCCAGATGACCGCCGCCATCAAGCCGAAAGCGACACCGATGCGAGGGAATTCCACGTCGACCGCAGATTTAACGATGGTCGTTGGCATGTTTTGTTCGGTCCCGGGGAAAAGCACCTCGTTCAGGGCACGGCGCGCAAGTCTTGTAGAGGTGAAACCACCCACCGACCAGCGCGGAAAGAGAAAGCCGGCTATCCTTCGCTGCTATCGGTCGATACCACACCAATCCGTTCCGTCCGGACCTGATCCAGCAGCCGTTCCACATCCTCCTTGTGGCAGAGATCGGTTCCGGGTGTCAGAAGCGCGGCCGAGCCGGCCGCGACGGCATATTTGAACGCCGCCTCGGGCACGTCGCCCAACGCCAGTCGCCAGACCATCGCGGCAAGGAAGCTGTCCCCCGCGCCCACGGCACTGACGGCTTTGACCGGCACCGCATCCGCGCGCACCCGAAGATCGCGGGTTACCAGGAACGCACCCTCCTCTCCGAGGGTCAGCAAGAGGATTTCCGCCCGGCCATCCCGGACCAGTCCGGTGGCAGCCTCTTCCCAGTCCGCGCGACACTCAAGCGGCGCACCGGTCAGATCGCGCAATTCCTGCAGGTTGGGCTTGGCCATATGAATGCCATGGCGTAGTGCGGCGCCCAGGGCTGGCCCCGAGCTGTCGACAACGAGCCGGACACCCCGGTCGGCAAGCTTTTCGGCGAGCCGTGCATAAAGATCGTCCGGCGCCCCCGGCGGCAGGCTGCCACTCGCAACGACATAGTGCTGCGACTTGGCGTGGGCGGCGACGGCGTTGATGCAGGCCTGCCAATCCTCCTGCACCAAGGCGTCGCCGGGGAGAACGAAGCGGTATTGCGCACCACTGCTCGCCTCCGTTACGGAAAAGCTCTCCCGCGTTTCGGCGGCAACGTCGATAGCCAAACTGTCGACACCCTGCACTTGCAGTATATCGCGGAGCTGCTGCCCGAGTGCGCCCCCTGCCGGATAGATCGCGCGGCAGGCAACGCCGAAACGCTCAATCACACGGGCGACATTGATGCCGCCGCCCCCGGAATCGCGGCTCGCATCCCGGCATCGGAGTTTATTGGTTGGGACCACATGGTCTGTCACAGCCGACACGTCGACTGCGGGATTCATGGTCAGAGTGAGTATACCGCCCGTCACGAAAATGCCCCCGGCCCGATCAAGTACGAACTTTACTGCGGCAGCATAGCGCGAGTTCCGGCATGGCGTTCGAATTCACTCGCCTGACGGGTTCAGTACGAAATCAAAGCGCGAGCGCCACGGGACTTCGTCAGCTGTCCGTTCAAATGATGCCAAAAGGCTCTGCTTCACACCGAAAACCGCATCGGACGACAGATACGGATCTCCCTCAACGAAAGTATGCGTCACCAGCTTCTGATAACCGGGCGCCGTCACCAGAAAATGCATATGCGCGGGCCGGTAGGGATGTCGCCCCAAAGCATCGAGCATTTTCCCGACGGGACCGTCATCCGGGATTGGATAGGAGACAGGCTTTATACCGACGAAGCTGTAGGCACCGTCCTCACCGGTAATGAAAACACCCCTGTTGTTCCATTTCGGTTGCTGGTCCGGCTGTTGCACATCGTAGAAGCCGTCCGCGTTGTCCGACCAGACATCGAGTTTCGCGCCTTCAACCGGCCGCCCCTCAAGATCAAGGACCCGCCCCTCGAACAGGCATTGCTCCCCTTTGCCGTCGAAACAGATGCTTTCCCCCATCTGCCGCTCCGGCGCACCATCCACATGGAACGGACCGAAGACCGTACTCTCCGTCGCCCCGGCCGGACGGCGGTTGTTGATCGCGTCGACCAGCATCGAGAAACCGAGTGTGTCGGACAGCAGGATGAACTCCTGCCGTTCTG
The DNA here is from genome assembly GCF_014904795.1 of Nisaea nitritireducens. Classification (GTDB taxonomy): domain Bacteria; phylum Pseudomonadota; class Alphaproteobacteria; order Thalassobaculales; family Thalassobaculaceae; genus Nisaea; species Nisaea nitritireducens. The sequence continues at coordinate 128,397 of NZ_JACZFS010000019.1, forward strand.
CGGAACAGAGCTGCCCCGTCCGCGTCAGGAAGTCGACGCCGAACTCCCATTCTTCCTGCGTCAGATCCACTTCCTTTGCGAAAGCGTGCAGATGCTTCACCAGACAGCCCATGACCTCGGCGAGCCTGGGACTGATATCCTCCCCCATGCGGTCGTTCACCGCGTCGGCGGAGGCCTCTTCCGCAAAATATCGGGTCATTGTCCTTCCCTCCCGGATCCGGATGCCTTCTTGCGAAAGCCTGCAACCTCTCGGTAGCCCGCGGCAACTTCCTCAAGCTCTTCCGCCGAGATCAGATCCTCGATCCTGTCGTTGGGGCCGGTCACCCGTGCGGCGGCGATATCCAGCACCCTCTCCGGCCCCGAGCGGCGGTTGGTCAGAACCAGTTTCGAGGTTACAGGACAACGGAGTTCTTCATAGCCGAGCAGACCCTCCGGGCCCGGCTGCTGAACCAAAACATCCGAGAGAGTACGCGCGTCGATAATCGCCTGCGAGGCGCCGTTGGCGCCGATCGGGTACATCGGATGTGCAGCGTCACCCAGCAAGGTAACCCGCCCAGCAGTCCAGAAATCGACCGGATCGCGGTCGACCATCGGAAACTCGGTTACCTGCTCGGTTGCGTCCATGAGCGCCACGACATTCATGTCCTCCAGTGCAAACTCCCTGAACGCCTCGATGAATTCCCGTGTTCCCTGTCGCGTCCAGTCCGCATCCTGAACATGGCGGGGTTGATCGCGGCGCAGCTCTGCCACCCAATTGGTGAGGGCCTTACCCTGCCGCCGGGCCTGCTCGCTGATTGGGTAGGTGACGAACTTCACGTTATGATCTCCGGCGATCATCATGGTCCGGCCATCGCCGATCATGTCCGTGGCTACCGCCCCGCGCCACATCATCGTTCCCTCATAATGCAGCGGCCCTTCATCCGGATGTATCTGTGCCCGGATCGCCGAATGCAGACCATCGGTCCCGATCAGCAGGTCGCATTCGGCATTGTCACCATCAGCGAAATGCACGGTTACCCGTGACTCGTCCTGTGCAAACCGCGTCACCTTCTTTCCGGTAACCACAGCATTCTTGCCCAGACGCTCTTTCACCGCGTCCAGCAACAGGAACTGCAGCTCACCCCGATGGACAGAATATTGCGGCGCCTCGAAACCTGCCGCCATGTTGCGTGGATCGGACTGGATCAAATGGCCATATCTGGTTCGATATTCGATGCAGCGGGTTTGAATGGCGGTAGCGTCCAGCACATCCGCCAATCCCAACTCCCGCAGGATTGCCGAGGCGTGCGGCATGACATTGATACCGACACCCAAGGGGCTTATGTCGTCGACCGCCTCGTAGACCTGGACGGAAAAACCCCGCTCGTGCAAACAAAGCGCCGCTGTAAGACCGCCGATCCCGGCTCCAGCAATGGCAATGCGTGTCACATCATCCTCCCGCCACTTTTTTCATTATTCAATTTCGGCCAATCGGCCGCCGCAATAGAGAACCGCATGATTCGACGCCAACCCCGGTGCGATCAAGCCACTGTCGTGATAATAAATTTCACTATTTCAACATCGCGGGCTTCGCCATGACCGACGCGCGTCTCGACCGGCATCAATATGTTCTGGGTGCCCCGTCCGCCCATGTCGGCCTCCTCAATTGCGAGCGGATCGCCGAGCGCCGGCACATCCATAATTGGAAGGTCGCCCCGCACTATCACGACGGGTTGTCGCAGCTCTTTCTGTTCGGTCGCGGGAACATCACAGGTCAGATCGATGATCGTCACTATTCTTTCCAGAGCCCTGCGCTGGTGTGGGCGCCGGCCCTGTGCCGTCACGGCTTCGACTATGAACCGGAGATGCTTGGATGGGTGATTACAATTCCGAGTGCAGATGTCACACGGCTAACAGAGGGAAGAGCCTGGCTCCGGGACCGGATCCAGAAGCCGCAGGTGCTAGAGGGACCGGAACACGTGAAGCTCCTGACTGAAGTCCAGCTTCTGGTCCGCAGAATTGAAGAAGAGCATCGGCGCTACGGCCCGGACCGCAGCCTGGCCCTCGAAGCCCTGTTCCAGCTCCTTTTGCTCAGCGTCTACCGGGGTCTTTCCGACGAACCTGAGGCTGTCCCGGCCAGAACCGACCGGCGACAGATTCTGGTCCAACGATTTCAGGAACTGCTGGACCAGCACATACAAGCCGTCAGGTCGGTCGCAACATTCGCCGCCATGATGGCCGTCACTCCGACCCATCTTTCCCGCACCGTGAAGGCCGTGACCGGATGCACCGCGGGCGGAATCATTCAGGACAGGATGCTGCTGGAAGCCAAGCGCCAGCTGGTCTTCAGCGATCACCAGATCGCCGAAATTGCCTATGCACTGGACTTCTCTTCACCGTCCTACTTTTCCCGCTTCTTCACGGCACGGACCGGCGAGACGCCGGCACGCTTCCGCCGTCGTGCGCGCCATGCGCCCGGCGGATAACAAAACCGCATAATCCGGCGCGGATCCTCATGTCCGAGAATGGCTTTCATGCACATAGTGTGAGGAGCGCTTCAGGAATCTTCTCTCGACGAAGACCCAGGACATATATGCCAGACCAAGCGTAATGAAAGCGGCTGCGATCAGGGAGCCGTACGGATACAGCTCAAACAGTCCGAAATACTTCAGAAGCTGCAATGTCGGAAAATGGAACAGGTACACCCCGTAGGATAAATCCCCGATCCTGCCGACCCCGACACTCAGCCAGCCGATTTGCGACAGGCCTATGACGAACAGTGGATACATAACCATGTTCGCATAATCGGAAATCCCCGGCGGTACATCGAGCAACAGATAAACCGCGCTCACCAGAAACAGCGCATACCGAATCCCGGGCCGGGACTCCTTCGCGGCAAGAAAACTCCCCAACACGAAGTACGGAAGCTGCCCGGGAAATTGCCGGGCCAGAACCACCCCCATCGGATGATCAAAGCCATAAGTGAAATAGGTAAACCACAACACCCCGCCTGCGAACATCAGGCAGAACCCCGCGAATATTCCGATCTTTCGATAGAGAAAGACGATCAGGGGAATCAGCAGGTAGAGCATGATCTCTATCTTGATCGTCCAGAGAGCCCCATTGACCGCACTTGTAGTCCAGCCCTCGAAAACCCCAGGAATGGTTGGCTGCAAAAAATTCAGGAAGATCAAATTGAAAAACAGGTACTTGTATGTAGGCGATAACGTAAAAAACTCCCCAAAACTCAGGGACGTAATGGCAAGACCGATCAGGAATCCATATCCAATCACAGCACTATATGCCGGATAAATTCGCCTTACTCTTTTTTCAAAAAAGTCATAAACGGACACGCTGGAGAAATAGCTTTTCGTGACCAGATACCCGCTTATTGCGAAGAATCCTTTTATTGCAAAATTAGAATCGAAAATATCAGGCCACATAAACGCGCCGGATATTTCCTGCGCGTGACTGAAAAAAACGATAATGGCTAAGGTAAGTCTGATTTCGTCGAAGCAATTCTTCTTCACTGACAAAATCTGCCTCACGCCTTAAGCGACATACAAATAATAAGGAAACTGCGCGGCGATCACAGAGGCAAGCTATTTGGGTAGCCTGCTCATGGAGCCCGGTGAAGCCTCATTCAGTTATTGGAACTCCAGTCAGGCGCAGCCACGCCTGACAAATACCAATATAATCAAGCCGTTAGCTGGAATATCACTCCCACTCAATCGTCCCTGGAGGCTTCGAGGTGATGTCGTAGGTCACCCGGTTGATGCCCTTGCACTCGTTGATGATGCGGGTGGAGACCCGGCTGAGGAAGTCGTGGTCGAAATGGTAATAGTCCGCCGTCATGCCGTCGGTCGAGGTGACGGCGCGCAGGGCGCAGGCGAAGTCGTAGGTCCGGCCGTCGCCCATGACGCCAACGGTGCGGACCGGGAGCAGCACGGCAAAAGCCTGCCAGATGGCATCGTAGAGACCGGCATTGCGGATCTCTTCCAGATAGACCGCATCGGCCTTGCGCAGGATATCGAGCTTCTCGCGGGTGATGTCACTGCCTGGAATGCGGATGGCGAGGCCCGGGCCGGGGAACGGGTGGCGGCCGACCAGGCTGTCCGGCAAGCCCAGTTCGCGGCCGAGATCGCGGACCTCGTCCTTGAACAGCTCGCGCAGCGGCTCGACCAGCTTCAGGTTCATCCGCTCCGGCAGACCGCCGACATTGTGATGGCTCTTGATGGTAACGCTCGGGCCGCCGATGAAAGAGACGCTCTCGATCACGTCCGGATAAAGCGTGCCCTGGGCCAGGAACGCGGCGCCCTCGATCTTGTTCGCCTCTTCCTGGAACACATCGATGAAAAGCGAGCCGATGGTTTTGCGCTTCTTCTCGGGGTCGGTTTCGCCTTCCAGCGCGCCGAGGAACAGATCGCTCGCATCCTTGTGGATCAGCGGGATGTTGTAATTGTCGCCGAACAGCCGCACGACCTCTTCCGCCTCGCCCTGGCGCAGCATGCCGTGATCGACGAAGACGCAAGTCAGCTGGTCACCGATCGCTTCATGGATCAGCACGGCGGCGACGGAGCTGTCGACCCCGCCGGACAGACCGCAGATGACCTTGCCGTCGCCGACCTGATCGCGGATCTGCTGGATCGCCTGATCCTTGAAAGAGGCCATGGTCCAGTCGCCGGCGCAGCCCGCGACCTTATGCACGAAATTGGAGAGCAGCGCGGCGCCGTGCGGCGTATGCACCACTTCCGGATGGAACATGGTGGCGTAATAGCGGCGCTCGTCATCGGCAACGACGGCAAACGGTGCGCCCTCGCTGGAAGCGACGACCCGGAAGCCTTCCGGAAGCTCGATCACCCGATCGCCATGGCTCATCCAGACCTGCTCGCTGGCGCCGATCTCCCACACCCCGTCAAACAGGATGCAATTGTCCTTCACGTCAACGAAAGCACGCCCGAACTCACGATGGTCCGAAGTCTCGACCCGTCCGCCGAGCTGGTGGCACATGGTCTGCTGACCGTAGCAGATGCCCAGAACCGGGAGGCCGGAGTCGAAAACGAGCTGCGGTGCTCTTGGCGTTTCCTCGGCGACCACGGAGGCTGGTCCGCCCGAGAGAATGTAGGCCTTGGCCCCGAACGCCTCGATCTTCTCGACCGGTGTGTTAAAGGGCATGATTTCGCAATAGACACCAGCTTCGCGGACACGGCGCGCGATCAGCTGTGTGACCTGACTGCCGAAATCGAGAATGAGGATACGATCGGTCATCGGGCACCATTTGGCTGGGCGGGAATGAAGCGCAGGAAACTACCCGAACTGCTGCATTGCGGCAAGGCCGCTTGGCGCAATGCCGGTTTGCCTTAAGAGACGCTGCCTCAGGCTCGTAAACTGAACCCGGACATCGAAAGCGGCTGAGTCGAGTCCTTACCGGCCCGTCTTCTCAAAGCGCGCAAAGTCAAACGCGATCAGCTTGCCTGCAACGGAGAAAGAGTGGGCTCCTGTCGCTCCGTCGAAAAAGCGAGGCGGGATGGTGCAGATCTCGCTCTCACTGAAGGTCTGCTCATCCAGCTCGTCGATCCGGGCAATCCCCATGGCAGCGCCGTAGCTGTCGAATCCCTGCACCTGAAAAACCCTGAAAATATCTCCGTCCTCGATAAACAAACCGCCGTTCCGAGCCTTGCGGCTGTCGAAGATCACCGGGTTTCGGGGATGCGGCGTCCAGCTCTCGGAATCGAATGTATCGGCATGGAAAAGATGCAGTTCGGAATCGTGATCCCCGATCCCTGCGCTATCGATATTCGTCAGCATCCACCATTTGCCGTCATGGCTGAAAATACTGGTATCGGCCGCGTTCACATCCCGCATGATCACTTTGTGAAGCTGCCAGCTATTGGGAAAACCCACACATTTATAGAGCCGTATATCTCCGGCCTCGTGTGTTTCCGGGCACATGTAAAGCTCGCCATCTGCCTCGAACAGATAGGGGTATGACAGGTGGAAGCCTTCCTCCAGCGCCGAGCCCAGATCGTCATACCCGTCATCGCGGAGACGCAGCACCGAGATCTTCCCTCTCCCGTGCGCGTAATCGTAATCCTCGACGAAGCAATAATGAGCACCGTCCCGGAAAATCACGAAAGGATCTGCCAGAAACCGGCCCGGAGGATTTTTGATCACGGCTGCTCGCCGAAGGACCGCCTCTCTCCAGTTCCCGGCGAACTGATAGGCGATACTCCATCGTAGAGACCGCCGCCTTATCCTGCGGAGGATTTTGCCGGACAGATGAAAGGCTGTTCTCGCCAGATACGCCACTTGTTGGACGATCGAGGGGGTGCCGTAGAGCGGGTAGGCATAAGGCACTTTCGGATAGGCTTTCGGCAAGCACCCCGACCGGCCAATTTCTTCCAGCAGCCGGTGCAGGAAGATGTTGGCTTTCCTGTAGAGCTTTGCCTGATTGAAGGCATAGAACGGCGCGGTCCCGATATGCCCTTTAAAGAGGACATCTCCACCGTCGAGCTCGGCGGAGAGTTTCTGGATAACAAATCCAGTGGATGGCGCTCGGTGAAACACCTCCCAGAACCCGGCCGGGCTGCCCCGGTACTCATCGTTATCCCCATGGTGAAACGAGAGAATGCCGAAGGGACAGACGGTGAGGATATCCCCCCTCAATATGCCGCTCCCGCCCCGGATCAGAACATCGATATTGCGTGTCCGTATCGCCGCAACGTCACTCTCCGGATAGCGATAAACCAGCCCGTTGCCTGAAACCTCCGGCGTGACGTAAAGCCTCTCCAGACCGATTTCACCCAAGGATTTTCGGTTGAAAAATCCGGATAAAATCGACGAAACGCGCGTGTTGCCGAGCACAGTCGAGGCAAGGCTCGCGAGCCACCATTCAGCTCGTTGGAGCAAAGCAGCCGAAGCTTTTTCGGCAAGGCTTTTTACGCCTCTTCTTTTGATGAAGTTCAATATTTTCCGGGCTTTAGAGACCTCATCCGTCCGAAACGTTCTTTGAACGATCAGCAGACCGATCTCATAGTCATCCGACTGTCGGCTCTTCTCAATGAGATCGCTGACAAGCCATTCCTGCTCACAATCATCGACAATGTAAGCGGCCTTCAACTTTCCCATGGGGAGCCCCAACGCACGGGTGCCACTAACCTTCAGCGCTCGCAAGACGTTCCTGAAGGGCACGGATATCAGGCCAGCGATAGACCGTCTCTTCCGTCTTCGCACCCATCACGCTGCACTCGACAGGAAGATCGGCAACGCCACCAAGCTGTTCATAAAACGCGATCCCGCCGCGATTTTCGCTCAGTACAGTCAAGACAAGAGCGCCAAAGCTGGCATTGGACAATCCATGCACAACACGCCCCATCAATGCCGTTCCGACACCGAGTCCCTGAAAGCTTGGGTCCACATAGAGGACGTAGATTTCGGCAATCTCGCCCGCTTCGCTACCGGTCGCGGCGATATCCTGCCGGCGCACGCCGCCCTGGCAAAAGCCCACCACCGTGCCGTTCCAGTCGGCCACCTGGAACAGATCGGCATTCCGGTTCTTGGCGATCGCGTTTGACCATTGGCCCGCCGACCGTACCGCGCGCAATTCCAGCAAAACACGGTCGGGGAGAATGCCGACATAGGCATCCTGCCAGGTATCGACCTGCACTCTTGCTACCGCGTTCGCGTCCCCGGGTTGCGCAGGACGTATCTTGATATCTCTCGGATCGGGCATTGCTTTCCTCTCATCGGAACGCATCCTGACCATGATAGTGGAGAGACAGCGCCGTTTAAACGCCGAAACGGCGCGACAAACGTGCCCAGACCTTATTCGGCCACCTCTTCTGCCGCACGACGCTCCAGGATCTGCACAAAGAAACCGTCCGTTCCGTGCTTGTGCGGATAGAGCCTGAGCGCTTCTCCTTGCTCCGGACACTCCCCGCCACCAAGCGGAACAATCGTCTCGGCCCAGACCGTTGCAACATCCAGTGCCTGGAATTCGCCTTCCCGGGCTTCAAGGAAAGCACCGACAATGGCTTCGTTCTCTTCAGGCAGCAGCGAGCAGGTCACATAGGCAAGCCGCCCGCCGGGCTTCACCAGCCGGGCCGCACGTTGCAGGATCACGGCCTGCAGATCATTCAACTCGGCCAGATCCGTCTCGTTATAGCGCCAGCGGGCATCCGGGTTCCGGCGCCAGGTGCCGGTTCCGGAACAGGGAGCATCCACCATGACCCGGTCGAACTTACCAGCGAGCCGCTTCACCCTGCGGTCGCTGCCTTCGGCCAGTACGTGCCTTTCGATATTGTGCAGTCCCGCACGTCGGGTACGGACGCCACAGCGCTCCAGCCGTCCCTCCGACGTATCGAGTGCCAGTACGCGGCCCTTGTTCTCCATCAGACCGCCGATCACGAGACTCTTGCCGCCAGCACCGGCACAGTAATCCGCAACCTGCATGCCCGGCTTGGCGCCAAGCAGCAAAGCGGCGATCTGTGCCCCCTCGTCCTGGACTTCAATAAGGCCGTCCTTGAACAGCTTCAGCCCGTCAATCGGTTTGCGGTCAGCGGACCGGAGACCGAAAGGCGAGAACGGCGTCGGCGTGCACTCGATATCCTGTCTGTACAGGGCCTCACGCACGGATTCCCGATCTGCCTTGTGCAGCGGATTGATCCGGAGATCGAATGGCGCCTCGGTGCCCATGGCGGCAAGCGCGGCTTCCCGCTCGTCACCCAGCACCGGCTCAAGCCTCTTGTAGACCCAGTCTGGCGTCTCCAGACGCACGGCTGCCGGCATGTCAGGGGCACTGTTGAGGATCTGCCCCTTCAGCTTGGACAGCAGCCGCAGCTCCAGCTCGTCCATGACATAGGGCGCATGGTTCTCACCGGAAAAGAGTTCCGTGATCGCCGTTTTCGTCAACTCGTCGACAAGAACCAGATCCGCAAGAACCCGCATGCGCGCTGTCGGGTGTTCGGAAACTCCGGTCCGGCCAAGGTGCCAGTCGACCCGCGACCGGCGCCGGAGCAATCCATACACCCGGTTGCGGACCGCATGCCGGTCCTTCGACCCCGCATAACGCCGTTGCCGGAAATAGCCTTCAAGAACACGATCGACCGGACGCGGATCGGCGTCGGCTTCTTCCATGATCTCGATTGCGGCAAGGAGACGGGCCGCTGGGGTCATCTAAGTTGCTTTCGTTATGCCGGGTATTGCCCCGGACGTTATACCGGACCTGCTTTACATGCTCGGACGGTAATTGGGGGCCTCGCGGGTAATGGTCACGTCATGGACGTGGCTTTCCCGAAGGCCGGCGGAGCTGATTTTCAGGAACTTGCAGTTCCTCTGCATTTCGGCCAGCGTCGCATTGCCAGTATAGCCCATTGCGGCCCGCAACCCACCGATAAGCTGATGCACGACAGCGGAGACCGGTCCCTTGTAAGGCACCTGACCCTCGATCCCTTCCGGAACCAGTTTCAGATTGTCCGATACTTCTTGCTGGAAATAACGATCGGCGGAACCGCGTGCCATGGCACCGAGCGAGCCCATGCCGCGATAGGACTTATAGGACCGGCCCTGGTAAAGGAAGACTTCTCCCGGGCTTTCGTCGGTCCCGGCGAAGAGTGAGCCGATCATGGCGCAGTCGGCGCCGGCCGCAATGGCTTTCGCGAGATCGCCGGAATATTTGATTCCACCGTCGGAAATCACCGGCACTCCGGCCTTGCGGCAGGCTTCAAGCGCCCCGGTAATGGCGGTGAGCTGCGGCACACCGACACCGGCAACCATGCGCGTGGTGCAGATCGAACCCGGACCGATACCGACCTTGACCGCATCGGCGCCCGCATCGATCAGTGCCTGAGCACCGTCCCGCGTGGCGACGTTGCCGGCAATGATCTGGACCTTGTTGCTGAGATTGCGGATCTCTTCGACAGAACCGAGCACACCCTGGGAATGACCGTGCGCGGTATCGACCACAACTATGTCAACCTCCGCATCGATCAGTTCTTCGGCGCGGGCGATGCCGTCCTTGCCCGTTCCCGTCGCGGCAGCAACCCGGAGACGTCCCTGCTCGTCCTTGCAGGCATTCGGGTGGGTGAGCGCCTTGTCCATGTCCTTGACGGTGATCAGGCCGATACATTTGTGATCGCCGTCGACCACCAGCAGCTTTTCGATCCGGTGCTTGTGCAGCAGCGTCCGCGCCTCTTCCGGCGTGACATCCTCTCGCACCGTGATGACCCGCTTGGTCATCAGGTCCTTCACCGGGTGGCTCATGTCGGTCGCGAAGCGCACGTCACGGTGGGTGAGGATGCCGACCAGCTTCCCGGTCTTCGCCTTCACGACCGGAATGCCGCTGATCTTGTAGCGCACCATCAGGTCCATGGCGTCGGCAAGGCTCTGCTCCGGCGCAATGGTCACCGGGTTCACCACCATGCCGGCTTCGAATTTCTTCACCATCCGCACTTCGCCGGCCTGGGCTGTCGCATCCATGTTTTTGTGGATGACGCCGAGGCCTCCGAGCTGTGCCATGCCAATCGCGAGACCGCTTTCGGTCACCGTATCCATGGCTGCGGAGATAACCGGAATCCCGAGTCTGATCGACCGGGTCAGTTGTGTGGACGTATCGACTTGTGTCGGGAGAACCGTCGAAAGAGCCGGTTCAAGAAGGACGTCGTCGAAGGTCAGAGCTTCGCGAATATCCATGGTGCCTCCGTTTGCTGCGGTGGCACGGCGCTATAACACCAGCCCTGCCACCTGCCAAGCACGAAGTGCCTGCGCTCCCGTTACGTTTTAGCAAAGCAGCCATGCGAGACGTTGAACGGAGACTAGCTTGTGGCCGTGATCAGACGTGCCGCAAGTGCATCCAGGCCTTTCTGACCGGCCTCGTTCGCGAGACTACCGTCATCCGCAAAAGCACTCCCGGCGGACGGCACCGTAACGAAGCCCTGCACCGGGATACAGCCGAGTTCACACAGGCAATCCCGCAACCTCGGGATAACGCGCACGCCACCGAGTCGGCCCGGAGAGGCGGCCATCAGGGCGACATGCTTCGACTTCAGCACATCTTCCGGCCCGCCGTCTTTTGACGGCCGGGATACCCAGCTGAAGGTGTTGACCAGAAGAGGCGGCACGAAACCGTTATATTCCGGTGTCGCGATCATCAGCCCGTCATGCCCGGCGATCAGCTTCTTCAGGGCGAGGATATTTTCTGGCACGCCATGCGCGTCTTCGTCGTCACCATGATAGATCGGCGCCGGATAATCGTTGAGGTCGATCAGTGTCGCCTCGCCGCCAGCCTCGCGAACGGCAGCAGCGCCAGCCGCCGCCAGTTTCTTGTTCAAAGACTCCGCGCGCGCACTGCCCGCGAAAACAAGGATCTTCGGATTGCTCATGGGATGATTTCCGTAAAGGAGACGTCTGTCGGATTTTTAAAGTGGGGCTGCTGGAGTGCCAGGCAAGGTTCAGCCCTAGAGGTCGAGGCTGAGATAATAGCGGCTGTTGCCCGTCGGATAGTCCAAAACCCCGAAAACACGAAAGCCCAGCGACTCATAGAAAGGTCGGGCCTGAAAATCATAGGTATCGAGCAGAATCTTGGAGGCCCCGAGTTTGCGTCCTTCCTCGGCAACGGCATCGATGATGCTCCGGCCCCAACCCGTGCCGCGCAAATCCTCATCGAGCCATAGAACGGAGACTTCAATAACGCCGAGATTATTGCGCGCGCCAGCACCGCCCTTGATCGCCCCGGCCGCATCTCGAAGCTCCACCGTAAAATACCGGCTGCTCCAGTCGGACCGTTCCCGGTTAAAGGCAACCAGTCGCTGGTCGATCTCCTCAAGGCCGTCGGTCAGGCCTTCCTCAAGACTAAGCTTCAGGTCCATCTTCATCACGTTCATCTGCATCGGCACCGTCCGCTCTTTCCTCGGCGATGCCCCTGAAGCCTGTGCAAACCACATAAGCTTCCGGTGACTCCGGCCGGCTGGCCGCCGGCTTTGCATGCCTGACGACCCGGAAGGCAAGCTTCATCCGCCGCAGCATCTCTTGCTCACTGCCGCCTTTGAAGACTTTCGCGACGAAACTGCCACCTTCGGCAAGCACCTCAAGCGCGAATTCGAAGGCCGCCTCGCAGAGTGCAGCGGTCCGCAAATGGTCCGTCGGCGCATGGCCGGTGGTAGCGGCGGCCATGTCGCTCAGCACGACATCGACCTGCTCGGGCATCCGTTCCCGCAGGGCCGCAAGCCCCTCATCGGTCATGAAGTCGCCCTGAAACAGGTCAGCGCCCGGCACTGGCTCCATTTCCAGCAGATCAATGCCGATTACGGTGCCTTTGCCCTTGCCGGCCCCGACGATATCCACCGCGATCTGGGTCCAGCCACCCGGCGCCGCGCCAAGATCGACGATCTTCTGGCCGGATTTCAGGAAGTGAAACTTCTCATCGAGCTGTTGCAGCTTGAAAGCCGCTCGGGAGCGATAGCCGAGCTTCTGCGCCTCGACCACATAAGGGTCGTTAAGCTGCCGGCGTAGCCAGCGTTGCGATGAAGGTTTATGCCGGCGCGCATTCTTGAGCTCGACGCTGGTCATCCGGGACCCAGAGCCTCGCCCGCCGCGCCGTCCGCCGCGATTGGTTGTCATGGCCGCTTTAGTGCGCCGGAAGCGGCTGTCCCGTCAACCCATCGTGCCTATTCCGCAGGCAAAACACGCTGCAAAAGATCAACGAGAATGCCTTCGCGCAGTCCCCTGTCCGCGACCCGGAGCCGACCCACGGGCCAACGTTCGCAAATCCCCTGCAGAATGGCGCACCCGGCCACGACAAGATCTGCCCGGTCCGAGCCGATACACGGCATTGCCGCCCGCTCCGTGTACCCGACTGATGCCAGGTGTTCTGCAATCTCCTCCATTTCGGAGAAATCCAGATAGGTACCGTCCACCCGATTCCGCTCATAACGACGGAGATTCATATGCAGACCGGCAAGCGTCGTCACCGTCCCCGAGGTTCCAACCATTTGCACCTGACCGTCGCGGATCGCGGCACCAATGCCGAAGCGGGATTCGAATTCGTCAAGCGCCGTGCGGGATTCCTCGACCATCTTGCGATAGGTGGCCCGGTCAAACCGATCCCCGCCATAACGCTCCGACAGGGTTACCACGCCGAACGGCAGGGAAATCGCGTCGAGCGCGTCGCATCCATTGCCCCTCGTTTCGTTATTTGGCGCCCGGTGCCAGACCAATTCGGTGCTGCCGCCACCGATATCGAAGACCAGCGCGTTCGGGATCTCCGGGTTGAGCAAAGGCAGGCAGCCGGCCAGCGCCAGCGAGGCCTCCTCGTCCGTCGAGATGATCTCGATCTCCAGATCCGTCTCGGAAGCAACCCGTTCCAGAAAGAGGTCGCAATTGCGGGCTTTGCGACAGGCTTCCGTCGCCACGATGCGGGAAAGCGTGACATTCCTCTTGGCCATCTTCCGGGCACAGATTTTCAGTGCCTGAAGCGTCCTGTCCATGGCGTCGGCAGACAGCTCCTGTCGGCTCTGGAGCCCCTGCCCCAGCCGGACGATACGGGAAAAAGCATCAATAACGCGAAAACCTGATCCGTGCGGGACGGCGATCAGCAGCCGGCAATTGTTCGTACCCAAATCCACAGCAGCCAGAACCGGCGGTTGGCCTGGTTTTTTGGTTGCGTGGACGGCAGCGTTCGACGATTTCGGAACATCGCGCCTTACAGGCGGTCGTGACCGCCCAAGGCGCCCTTTTTCCCGATCACCCTCCGTCGAACGTCCTCCCCGCCGCGTCGAAAGCGAACGGCCGGCGGACATGCATCACTCATTTCAAATGGTGCGCCTCCGGCGACCGGAGGCTGTTTCAACGGATAGTGTAATAGGATTATCTAAAATTTCATACAGTACGCGGAACTGAACGCCCGAATTTGTGGGCGATTGATCAAACGCCATTAACTTTATCTGTAATTAGACCGCCTTACGGGATCAGCTCTCAAAGGTAAAAGTGAACGATGGAGCGCCCATCGACTGTCTCGACACGCGCTTCAAGATCGAAAATCTCGTGGATATTGGCCCCGGTCACAATCTCGGCGGGTGTGCCCTGCCGGATCAGCTGACCGTCCCGCATGGCAATGATGAGATCGGAATAACAGGACGCGAAATTGATGTCATGCAGCACCAGCACGACGCTCTTGGAAAGCTCATCAGCGGCCCGGCGGAAAAGCTGCATCATCGCGACGGCATGCTTCATGTCGAGATTGTTGAGGGGCTCGTCAAGCAACACATATTTGGTGTCCTGACACAGTACCATGGCGATGAAGGCCCGCTGACGCTGCCCGCCGGAGAGTTCATCGAGAAACCGGTGCGTGAGGTCAGCCAGACCGAGATAGGAAATCGACCGCTCGACATGCGCGAGATCATCGGAGGTCGGACGCCCCTTCGAATGGGGATAACGCCCGAAAGCAACGAGATCGCGCACGGTCAGCCGGGCTGTGAGGTGATTGTCCTGGCGCAGGATGGAGAGCTTTTTCGCCATCGCATCGCCATCCGCCGTCAGGATATCCATGCCATCGACCGTGACCTGACCGGAGGACATCGGCAGCAGGCGGCTGATCATGGACAGGAAGGTCGACTTTCCGGCGCCGTTCGGCCCGATAATCGAGGTCACCCCGCTGGCCGGAAGACTGGACGTCACGCCGCGAACAACGTCCGAGCCGCCGTAGGATTTCGTGACGTTGCTGACTTCGATCATCGTGCCCCCCGCATTACGATCATCATGATGAACACGATCCCGCCGGCAAATTCGATCACGATCGACAGGGCGCTGTCATAGGCAAGGACGCGCTCCAGAAACAACTGCCCGCCGACAAGGCAGGTAATCGCCAGGAACGCCGCTCCCGGCAGGATCAGGATATGACGGTGACTCGGAACCAGCATGTAGGCGAGGTTCGCGACGAGCAACCCGAAGAAGGTCACCGGACCGACAAGCGCGGTCGAGACCGAAACCAGAATGGTGACCATGGCGAGCGTCAGCGTCACCATGCGCCGATGGTTCACACCGAGATTGATCGCCGTCTCGCGCCCGAGCGCCATGACATCGAAAACATTCCGCATCCGCCAGGCAGCCAGAGAAACCAGCAGCACCAGGGTTGCGGCAACCGACAAAAGCTCGGGATTCGCCCGGTTGAAACTCGCAAACAGGGTGTCCTGCAGGATGAGAAACTCGTCCGGATCGATAACCCGGCGCAGGAAGGATGACAGGCTCCTGAACAGGAGGCCGAAGATGATCCCGCTCAGCAGCATCAGGTGCAGCTCGCGCACCCCGCCCCGGAACAACCAACTGAACAGAAGTCCGGCAAAGACCGTCATCGCGGCGGTCTGAACCAGGAACAGGCCGCTCGGCGGCAACCCCGTCAGGAACGTCGCCCCGAAGAAGAAGGCGATGCTCGTCTGAATCAGGATGAAAAGCGCATCGAAACCCATGATCGACGGCGTCAGGATGCGGTTTCCGGTGATCGTGTGGAACAGCACGGTGGAGACCGCGATGGCGTAGCCGACCAATGCCATGGTCGCGATTTTCAAACCGCGGAACGGCAGGATAAAGCCCCAGTTGCCTTTCACGCCGACCGTCATGAAAAGCGCTACAGACAGGCACGCAAGCCCTGCCAGAAGCGTCAGCGCGAGCGCCGGAGTCCATATCCGCTTGGTGTCATTCCCCATATCCGCGCCTCCGCAGCAGGAAGTAGAGGAAGAGGCCGCTGCCGATCACACCCATAATCGTGCCGATCGGAATTTCGTACGGCGCGATGACGAGCCGGGCGAGGATATCGCAGGAAATAACGAGCGCGGCTCCAAGGAGGGCGACCCAGGGCAGCGTGCGTCGCAGATTGTCACCAATGACAAGCCGGATGATGTTCGGCACGACGAGACCGAGAAACGGAATGACCCCGCAAGTCACCACGACCGTTGCCGTCACCAGGGACACGATCACCATCCCGAAAGCCATGACCTTGCGGTAATCGAGGCCCAGATTGGTTGTGAAATCCTGTCCGAGACCGGCGACGGTAAATCTGTCCGCCGCGACATAGGCAACGCATGTCAGGCCGAACGAGATCCAGAGCAACTCGTACCGCCCCCGCAAAATCGCCGAAAAATCGCCGATCATGTAGGCGTTGAGCGACTGAAGCAGATCGTGGCGGAAGGCAACGAAGTTCGTTCCGGCCTCGATGACGCCGCCCAGCATGAGCCCGATCAGCGGTACGATGAACTCGCTTCTCAGCGGCACCCGCCGAAGGATGCCGAGGAAGACCGCCGTGCCAGCCAGAGCAAAGGCAGCAGCCACCAGCATCTTCAGGATCACCGGCAATCCGGGCGCCAGCAGCATCACCACGAGAAGACCGAGGCTTGCAGATTCAACGGTGCCCGCTGTCGACGGCTCGACAAAGCGGTTGCGCACCAGCATCTGCATGATCAACCCGGCAACGGCGAGGGCAGCACCGGCAAGAACCAGTGCCAGGGTTCGTGGCACCCGGCTGACCATCAGCATCTCGAAGGCATGCGCAGATGTCGCGGGGTCCAGAAGCGTCATCGGCGTCACATCGCTGACACCGACGAAAAGACTGAGGACACCCAGGGCAACCACGCAGAGGCAGGCTAAAACAAAATACTTCAAGGCACTCTTCGGTCAGACAGAGGGGCCATGGACGCAGATAGGCCGTCCTAGGACGGCCTATGTACCCGATTTAACCAATTTCTCGGAGAGACTATTTGGCTTTCAAGGCGCCTGCAATCTCATCGACATTCATCTGAAGGGCCTGAAGACCAGTGCCGGCAAGATACCAGTTCCCCGCGTTCACATAGACAATGTGTCCCGCCTTCCAGGCCTTCGTCTTGTGGATGATCTCGTTATCCAGCATCGCCGCTGCGGACTGCGCCTCACGGCCAATAGCCGCGTCCCGGTCCACGACGAACAGCCAGTCGGGATCTGTTTCCAGAAGGAATTCGAACGAAATCGGCTGACCATGCAGTCCCGTTCCCAGATCCTCAACTGCCGGCTTGAAGCCATAGACATCGTACAGAACCGAAAAGCGCGAGCCCGGTCCGTGCGCGCTCATCTTGCCCCCGGTCGTGATCATCGCAAGCGCGGTTCCCGCCTTGCCGGCAAGCGCCTGCAATTCAGCCGTGGAGCTTTCAAGTTTGTCCACCAGCGCCCGCACCTCAGCTTCCTTGCCGAAAACCTTCCCAAGCGTCAGGGCGTTCCGCTTGGCATCCTCGATATGATTATCCCAACCGGCGGAGAGATCGATCGTCGGCGCGATCTTCGACAGATCGTCATAATTCCTTGAAGAACGCCCGCCGACGATGACGAGGTCGGGCTCCGCGGCAACAACGGCTTCGTAATCCGGCTCAAACAGAGAGCCTACATTCAGATAGCTACCGGACGCGTATTTAGCCAGATGCTCCGGCTTGGGCCCGCCGGGAACGCCCGTCACCTCGACACCGATCGCGTCCAGCACATCCAATGCGCTCAGATTAAAGACCAGGACCTTTTCCGGGATCGCCGGAAGAGTTGTCGTGCCCTTTGCATGCTCGACGACCACCTCTTGGGCAAACGCGGTGGAAACCCCGATTGTCACCGCCAGGATGGTTGCGCAGGCGAGAGCACTGCGGCGCATAGTTGAGAACAAGGGATATCTCCTTTGTCGCGGGTCAACAAAGAGGACGGGAACTGACACGCCCGCCCCTATAATTGGAAACTGGAATATTCTTGCCGTGACCAACCAAGCACGGCGTTCATATTCGGTATACCCACATTTATCAAAGGATGTACGCTTTTCGCCGGCCCCTTCTCAGAGCGGGTCGACCTCCTGTCGCGCCACTTTATCCGCCACCCATTCGTAGGTTTTTTCCAGTCCCTCGCGCAGCGCCGCACTCGGCGCCCAGCCCAACTCGGCCCGGATTAGATTATTGTCGGAATTCCGGCCACGCACACCGAGTGGCCCCGGCACATGGCGCTTCGTAAGTGACTTTCCGGCAATTTCGCAGACCATGTCGACCAGCCGGTTGATGCTGACCATCTCGTCGGAGCCGATATTCACGGGGCCGGCGAATTCGGACCGGGTGAGCCGCAGCACGCCTTCCAGGCATTCGTCGATATAGAGGAAGGAGCGGGTCTGCTCTCCATCGCCCCAGATTTCGATCTCACCGCCATCCGGCGCCTCAGCAACCTTCCGGCAAATCGCCGCCGGGGCCTTTTCCCGGCCGTCGTTCCAGGACCCTTCCGGGCCGAAGATGTTGTGGAACCGGGCGATGCGGCATTCGAGGCCATGATTGCGCTGATAGGAGAGGTAAAGCCGCTCGCTGAAAAGCTTCTCCCAGCCATATTCGCTATCCGGATTGGCCGGATAGGCGCTGTCCTCGCGGCAGTTCGGATTGTCCGGATCCTGCTGGTTCTCCTGCGGATAGATGCAGGCCGAGGAGGAATAGAACACGCGCTTGATGCCATGCCGGTTGCAGATATCGGCGACATTCAGGTTGATCGCCGCGGAATTGTGCATGACGTCGGCATCATGATCGCCGGTGAAGATGTATCCGGCACCGCCCATATCCGCCGCGAGCTGGTAAACTTCGTCAAACTTACGGTCGATCGCCGCCCGGACATTGCCGGGCTCGCGCAGATCCGCGACGACGAAATCGTCGGCCTCGGTCCTGGCATAGCGCGGATGCTTCAGGTCGACACCCCGCACCCAGCATCCCTCGGCCTTGAGTCGGCGCACCAGATGGCTGCCTATAAAGCCGCCCGCCCCGAGCACGAGAACCTGTTTCATACGGAGATTGCCTCTCTCACCAGACTGAATTGCGCGTTAACCAGCCGCTCCGGAAAACCATTCAAGGCGCGGATATTATGACCGGAAAGTGTAGAAAGTATGACTGCCGATGCAAAGCGCCGGTGCTGCCTTAACGCCGCATTTCGGGAGCTTGAAGGACAGATCGCATAATGGCCGATTTTGGCCTTGCCATCCGCAATCAAGCTCGCTAATTTCCGCCCCCTGCCGCGAACGCACTCGATGCGACGGTCCCGTTGGGGGATAGTTTAACGGTAGAACTGCGGACTCTGACTCCGTCAGTCCTGGTTCGAATCCAGGTCCCCCAGCCAACTCCCTGAAAACGAGCGATAAGCGACGGGTCGGCAAAGATCCCGTTCCGCTCGTCAGCCTGACACCCTCTCTAGTGCGTCGATTCCACCGTCACTCTTCCAGATGATCCAGGAAGGTCTTTCCGGAATAGTCGCTGCGGAACAGTCTCATCTCGGCCAGGCGTGGGACGAGTTCATCCAGCACCAGGTGCATGGATGAAACGGATCCGCCCGGAACCGCGATGAAACCGTCGATCGCACCCGCGCTCTGCCACTTCACAATCTCCGCGACGGCATCGTCGACGGTGCCGATGATCTGCCAGTGCGCCGAGCCGATCACTTCCGGTCGGGTCAGCAAGTCGGCCACGGTCGGCTCCTCACGCAGAATGAGACGGCGCAGCAGTTCCGCATGGGTCCGGCTGCGCAGTTTTTCCGGTAGCGGCGGCAGATCCGCGGCGGTGACCCGCTGCTGCTGTGGCCAGTCACGCAGGTCGAGCCCGGTCATTGCCAGAATCGAGTCGAGTTTGCGCGCGCTGTCCATCCGGTTGTGGGTTTCCTTGAATAGCGCGGCCGCCTCTTTCCGGCTTTGCGCCAAATAGAGGCTGAGACCGGGCATGAGCCGGATATCGCTCGCCTTGCGCCCATGTTCTTCAGCGCGCCGGCGAAGATCCTGGCGCAGTTCGGTTGCCGCCTCGATGTCCGGCGTCGAGGCGAAGATCGCGTCGGCCACAGAGGAGGCGAAGTTTCGCCCGTCCGGCGAGGCGCCGGCCTGGACAAGCGGGATCCGCGTATTCCCAAATGCGGGCAGGTTCAGCGGTCCCTTGACCCGCAGATGCGTACCGTCGTGATCTATTGGCCTGACCTGCGTGGAGTCGGCATAGCGGCCGCTGGAGCGGTCCGTAAGGAGCGCGTCCGCGGGATAGCTTTCCCAAAGCCGTCGCACAATTTCGGCGAACTCGGCCGCCCGCTCATACCGTTCCTGCGCGGACGGCATTTCGGACAAACCGAAATTCTCGTTTCCGTCCAGCGCGGTGACGATGTTCCAGCCCACCCGCCCCCCACTGATCCAGTTGAGCGACTGCAACTGCCGCGCCACCACATAGGGCGGAACGAAGGTCGTGGAGATGGTCGTCAGCAGACCGATGCGGGAGGTTTCACGGGCGATCGAGGCAAGCTGGATCGTCGGGTCGAGACTACCGAAACCGGGGCCGCTCTCCAGTGCCTCCACATTCAGGAAAAGAGAGTCGGGCCGGAAGACGAAATCGAGCTTTGCCGCCTCCGATCTTTTGGCGATATCCAAAGCGTAATCACTGGAATAAACTTGCTCTATCTCGCTATCCGAACGTCGCCAGGCATCGCCGCTGAGCCAGGTCGGAGCGAGGGACATCCCGATACGGAGCTTCTCTCGGACACTCATGGTGGTGAACCTTTCAGACGATCTGTCTATGGCACGATTGGCGTTCCAGAATGCGGAATGGATAACGCATTGCTGACGGTATTACACTTCTTTATGACTTCTCTCCAAGTCCTTCACAGGTGCAAATCCGGAGCAGCAATTGACGGTCGGAACAGCGCGCCCAATCGGCGCGGTAGCATGACGGAGCGGTGCTTTGCTTGAGGCAACGGATGTAACGGCTTCCTATGGGGACGCGCCGATTCTGCACGGTCTCACGACCGGTTTCGCGGCGGGACGGCTGACCGCCCTGATCGGACCGAACGGCTGCGGCAAATCCACCTTCCTGAAGACCGTCATGGGCTTCATGCCGCAATCGACCGGCTCGATCACCCTCGACGGCATACCAATCGAAACGATGGGGCGGCGCTCCCTTGCCCGCCGCGTCGCCTATCTGCCGCAGGAGAGCTACTGCCCGGATTATCTGGCGCTCGGAGAGCTGATCGAGCTTGCCGGCTATGCCCGCTATTCGTTGCTCGGTGGCCCCTCTGCACGCGACAGGCAATTGTTCCACGACGCGCTCGACATTGTCGGGCTTGCCGATCTGGTCCACCGGCCTGTCAGCGAACTTTCCGGCGGGCAGCGTCAGCGCGCCTGGATCGCCATGGTGCTGGCGCAGGACGCCGAGCTCATCCTGATGGACGAGCCGGTGAACCATCTCGACATGAAGTATCAGTATGCCGTGCTGGAACTGATCCGGGACCTCACGGTCCGGCACGGCAAGACCATTGTCGCCGTGCTGCACGACCTGAACCTGACAGCCGCTTTCGCCGACGACGTGGTGATGCTGCGCGACGGCCGGGTCGAGGCGGCCGGACCGGTCAGGGACACCGTCACCCGGGCCAATGTCGAGCGGGTCTTCGACTTCCAGGCCGATATCTTCTCCCACCAGGGCCGGCTGGTATGCCTCCCCTTCGGCTCCAGCCCCGCCCCGGCCGCAGAATGAGCCGGCGGCAACTCTTCTGGGCGGGCGCTTTCGGCAGTCTCCTGCTGAGCCTCTTGCTTAATCTTTCCGTCGGTGCCGGGGCGATCGGCCCGGGCACGGTTTTCGATGCGATCTTTCGCTTCGATCCGGAGACCTACGAGCATTTCGTCGTGCTTTACCAGAGGGTGCCGCGCGCCCTCATCGCGCTGCAGGTCGGCGCGACCATGGCCTGCGCCGGTGCAGTCCTGCAGGGGCTGACGCGCAACCCGCTGGCTGCACCGGCAACGCTCGGTATCAGTGCCGGGGCGACCGTCGCCGTGCTGATCGGCGTCTATCTGTTCGATCTGGGTATGCAGGCCCAGGGCCTCTCCGCTCTTGCAGGAGGTTTGCTTGGCTTCCTCTGCTGCCTCGCAGTCGCGCGTCTGGTCGCGCGCTCACGGGATCCGCGGGGCCTGACGCTGATCCTCTCCGGCGCGCTCGTCTCGATGCTGCTATTCGGGATCGCCAACGCCCTGCTCCTGTCCGACCCGTCACGGCGCACCGACTTCCTTGCCTGGGTTACCGGCAACATCAATCATTTCTACGCTGATCGCCTTGCCATGTTCTGGTGGATCGGGGCGCTGGCACTGCTTCTCCTCCTGATCCTGGCGCGCCCGCTGACCCTGATCACCATCGGAGCGGAAAAAGCCGCAGCGGCGGGGGTCAACGTTCCCGTCGTCACCGGAGCGGCGTTGATCGCTGTTGCCTTCGCGGCCTCCTCTTCCGTTGCGATCTGCGGGCCCGTCGCCTTCATCGGGCTGGTCGTGCCGCACATTGTCCGCCCCTTCGTCGGCGGCGCCTTCGGTCTGATCCTGCCCGCCGCGGCCGTGACGGGAGCCGTTGTCTGCCTGCTCGCGGATCTCTTTGCCCGGACGGCCTTTGCCCCCTACCTGCTACATACGGGACTGGTGATGGATCTGCTCGGCGGCGCGGTCTTCATCCTGATCGTCAAGCGCCGCTACCTGACCGCCAGAACCCGGAGGCCGGCATGAAACGGGCGCTCTCAAGTGGCGGCAGAAAGGTGCTGCGCTGGAACTCCGGGCTTGAGATCCGACTCGATACGCTCTGGGCCGCCCTGCTTCTGGTCGCGGCAGGGCTGGGTTTTTCCGGCCTCGCAATAAATGTCGGCGCAACGCGGACCGGCATCTCGGATTTCATCGGCCTGCTCTCCGGCGCCACGCTGAACGAAAACCAGCTTTTCGCGCTGCTTGACGTCCGGCTGCCGCGGCTGGTTCTCGGCTTCATGGCTGGATGGTGCGTCGCCATCACCGGCGCGATGCTGCAATCCCTATCGCAAAACCCGCTCGCCGATCCGGGTCTGCTCGGCCTCAGCCAGGGCGCCATGGTAACGATCCTGCTGCTGCTGGTGTTCGCTCCGGCGGCACCGATCGGCCTTGTCCCGGTCGTCGCAATCCTCGGCGGGCTCGGGGTGGCTGTCCTGCTGATCTGGCTCACCGGCGGCGGGCATTCCGACGGCCTGGCAATCCTGCTGATGGGCATCGCGGTCGAAACGGTACTGTCCTCCATCACCTCGATCATGATCCTCTACCTGCCGCCGGAGACCTCCTTTGCAGTATCGGACTGGCTGGCCGGATCGCTGTTTCAGGCGAGCTGGGGCAACATTGCAGCGCTCGCTCCCTGGGTCGCCCTCAGCCTGCCCGCGATAATCCTGCTGGGGCGGGTGCTCTCCTGCTACGATCTCGGCGAGGAAACGGCGATGTCGCTCGGCGAGCCGGTACCGCGTTCGAAACCGGTAATCCTCTTCACCTCCGTGCTCCTGACATCCGCCGCCGTGACCGCAGTCGGGCCTCTGGCCTTTCTCGGTGTGATGGCGCCGCATCTGGCAAATGCCCTGGCCCCGGCCACCGGACGGGCACGGCTGGTCCTTTCCGGTCTGACAGGCGGTGTTCTGGTCGTCGGCGCCGATGCCCTGACACGCGGCTTCGCCGGAGATATTGCCATTCCGATCGGCCTCGCCCTGACCCTGCTCGGCGTTCCGCTCTTTGTCATTTCCATGCGGCTGAGAGCCGTCCTCACCCTGCAGCGCAATTGAGAGAAGACACCATGAAGCGAATGCTCCTCCTGCTTACGGCACTGCTTGCAAGCCACGCGGCGGTTGCCGCCGATCGCAGCGTCACGGACGATGCGGGACGCACCGTCGAGATCCCCGCCGCACCGGAGCGCATCGTCGTGCTCCACGAACCGCTGCTCGGCGTCCCGATCGCCGATCTGGGCCTCGCCCCGGTCGGGAGTTACGGCCGCTCCGACGATGGCGGAACCCAGATGTCGGCAGATTTCTACCAGCTGGTGCTCAGAGACAGGGCCCCGGATCCTATGCCAAGAGGGATCGGTGCGCTCGGCAATATGGATCTGGAGAAGCTGCGGACGCTCGAGCCGGATTTGATCGTCGGCACCGAGCACGACCTCGAGAAAGCCGAACAGCTCTCATCGATCGCACCGGTCTACCTGCAGAACAGCAGCACCGGACGGGTCCGGGGTTTCAACGCCGAAGAGGCCCTCGCCAAGTTGCTCGGCCGCGAGACGGCTTTCGCCGAACGCAAGACGGGATATCTCGCTCGGGTCGATGAGGTCCGCGCCACGCTGCCCGGAGATCCGCGCCAGCAGAGCTATCTGGTGATCTTCCTTTCGGACCAGATCAACGCCGTGGGCGAAATGGCCGGTATGGTCCAAGCGCTAGAGGATCTCGGCTATGACCGCCTTTCCCTTGAACGCGACAATACAGTCGCCGGGTTCGGCGCGACCCTGTTGGTCCCGCTCAGCGCCGAGACCTTCGGTCGGCTCGACCCCGATCTTCTGGTGGTGATGAACACCTTCGGCAAGCAGGCGCGGGACGAAGCCGCGATCCGCCAGTCCCTCGACCGGATCGTACCGGGCTGGCAGCACTTCCTGAAGCCGGCCCGCGAGGGCCGCATCCTGTTCGTCGACTCGGCGACTGTCACCACGCCGACAGTCGCGAGCGCCCTGCATATGCTCGATGCAATCGAAGCCTGGGCGAAGCAATAACCGCCGGCTGAATAGAAAAAGGCTGCGTGCTTTCGGCACGCAGCCTTTATTCCGTGACAGGTATTGGGGTCAGAAAGTGCCTTTGAGGCCGATACCGAAGACCCGCGGCTCGATCATGTTGGCAACGACGCCGCCGACCGAGCGGTCGTCATAGAGGTAGGTCTCTGCCCTCTCGTCAAAGACGTTGCTGGCGAAAGCGTAAAGCTGGAGATACTCCCGTGGCGCGTAGGACAGTTTCACGTCAGCGACGGTGTAATTGTCGACCTCGTAGGCTGGGTCGTTCTCGTCCGTCGAGTAATAACCGTCCGTATGCCGTACATCGCCGGTCAGACGGATTTCCGGAGTGATGTCCCAGTCGGCACCGAAATTGAACATGTAGGCCGGTGCCCGTCCAAACTCGTTGCTCGTATAGTTGGTGCCCTCGATGCTGGAGAAAGAACCGATCTCCGATTTCAGCAGGCCGAGCCCTCCCCGCAAGCGCACATCGTCACGCACGAGATAATCCATTGCCAGTTCGAGGCCGTAGGATTCCGTGCTCTCCGCGTTGACGACAACACTGCCGTACTGAAGACCGTTGAGGTAATCCGGCAGCAGTCGCTGCGAATCCTCATAGTCGCTGTAGAAGAGGTTTGCGGACAGGCCCAGGCGATCGTCCAGAAGTCGGGTCCGGCCGAACAGCTCGTAGTTCCAGACTGTCTCTTCCTTGAAGCTGATATATTCTCTGGTTGCGAAGCTGAGATTGACGCCACCCGGATTGTATCCCCGGCTGACCATGGCACCGACCGTGCTCGTCGGTGTCAGATCATAGGCGAGCGAGGCACGCGGCAATATGGCATCGAACGTTTCGTCATAATCCAGCGCGTTGGAGGCAAAACTCGACGTGCCGGTTCGCTCGATGGAATCGCGCTGGTAACGCAGCCCACCGGTCAGGGTCCAGCGATCCGTCAGGCGATAGGTCATCTCGGAATAGAGGCCAAGATGGTTCTTCTCGTCGTCGAATTCCGACGTGCCGCGGATGAACAGGATATCTTCAGAGTTCGTGCGGGCAAGATAGAGACCCGCGACTCCGCTGAATGTGGCGTCGGCATCACCCCAGGTCAGCCGCGTCTCGTTCGACATGTTCTGCTGATCCACCTCAGCCGTACCGTTGGTCACCGGATAGGTTACGCGATCGACATGCATGTCCGAATATTGCGACTGGTTGTAGATCTTGAAGCCGTTCTCGAAGTCATAATCGATATCAAGAATGCCTGAATCCGTTTCCTGCTCCCAGCTCGGCATCGAGGCCGTTGCGTTATCGAGGTCTTCATAGGGAGTGCTGGCTGTCTCGTAGGTCGGTCGATTGTTATAGATCCGCGCATAGGTGACCTTCGCGGACAGGCCCGCGACATCCTCCGGAACCAGCAGCACCTTGCCCCGAAGGTTGAAGGACTCGAGATCCTGGTCGGTATTGCCCTTGGCGAAATTCGGATTGGTGTAGTCGACGAAGGTATCTCGCCCGAAATAATCGACAGCGAGACGTGCGGCGAGCTGGTCTTCCACAAGCGGGCCCGACACGGCCACTGACGCGCGTTTGCGGTTGTAGCTTCCATATTCCGCCTGATACGCGCCTTCGGGCACGAAGGTCGGGTCCTTGGTATTCACGATAATCGCGCCGGCGATTGCGTTCGCGCCCTGCGACGTCGTCTGCGGACCGCGGAAAACCTCGATGGATTCCGTGTCCCAGATCGACGTGGCGCCGAAGACCGATTCGTAATAATTCAGGTAATGGCCGTCGAGATTGATCGTTGCGCGGGGGATCGTGCCGCCGAAGAACGCCGTCGAGCCGAAGTTTGGTCCCTGGGTATCCTGGCCGCGGATGACCGGCGCGCCGACCGTATCGGTATAGATGAGGTTCGGCACCCCCTTGAGCACATCCGACACTGTCGCAGCAGCGTTCTTGCCGGCCAAATCCTCTTCCGAAAAGACCACAACCGAGCTCGCGGTGTCTTCGAGGCTCCGCTCGACATTCTCGCCGGTCACCACAATCGACGGCAGCGTGACTGCTTGCTCCGGCTTGTCGGAAACCTCTTGCGCGCCGGCCGGCAAGGCACACACAAAGGGTACAAGACTAAGGCTGCCGTACAGCCACTTCAGCGAACGCGTTTTCATTTCCCCATCGCCCCACGATAATGATATTCATTCTCATATTGCATACCGCAATTCAGAATGCATCACATATTTTGGAATAAGATTTGTTCGACGCCGAGCCGTATCATTTTCGCAACGAGAACGCGCCGGACCGTATCCGGAATGGGCTGGAACTTGATTGCAGAACTTCCATTGACTAGGTTTGACGGCCTGATGTGCCGGCGCGAATGGAGGCACA
The DNA here is from genome assembly GCF_014904795.1 of Nisaea nitritireducens. GTDB lineage: Bacteria > Pseudomonadota > Alphaproteobacteria > Thalassobaculales > Thalassobaculaceae > Nisaea > Nisaea nitritireducens. The sequence continues at coordinate 155,295 of NZ_JACZFS010000019.1, forward strand.
TTTGAAATCGGGAACGATGGTGGCGGCAAGGTCGCGCGCACGCTCGATCCTTTTCGCTTTTCTCATTCCCGGGAGACGGGTGTCTTCACCCTGCCATGCCTCAGACGTCCGAAAGCAGCGAGTCATCATCCGACGGAAAAAGACCGGGAACCATCCAGTCCGTTTCCATCGCCGCCCGTTTCCTGAGAGCGTTGGCCAATGCCGAAGAGCCGCTTGCGCTGGCAGAACTTGCCCGCCGCACGAATGCCGGCCGCTCCACGGCGCACCGCTATTTGCAGAGCCTGGTGAAGGAAGGGCTGGCCACGCAGGATCCGGCGAGCGGATTCTATGATCTGGGCCCGACTGCACTCAGTGTGGGGATTGCCGCCCTGAAACGCACGGACGCGGTGGAAATCGCAGCCCGGCACATGAAGGATCTGGCCGGCCGGGTCGCAGCCGGCGCTGGCGTCGCCATCTGGACCGAGCGCGGGCCGACACTGGTGCGCTGGTATCGCAGCGCTTATTTCTCGATCAGCTCCGTCGGCCTCGGCGACATTCTGCCGGTCGACAATTCCGCCTGCGGCCATGTGTTCCAAGCCTTTCTGCCGGCCAGCCGGATCGAGGTGGCGAGACGTATGCAGCCCCGCGCCTTTCGCGGCAAACCGCCGTCGGAAGAGACACTGGACAGGATCCGCTCGACATTCCGGTCCGAATTCACCAGCCATCTCCTGCCCGAAATCACCGGCCAGGCGGTCCCGGTCTTCGATGCGCAGCAGGAGATCGCCTGCGCGATGACGACGGTCACAAACCTGGGGCAGATCAGCAATCCCAAGGATGCGGAAGCCCTCTTCGAGACCGCCAGAGAGGTGGCTAGAGAGACCGGTGGACTTGCGCTACTCGATTAGGTCAATCTGCGACCTTCCCTACCAAAGCGGCCCACGAGGCCGGACGATCCGCATGCCAAGCAGTGCAAGCATTGAGCGTGCCGATCCGAGCTGACACGTCCTGGCGGGGAACATGAAAAGACTGGTCTCGCCAGCTATGGGAGACGGCGTATCGGGCTCCCCCTGCCAATCGTTCATCGAGTTCGGACCGCCGATCTTGTGGGCCGATTGCGGTTGCGAACAAACATGGATAATGCGACTTTAAAAGCAGGTTCGAATTGCCAGACATTCAGGAGGAATCCGGCCCATGGTCGCTACCCGAATCATCGCTCTCGTCGTGCTTCTTGCCGGCGTATCAGCTGCCCTGCCCGCTGCAGCACAGGCATTGTTCGGTGGCCGGAATATGGCGGGTGAATTCCTGACGAACGAGGATATCCAGATCCGGAACAAAGTCGGTGTCGAGCTTTTGAAATCGGGCAAGGAAGGCGACGCTGTGGAATGGTCGAACCCGCAGACCAAGAGCTACGGAACGATCACGCTACGCGATGCGTTTGAATACAACGGCATGAAATGCCGCCGGGTCGAGTTGGAAAATACGCCCAAAGGGCTGACCAGTCACACAGTCTGGTACAAGCATGGGGTTTGTGCAGTGCCGGGAGAGGGCTGGAAGTACCTGTACTGACGGCCTCTCGCAATTGTGGTGCAGTCCGCAATGCACTTTCGGTTATGATTTGAACCAGTCATTAGTTCGGAGGCTGAAATGGCTTTCTGGTCGCGTTTAAGTCTTTCCCGAATCGTATTCATTGCTGCCATCGTCTCGGCTGCAACCCTTGGAAGCAATACGCTCCAGGCCCGGCAAGGTGACGAGGCGCGGGAGCTTGTTGAAACGATCATCGACGATCTCGGTGTTGACCGGGCCCGTATCCGGTCCGTTGACGTGATTGCCGATCACCAGGGCGGGCGATCACCGGCGTCGAGTTACTCCGGCTGGATCTCGTTCAAGGATTGCAAAGGCAACCTGGTAATCGTCATGGGCCGGACGTTAGCTGTCCAAAGCATTTACACGACAGGCAATTGCAAGGTAGCCGGCGTAGATTGACGGCTGGCAAAGCCGTGGCTGCGCCCCTTCCATCGGCACAGCGATCTAGAATCGATGTCGAGACCTGGGAATAGAAGCAGAACTATTCTTGCGGCATTGCGCATCTCAATAGCACATTGATTTCACCTGATATCCACCATGAACGCCTTGCTCCGAGCAGCGATTTCAGCAACCATCCCTAAGGGGATCGGCGAAGGACATTGCAGAGTGGAAACTCGAACGCACTGACCTGTGCGTAGGGGATTTCCAGTTACAGCGGAGATCCAGAAATGCGTCGGTGTCGATCCTTCTGTCTATTGGGCGTGTTGGCCGGCCTCCTCCTTGTTGCGGGATGCGAGGAACAGGCAACTCCAGTGGCGGAGACCGTGCGGCCCGTCCGCGCAATGAAGGTCAGCGACGTAGAGGCCATTGCCCGGCGCAGTTTTCCCGGAAAAGCAAAAGCGTCAAAGGAAACCGATCTGGCTTTCAAGGTCGCCGGCCCGCTGGTGGAGTTTGATCTCGAAATCGGCCAGGAGGTGGAGAAGGACCAGATCCTGGGCCGGATCGATCCGGCGACCTATGCAACTGAGGTACAGTCCGCCACGGCAAATCTCGAGCGGGCGCAGGCGCGCTATGAGGATGCCGAGTTGGAATACAAACGCCAGAGCACGCTCTTTGAGCGCGGGCATGTCGCCAAGGCAAAACTGGACAGCGTCATCGCCAGTATGAAAAGCCTTCAGGCTGACGTGGCCGCAGCCGAAGCCGCACTCCGCCGGTCCGAGCTGGATCTAGATTACACCTATCTCCGTGCCCCCTTCAGCGGGGTTATCGTCAAGACGCACATGGAGAATTTCGAGAATGTGCGGGCCTCCCAGCCGGCCGTTCGCCTGCTCGATTCCGCAATGATCGAGTTCGTCATCGATATTCCCGAGACGCTCATTTCGCTGGTCCCCCGGGTCGAGAGCGCGATCGTCGTCTTCGACGCCTTCCCGGAGCACAAGATCGTCGCTGAGATCAGGGAAATAGGCACTGAAGCCTCGGAGACGACGCGGACCTACCCGGTCACTCTCTCGATGGCACAGCCGGAGGGAATCCGGATCCTGCCCGGGATGGCCGGCACCGCGACCGGGAAGGTCGACGGCATCCGTCCCGCCGCCTCACCGGTCCAGGTCCCGATCTCCGCGACCTTCACCGCCGGAGAGGACCCGCAGACGATGGTCTGGGTCATCGACGAGTCCGCGATGACCGTTACGAAGAGGCCCGTCGTGACCGGAGCGCTAACAGATACCGGGATCCAGATCGTTGAGGGCCTCGCCGCCGGCGAATGGATCGCGACGGCCGGCGTGCATTATCTGCGCGACGGCCAAAAGGTCAGCATTCTCAACCAGTAACGGAGCGGAACGTTGAATCTTGCAGCCATCGCCATCGAGAAAAAGACGGTCACCTATTTCGCTGCTTTCCTGCTGCTGGTCGGCGGGATCTCCAGCTTCTTCAACCTAGGTCAACTCGAGGATCCGGATTTCACCATCAAGACGGCCGTGGTGGCGACGACCTATCCCGGCGCGAGCCCGGAAGAGGTCGAGCTTGAAGTCACGGACCGTCTGGAACTGGCGATCCAGGAACTGAAGCAGATCGATTATGTGAAATCCTTCTCGCGCGCCGGTTATTCGCAGATCTGGGTCAATATCAAACCAAGCTTCTCCTCCGGGGAAATGCCGCAAATCTGGGACGAACTCCGTCGCAAGGTCGGCGATACCGCACAGCAACTCCCTCCGGGCGCCGGTACACCCCAGGTAATTGACGATTTCGGAGATGTCTACGGATTGTTGATGGCGGTGACAGGAGACGGCTTCAGTCACGCCGAAGTCAGCGAGTATGTCGATCACATCAAGAAGGAGCTCAGTCTAGTCGAGGGTGTCGCCCGGATCGACCTCTGGGGCGTGCAGGACCGGGTCGTCTATCTCGACGTCCGGGAGTCGCAGCTCTCGGAACTGGGACTCAGTGACAGCAGTATCGTCCAGACCCTGAACGAGCAGAACATCGTGGTCGATGCCGGCGCGCTCGAGTTGCAGAACCGCCGTCTGCGGGTCGCCCCCAGCGGGTCGTTTGCAACACCGGAAGATATCGGCAATGTCGCAATCCGGCCCTCGACGACCGACCTGCTGCGCGCCGCGACCGGAGGCACCGCGATATCTCCGACGGAGATTGTCCGGATCGGCGATATCGGGACGATCCGGGAAGGCTATATCGATCCGCCGCGGCAACTGATGCGATTCAACGGCATCCCGGCAATCGGCATCGCGATCGCCAACCAGCCGGGAACCAACGTCGTCACCATGGGAGAGCGGGTCGATGCCCGCCTCGCGGAGCTGGTCGCGCAGCTTCCCATCGGGATCGAATTGCAGCGGGTGCACTGGCAGTCGGACGTCATCGACGAGGCGGTGTCCGGATTCTTCGTCAGCCTGGCACAAGCCGTCGCCATTGTGCTGGTCGTGCTGACCCTTGCCATGGGCTGGCGGATGGGCGCCATCATCGGCACCGCGCTGATCATGACCATCCTCGCCACGCTGATCTTCATGAATCTGTTCGGGATCGATCTGCAGCGCATGTCCCTTGGAGCCCTGGTGATCGCGCTCGGCATGATGGTCGACAATGCCATCGTCGTCGCGGACGGCATGGCGGTGCGACTGCAGAAGGGCATGCCGCGCAAACAGGCCGCGATCGAGGCCGCCAACCAGCCCGCATGGCCGCTGCTCGGCGCGACCATCGTCGCCGTGCTGGCGTTCTTCCCGATCGCCGCATCGGACGAGAATGCCGGTGAGTACTGTGCCAGCCTGTTCTCCGTGGTCGGGATCTCCCTGATGGCGAGCTGGCTGATCTCTGTCACCGTGACGCCACTGCAATGCATAGACATGCTTCCCGCGCCCAAAGGCGATGGCTCCACCGATCCGTTCGACAGCCGGTTCTACCGCCTGTTCCGGACCTTCCTGGCACGCTCCATCCGACTGCGCTGGCTGACCCTCGGCGGAATGGCCGCGCTGTTGGTGCTATCGGTCCTCAGCTTCGGAAATGTCAGCAAGCTGTTCTTCCCTGACTCCGCCATGACCAAATTGATGGTCGATTACTGGGCCCCGGAGGGAACCCGCATTCAGGATGTTGCCCTGGACCTTGAGCGGATAGAGGAGAAACTGGCAACGGACGACCGGATCGAGGCCGTGACGACCTTTGCCGGCAGCGGGCCGCCGCGCTTCTATCTTCCGGTCGAACCCGAAGCGCTCTCCTCCTCATATGGGCAATTGATCGTCAATGTGCGTGACGCCAAGGAGATCAATGCGATCATCGGCGACCTGACCCCGTGGTTCGCGGAACAGTTCCCGGATGCGCTGGTGCCGATGCGCAAGTTCGGGGTCGGTCCGGGCACCACCTGGAAGTTCGACGTCCGTTTCAGCGGGCCAGCGGAGGCCGATCCGGCCATCTTGCGCAGCCTCGCCGACGAAGGCCTCCGGATCCTCGCCGCCTCCCCGTTGGCTGGCGAGATGCAGACCAATTGGCGCCAGAGGGTCCAGACGGTCGTCCCACGCTACGCCCAGGTCCGCGCGGGCTGGTCCGGTATCTCCCGCGAGGACATCGCCGACGCTACGAAGCTCGCCTTCGACGGACGTACGATCGGGCTCTATCGCGAACAGGACGAGCTCGTTCCGATCATCATGCGCAAGGTCGAGGCGGAACGGCAGAATGTCGGCGGGCTTGAGGTCCTCCCCATACGGTCCCCCTCCACCACCCGGTCAGTGCCGCTGGCGCAAGTGACGGACGGTATCGCCACGGAATGGGAAGACCCTGTTATCTGGCGCCGCGACAGGAAGCGGACCATCAAGGTGCAGTCCAACCCGGTGGCAGGCGTCACCTTGCCGACCTTGCGGGCGGCCGTAGTGGAAGCGTTCGACAAGATCGAGCTGCCGCCCGGCTACAGCATGGAATGGGGTGGCGAGTACGAGAGTTCCCGCGATTCCCAAGCCTCATTGCTGCCCGGTGTGGTTCCGGCGGTCGCGGCGATCCTTTTTATTATCGTCGCTCTGTTCAACGCCTTCCGGCCACCGTTGATCATTCTCGCGACAATCCCCTTTGTCATGATCGGTATCACCGCCGGATTGCTTGGCACCGGCACGCCCTTCGGCTTTGTCGCGCTGCTCGGCGCCATGAGCCTCGCCGGCATGATGATCAAGAACGCGATCGTTCTGCTTGACGAGATCAATCTGAATCTCTCCGGCGGCATGTCGCAATATGATGCTGTCCTGGGCGCCGGCGTCTCGCGGCTGCGGCCGGTGGTCCTGGCGGCGGCGACCACGGTTCTCGGGGTCGTGCCGCTGCTGCAGGACGTGTTCTGGGTGGGCATGTCAGTCACGATAATGGCCGGCCTGACATTCGGCACCTTCCTGACCATGGTGCTGGTCCCCGTCCTCTATGCGATCTTCTACCGGGTCCGGCAACCCGCCACCTGATGCTTCGTTGCGGGAGGACCGATGCTCTTTCTTGAACTGGCAGTCGCCACCGCAGCGGTCGCCGTTGCCATCCTTGTGCAACTTGCGGCCACGCTCGTCCTCGCTTACCGGGTACGACAGGTTCTTCCTGTCTGGACAAAACACCATCCGGCGCCGAAAGTTCTCGCACGCGTCGCCCTCACAGCTTTTGCATTATTGTTCCTCGGCCACATTGTGCAGATTTGGCTATGGGCCGGACTCTATATCGTTTTGGGCGAATTTACCGACCTTGAGACGGCGCTCTATTTCTCAACGGTCACTATTTCCACGCTCGGGTATGGCGACATCGTCCTGTCGCAGGACTGGCGCCTGCTCGGTGCGATCGAGGCGGCCAGCGGCATCCTGCTGTTCGGATGGACCACAGCGATGCTCGTCGCGGTTCTCATGCGGGCCTGGCAGGATGCGCAAAGCACTGCCCCCTCATCGAAAACCTGAGACTGGCTGCGGGACTCGGATAACCAAACCCCGCAGACCACAAGGCTACAGCAACCCAAGATTAAATTTTTAACCCGCCACGACTACCAGGATTGAACCATTTAAGTACCTTTTCAGCGCCACCCGATGCTCATTAACTCTCTTTGCCGACGCAAGGAGGGGCGTTTGACCGATCGCAGGATCACGGATATAGAGACGGTCAACTCGTCATAAAAAGTCGAGAGCGTGACCGGAGAGTGTCTATGATCAGGAACGGCATAAAGCGCGATCTGATCGCGGCCATCGCCGCTGTTCCGATAGCGGTATGTCTAACCGCCGGACTGGCCCGATCGGAGACCACGGTCAGTCCAGCCTCGCTTCAGCAGATAGAAGAACACCTCGCCGCCGCAGACGATCTGCTGCTTCAGCCGACCTCAAGCGAACAGTCGACATCCGCACAATCCGACGATCTGCTGCTTCAGCCAACCTCAAGCGGCCAGTCGGCAACCTCGCAATCCGACGACCTGCTACTTCAGCCAACCTCAAGTGGCCAATCGACGACATCGCAATCCGACGATCTGCTGCTTCAACCAACCTCACAATCAGGTGACCTGCTGCTTCAACCAGCACAGGACGGTGCCGCTCCATCTGTAGCGCCTGCTATTGGCGCTCCTGCCCCGACGGATGAACCGGAGGATACCACCGGGACCACACCGGCGGCAGCTGCCGAGCATGAGAAACTGTTCGCCGAGAACCGCTTCCCCGCGGCCACGACCTGCGCCACCTGCCATCCCAAGCAGTATGGGGAATGGTCGGCGTCACAGCATGCCTACGCCCAGCTGAGCCCGGTGTTCCTGACCATGCAGGCGGCGATCAACAACAAGACCAGCGGCACCAACGGCGACTTCTGCATACGCTGTCATACGCCGGTCGGCATGAACCTGGAAGAATCGGTCTACGTCTCCAACTTCGAGCGGCATCCGACATCGCGCGAAGGCGTGACATGCATCGCCTGCCATCGGGTCAACCGCAATTACGGCAAGATCAGCGGCCGCCTGGCCATCGTTGAGGGTGACCTGTTCGAGCCGGTCTTCGGCCCCAAGGGCGACGATGAATTGAAACGGGTCCTCGATCAGCCGGAGACCTACCGCGTGACGACCGACCGCGACGCGCCAGGCCGGGCCATTCACACCGAGGTCGAGCGGTTCTTTCCGTTGGTGACCTCCGGTTTTTGCGCCACCTGCCACGACGTAACCCTGGTGAACGGCTTCCGGCTGGAAGAAGCCTTTGCCGAATACCATCAGTCGCCAGCGTCCCAGGCCGGTGTGAGCTGCCAGGACTGCCATATGGGTAAGGAGCAGGGCGCGGTCTCCGGTTACGAAGAAGGACCGGCGGCAATTGTCGGCGGCGTGCCGACGCAGCCCCGCAAACTAGCCAGTCATTTCTTTGCCGGTCCCGACCACTCTATCCTCCACCCAGGCCTGTTCCCGATGAATGTTAAGGCGCAAAGCTTCAAGACCATGCGGGAATGGATGGCGTTTGACGACGCTGCCGGTTGGGGCACAGACGCATTCGAGGACGCGGCACCGCGCGACCACCCCTTCCCCGAGGCCTGGCGCTCGATCGACGACCGCTACGACGCACGGAAGATCGTCCAGGAACAGAAACAGCGGCTGGAGAAAGCGGACGAACGGCGCCTCGAAGTCTTGCGTAACGGCCTTGCACTCGATGAGATCCAGATCCAGTCCGCCGAGCCCGGCGCGCTCTCCTTCTCGGTGGCGGTCCGTAACATCACCAACGGTCATTCGGTGCCGACCGGCTTCGACGCCGAGCGCCTGATGTTTCTGGAGGTCACGGTCACCAACAGCGACGGGGCCGTGATCTATCGCTCGGGCGATCGCGACCCCAACGGCGACCTGCGCGACAGTCACTCAGCCTATGTCCATGCAGGCGAACTGCCGCTCGATGAAGACCTGCTTAATCTTCAGTCCAAGTTCCTGGTCCGCCTGCTGCGCGGCGGTGAGCGGGAACAGGTATTGCCGATCAACACCTCACAGGGCGTGCTGCCCTTCGTCCGCCCCGAGGCATTGCCGACAACGATCTACGGCCGCCCCCGGAATACCCGAAAGCACAAGCAGACCATCGATCCGCTGGGCACCCGGACTGCCAACTACACGATACCGGCTGACGCTCTGACTGGATCGGGGCCCTATGGGATCTCCGTGCGCCTGCAGGCGCAGATGGTGCCGGTAAACCTGATCCTTGCGATCCAGGATATCGGCTTCGATTACGGCATGAGCCCGCGTCAGGTGGCCGATGCGGTGGTCGACGGGACGCTGACAATCGCCGAGCGGCAGGCGACCGTGACCCTCGAAGCCACGAAACAGGCGGCCTCCCAATGAGCCGGACACGTTCCTGGAGCCGGTTTTTGCCGGTGGCGGCCATGCTGTTTGTCGCGTCCGCCGCATCCGCAGAGGTAAAGACGCTCTCCGAAGAGCCAATCCCCTACAAGGGGAACGCCCTGCCAGAACGCACGAAGCCCCTGCTGGAGATCGGCCCCGCCCTGCTCGGCACCGGCCCGCTGGATCCCGGCTTCGAGCTGCCTACGGGCGCCGTGTGGCAACCCGCCCTCTGGGTCTTCGGCCAATACCGCACCGGCGTCGACATCTACAAGAACGGCAATGCGCCGGAAGTTCAGGAATGGGCAAACCGGCTCGACCTGTTCGCCAACCTGCGGCTCAGCGGCACCGAGCGGGTTCTGTTCGGACTGTCGCCGTTACGCGACGAAGGCAAGTTCACCGGCTATCATCGGCGCCCCGAATCCAGTGAAGGGTTCGACAGCAATTTCAGCGGCGAGATCACCGCTCTCTTCTTCGAGGGCGAAATCGGGGAGATTTTCCCCGACGCGGACACGTTCGATGCGGGAGGCCTCGATCTCGGTTTCACAATCGGCCGCCAGCAGCTTCTCTTTCAGGAAGGGTTGCTGATCAACGATACGGTCGACGCCGTCGCCCTCACCCGCGACACCATCACCATCCGCGACCATTCGGTCGACACCCGCCTCACCGGCTTGTTCGGCTGGGGCCATATCGACAGAGACGACAACGAGCGGGACCATGACGCGCGACTTTTCGGCCTGTTCTCCGAGACCGATTTCGACACCTCCACGGTCGCTCTGGATGCGATCTGGGTGACCGGCGGCGAAAACGACAATGTCGAAACCGACGGGCTGTTTCTCGGCGCCGGAACCACACAGCGGATCGGCAAGGTGAATACCGCCTTCCGCGTCGCCCAGTCCGTCGCCCTCGACGAGACTTCCGCGGCGGTGGACACAGGTACCCTGTTCCTGGCTGAGCTGTCCGGCGACCCGATGGGCAATGACGACGTCCTCTACGTCAATGCCGCCTGGGCCGTGGATCGTTTCACCTCCGCGGCGCGCGATCCGATCGCCGGAGGTCCGCTCGGCCCGGTCGGCATCCTGTTCGCCTCCCCCGGCCTGGGTGACTACGGGACAGCGCTGAGCAACCGGGCAGAGAATGTCGTCGCAGCCGCGACCGGATATCAGATGTTCTTCAATCAGGAACGCACACAGGTCGTCGCCGAGATCGGCACCCGCCTTGCGACCGATGCGGATCAGAACGACGCGGTGGCCGTCGGACTGCGTTTCCAGCAGGCACTCGGCGCGCGTGTCGCCCTGCAACTCGACGGCTTCGTGTCGCGTCAGGAGAACCAGGACACCGGATATGGCGCACGCTCCGAACTTCTGGTGAGGTTCTGAGCCGATGGCCGGGGTGATCGAGACAATCGGGTATGTCATCGTTGCCGGCACCGCCGCGGAGATGGCACTCAGCCTTTTCGGCACCTGGCGGCGCGGATATCTGGAACGCCGCAGCTTCGCAGCGGAGGCGAGCTTGTTTGAACGCCGGGTCGCGCTGTCACTGAGCCGGGCCGAGGCTGAGCGGGATCTGACGGTTAACTCCTGGAGCGGCTTCCGCAAGTTCAAGGTGGCGCGCAAGATCCGTGAGGCCGACAACATCCATTCCTTCGAGCTGGTCGCCCATAATGGCCGGCCCCTGCCGCAGTATCTTCCGGGCCAGTACCTGACCTTTCAGGTGCGCATCCCCGGCCAGACCAAGCCGCTGGTGCGGTGCTATTCCCTGTCCGATGCCCCCGGCAATGACGGGCGTTACCGGATCAGCGTCAAGAAGGTTCAGCCACCGCCCGGCACGGAACACGCTTCCGGAGCAGTGTCGACCTATCTGAACGATGTCGTGCGCGAAGGCGATATTCTGGACGTACGCGCGCCCGCCGGGACTTTCCACTGCGACCCGGCTTCAGACCAGCAGATCGTGCTGATCGCCGGAGGTGTCGGCATCACTCCCCTGCTGAGCATGCTGAATAGTGTGTGCAGCACTCCGACAGAGCGAGAGATCTGGCTGTTCTACGGCGTGCGTAACCGCCCGCAGCATGCATTTGCCGAACATATCGCAGGCCTGCGGCACCTGTATCCAAACCTGCATGTCGTGACCTGCTACAGCGATCCGACCGAGGCCTGCGTCCCAGGCCAGGATTACGACCACGCGGGCCGGATCAGCCTTGAAATTCTCAAGGCCAATCTGCCATCGACCAACTACGCCTTCTACCTGTGCGGACCGGCACCGATGATGGAGGTTGTCTCTGGCGAGCTGCGCGACTGGGGTGTACTGGCGGACGACATCCGGATCGAGGCATTCGGGGCTGCCACAGTGCAGCGCCAGCCGAGCGAGCGACCCGCAACAGCCTCCGAACCCGGTATCGAGATCCGGTTCGACCGCTCCGACAAGGTTCTGGCCTGGGACGAAACCGCGGGCTCGATTCTTGCACTCGCCGAGAATAACGGTGTGGTGCTGGAAAGCGGCTGCAGGGCCGGACATTGCGGCACCTGCGTGGTCGCCATCAAGGCGGGAGAGGTCGATTACGTTGCCGAGCCGGCCGTGACGCCGGAACCGGGCACCTGCCTCGCCTGTATGGCGGTGCCGCGCGGCAGGGTGACACTCGACGCATGATTAAAATGGAACAAGACGGATACACAAGCATGGACAACATTATGAGCACGTGGGCTTCACGCTACCTTGCTGCGGCGGCGTCGTTGCTCGTTATTCTAGCGGGCCTTTCCGTCACTTCCGTATCCGCGCAAACGAGTGATGAGCATTTCAAGATGATCGGGCCCGCCAAGTGCGCCGAGTGCCACAAGACCGAGACCGAAATCTGGAAGGGGACGCATCACTTTTCCACCTTCACTGAATTGACCCGCAGGAAAGAAGCCAGCGACATCGCCGAGCGCATGGGCATGCGCCGCATCAAGTCGGAGAGCCTTTGCCTGAACTGCCATTTCTCGACTGTGGAGACCGCCAGCGGCGATCTTGAGCCAGTAGCCGGTATTTCCTGCGAAAGCTGCCATGGGGCCGCCAGCGCGTGGCAGCCGATACATAGCGGCTTCAGCGGCAAGAAGGAGGGTCAGGAGAGCCCGGAGGAGATCGCCCTGCGCTGGGAGAAGTCCGAGGCCGCCGGCATGATCCGTCCGAAGGACATGTACCGCTGGGCCAAGAACTGTTTCTCCTGCCATGTGGTGCCGGAAGAAAAGCTGGTGAATGTGGGCGGCCACAAGGCCGGCAGCCCGTTCGAGCTGGTCGCCTGGTCCCAGGGCGAGGTGCGCCATAACACCTGGCACAACAAGGGAGCCAGCAATGCGGCTGCGTCCTTGAACGACAAACGCCTGATGTTCGTCGTTGGCCGTGCGGTCGAGCTGGAAACGGCGCTGCGGGCCGTCGGCAAGGCGACACAGAAGGCCAACTACGCGGTGTCCATGGCCAAGCGCGCTCAGGCCGCCCGCCAGGCAATCGCCGCACTCGAGGGTTTCCTGAAGATCGCGGAGCTGACCGAAATGGGGACGGTGGCGAACAGTGCCGGCCTCAAGCTCAACAACGACGCGGCCCTTTCGGCCGTGGCGGACAAGGTCGGTGCCCTCACCCGGGAAATCGCCGGCAAGTATGACGGCAGCAGCTTCGGTGCAATCGACAAGTATCTGCCGCAGGAATCCGCCTACAAGGGAGTTCCGGCCCGCTGAGGGCCGCATTGATGTCCGCCCAGACAACAGCGATCAGCCGTCCTCGGCGCTGGGATAATCCGTTCGACCCCGAACTGTCGACGGTGGATGTCGAGCGGATATTGACGGCACCGGTGTTCCGCGACCTCGATCCGGACCGGTTTCCGCCGGGCCAGTCGCTGCCGGATATCGTCCGCAACGACGCCCGCATAAACCGCTATCAGCGCGGCGACATCGTTGTGCTCGAAGGCGATTACGGTAATTCGGTTTTCGTCATCCTGTCCGGCGCGGTGAACGTGCTCTACGGCTATCTGCCCGAAGTCGGGCGGCCACCGCCCCGCGCGCGCCGTCCGTTCTGGAACGCGCTTGCCCAACTCTGGCGCAATTCGCGTGAAAGCGAGACACGGACCCTGTCACCATCTGCCCGCGCGCTCCATATGCGCGCCGACCGGGGACGCGCCTATCTGCCCGATATCGAGCGGGTCATCGCGGAGCATTCTGTCACCCTGCTCGAACATGGCGACATGTTCGGGGAAATCTCCGCCTTGTCGCGCTCACCGCGCACGGCAACGGTGGTCGCCGATACGGACTGCGAGCTGGTTGAGCTGCGCTGGCAAGGCTTGCGCGATCTGCGCGCCCGCGATCCGGACCTGCGCGAGAGGGTCGACCACCTGCACCGCACCCGCAGCCTGCTCGCCCATCTGTCGGAAAGCCCCCTGTTTGCCCATCTAGACGAAGCGACCATCGCCCTCGTCGCCCAGGAAATCCGTTTCGAGAACCATGGCACACAGGAGCTGTTTCCCACAGGCGAGCTGCCGGCCGAGAGCGACGGATCCCTGGCGGGAGAACCGCTGATCGCGGAAGAAGGCAGCCTTACTGACGATCTGATCATGATCCGCGCCGGCTTCGCCAGGGTGACCGAGCATCTCGATCACGGCGACCGGACGGTCGGGTATCTGAAGAACAATGACGTGTTCGGCCTGGAGGAACTGGTCAGGCAATGGCGCGGCAACGGCTCGGTCCCCTTGCGTAATAGCCTGAGGGCGATCGGCTACCTGGACATTCTCCGCGTCCCCGCATTGGTGATGGAGCGCTACGTCCTGCCGACCATGCCTGAGCACCTGCTGCCGCCGGCCACGGATGCGGACATGCGCGCGACACCGGTCTGGAAGCGCGATGACAGTGCAACCGGGATAGAGCAGCCGCTGGTCGACTTCCTGATCGACGAGCGGATTATCAACGGCACCCAGTCCATGGTGATCGATCTGGACCGCTGCACCGGCTGCGACGATTGTGTAAAGGCCTGCGCCGCAACCCATGACGGCAACCCGCGCTTCGTACGCCAAGGCCCGTCCCACGACGATGTCATGATCGCCAATGCTTGCATGCACTGCGTCGATGCGGTTTGCCTGATCGGCTGTCCGACCGGCGCGATCCATCGGGACCTGTCCTCCGGCGATGTGCATATCAACGACGATACCTGCATCGGCTGCGGAACCTGTTCGCGGAGCTGCCCGTACGGCAACATCGTCATGGTCGAGATCGCCGACAAAGCGGGTACCGTCATAACCGATCGCGAGACCGGAGCGGCAATCCGCCGGGCGACCAAGTGCGACCTCTGTGCCGGGCAGCTCGGCGGCCCTGCCTGCCAGCGCGCCTGCCCGAACGACGCACTGGCGCGCCTCGACATGAGTAACCCGGGAGAGTTGGTCGCATGGCTGCGTCGCTGACCCGTTTCACCCGACGCCGGGCGCGCAACACGGCCTTCGTCGTCGGCGCCACCTTGCTCCTCGTCGCCATTACCCATCTGGCCGAGGCAACCCTGCACGACATACGGTTCGTCACCGGCTGGACCCTGTTCGGGCTGATCGTGGGGCTGGCACTGTTCGACCTGCGCCGCCGGATTGCCGTCCTTCCGCTTGGCAGCGCGTCGGACTGGGAGCAGGTGCATATCTACGGCGGCTGGTTTGCGGTTGTGGTGTTCCTGACCCACACCGGCGCCGGTCTACCGGACGGCCCACTTGAGATCGCGCTCTGGATTCCGTTCGTCGCCGTCACGATCAGCGGAACGGTGGGCATCTGGCTGAGCAGGGTTCTGCCGAAGCGCATGCGCGATCATGGTGCGCGTGAGCTCTACGACCGTATTGCCACCCGGCGCGCGGAAATCGCCGCCGAGGCGCAGGCTCTGGCCATATCCTCAGCCCGCGACACCGGGTCGGTCACCATCGCCGACTACTATCAGAAAGAGCTGAGCGCGTATTTCCAGCGCCCGCGCAACGCGCTCGCCCATCTGACCGGATACCAGGGCCATCTGCGCCTGCAGCAGCAACAGATCCAGTCGCTGCACCGCTATGTGGATGCCCGTGGGCACAAAATCCTCAACCGATTGTCGGAACTGGTCGAGACCAAGGACGACCTCGACTACCAGTTCGCCGCCCAGTCGGCGCTCAGGCTCTGGCTGTTTGTGCATGTGCCGCTCGCTTACGGCCTGCTGATCCTTATCGCGGTCCATGCGGTTCTGGCGCATGCCTTCGAGGTGGGACCGTCATGAGTACAACGGGAACCAATAGCGGCATGTCCTCCTACGACCGCCCCGACCGGCAATGGCGGTGCGGCCGGCTCGCCCTCGGTCAGCCTTGCCCGCACGGGCCTGATGCCGCCGGTGCCTGCCGCGGCATGGCCGATTGTGCGCCGATACGCCGGGGAGACCGCTGGCATTGCACCCGCCCGCAAAGTGTCGGCGGCCCCTGCGACGCCGGACCGGCGCCCGACGGTCGTTGCTCGTTCCAGCGCCCGCCCTGTGTTCCTGTGCGCAGTCTCAGCGCACTGCGTCGCCGTGTAACGCGGCTGGTCGTCGTCGCCGCGATCGGTCTGGTCATGATTGGACTTTCCGGCACCGACCGGGAAGCCCTGCTGTCCCCCGGGCCGCTTACCTTCCAGCACAGTGTGGTCGGCGGGTGCGCCGGTTGCCATCAGGGTTTCGACGAAGGCCCCGCAGGCTGGGTGATGACCGCTGTCGGAATGTCGCAGGAGATGAACGGAGACCACACCTGCCGCTCCTGCCACGAACTCGGCCCACATGCAGAGCGCGCGCACTCCCGCCCCCCGGCAACGACAGCCGCCCTGACAGACGCGGCATTGCATCGCCACACCAAAGAGGGAGCCGAGCAACCGCTGGAATTCAAACTGTCCGGATGGCTGTTCACAGATACCGGCACGCCAACATCCACGGTCGGGTGCGCAACCTGTCACCGTGAGCATAGCGGCGTAGACGCAAGCCTCACCGAGATGCCCGAAGGTGCCTGCCAGACCTGTCACACCGTGCAATTCAACTCGTTCGGAAACGGCCACCCGGAATTCGGCGAGACTTTGTTCGACCGCCGCCTCCGCATCGCTTTCGACCATGCCGCCCATCTGGACCGGCATTTCGGTGCCACCGAGAGTGCGGGCAAGGCGCCGGAAACCTGCACGTCCTGCCACCTGCCGTCGGACGACGGGCGGGCCATGCAGACGGAGAAATTCGAGACCATGTGCGCATCCTGCCACCAGGACAACATATCCGGTGCCGGCGCGATCGGGCCGAAAGGGATCGCGTTCCTGACAGTGCCGGGCCTGGATCTGCAGGAGTTGACGGCACGCGGCGTCGATATCGGCGATTGGCCGAAATGGTCGGAGGAACCGCTCACCCCCTTCATGCGGCGTCTGCTGGAGGGTGACAGCTCCGTGACGCTCGCTCTTGAGCGGATGGACGGGCTGGACCCGATGGATCTGCGCGACGCCGAAGCGGACGACATCAGGGCGGTGACGGAGGTCGCCTTCGCGGTCAAGCGCCTGATCGGCGACCTGCTCGCCGATGGCGTCCAGGCGGCGGAGAAGCGGCTGGCGAACGGGCGAACGGACAAGGCTCTGGAGCAAATAAGCACAGACCAGACCGGCACCATGCTCGGCCATTTGCCAATGGAAGTGCTGCAAGCAGCGGCCCGGAACTGGTTCCCGGAGCTGGCAAGCGAGCTGGCCGGAAAGCTCCCGGCACTTCCAGAGACGATACCAGGCCCGCCATCCGCCCAGAACGGAAGCCCTACCCCCGCTCCGTCGCTTGATCAATCTGATATCCTCGCGTCTGCACCAGACCAATCGGACATCCTTGCTGCACCAACAACGGATCAGTCCGACATCCTCGCGCCCGCGCCGGACCAGTCTGACATCCTTGCCGCGCCATCGACGGATCAGTCCGATATCCTGGCATTGCCGTTGACCGGCACGAGCGATGCCCTCGCGCCGCCACCGGAGTTGGCGCCGACATCTCCCGTCACCCGGGCCGAGACCGCCCCGCCGCCAACGCGGATTGAGCCCAACGTTTCTCCCGAGGACTGGATGCGGGCCGGCGGCTGGTATCGTAATGATTTCGCTCTGCTGTACCGGCCGACAGGGCACGCGGATCCGTTCATGCAGGCCTGGATCGACCTCGCAGCGGCCCCGTCACCGCAGGACGGCGATGGCGCGTTGCTGGCCACCTTTGCCGGTGCGCAGGCGCCGGGCACATGCCTGCGCTGTCACAGTGTCGACCGCGGCGAGGGCGGAACCGGATCCGTTAACTGGCACCCCGCCTCCCGCGATCCCGCCACCCGGGATTTCGTGCGCTTCTCCCACAGGCCGCATTTCAGCCTGATCGCAGAGTCCGGCGGTTGTCAGACCTGCCACAACGTGATCCGGCCAAAAGGAACAGGATCCGTATCCGCATTCCAGGACCAGTACCGCCAGAGCGATCCACACGCCGAAATCGTAGCGGGTTTCGCGTCACCGACTGTCGCCACCTGCTCGGAATGTCACGCACCGGGGCGCGCCGGAGATACCTGCACCCAGTGCCACGCCTATCATGTCGGCACCTTCGAAACACCAACCGTTCCGACCAGAATGCGGGTGCTCGCACCCACGGAGTGATGACACGAACGGATCGTAAGAGATCACTTTCTCAGCACCGCCGCGATGCGCTCGATACCTTCGGCGATACGGGCGGAGGGGATCGAGGAATAGGCCAGTCGGTAATATTGGACGTTCTCGTCCGCTGCGTCGAAGAAGGCCTCGCCCGGCTCGATCAGAACGCCTTGGCTGCGCAGTGATAGCGCCAGCTCCGCGGTATTGATGCCGTCCGGAGCCTTCATCCAGAAACTGGAGCCGCCGAAACCGCCGGTTCCCGCCACCTCGAGACCACATTCGCGGATCGCTTTTTCCATCACGGCGCGGCGACGCCCGTAGGCCTTGCCTATGCGATTGACCATGCTGTCGTGATAGCCCCGGGAGAGGAAATAAGTGGTCGTGCGCTGCACGCTTCCCGGCGGATGCCGCAGCACCATGGCCCTGAGCGCCCTCGCCTCCCGGATGAAGGTCGGCGAAGCAACGATGTAGCCGAGCCGCAAACCGGGAAACAGGGATTTCGAAAAGGAGCCGATATAGATCACGGACCCCGCACGATCGAGCGACTTGAGTGCGGGTGTCGGCTGCTGGGCGAAGGACATCTCGAATTCATAATCGTCCTCGACAATGATGAAATTGCGCTCTGACGACAGCCGCAACAGCTCCAGCCGCCGGCTCATCGGCATTGTCGTGTTGGTCGGACACTGATGGCTTGCCGTCGTGAAGACGACGCTGAGCTGATCGGGCAGCCGTTCCGGCGGCAGACCGTTCTCGTCGACATCGATCGGCACGGTCCGGCAGGCACTATGCCGCAGCACTTTCCTGAGGCCAGGATAACAGGGGTTCTCGATAGCTGCCGTGCGATCCCCTGTGAGCAGCAGCTGCGTGCAGATCCAGATGGCATTCTGGGCGCCGAGCGTGAGCAGGACTTCCTCGGGCCGGGCCGAGATCCCTCGCCGTGGCAGCACGTTCCGCACGATATATTCGATCAGTTTCGGATCGTCCTGCTCATACCGGTCCGCCGTAACCTCTTCGAAGTCCTTGCGGCCATGCGCTTCCAAAGCGCAACGGCGCCAGTTGTCATGGTCGAACAGACTTGGATCCGGCTGTCCGTAAATGAAGGGGAATTCGTAGTCGCGCCAGTCCGGCGGCCGAAACAGATTCATTGGATCGGAATAACGAGCCCCGAGCGCCCGCTGCCAGTCGACTGTCTCAAGCCGCGCCGTATCGCCGAGCTTATAATCGGGAGGGCGCGGCGCATTCTCGGAAATGAAGTGGCCGGACCTGCCCCGGGACGTCAGATATTCGCTCGCCACCAGTTCCGCATAGGCCAGCGTCACCGTCACACGGCTCACGCCGAGCTGCTGCGCCAGCATGCGGCTCGACGGCATCTTGTCCCCAGGCAGGAAACGGCCAGCCAGGATTCCCTGGCTGACCATCTGCTGGATCTGTTTCTGCAATGTTCCGCCGAACTGCGGATCGAGGTGAAACTGTGTCGCCTTGATACCCATCAGCGGAACACCGGCAGCCGGGAGCGTTTATTTTCCGGAACCGAACACGGCCGTCAGGGCATTGTCGATGGCGCCAGTGATCTGGTCGATGTCCGACTTGGTGGCAATCAGTGCCGGGGACAGGCAGAGCGTGTTGTTGTAGCCCGGGATCGACCGGTTGGTGACGCCAATGAGCACGCCCTCGGCATTGCAGTGACCGACCACGGCCTGGCCCTTGATCTCGTCCACCGGCTCCTTGGTCTCCCGGTCCGCGACCAGCTCAGCACCCCAGAAGAGGCCCTTGCCGCGCACGTCGCCGATTACCGGATGCTTGTCCTTCAGAGCGAGCAGGTTTTGCTCCAGACGGGCGCCCATGGCGGTCGTGTTCGCCAGCAAATCTTCGTCCTCGATGATGCGCATGTTCTCGAGCGCCGCGGCCGGTCCCGACGTGCAGCCGCCGAAGGTCGAGATGTCGCGGAAATAGCTCATCGGATCGGACGCGTCGGCCTTGAAGAGATCGAAGACAGCTTCCGTGGTCACGGTGCAGGAGATCGCCGCATAGCCCGACGCAACGCCTTTCGCCATGGTGACGATGTCCGGCTTGATGCCGTAATGCTGATAGCCGAACCATTCGCCGGTCCGGCCGACGCCGCAGACCACTTCATCGAGAATCAACAGAATGCCATACTTGGTGCAGATCTCCTGGACCCGCTCCCAATAGCCTTTCGGCGGGGTGATGACGCCACCGCCTGCGGTAATGGTCTCAAGGCAGAGGCCGCCAATGGTGTCCGGGCCTTCACGCAGAATGACTTCCTCGATCGCATCGGCGGCACGCTCGCCGTAATTCTCAACCACGCCATACTGGTTGCGATATTCGAGGCAATGCGGCACATCCACAAAGCCCGGCGTGAACGGGCCGTAATGGGCCTGGCGCTGCGGCTGACCGGCTGCCGAGAGGGCGGTGATGGTGGTGCCGTGATAGTCCCGCTCCCGATAGAGGATCTTGGACTTCTTGCCTCCATGGTGCTGCGCGGAGATCTGGCGCACCATCTTGAAGGCCTTCTCGTTCGCTTCCGAGCCGGAGTTCGAATAATAGACGCGGGTCATGCCCGGCATCTTGGAGATCAGGCGCTCGGAGAAGCGGGCGCCCGGAACAGACCCGAGGGCGCCTGCGAAATAGTTCATCTTCACGAGCTGATCGCGTACGGCGTCGGCGATGGTATCGCGGCCATAGCCGACATTCACCGTCCAGACGCCGCCGGACACCGCGTCGAGATGTTCCTTGCCGGTGATATCCCAGACGCGCATCCCCTTGCCTTCGACGATGATCTTCGGATCTACCGTCTCGAACATCTTGTGCTGCATCAGATGATGCCAGACATGCGCCTTGTCGGAGGCGACGACATCGGAAAGATCGTTTTCGAATTGCGTGGTGCTCATGGCGCAGGGTCTCCAAGGTCCGGCCGCAGGAAAATGCCGGCCAAATGAAATCGTCAGGTCGCAGAATTACACAGTCGCGGCGCGAACCATAAGTCCAGATTGCACCTGCGGATAAGACCAGAATATCCGAGCCTGCGATGGAGCGGAAACAAAACAAGCGCCGGACAGAAGTCCAGCGCTTGTCTGATTTCGTTTACCCGCTCTTTGTAACCACTTACCAGCGATCATATGGGCCAGCGATCACACAGGCCGGTGATCATATTGGCGCCTAGCAAAACCCTGCGGCTCTGTCAGCCTTAATCGACCCACGGCGCCTTCGGCTTGGACTCACCCTTGCGGTGCGGTTTCTTGGTGCCGGACTTGCCTTTCGGCTTACCCGGTTTGCCCTCTCCGGCTTTCGGTTTGCCGGACTTGGCATGCCCCGGTTTCCCGTCACCGGATTTCGCATGTGCGGGCTTTGCATGTCCCTCACGCGGCTTGCCGAATTTCCCGCCCGGCTTGCCCGCGCCATCCTTCGGCTTTCTGGGCTTCTTTGCCTTGTAATCCGGAGCCGGCCGCTCATCGGGAGCGGAGGCCGGCGCCGCGTCAGCGGCTTCCGTGACAACATCCGCGGCAGGGCGGCCCTGAGGCGCGCGCTTGTCCCGCTGACGCTTCATCGGACGATCGCCCGGTTCCGCATCGGCCCGAGGCCTGCGGGGCGGACGCGGGGCACGCGGCTCCGACGATGTCTCCTGTTCAGCAGGAGCGCCGGACATCCGGTCCACCGTGATGCTCTTCTCTACCTTGCGGCTCGGGCCAACCGCCGCCAGAAACTTGTCGACTGCCTTGGGGTGCAGCTCGACGTGGGTTTCGGTTTCCTGGATCTTGATCGCGCCAACATCAGACTTGGTGATGTCGCCGGTGCGGCACAGCATCGGCAACAGCCAGCGCGCTTCCGCCTTGTGGTTCCGGCCGACCGAGAGGCGGATCCATACACCGTCCTCGAAATCCTGCCGGCGCTTGCGCGGCTCACCGCGGTCGCCACGATCCCCCCGGTCACCACGATCCCCGCGCTCTCCACGGTCGTAACGCTCACCGCCCGAGGGATCGTTCATCAGCTCTTCAGGTGCCGGCAGCCCGGCCATGCGCTTACGCAGGAACGCGATGGCGACGGCTTCGGCGTCATAACGAGAGAGCAGCTCCGTCGCGAAAGCGCGTTCTTCCTCGGTGGTCTCGCCGCTCAGATCCGCATCTTCCAGAATACGCTTGCGATCCAGCGCCAGAATCTCATCCGCGGTCGGCGGTTTGCCCCAGGTCGCCTTGATATTGGCATTGGACAGCATGCGCTCGGTCTGGCGCCGGCGGGAATAGGGTACGATCAGGGTGGAGACACCCTTGCGCCCGGCCCGGCCGGTACGACCACTCCGGTGCAGCAGGGATTCCTGGTTCTTCGGCAGATCCGCATGGATCACCAGTTCCAGGTTCGGCAGATCGATTCCGCGGGCCGCCACGTCGGTGGCGACACAGACCTGCGCCCGGCCATCCCGCAACGCCTGCAGGGCGTGGGTCCGCGCGCTCTGGCTCAACTCGCCCGACAGAGCAACAACCGAGATGCCCCGATTGGTGAAGCGGCTGGTCAGGTGGTTCACTGTCGCACGGGTGCTGCAGAAGACGATGGTCGTGACCGCATCCGAATGCCGCAGCACGTTGATGATCGCGTTTTCCCGATCATTCGGCGCGCAGGCCAAAGCCCGGTATTCGATATCGACATGCTGGTTCCGCTCCCCAGCCGTGGAGATACGAACCGCATCCTTCTGATAACGCTTGGCGAGAGAGGCGATGGTCCGGGGCACAGTGGCCGAGAACATCAGTGTCCGGCGGGTTTCCGGCGAGGATTTCAGGATGAATTCCAGATCCTCCCGGAAGCCGAGATCGAGCATCTCATCGGCCTCGTCCAGCACGATAGCTTTCATGCCAGACATGTCCAGCGACCGGCGCTCGACATGATCGCGCAATCGTCCGGGCGTACCGACGACAATATGTGCGCCACGCTGCAGCGCCATGCGTTCGGTCCGCATATCCATGCCGCCGACGCAGGACACCACCGAGGCGCCGGTGAATTCATAGAGCCATTCCAGCTCTCGCTTGACCTGCAGGGCCAGCTCGCGGGTCGGTGCGACAGCCAAGGCAACTGGAGAGGATACCCGCTCGAAGCGTTCGGCATCGCCCAGCAGGGTCGGTGCCATGGCCAGCCCGAAAGCAACCGTCTTGCCGGAGCCAGTCTGAGCCGAGACCAGAGCGTCGGCATCCTGCATTTCGTTGGTAATGACCGCCTGCTGAACCGGGGTCAGCGTCTCGTAACCGCGCTTCGCCAATGCCTTACCGAGCGCCGGAACAACGCCTTCAAATTCTGTCATGTCATGTCTTTCGGAATGCCTGCGATCGACCGTTCGGGAACCATGTTTCCCCCGGTGGGATCGGCAGTGCGGCGCCTTGCGCGCGTGATCGAATTAAAGTGGCGCGCAACATAGGCGGGTAAGAGCCGGATGTACAGCGCTCCGGCGCGCATACCTGCTGAGCATTTCCGGTACCGCGACGCCATTGCGTGTTGCGCCAGACGCAATGCTTGAACGGCACCGCCTCCGCAAATTCAACATGTTCGTCTGACAAGTACCGTCCGTAATTCATTGTACGTTTCAAGCTCTAAAGGCACACTGAAAGCTGATTCGAGAGGATAGCAGAACGTGGTTTCACAAGCAGAATCGCAGCCTGAAGGCGCGCAGCAGGCACTCAAGCTCAATCTTGGCTGCGGCAAGGTGATCCGCGACGGCTGGGTAAATCATGACATCATGCCCGGGCCGGGCGTCGACGTAATTTACGATCTTGAGACATGCGGGATCGAACCGTTTCCGCTCCCGGATGATTCAGTCGAAGAGATCCATGCATCGCATCTGATCGAACATATCGACCGTGTGCTGCCATTCATGCAGGAGATGTGGCGGATCGCGAAAAACGATTGCCGGTTCGAGCTCAAGCTGCCTTTCGGCGCGACCGACATGGCCTGGGCCGATCCGACCCACAAGCGGCCCTATTTCATTCGCAGCTTCGATTATTTTCAACAGCCGTTCTATAATTTCGCGGATTACGGCTATCGCGGCGATTGGGGTACCGACGAAGTCACCTTCCTCATCCCGAAGAGCGTCGCCGGATCGAACACCGCTGAAGAGCTGATGCACCGGATCAACACGGAGCGCAATCTGGTGGCGGAAATGCAGGTCAACCTGATCGCCTTCAAGCCCATGCGGCCGAACGACCGGGCCCTGATGACCATACCCAAGGTCAATTTGAACATCGTTTGAGTACAAGAAGCCCGGAACAAGGACAAACAGATGCATCGCGTTGGAATCATCCCGTTCGATATCAGAGATGATCTGCTGGCCATTCTTTTCGTCACGTCCCAGACGCGTGGCAGATGGATCCTGCCGAAGGGAAAGCCAAAGAAAGACGAAAGCCTTGCCGAGGCATGCCTACGGGAGGGCTTCGAGGAAGCCGGCATTCGCGGCGTGGTCCTGGAAGACTTTCCAATGACCCACGTCGTGACCAAGCTGACGGATAGCGGCAAGCTCGAAATCCCGGTGACCTATTTCCCACTGCTTGTCACCGAGCAGGCCGACGACTGGCCTGAAAAGAAATTCCGCCAGCGGCACTGGGCCCTGTTAGAGGATGCACCACGCGTCGCATACCCAGAGGATTTTCATCTTGTCCTCGGACAATTCGACTCTCTCGGACGTTGGATCAGAGAAGCTGCAAGAGAGCATAAACCGCAGACGCAACCAGAGCTGATGCCGGCACAGTAATAATCCAGGCCGCCGCGATCGACAGCACGAACCGGCGCCGGACCAATCGCCGCACCGATTTGTAGTCGCGGCTGTTAAAAGCCTCTTCAGCTGTATCGTTCAGCTTGTGCCCGGGACGTACCCGCCGCTTGTTCGGGTTTTCCAGGAATTCGCGCAGGAACCCGACACCAAACACCGCACCGACCGCGATATGGGTCGAGCTGACCGGAAGGCCGAGGGTGGTCGCGATCAGAACCGTGACGGCGGCGGACAATGCCACACAATAGGATCGCGGCGAATTCAGCCGCGTGATTTTCTCACCGACGACCGCGATCAGTTTAGGTCCGAACAAGCCGAGCCCGAAGGCGATGCCGAACGCGCCGATTGCCATCACCCAGACCGGTATCGACACCTTGCTTTCAATCCCGGCCCCTTCCCCAACGGTGGAGACGATGGCCGCGAGCGGGCCGACAGCATTGGCGACGTCATTCGCACCATGCGCGAAGGACAACAGCGCGGCGCCGGCAATCAGCGGCAGATCGAACAGCTTGTTCACGTCCTTGCGGGTGTTCTCGAGAGAGAGAACACGTCGGCTGATATAAGGTCTGGACAGCAGATAGGCGGCAAGAAACGCCAGCACCGAATAAAAGACCATCTCGACAACGGACGGATGCCAGATCTTCTTCAGACCCTTCATCGCCATGTAGGCAGCGAACGCCGCCGCCATAAGACCGATCAGGACCGGAACCCACACTTTCGCCGCCGCGAGACGGTCCTCGACATTAAGGATCTTCTTCTTGATTGCGAACAGGATCGCCGCCGCGAAAAGCGCCCCGAACATGGGCGAGATCACCCAGCTCGCGGCAATCGCCGCCATGGTCGACCAGTTCACCAGTCCGAATCCCGCGGCCGCGATACCCGCACCGAGCACGCCGCCCACGATCGAATGGGTCGTTGAAACCGGCGCATTCAGGATTGTGGCGAAATTGATCCAGAGCGCAGCAGCAAACAGCGCGCTCAGCATGAGGTTTCGGAATTCACCGACGCTGACATCTCCGCCGGGAGAAATGATCCCCTTGGAAACAGTCTTCACCACCTCGCCGCCTGCCAGCAATGCGCCCGCGCTCTCGCAGATGGCAGCGATCACAACCGCACTGAAAACAGTCAGCACTCTGCCGCCGACGGCCGGACCCATATTGTTCGCGACATCGTTGGCGCCGATATTGAGCGCCATATATCCCCCGACGACCGCGGCGACCACGACGATCAACCAGTCTTCGCCAAGAGCGTTCTGCGTACTCGCGACATACAGCCCAACCACGGCCAGAAAGACGACTGACAGCCCCAGAGGGACGGTTACGCCTTTGAGATCGAAGAACTGCGATTGGAAAAAGCTGAACCGGCGAAGATCGTTAACGTAGCGATTTTCGGTTTTTCTGGAATTCGAAGACACTGAAATGACTGCCTATGCGTCTGTCTAAGCGAGATCGTGGATCTTCATGCCAACCGTCCTGGAATGGGCGTTTATCCATTCGCTCCGCGACGGCCGGGGTCGCGCTGACCTAGCAGAGTTGAACGTTTTCCACCACTGAAATGCTCAATTTTTCATTTCGAATAACGCAAGAAAAGTTGGTTTTAATTTTCGTACGAACAAACCAACTGTTGCCGCGCTCCTGCCAGTGCCGGTTTTTATACCGGAGTTTTTCTGACTGCAGGCTCACGTAGCCTGCACTTCAAACATAGCCCTCAAGCATGCTTCGATAACCGGCGCGCGTTGGCCAAGCCTGAAGGGTATCAACGGGACGTTCACTCAAAGGCTCGGCACGACATAGGACTTGAGATATATTTCAGGAATGACGTCACAGGAAACCCGCCTCCCCCCCTTTCGCTCGCTCCTGGCATTCCGAGCCGCTGCAACGCATGACCGGCTCGCAGATGCCGCTGTCGCGCTTGGCGTTACGGAGTCCGCGGTCAGCCACCAGATCAGGCAACTGGAGACCCTGCTGCAGGCTCAACTGTTCGACCGCACGAGCCGGCGGCTCGTGTTGACGGAAACCGGGGCCCGATATCTCGCCCGCATCGACCCCGCCATCCGTGAACTGGAAGCCGCGACCGAAGCCGTGCGTCCTTCCGACGGACGGGCCATTGTCCGGCTGACATTGCCGACCTCGATGGCCGCGACCTGGCTGCTTCCCCGACTTGGCGCATTCGAAGCAGCGAACCCCGATCTCGACATACAACTGGTCCCGACGACACGGGTCGTCGATCTTGAGCGCGACCAGGTGGACATAGCCATCAGGTACGGCCGCGGGAACTGGCCGAATGTCGATAAAACCTTTCTCTTCGACGATCATGCGACACCGGTTGCCGCGCCGGGATACGTGCCGGCGGGTGAGCAGGACATTGAAGAAATTCTGAAGAAATCACGCCTGATCGTCATTCGCAGCATTCCGGACGAATGGCAGGAATGGGCCAAGGCACGCGGCCTTGCGCCGCCGGACCTGAGAGGCGCGCTGGAACTCGACGCGATCGAACAGGGACTGCAGGTCGCCGAAGCCGGACATGGCATAACCATCGGTCGGGCTCCCTATATCGAAGAACGCCTTGCCAGCGGCGCCCTGGTGACGCCTTTCGGTGCGACAGCTCCCTCCGGAGCCGCATTCTATCTCTGCCAGCCGGCCGGTCTCCCCCCACCCGCACGAACGCTGAGGGTGAAACGCTGGTTGCTTGAACAGGCCGACGCAAGCCGCGCGAAGCTTGAACCCTCCCGTCCGTGATACAGCCCCCTGTCTCTTGAATTGTTCTCAAGTCATATTGAATTCTTCTCTTTTGTGTTCCGCTCTTTCAGGGCCTATCTGAGGTGCCATCACAGCAGGCCGGCATGCGGCGGCCAGAAGGAGAAAAACGATGGCGAGTGTTGTTCAGGACCACATCAACGATCCAGTTTCAGAAGGCGCCGCGAATGTCGTGGCTCCGCTGACATTCATTGTTCCCCAGGCGGAAAAGCCTGCGCTTTACAGTGCGGCCTTTACCGGCGGCGCACCTGACTTCCGCTTCGCCGTCGAGGATCACGACGTTCTGGTGGCGGATATGCGGCCCCATGCCGGATCGTTCACCCTCGACAAGGAAGGTTTCGCGCTCCGAACTGTACCGACGGAAACAGCGGACCTCTATGACGACGCTACAGTTGGGACGGGATATTTCGACGAAATCCGCAGTCTCCTGATGGAAGAATTCGACGCCAGTCAGGTGGCCATCTTCGATGCGACCCGACGCTCCGATGGCGGTAAAGGCGCCAGCAACAAGGATGGCAACCGTGGCCCGGCGCCGCGCATCCATGTGGATTACACGGCAAAGAGCGGCCCGCAGCGCGCCCGCGATGTGTTCGGTGCCGACGCGTTCGACGGCCTGTTGAATTCCGGTGCGCGCATCCTCCAGGTCAATGTCTGGCGGCCGATCCGCGGACCGGTGCAGCGCTCCCCCCTTGCCCTTGCGGACGCAACCAGCGTCAAGGCGGCTGACCTGGTCGCGACGGATCAGGTCTTCCCGGACCGGGTCGGCGAGATCTATCACCTGTCCCACGACAAGGATCAGCGCTGGTATTACGTCCCCGAAATGACCCGGGACGAGGTGCTGCTGATCAAGGGATGGGACAGCATTGAGGACGGCCGCGCACAATTCACACCGCACAGTGCGTTCCCCCTGCCGACCCAGACCAACGACACCCCAGCGAGAGAAAGCATCGAGGTTCGCACATTCGTGGTGATCGAATAGGCTGAACAGGCGATGCGTGCAGCTCCGGAACCGCACGCATCGCCGTCACCTGATCGCAGGAGAGGCTGAAAACGCGGCCGTGCCCGGATGCCCCCCATGCGATTGATAAGGATCAATGCCCCGTGTCGTGATCTGGATCATATTGATATCAATCGGCTTACGTTCCGGGCACACTCTCTACCTATCGTCAGCGCTCGGAACGACGTACCGGACATTGGGGTTTGGGTGTGCACGACAAAGCGATCGAAGATTCCCAATCGCATTCTGCGGCCGGAGAGGTTGTCGCGATCCATGGGTCGGTGATCGACATCCGGTTTCCACCGGACCGGATGCCATCGCTTGGCGACGCCGTTTCGATTGCAGAAGATTCGGGCCCGTCCCTGATCGCTGAAATCCAGATTCATCTCGATGCCGTGACCGCTCGCGCTGTCGCGCTCGGGAATACCGCCGGCCTGAAACGCGGAACACCGGTCCAGACAACGGGCGCCCCCCTGCAGGTTCCTGTCGGAGAGGCGGTTCTCGGCCGCCTCATCAACGTCATTGGCGAGCCTGTGGACGCGGGCGCACCCTTTCCCGCCGACGTGCCGCGAAAGCCGATCCACGGCCCTGCACCGGCTCTGTCACAGCAGGGCAATCAGCCCGAAATGTTTCACACAGGCATCAAGGTCATCGACCTGCTTGCCCCCCTGATCAAAGGTGGCAAGGCCGCCATGTTCGGCGGGGCCGGGGTCGGCAAGACGGTGCTGATCATGGAACTGATCCGGACCACGGTTGAACGGCATTCCGGCATATCGGTCTTTGCCGGTATCGGCGAACGCTCGCGCGAGGGCCATGAACTCCTGCTGGAACTGCGGCAGTCCGGCGTGCTGGACCGCACAGCCCTGGTCTTCGGGCAGATGAACGAGCCGCCCGGTGCACGGTGGCGCGTTGGGCTGACCGGGCTCGCCATCGCGGAGCACTTCCGCGACGACATCCATGAAAACGTTCTTCTGCTGGTGGACAATGTCTACCGTCTGGTCCAGGCGGGCGGAGAGATATCCGGTCTGCTGGGACGCCTGCCGTCCCGTGTCGGATACCAGC
The DNA here is from genome assembly GCF_014904795.1 of Nisaea nitritireducens. GTDB lineage: Bacteria > Pseudomonadota > Alphaproteobacteria > Thalassobaculales > Thalassobaculaceae > Nisaea > Nisaea nitritireducens. The sequence goes on from NZ_JACZFS010000019.1 coordinate 184,786, forward strand.
CCACCCTGAGCAGCGAGATTGCCGAGTTCGAGGAGCGCATCGCCTCGGTTCCCGGAGCAGCCATCACCTCGATCCAGGCAGTCTATGTTCCGGCGGACGATTTCACCGACCCGGCTGTGGCCGAGATCTTCGGCCATCTCGATTCTTCGATCGTGCTGTCGCGGGAGATGGCAAGCGAAGGCATGTATCCCGCCGTCGAGCCGCTCGCCTCAACATCGAGCCTGCTCGATCCGCGCTTGGTGGGCGACTTGCACTACACGACCGCTCAAGAGGTCCGAAAGGCGATCGCCCACTACCGCGACCTGCAGAAAATCATCGCCCTGCTGGGGATCGAGGAGTTGAGCGCGACCGACCGCCGCCTGGTCGGCAGGGCCCGTCGGCTCATGCGGTTCCTCACCCAGCCTTTCATGGTAACCACCGCCTTCACCGGGAAGGCGGGCCGAGCGGTGGAGCTGGACGCCACGATTGCCGGATGCCGCGCCATTCTGGACGGCGAAACAGACGACTGGGCCGAACGGTCCCTCTATATGGTCGGCGATCTCGATGAGGCACGGAGAAGAGAAGCTCCCCTCGAAGGCACGCACGCCAGGGCGGAGGCATCATGAACCTGACAATCGCCACGCCGCTCGAGATCGTCATCGACGGAGCCGATGTAAGCCACCTTCGGGCGGAGGACGAAACCGGTGCATTCGGCCTTCTTCCCGGGCATGCGGACTTTCTGACCGAACTCGCGATTTCGGTCATTACCTGGCGCGATGCGGACGGTATCGAGCACCATGTCGCGGTCCGCGGCGGCATGCTGAACGTGCGCGACGGGGCATCGATCAAAATAGCCACGCGCGAGGCCGTGCCGGGAGACGATCTGCAGCATCTGGAGACCGAGGTCCTTGACCGTTTCCGGCGCCACGTCTCTGAGGAAAAATCCGCCAGAACCGATGCGCATAGGCTTTATCTCGCAGCGATTCAGCAGATCGTCACCGCCTTGCGGCCCAACGCGTCCGGCATTCCAGGCCAGAGCCTTGCGTCAGGAAGTCTGCCCGAGGAGGGCGTATGAGCGGCGCGCAGGATCAGAACAACCAGCTGGAAAAGGCGGTGCGCACCCGAAAGGAGAGGCGCGCGCTCTGGGAACGCGAAGGCGAACGGTCCATCGCCCATAATCTGGCGATGATAGGGGCCCTCGGCTGGACGATCGTAATTCCGCCGCTCATCGGGGTTTTCATCGGTCGCTGGATGGACGGAATATTTGCAAGCGGCGTGTTCTGGACCCTCGGACTTCTGGTCCTGGGGCTTAGCCTCGGTTGCTGGCTCGCGTGGTCAAGGATGCACAAAGAATGAACGGAGCGGACACAATCACAACAGTCGCGCTTGCCGTCGCCATAGCCGCAGGAGGCATGGCTCTGGGCCTCGCCTATTTCTTCGCCCTCGGACGGACGGTGGACGCCTTGGTCGGCGAACGGCACACAGTCAGGGTTGTCGGGTTGACCGTGTTGCGGATCGGCGGCGCCATCGCTCTGCTGACCGTACTCGCGCAATTCGGCCCGGTGATGCTTCTCAGTGGGTTTGCCGGCTTTCTCGGCGCACGCCTGATCGCAACGCGTCGCGCAAGGAGAGCCGGATGATGGATGCATCGCCCCTGACCAGCACGATCCTGTTCCATATAGGCCCGATCCCGATCAGCCAGGCCGTCGTGACCACTTGGGGCCTCATGCTGGTGCTGCCGCTGGGATCATGGCTGCTGACGCGAGGGCTCGGCCGGGAACCCGGCCGCCTGCAGGCAGTACTCGAAACCGTTGTTGTCGGGATTCTGGAACAGATCAGTGAGGTTGCGGGCAAGTCCGCACGGTCATTGCTGCCCCTGCTCGCCACGCTGTTCCTGTTCATCGCCACCGCCAATTCGACCAGCATCCTGCCCGGCATGGAAGCCCCGACCGCCAGGATAGAAACTGCTGCGGCTCTGGCAGCGGTCGTCTTTGTATCGGTGCATTTCTATGGCATCCGCGCCCGGGGACTGCTCGGCTATCTGGCCGGGTTTGCCAAGCCGAAGCTGATCATGCTGCCGCTCAATCTGTTGTCGGAGTTCACCCGAACGCTTTCGCTGACGGTACGGCTCTTCGGGAACGTGATGAGCGGCGAATTCATGATTGCGCTGGTGCTCGCCCTTGCGGGGCTCTTCGTTCCAATCCCGCTCATGGCCCTGGAGCTGCTTCTGGGACTGGTTCAGGCTTATATCTTCACCGTTCTGGCCGGCGTCTTCATCGGGGCGGCCATCAACGCCCAGCAACAGACCTGAGGAGGTAATGTGGACCACGAATTTATCAGCATATTTGCCGCCGCGTTCGTCGTCTCGTTCGGCGCACTCGGCCCGGCTCTCGCCGAAGGGAGGGCGGTTGCCGCGGCGATGGACGCCATTGCCCGCCAGCCCGAAGCCGCAGGAACCATATCCAGAACCCTGTTCGTCGGTCTGGCAATGATCGAGACAACCGCGATCTACTGTCTCGTCATCGCCCTGCTGCTCCTGTTCGCAAATCCTTACGTAGGATAGTCATGTCGTTCGACTGGTGGACCTTCGGACTGCAGACAGTCAACTTCGTCATCCTTGTATGGCTGCTGCATCGATTTCTATACAAGCCGGTATTGCGGTTCGTCGACGCGCGCCGGGCCGACATCGACAAGGAACACGCCGAAGCAAAGCGTATCCAGCAGGAAGCACAGTCCGAGCTGAAACGAATTCACACGGCGCGATCCGAAACCGAGGCAGAGCGTGAAGCCGTGCTCGCCGCCGCCCGAACCGAGGCGGAGATACAGGCAGCGGCGCGCCTTGCCCAGGCCGAAAACGATGCGGAGGAGCTTGAAACGCAGGCCCGGAAATCTTTGCAGGCCGAGCGCGACGCAGCTGCGGGCGAGACGCGGAAGATCGCGCTCGATCTCGGGATGGACGTCGCACGCCGCCTGCTGCAGGAGGTACCGGCGGACCTGAGGATGGCAACCTGGCTCGACCGCATCGAAAATCATATGAACGCCCTGGAACCCGGCAAACGTGACGCCCTGCTCGTCGGCCCGGCCAGCACGGGGCGGTTACGGGTGATCGGCGCCATTCCCTTACCGAAGGCCAGTATGGAGCGATGGAGAGAGCGCCTGATTGCTATCCTTGGAGACGACCTGGAGATCGAGTTCGCCCATGACCCGGACCTTATCGCCGGTGTAGAGCTGCATTTCCCTGGCGCTATTCTGCATTTCTCCTGGCGCGGCACTCTGAACGCGATGCGGGTGGAGATGACCGCCGATGCCGACGCTCGCTGACGACCTGCGCCGGTGGGCGGCAAAGAACCGGGCGCATATCGAGGAAGCCTCGATGACCCCCTGGGTCGAGCCCGTCGGCCGGGTGCTGCGCGCCGGAGACGGCGTCGCCACGGTTTCCGGCTTGCCGGAGACCCGGCTGGATGAGTTGCTGGTATTCGAGGGCGGTGTAAGGGGGCTCGTCGTCAGTCTCGGAGAGACGGAAATCGGCTGCGTGCTGCTTGGCGACCCCGCCTTGATTTCTGCCGGAAGCGAAGTGCGCGGCACTGGAGAAGTTGCGCGGGTGCCGGTGGGAGACGCCCTGCTCGGACGGATCGTCGATCCCCTTGGCGCCCCCCTCGACGACGGTGCGCCAATTGCGCAAGCCGCCTTCAACCCTGTCGAGCAGCCGGCCCCACAAATTATTGACCGCGCCCTGATTGAACGCCCCCTGGCAACCGGGTTGCTTGCGATAGACGCCATGGTCCCGCTCGGCCGGGGTCAACGCGAACTGATCATCGGCGACCGCGGAACCGGCAAGACCGCCGTTGCGGTCGACACCATCATCAATCAAAAATCCAGCGACGTGATCTGCGTCTATGCCGCAATTGGCCAGAAAGCTTCCACCGTCGCCCAGGTGATCGACGCGGTGCGGCGCTACGGCGCGCCCGAGCGGTGTCTCTTCGTCGTTGGCGAGGCCGATGCCCCCCCCGGCCTGCAATGGCTGACACCCTATTCCGCCTGCACCATGGCCGAATACTGGATGAACAAGGGGCACGACGTCCTGCTGATCATGGACGAGCTGACCAAGCATGCCGCGGTCTACCGTCAGGTCTCGCTGTTGCTGCGCCGACCGCCGGGACGTGAAGCCTATCCGGGCGACATCTTCTACATCCATTCGCGATTGCTCGAGCGCGCTGCCCGGCTCTCACCGGAACGGGGCGGCGGCTCGCTGACAGCCCTGCCGATCGCCGAGACCCAGGCCGGCAATATCAGCGCCTACATCCCGACCAACCTGATCTCCATCACGGACGGCCAGATCTATCTGGACCCCTCCCTGTTCCATGAAGACCAGAAGCCAGCTGTCGATATCGGCAAGAGCGTCTCCCGCGTTGGCGGAAAGACCCAGGCGCCGGTGATCAAGGCCTTCTCGGCAAGCCTGCGGCTGGACTACGCACAGTTTCTCGAACTTGAGGTCTTTACCCGGTTCGGCACCATGGTCGATGACCGCACCCGGAAGAACATCGAACACGGACGGCGGATCCGCGCGATACTGCGCCAGCGCCAGTTCGCCCCGCTCCCACTGGGAGAACAGGTTGCCCTGCTCTTCGCCCTCTCCGAAAATCTGCTCGACGATGTACCCATGGACCGGATCGATGCGTTCCGGGACGCCCTGTCTTCCTGGCTCGTTCAGGACGCTCCGGACATCCTCACGCTCGACGATCAAGCCAAGTCCCTGACTGACCAGCAGCGCCAGCGCCTGCATGAAGGCATCGCCGCTCTGGCGGCATCGACACGCGGAACGGCCCCGGCGGACACAAGATGACCCGCCTCGCAGAGATCGAGGCGCAGATTTCCGGCATGGGAGATCTGCAGAACATCATCGCGGCCATGCGGTCGCTCTCCGGCATGCGCCTCAGGGAAGCGCAGCGTGCGGTTCCCGGTATTCGGCAATATGCCGAGGTTGTCGCCGGCGGAATCGCCGACACACTCTCCATGGTGCATGGCAGGACGGATAAACCGGAAGCAAAGCCGGGCCCGACCGCCATCATCCTCTGCGCGTCCGAACACGGCTTCGTGGGCGGTTTCAATGACAGAGTTGTGGAGGCGGCACTGAATGCCCTCGGTCCGCGGGACAAACTGTTCGTGCTCGGCAGCCGCGGCGCGGCACGCGCGACGGAAATGAACCGCACCCCAGCCTGGTTTGGACCGATGGCGACCCGGCCGGATGCAGTGTCGGCGGTGGTACAGCGCTTATCGGAAGAGCTGTTTCGCCAGATCGCGGCACGCGAAATCACCCGTGTGGAGGCTATATTTTCCTCCTCGAGGCAAGGAACCGCCTCGACCGTTGAGCGCCGGCCGCTGCTTCCGCTCGATGTCCACATCCGGCAAACAAAGCAGAAGCATCAAGCTCCGCTCCACAACATGGCCCCGGCAAAGCTGCTTGAAAAACTGACGGAAGAGTATGTCTTCGCACGCCTGACTGAAGCGGCGGTGGAGTCGATCTCCGCTGAAAATGCCGCCCGGCTCTCGGCTACACAGGCGGCACACGACAATATCTCAACCATGCTGACTGCTCTGCAGAGCAATGCACGGCAGTCACGGCAATCCGAAATCACCACCGAGATCCTGGAGCTTGCCGTCGGAGCAGCGATGGTCGGCGACCAATAGCGCCGTGAATTTCCGTCTCACTTCGGCGCGTGCAACTCCGGCAGGGCTCGCGTCACTGTCTGCTTTCCGGCCTTGAAGACGAACATTGGCTGTGCCAGCTCGGCCACCACCATGGCAGGGTCAGTGCTGTCGACCACGACAAGATCCGCTGTTTTGCCGACCTCGATGCCGTAATCCTGCAAATTCATCAGCGCGGCGGACCGGGTCGAGATCATGTTCAGGCATTCCGCCAGCAGGTCCGTCTGCCCGATCTGCGCGATGTTGGCATAAAGATTGGCCATCCGGATCAGGGAGCAGTCGCCGTAAGGCGTGAACGGGTTCAGTACATTATTCGTCGAGAGCGAACAATTGACCCCATGGCCCAGCATCCGGTGCAGCGGCGTCACGCCACGCGGGACGGAGTGATCGTGGTCGCGATGCATCAGGAACAAGTCCGTCGACGGCAGGACCGTCACCGCAACACCCGCGCCCGCAAGCCTGCGGGCCAGCGCATCGAAGCTCTCCGGCGGCATGGCGGCAAACTTGGTGACATGACCGATAGCAACCCGGCCCCCCCAGCCATGTTCGTCGGTCTTGCGCGCAACGTAATCGGCATCGAGTTCCGTCGGATCGGCGGCGAGATCGAGATGCATGTCGATATCGACATCGAATTCACGTGCCATCTCGAAGATCCGGTCGATCTGCCCGTGCGGGTCGCTGTCGGTATAAGGTGCCGCTCCGACGCATCCGGCACCGTTCTTCAGGGCCGCGACCATCAATTCGTCCGTCCCCGGATTGTTCAGCAACCCTTCCTGCGGAAAGACGCAGATCTCGACGTCGATTGCCCAGGCGAAATCGGCAATCGCCTTCTTCACACCCTCGAACCCGCGCAGGCCGATGACCGGGTCGACTTCCACATGGGTGCGCATTCGGGTTGTGCCATTGACCACACACTTGCGGAGCGTCCGTTTCGCCCTTTCGGATACATCCTCTTCCGTGAAGCCCGCTTTCAGTCGGGCGACCTCTCCAATGGCCTCGGCCAAATCGCCTTTTTCGGATCTGCAACGGTGCAGGATGCAGGACTTGTCGAGATGCATGTGGGTCTCGACAAACCCGGGCAGCAGCAGGCGTCCCTCCAGATCGAGCGTGCGTAGGCCGTCCGGCAGCTCGCCACCGATCGCAACCACCTTGCCGCTATCCACACCGACATCGAGCACCTGTCCGGGTTCCGCCGCGAGCCGGACATTGCGGAGCGTGAGTTCCACGAAAAATTCTCCCACCATTAACGGTCAAAATCGCCGATGTTCCGGCTTGCTGCAGGCACGAGACCTTCCGTTCACACGTTACAGTCAATTCAAAAGTCATTGAATGCAATGGATCCCCGGGGGCGCCTTGATCGCACTGCATACTAAACCCACAGTTTTCGGCCCGGGCACTTGACGTCGCTTCCCCTTCGTCTACACACTCCATGGTTATTCCAATATAAAAATCAGAACTATGGTCCGGGGGAGGCCGAATGGCACGATATCTGACAGGGTTTCTCGTCTTCCTCCTGCTGACCGGCACTGTCTCGGCGCAGGATACCGGCCCGGCCATCGGCACGATCAAGGTTGTCAGTGGCGATGCCTCGGTACAGCGCGGTGATTCGGTGACGCCCGCCAGCGAAGGGCTGGACGTGCAGCACCGGGATATCCTGCTAACAGGTCCCAATGGTGCGCTCGGAGTTACGCTGGGTGACGGCACACTGATTTCACTCGGCCCGAATTCCCGCTTCGAGCTCGCCGAATTCGAGTTTGCACCGCAACGCAACAGCTTCAGTTTTTTCGGGAAAATTCTGGAAGGCACGATGGTCTACCAGTCCGGCAGGATCGGCCATATCGCGCCAGAGAAAACCCGCATCGAAACCCCGCTCTCTGTCATCGCTGTTCGCGGAACCCGCTTCGCGGTTCGCGTCCCAGCCGGTGCCGGGAACTAGGACATGATCATGCAGACCCCGACCTCAAAGCGCCTTGGCGCCGTCCGATCCGGCGCTACCGCGCTGCTGCTCGCCATTTCGGTCAGCGCCTGTGCCGTTGGCCCGTATGACACGGACGAGCTGGCAGGCATGGCACCGCCGAATTCGCAATTCCTGCAAAGCCTCAGCAATGAGTATGTGGCACTCGGCGATCTCGAACGCACCGAATATGACTGGCCCGACACCGCCAAATTCTTCGACCGCGCCATCCGCGCAGGCAAAGGCGAGATGGTCGAACCCGAGATGATGGACCAGAGGGATCTGGACCCGGCCGCCCGACAGGAGTTGAAACAGGCGCGCGATAAATTGACTGCCCTCTTCTCTGCCGGCGCCCGTTCCGTCGCAGGATCGAGCAGCGCCAGTGCCCAGGGCGGTTTCGACTGCTGGATGCAGGAACTCGAAGAGGGGCACCAGCCAGACGACATCGCAAAGTGCCGTGAGATGTTCCTTGCAGCCCTTTCCGATGTGGAAGCCACCGTCAAGGGCGCGCTCGTGGTCCTGCTGCCCGAAGATGACGGGAAGCTCGGTGTGATCCGTGTTGAAAACCAGCAAGGCTCAATCACTCTCGACACCTCCCGGGCCAGCGCCCTGGTTGCCCGTACGGACACGGCTCCGAAGTCCACCGGAACATTTGCGGAGGACGACGTCCGCGTTGTTTTCGGCGCGGCAATTGCCGCTGGTCCGACACCGCCGGTGACCTTCATGCTTTATTTCGAGCAGGGAACAGACACACTCACACCTGAGTCCCTGATCCTTCTCGACAAGGTGCTGGAGACAATCCGCCAGCGTAAATTGCCGCAGGTAGAGGTCTCCGGACATACGGACCGCTCCGGCTCGGCCAACTTCAACGACCGGCTTGCCCTGGATCGCGCCAGCATTGTCGGACAGGAGGTTCTGAACCTCGGGGTCCCCGAAGAGGTCATAACGGTTGAGTCCTATGGCGAACGAGCCCCCATCGTCCCAACGGCAGACGGAGTTTCCGAGCCGCGCAACCGGCGCGTCGAAATCGTTATTCGATAGGGCAACATCGCTGCATCAGTCGATTTCCAGGGGAGATATGCGCTTCGACCGGGCGCGAGGCTGATCGTCGATGACGCCTGAACGAGGCATGAATGGAAGGCAGCAGACACAGCACTTTAGACTCCGCCGGCTCTGAAGAGCGGAGCGACTTTCCGTGGCTTGACGGCCCGGAAGACGGGCAGCTGCGTCGTCTGATCCGCCAAAGTCGATTGATTGCCGGCGGTCTCCTTATCCTGCTGATCCTGCTGCGGGTCCTCGACGTCACGCCGGTCCAGATCGTGAGGCTCTGGGGTTTCGATCTTCTGCTTCAGACGCGAACCACGCACACCGAGGCTTCTCCTGTCGTCGTCGTGGACGTTAATGACGAAAGCCTCGCCCAACTCGGTCAGTGGCCCTGGCCACGCATATATTATGTGGAACTTATCGACCGCCTGCGCGAGGCCGGGGCGGCAATGGCGGTCTTTGACATACTGTTTTCAGAGCCAGACCGTATGTCTCCGGAAAACCTGGCAGTCTCACTTCCCGGACTGAGTCCAGATCTTCGCCGCAATCTGTCGGAACTTGGCAGCTACGATGCAGCCCTCGCAGCCGCCATCCAGACCATTCCGACCGTCAATGCGGCAGCGGCCAGGACACCCGGACGCCCGGGCGCCCCCGCCCAGGCCCGTCCAGGGCGTTTTGCCGTCCACGGCTATCCCGACATCGAAGACCTTCCCGGCATTTCCGGCCTCATAGAGAGTGTCGCGCCAGTCGGCCCGGCAGGTGTCGGTGAAGGGATCGTCAACCTTCTCCCCGAGCCCGACGGTGCCGCGCGACGGGCTCCGGCAGCGTTTCGTGTCGGAGAAACGATCGAACCCGGGCTCGCCCTCGAGGCAGCTCGGGTCGCCCTCGGCCAATCCAGCATGTTGCTGGAAGTTCCCTCGACACTGGGGATGTCCGGAGTGTCCATCGGACCATTGTTCGTGCCCACGGACAGCATGGGCCGCATCTGGATCGACACAGCCAATCCGGAGCGTGTCACGACACTAGCAGCGCATGAAATCCTGCAGGGTAATGTGCCGGAGGCTGAACTGACCGGGCGTATCGTCGTCATCGGGACCTCGGCCTCCGGAATAGGAGAGAAGGTTCGCACCGGCATGGGCAACACCGTCATGTCCGGATTGCATCTGCAGGCTCTTGCTGTGGACACAATTCTAACCGGCCGGACGCCATTGCGTGACCGAAGTTTTTTTGTGATGGAAATCGCCGCCGCACTCCTTCTGGGGCTGCTGCTGATTTTGCTTCTGCCGCGCACGTCCCTGATCTGGAAACCGCTGACGGCCCTGGCCGCCGTCGCAGTCATGACAACAGCTTCAGTTGCCGCGTATGGCGCCGGCGGAGCCTTGGTCGATGCAAGCTTCCCCATCATTGCCCTGCTCCTGGTGACCGGTAATTTTGCGCTTGCCGATTTTCGCGGCGAAATTCTCCGGCGCAGGCGCAACGAAACCACACTGAAACAGCACGACGCCTACTTCCGGGAAGTCGTCAATGCCAGCTTCGATGCCATCGTGACGATTGGCGAAAACGCCAAAGTCCGCACGGCAAACCGGGCAGCGGGCCAGATATTCGGTATCCCCGCCTCTGAACTCATCGGACACTCCATCGCCGGTCGCCTCTCCGGCGACTGGGCGCGCGGGCTTGCGGCAGCACCGGCGGACATACTGCGGCAGACGGCTGCCGAACCCACGACAATCGAGACAGGAATTCTGGATCCGGAAACATCCTCCGTCATGCGCCCGACCGAAATCACGCTGACGGAATCCATCGCAGGCCGGGACCGCGTTTTTGTTCTGGTGTTGCGGGATATCAGCGACCGCAAGGCAGCGGAAGAGTCTGCCGAACGCTCTTCCCAACGCCTGCGGGAAGGTATCGATGCGATCTCCGACGGTTTTGTTCTCTACTCGCCTGATCGACATCTGATCCTGTGCAACGACCATTTCCGCAAGATGCTGGGTAATGCCGGAGATGCTGCCGTCGCCGGCGTGGAATATACCGATCTGCTGAAGCATTACCTCGTCTGCCGAGGTGTGACCCTCGAAGAAGATGAGAGAGCGAAAGTCTGGCTCGATGATCGCCGTCGTCACTTCGCCTCTTCCGTCGAGCCCTATGAGCTGCAGACGGACGACGACCAGTGGTTCCGGGTCGACAAACGCCGTACCGCAGAAGGCGGCATGGTCTGCGTTTATTCGAACATTACGGAGCTTAAACAGCGCGCGATCGAGCTCAAGGCTGCGAAGGAACAGGCTGAGCTGGCCAGCCTCGCCAAGTCCCAGTTCCTCGCCAACATGAGCCACGAATTACGAACACCGCTGAACGCCATCATCGGCTTTGCCGACATGATGCGGGGCGAGCCGTTCGGGCCGCTCGGAAACGAGCGCTATGTCGACTATGCCAGTGATATTTCGGACAGCGGCTCGCGTTTGCTGAGAATGATCGAGCAAATTCTCGAGTTCGCCCGCCTTGAAAAACTCCAGTCCCGGATCGAGAACTCCGAGATCAACCTCACGGAAACGATCCATGCCGCTGTCACCGATCTGACACCGGCCGCACAGGAACACGATATTTCCGTAACGCTCGACTTGTCTGAAACGCTACCCGCCCTTCGGGCCGATCCGCAGATGCTCTATCAGATCGTCCAGAACCTGCTGGCAAATGCCGTGAAGTTCTCCGCTGCCGGATCGGTGGTAACGATCCGCAGCCGGACCGATGACGAACGACGGATCGTCCTCTCTATCCAGGATAGCGGTATCGGCATTTCACCGGAGCTGATCGAGAGTATCACTCAGCCTTTCTGGCAACGCCCGGGTGCAATGACTAGTTCCCGCGAGGGAGTCGGCCTCGGCCTCGCCATCGTCAAGGCGCATGTGGAGGCACATGAGGCGAGCATGGATGTAGACAGCACGCCGGGACAGGGCACGATAGTAACGATTACCTTTCCCGCCTCACGCACGGTCTGAGCCCGCTCCGACGTCTATTAAGCCGGGCGACCCTCGACTTCCGCAGACGAAGGAGCCTTGTCCGGATCGATGGCCCGTAGGCGGTAGGCCGCCGCCTTCGGCGCCCAGTCCAGCCAGAGTACCCCGAGATCCTTAAGCGGATGGGTCGAGAAATCGACGCGGATATCCGCATCCATCAACCCTTCGCTGCCAAGCACCTTCAGCGAAGCCGATTGCAGGGGCTCCCGCTCGCTACCGGCGGCCTCGCCGGCGAGCATGCCCGCCTGGAGGCGTTCTTCGAGCGAACCGGTCGCCTCTTCAAAGCCTCGGACCATTTCCGGCAGAACATCGGCCGAGCCGAGGAAATTGCCGAGCGCGAGGCTGTTCGCCCCTTCAAGCCCGCCGCAATGATCGAGACAGGATGCGCCGGTATAATGCAGCGGAGCTCCTGCCGATGTCAAAATACCGAGCTGACGCCAGTGCGGTGCTGTTGCCGCCTCGCGCATGGCGGACAGCGTTTCGGCCGCATCCTTGCCCCCCTGCCAGGCCGCGATGCCGACTGCGTGCAAACGTGGGTCCGTGCGGGCCTGGGAGAATACGACGCATCCTTCGGTAATAGCGCCCACACGGGCACCGACGCAGACGGACGACGTGGCGACAGCGAAACCGATGCGGCCGGTTTCCGTGCAGCGTCCTGCGAGAGAAAAGGTCATTCCGTCACCTCAATGCCAGTTTGCGCGGTGATCGGCCCATAATGCTCGATCCGGCGATGCCGTGCGAAATCGAAGACGGACCGGCGAATATAAGCGCCAAGGTCGAGATCGCAGTTATAGGCGATCACCTCGTCATCCTCGGAAACGGCGCGGGCCACAACCTCACCGGTCGGCGCGACGATGGCGGAGCCGCCGATCATCGCGAAGCCGTCCTCGGAGCCGCATTTGGCCGCCGCCATGACCCAGGCGCCGTTCTGATAGGCGGCGGATTCCAGGCTGAGCCGGTTGTGGAATTCACGCAGATGTGCCGGTTCCGGATGATGGATGTTCCGCGTCGGTGTGTTGTAGCCGAGCATGAAGACCTCTGCCCCGCGCAGTGCCATGACGCGGAAAGTCTCCGGCCAGCGCCGGTCGTTGCAGATGCACATGCCGAAGCGGCCCGATGGGGTCTTGAATGCCGGGAACCCGAGGTCGCCGACCTCGAAATAGCGCTTCTCCAGATGTTCGAACTCGCGATCGCCGATCGGGTCTTTCGTGCCCGGAAGATGGATCTTGCGATACTTGCCGAGGATCGCACCGTCGGGACCAACGAGAACAGAGGTATTAAAGCGCCGGGTGCGGCCGCCCTCTTCCAGCTTTTCCGCATAGCCGAGATAGAAGCCGATGCCGAGTGCTTTGGCTTCCTCGAACAGCGGCAGCATCGCCGGTGAAGGCAACCCCTCCTCGAAGAAGACATCGTACTCTTCCGGTTTGTCATAGATGTAGCGCGGGAAAAACGTGGTCAGCGCCAGTTCCGGAAAGGTGACCCAGCGGGCGCCGTGAGAGTGAGCCTCGCGCAGCATTTCAACAAGGCGCGCAACCACCTGGGCTTTCGTGTCATGAAGGTGGACAGGGCCCATTTGGGCCACGGCGAATACTTCTTTCCGGCTCATGAAAGCCCTCCTCTTCGGCTCCGACACATGAAGTGCTAGACGAGCGAAGTATCACCGTGAAATAAAATTGGCGGGCGACTTAATAAGGTAAAATTATTGCCATGATCAATGCACGCCAGCTCGAAGTGCTCTGCACCGTCATCGAAGTGGGCACCACGGCACGGGCCGCGGACCTCCTGAATGTCAGCCAACCGGCTGTGAGCAACATGATTCGCCACACCGAGGATCTGGTAGGCTTTCCTCTTTTCGTGCGTGAACGGGGCCGCCTGGTACCGACCCGCGAGGCCCAGCATATTGCGCAAGAAGCGCAGTATCTTTTCATGCAGCAGAAACGCGTTGAGAACATCATCAACGAATTGCGCGGTGGCACGGTCGGCCGGCTCCATCTCGTGGCCACGCCATCGATCGGCCATGGGATCCTGCCGCGCGTGATTGCCGAGTTCGTCAGGAACAAGCCGAAGCTGAAGCTATCAATCGAGCTTGGAAGCATCGACGAGAATATCGAGAAACTGGTCAGCGGGCGGGCCGATCTCGGCCTCTCCATCACCCCGCCCCGCCATTCCATGCTGTCCGTCCGCCCCGTTGCCGAAGGCCGGATGATGTGCGTCTGCCCGATCGATCATGAAATGGCCCTGTCGGAACGGGTGAACGTCACCGACCTCAATCACGTGAAGCATATCTCCTACGCAGCCGGCACTCCGCTCGGCCAGATCATCGACACGGTTTTCTCGAAACAGGGCTTGGAACGGCGCTATTTCTGTGAAGTCCGACACACTGCGACCGCGCTGGAGATGGCAATCGCCGGGCTGGGTGTTGCCCTCGTGGACAGCTTTGCCTTGTTCGGCCGGGACCTCACCACGCTCTCGGCCCGTCCGACCCATCCCGTCCTGCCCCTCAGCCTTCACTGCATTTCCTGCAACCTGTTCCCGACGTCGAACCTGGCACTCCAGTTCCAGAGGTTCTTCAGCGACTTTCTGAAAAATCACGACATTCCAGCGACCAAGCCAACACCTATAAACTGACATTATAAAACAGGAGCAAAATATTATTTTCAGGTTTTAGACCTGCATGATCTGCTCCGTCCCGATCCTGGCCGAACCGCTCCCGGCCGCCCATACAGACGGGACGCCTGCACTCTATGAGCAATCCGATTCTTTCCATCCGAAACTCGGTCAAGCGCTACGGACCGGTCCATGCTTTGGATCATGTCGACCTGGATGTCGCCGAGGGTGAGTTTCTGACCCTGCTGGGCCCGTCCGGCTCGGGAAAGACGACGCTCCTGACCGCGATTGCGGGCTTCACGGACCTGTCCGAGGGAAGTGTTTCCCTGCGCGGCCGCGACATCACGAACGAGCCGCCGGAGCACCGCGATTTCGGCATGGTTTTCCAGGGTTATGCCCTGTTCCCGACGATGACCGTGCGGCAGAATGTCGGCTTCCCCCTGAAAATCCGCAAACGCCCGGCGAGCGAGATCCGCGCACGGGTCGATGAATGCCTCGAACTGGTGCAGATGGGCGCTTATGCCGACCGCATGCCGAGCCAGCTTTCCGGCGGGCAGCAGCAGCGTATCGCCCTGGCCCGTGCGCTTTCCTTCAAGCCTCAGGTGTTATTGCTGGATGAGCCGCTCTCCGCGCTCGACAAGAAACTCCGCGCGGACCTGCAGTGGGAGCTGAAGGCCCTGCACGACCAGCTCGGCGTCACCTTCATCTACGTAACCCACGACCAGGACGAAGCCCTCTCCATGTCCGATCGGATCGTCATCCTGAAGGATGGCAAAATCCAGCAATCCGGCATCCCGGACACGCTCTACAACAAGCCGCGGACCCGTTTCGTCGCGGACTTCCTCGGCAAGTCGAATTTCCTCAGCGTCAAGGTGAAGAGCCGCGAGGGCGATCATCTCGAATGCGTCGCCGGTGAAGCAGCCTTCCCGGTGGATGCAACCGGTCATGCGGGGACCGTCGGCAACAGTGCCGAAATCGCCCTCAGGCCAGAGCGGATCCGGTTGACGGAGCCCGGCAAGGAATTCCTGACCGGCACGGTGAAGCAGGTGAGCTATCTCGGCGAACGCTGCCAGGTGCTCCTCACCCATTCTGTTCTGGGGCAGATCCTCGTCTCCTGCCCGACCTGGAAATCCGGCATCAACCCCAACCCTGGCCTCCAGCTCGGCTTCGGCTGGGACGCGGATGCCTGTGTGATTCTCGAGGCTGAATAGCAACGCCTCGCAAAAGCAAGAAACAGGGGGTTCATCGAAATGGAGAAAGACATGACCGAAACAACAGATTTTGAAGCCAAGGCCGATATCGCGGAGATCGCGGTAGAGCGTTACAAGCAGGGCCTGCTGACCCGCCGCGGCTTCATCGCCGCAATGGGCGCGCTGGGTATCCTGCCGGCGCTTAGCGGCAAGACAATGGCCGCGACGACGGAAATCATCGTCGTGAACTGGGGCGGTAAAGCCAAGGACATCCTTCAGGAAGTCATGTGCGATACCTACACCAAGGAAACCGGCATCAAGGTCACCGTGGACGGCGCCGGCCCGTCCGCCGGCAAGATCCGCGCAATGGTCGAAAGTAACGCAGTAGTCTGGGACCTGTGCGACAGTGGCGCCGGCTCGGCGCTGATCCTGGAAAAAGCGGG
The DNA here is from genome assembly GCF_014904795.1 of Nisaea nitritireducens. Taxonomy (GTDB): domain Bacteria; phylum Pseudomonadota; class Alphaproteobacteria; order Thalassobaculales; family Thalassobaculaceae; genus Nisaea; species Nisaea nitritireducens. Next base: position 200,720 of record NZ_JACZFS010000019.1, read on the forward strand.
CGTCACCCAGCCGATCGATTACAGCATTGTCGACAAGTCCAAGGTGCTCGACGGCGCCGTCTACAACAACGGTGTCGGCAACTACGTCTATTCCTACGTGCTGGCCTCGAACCCGAAACTGCTCGGCGGCAATGTTCCGCAGAGCTGGGAAGATGTTTGGAACGTCAAAGACTTTCCGGGCATGCGGACGTTCCGCAAGTCGGTCCGCGGCATGCTGGAAAGCGCCACGATGTCCATGGGAGTTGCTCCGAAGGACGTTTACGAAGCCCTCGGCACCGATGACGGCATCAAGGCCTCCATCGACCGTTTCCGCCAGCTCCGCGAGCATGTCATCGTCTGGGGCTCCGGCAGCGACAGCCAGAACCTGTTCCTGCAGGAAGAAGTCTCCATCGGCAACATCTGGTCGACCCGTGCCCATCTGCTGAAAGACCAGATGGAAGAAGGCAGCTTCACAGTCACCTTCAATGGCGGCGTCGTCGCTCCGGGCATCTGGGTTGTCCCGAAGAGCAACCCGGCCGGCACGGAAGAGGTGATGAAGTTCATCGCCCATGCCCAGACACCGGAACTGCAGGTCAAATGGCTTGAGATGATCGGTTGTGGTCCGGCCAACCCGGCCGCCGCCGCTCTGGTGCCGGACTCGATGCAGAAATGGAATCCGTCGAGCCCTGAAAATCTGGCCACCCAGATTATGTACAACGACACCTGGTACGCAAAGAACCAGATCTCGGCCGAAGAACTCTACGTGGACGCGCTTATCAACTAAGCCGTCCGGCGGGCGGGGCGGCGCCTCCCTCCAGGAGCCGCCCCGTTCCTTTATGACCCTTCCCCGACCGGAGCCGACATGCCGCGTCTGAACGACCAGACCCGCTATTGGATGCTAGTGCTGCCCGCGCTGGCCATCATGGTAATCTTCTACATCCTGCCCGTTCTGGGCATCTGGGAGATTTCCTTCACCGAACCGGCCACCGGTTTCGGCAACTACGTGAAGATGACGGAGTCGAACGCGGTCAAGACCAGCTTCATCCTGACCTTCCGTGTCGCCGCCATCACCACCGTCGGCTGCCTGCTGCTCGGCTATATTGTCGCCTATGCGATCTCGAACTTCGTCAGCCGCCTGACGCCCCTGATGATGGCGCTGGTGCTGCTGCCCTTCTGGGTTTCGGTGCTGATCCGCTCCTTCAGCTGGATCATACTGCTCGGCCGTTCCGGTCTGGTGAACGACACCCTGCGCGATATCGGACTGATCTCCAGCCCCCTGCGCCTGATGCACAATGAACTCGGCGTTCTGATCGCCATGATTCACGTCATGCTACCCTTCGCGGTGCTGCCGATGCTGGCCAATATGCGCGGCATTTCGCGTTCCTATACGGATGCGGCGCGCGGCCTCGGCGCCAGCGAATGGACGGCCTTCCGCTCGGTCTATTTTCCGCAGACGCTGCCTGGCGTGTTCTCCGGCGCACTGCTGGTTTTCGTTCTTTCCCTCGGCTTTTTCGTCACCCCGGCGCTGCTTGGCGGCGGCCGCGTGCTGATGATCTCCGAATACATCACCTACCAGATCCAGGAATTCCTGGCCTGGGGCCTCGGCTCGGCGCTTTCGGTGGCCCTGCTGGTCGCGACCGCCCTGGTCCTGCTCATCGCGGCGCGCTTCGTGAACCTGAAGTCGGCCCTGCTGGAGCGCAACTGATGAAGACCTCGCCGTTCCGAATCTTCTTCAATACAGGGGCCTGGGCCGTCCTCGCGTTTCTGCTGCTGCCGCTGCTCGTGGTCATTCCGATCTCGCTGACCGACACCAGCTATATCGGCCTGCCGAAACAGCATCTTTCCCTGCAGCACTATGAGAACTATTTCAGCTCCGCCGAATGGCTCGGCGCGACCTGGACCAGTATCTGGATCGGCGTCGCGGTGGCGATAGCCGCCACCGTGCTCGGCACCGCCTTCTCTATCGGCTGCTGGCTGATTTCGAACCGGGCCTCGACCATCGCCCGCTGGGTCCTGATTGTGCCAATTCTGGTGCCGCCCGTGGTCCAGTCCCTCGGCTTCTACCGGTTCTGGGTAAAGCTCGATCTGATCGACACCTATTTCGGCGTCATCCTGGCCCACACCCTGCTGGCGCTGCCCTACGTCTCGATCTCCGTCTTCACAGCGCTGGCCAATCTTGACCGCCGCATTACCCAGGCCGCGCGGAGCCTCGGCGCTTCGGTCTGGCAAACGGTGATCTCGGTGATCATTCCGGCTATCCGCCCCGGCATGTTGACCGGCGGCATCTTCGCCTTCATCGTCAGCTTCGATGAAATCGTCGGCGTTTTGTTCCTCACCGTCCGCACTGTAAACACGCTGCCGAAACAGATCTGGGAAGGCATTCAGGAGAGTATCGATCCGACCATCGCGGCGGTCGCCACCTTCCTCGTTGTCCTTTCCCTGATTGCCACTGCCGCCGTTTCCCTGCGCAAGAAGACCGCATGACATGACCCGATTGCTGCTGCGTGACGCCCGCTATGTCCACCATGGCGCGGATGGAAAACCCGAAATCCGCCGGGGCCATATCGCCATCGACGGCAGCCGGATCGCTGCCATAGCCGACAGCCTGAACGGCACCGACTTCGCGGATTTCGAGCCCGTCGACATGACTGACCGGCTGGTCACCCCCGGCCTGATAAACGCCCACACCCACGCGGTGCTGCTTGTGCTGCGGGGCACGGTCGAGGATATCGAGGGCAACCTCGTCTACCAGTACATGGTTCCAGCCTCCTATCTGCTGGAGCCGCAGGAACGCGCCGCCATCGCCCGCCTGGCCTGCGCCGAGGCAATCCGCTCCGGCACCACGACGATGGTCGACCCACTGCGCCATGTCGCCGATTACGCACCTGCAATGGTCGATACCGGCATGCGGCTCTGGCTCGCCGAAAGCTGCGCCGACGCTGTGACTACCGAGGTCGGCAGCGGCACCTACCGGTTCGACAGGGAATTCGGCGAGACCTTCCTTGCCCGTACCCGCGATCTGATCGAGCGCTTCCACGGCACCGAGGACGACCGCGTCCGGGTGATGATCTCCGCTCACGCACCGGACAATTGCAGTCCCTGGATGCTGGCGGAGCTGAAGAAGCTCGCGCGGCAACATAGCCTGCGCCGCACGGTGCATCTCAGCCAGATCATCAGTGAGAAGAAACAGGTCGAGAGCCTGCATGGCTGCACCTCGACGGAGTATCTGCAACGCAACGATTTCCTCGGCGACGATCTGCTGGCCGTGCATTGGACCTTCTGCACCGAGCAGGATGTCCAGATCCTGGCCGAGACCGGTACCCATTTCGCCCATTGCCCCGCGTCGATGTCCGCCAAGGGCCCGCACAGCCTGCCGATCAAGGCGATCCTCGAATCAGGTGTGAATATCGCGCTCGGTACGGACAATATGACCGAAGACATGTTCCACGCCATGAAGCTCGGCCTGACCGTGCATCGCGGCGCCTATGGCCGGTCGGTCACGCCGACACCGAACGACATTTTCAATTACGCCACCGTGAATGCCGCCCGCGCGCTGGACCATCCGGGCATCGGTCATATCGCGCCGGGCATGAAGGCCGATCTCGCCATGATCGACCTGATGACACCGGCCATGACGCCACGGCTTTCCGCGATCTCGAATCTGGTGCATTACGGACATCCGGGACTGGTCACCGACACCATGGTCGACGGCCGGTTCCTGATGCGGGACAGGGAATTGCTGACCGTCGACGAGAAGGCCGCCGTGACGGAAGCACAGAACGCGACCGAGGCGATGTGGCAGCGGTTCGAAGCAGAAGACAGGGGCGTGCCGCTTCCGGCGACCGACCCGGCCTGAAAAAAATAATCCCGCCCGGCGGGAGCCAAGGGGGACTACATGACCTTTTCGATCATCGGACGCTGCGAGCGCACTGGCTGCTATGGCGCGGCCATCACCACATCCGACCTGGCCGTTGGGTCGCGCTGCGTGCGCCTCTCCCATGGCCGCGGCGCCATGCTGTCCCAGCACCGGACCGACAGCCGTCTCGGCGATCTCGGCATCTCCCTGCTTTCAAAGGGCGCCGCGGCGGATGCGGTCGTCTCGGAGGTTTGCGCCTCCACCGCCGATATCGAATGGCGCCAGATCGGTGCGCTCGATTCCGACGGAAGGGCAGCTGCCTATCACGGCCGCCGGATGTATTCGATCTACTCCCATACGGTCGGCCGAAACTGTCTCGCACTCGGCAATATCCTCGCCAATCCGGAAGTGACCCAGAAGATGGCCGACGCCTTCTCCCGCGATCCTTCCCTGCCGCTCGCCGAACGGCTGATGAAGGCGTTGGAAGCCGGACGCGACAGCGGCGGCGAAATCCTCGGCCCGCTCCGCTCGGCGGCCCTGCGTGTTACCGGAGAGCACGGCATCGACACTTACGATCTGCGGATCGATATATCCGCTACTGACGCCGTTGCCGATCTGCGTACCCTGTACGAGGCCTATCAGGGCCGCGAGGACACCATCCGCCGCGTTGCGCTGGAGCCGGAAACCATGCCCATCATGCGCAATCTTTTCGAGGCAAGCATCGAGCGGATCGCGGAGTTGGGTCTCGAGGACAGGTTCCCCACCGCCAGGCACCGGGATAGCTGGACCGTGAAGGACTGAGCCATGGCAAGCAATAGTATCTACTGGAACGCAAGCGCCAGTCCGGCCCGGACCACAACAGAAAGCACGCTGCCGGAGCGTGTCGACGTGGCCATCGTCGGCGCTGGATATACCGGGCTTGCCGCAGCCATCCATCTGGCACGGGCGGGCCGCTCCGTCGCTGTGTTTGACGCGGAAGAGATCGGCCATGGCTGCTCATCCCGCAACGGCGGCATGGTCGGCCCCAGCTTTCATCAGCTCGGTATCGCCGGTCTGACCTCCCAGTATGGCGAGGCGAAAGCCCATGCGATCATGCAGGAGGGCATGAACGCGCTCGACTATTTCGAACGCTTCGTCGCGGAAGAAAAGCTCGATTGCGATCTGCAAATGACCGGCCGCTTCCGGGGCGCCCGCAGCGTCGCTGGCTATGATGCGACAGCGCGGGAATGCGAGAAGCTGAACAAGGCCGTCGGCCTGCCATTTGAGATGATCGGCAAGGAGAACCAGCGGGCCGAGATCGGCACGGATTTCTTCGATGGCGGCGTGGTCTACCATCGCGATGGCGGCATTCACCCGCGCAAGCTCGTCAATGCCCTGGCCGAGAAGGCAATCGAAGCCGGCGCGATGCTGTTTCCCTCGACGCCCGTCAAGGGCATGCGCCGCGACGGCACGGAAACGGAAATCTTCTGCGCAGACACAGTGGTAAAGGCCCGCGACGTTCTGGTTGCGACCAACGGCTATGCCGACCGCCGCAGCAATGCAATGCACCAGCGCGTGGTGCAGATCCGGACAGGTGCCATCGCCACCGAGGAAATTCCGGTGGATCTGATGGCCGAGCTGTCGCCGAAAGGCCGAATGTTCGGCGAATCCGCCCGGATCTTCATGTGGTTCCGCCCTTCGCCGGACGGCAAGCGCTTCATCTTCGGCGGCCGCATGGGCGAGCCGGGCTGCACGCCGGAGGTGCGCGCCGCCGCCATCCGGACAGCAGCTCTCCGCGTATTCCCGCAGCTTGAAAACATCGGCGCCGCGCATGTCTGGTACGGCGATGTCGCCTATACCCCGGACCACTCCCCTCACCTCGGTTTCGAGGACGGCGTCTGGCTCGCGGGCGGCTATTGCGGCTCTGGCGTCACCCGTAGTCTCTACTTTGCCATGAAGCTGTCCCGCCGGATCCTCGGCGAGGCGAATGCGGAGACCGCCTTCGACGACCTGCCCTTCAAGAAGGTCCCTTTCAAGCCGTTTTCCCGGAAAGTGGCCGACCTGATGTCCCGCTGGTGGGCATGGCGGGACGAGCGGGACCTGATGAAGCGCGCCTGAGCACTCGCAGGTCGTGACATGGCGGAATGACGCCCTGCGCTTTCCGGCCAATGACCGCCCGCCCCATGGCGTGGTAATTCTTCCTCCATCGATACCGGCGGATCCCTCCGCCGCGCTCAATCAAATGCATGAAGACCGGCTAGGCTGAACCAGCCGCACGGTCTCGGCATCTTCTGGGAGGAAGAAACCAAATGACTGTCGGTTTTATCGGACTTGGCCGCATGGGACGCCCGATGGCGTCCAACCTTTGCCGCAAGGGTTTCCGGCTGGTCGTCAACGACATCAATCAGGATGCGGTGAAGGAGCTTGAGCTGCTGCAGGCATCGAGCGCAGCAACCGTCGCCGAAGTCGCCAGCAAGTCCGAGGTGATCGTGACCATGCTGCCCGACTCGCCCGTTGTGCGTGAGGTTGTCGCCGGGCCGGACGGGATTATCGCGAACGCCCCGAAAGGCGCCCTCATCCTCGACATGAGCACGGTCGACCCGGAGACGACGGACGAACTGGCTGCGGCCGCCAAGGCAAAGGGCCTGAGCTTTGTCGATGCACCGGTCGGCCGCCTCGCCCAGCATGCGGACCGGGGTGAATCCCTCTTCATGGTCGGTGCCGAGCCGGAAGATTTCGAGCGGGTGAAGCCGATGCTCGAAGCCATGGGAACCACCGTCTATCATTGCGGCGGTGTCGGTACCGGAACCCGCACGAAACTCGTGAACAATTTCCTCGCCGTCGCGTCCTGCCAGTTCAATGCCGAGGCACTAGCCCTGTCACAGGGCTTCGGACTCGATCTGGAGCGGACGCTGGATGTGATCTACGGCACGACGGCGGTAAACGGTCAGCTCAAGGTGAACTGGCCGGACAAGGTGCTGAAAGGCGATACTGCGCCGGGCTTCACCATCGATCTCGCCCACAAGGATCTTTCGCTGATCATCCAGGCCGCGAATGCCGCCAAGGTGCCGATGCCGATGGCCGCCGCCGCGCGGGAGATGTTCACCGCCGCCCGCGCCCGGGGCTTCGGCAAACAGGATTTCTCCGCCATGGCCGACGCGCATTGCGATCTTGCGAATATCGAGAAACCGCGCCTGAAACAGTAGATAAACAAAAGCAGACGCCGG
>NZ_JACZFS010000002.1 GCF_014904795.1 Nisaea nitritireducens
AACCGCAGGCCCGTTGTCGCGATGGCACTGCCCATTCTTATAATACTCCAGTCTTTTAACTTTTGACTTGCTGCCATATTCGATATGAGCAGGTTGATCATTGTCTCGGTGCTTTTTCCCAGCTACCCAATACTCCTTCCGAGACACCTGACCGGTAACGGTGTCGAAGTGGATCACCGCCGGTCCGCCGTCTAATCGGGAAAACTCACCATTATGCTCCCAGAATTGGCTTTTGATGTTTCCTGTGTCGCTGTCATAGGTCGTTAACGCTGGACCACCAACTCTTTCAGCAACTCCATTCTGGCGCCAAATCTCCCTCAGAACCTTGCCGTGTCTGTCAATGAGCACACTCACCGTAAACTCTTTGTCGATTGATCCGTCTTCAAGTCTTCTATTCATTTCGATATCGTAACAAAACGAATAGGTAAAATGCAAGCGCCATCGATTTATCATAATAAAAACAGAGAGTTGAGTTAGGGAAAACTAGGGGTTTCTAGCTTAGACGGCAGCCTCGAAACCTCGAATGCTGGCCCCAGTTCGAACGCCCTTTCAACCAAGGGAGAGGCCTCTCCTCATAGCTGAGGAGACCCGAAATGGAGCCAATCCGTTTCACGCCTGTGAGAGTCATCAGGCGTCCATTGTTCAATCAGGGGCTGGCCCGGTTCTATGTGGCATTGAACCTGTCCGGTGACGACACAATCGACTGGATATTGGACGAACTCTACATGCGTCTCGAAAGAGATGTGATCGATCGAAATGGGAATCTCGTCGATCTGGAAGATGTTCATATCGAGGAATTGTTCGGCCAAGACCCACGCCGATATGTCAATGCTCACAAGCAACGGGCGTCCGGAACGGCGCGGCAGCGGCTTCATGAGAGCTGCGTGCCGCGCGTGACCTGGATGGATGTGGCGAAAAGAAATGCCCTGTTGCGCGATCCCAGTGTCGTGCCTCCGGGTTGGGACAAGGCCTGAGGAAACGGTTCAGCCGCGACACTGATCGCGGCTGAATCACTTTCCGAAGGCCGATTGGAGAATCCTCCCGGATATCCGCCCAGGGTTTCGCTGAAGACCCGCCCGACCTCCGGAAACTACCCAGGCAATTTCCAGCCAACCGCCATCAGAGATTTTTGTGGCGGCGATTTAACCGACCGGCGGCCTGCGTGTCGCCCCGAGCCGGGAGTTGCGATTATGAGCAACAGTTTCATTTCCGATCTCGTTAAGGAACGCCTTGAGTGGTTCCAACGAGGTATCGTGATCATTGCGATCATCTCGACACTTTTCACCTACAACGGCGCCGCCGAGGCTTTCGAAGCTTCCGATTGGTACGGCAAGTCCATGGCCGCCGCCTTGGCGCTCGCCAGCGGTGTCATGATATGGCTAATCTGGAGAACCCTTTTCCGCAGTGCTGTGCATGAGCGGAACGTCCTCGAGCGGTCCGCTGCCCTGATCAAAACGGCCATCGGCATGTCGGCGATCATGGCCGCCAGCACGTGGTTCATGGTCTCTGGCTTTGCCAAAGACCATATTGATGCGATCCAGATGCGTGGTGGCATCGCTGCTGCCGAGCGGTACACGGCGGAAATACACCGTCACGCGCTTGCTGTTGGCCATTTGAAGCCGCAAATCGCGGGCCTTTCCAGCGAACTTGCGCGGTATAGCGAGCTGGAGCGTAAGGAAGGTGTTTCCACCGGGATCGGCGGCTCTGGAGCTGTCGAGCGAGAATTGGGCATCGCTTCGGAGAATTTGGCGCGCCTCATCGACACGATTGAGGCCACCCTTGACGCAGTTGATCTGGATCACAAAGAGGCGATGGCCCGCATCGCGGGTATGCGCAAGATCGCCAATGATCGCATGCGACCAATGGAGCGTTGGCAAAAGTTCGATGCGAAGGAATCCGCTTGGCGAACCGAGGTCGTGCAGATCGATGCGACCGACGCCGTACGGGCGGCCATAGCGTCACTTGAGGCGACCAGTCGCGACCTTGGTGCCGTTGTGGTCCTGTCGGGGAGTGCCGCGATCGCGGCCAAGCAGAGAGAGGCGTTTGCCCGCTATCAATCTCTCATCAAGCAGCGCGCCGCTCCGATCATCGAAGCGGCCCGGTCTCAGTTGATGAAATCGGCGGGTGAGCCGCCGGTTTTCGAAAAGGTCGGTGTAGCGATCGGCGTGATCCTCTTCTGGAAGGAATTCGCCGGATTCTGGGTGCTCGGTCTGGGAATCGACTTCGCGGCACCTCTGATCATGCTGATCAGTATTCACGTCATGACGGCCACCATGACTGCCCGGCAAGCTTTCATCAGCAAGGTGCTGAATGTGACCACCGAGGAGAAGGCAGTCCGAAAAGCGTCCGAGGCCTGGTTGAGACAATTCGGGCTCGATGATGAATCCAGCGGCCTGATCGACAATGTGGCGATCGGTTACGACCCGAACCTCGAAAGCGAAGCGGGGGAGGACCGTCATGCATAGGTCTCCGTTTTACGCCCGAGCGGGTCGCACTGTGCTGGTTCCGCTCGTGTTCCTAGCCGTGCTCGCTCTGATCCTGGCCGACATATTCAAGGGCGCCGACCCTGCTCCGGAACGCCCAAGAGCTCCGGGACCCATGCCGTCTGTTCCGTCTCCGGATGTCCCGGCTCCAAGAATCTGGCCGAAAAAGCCGGAGGAGCCGGGCTGCATTCAAATGCCTGGCGGTATTCTGGTTTGCGATCAACGCGCTCATGGCGGCTCTGGTTTTGAGCGTACATCCTCGACCTTGGGAGCAAGTGTGCTGGGGAGTCCCTGTGTCCGGGATCATGCCCCGCCGCGTCCCGAGGCTGTGGCTATCGTCGATACCATCGTGGCCACGATCGGCGTGACGCGGAACTTCGAGGTCCGCGAAGGTGACTTCGGCGGCAGTGGTTGCATCGCGGTCGCGGGGCGAGTGGGCGGCAAGAGAATGATCATCTACGATCGGGAGCATTTCCATTGGGACAACGGTCGGGTGATCTGGAGCGAAGCCGGGATCATGGCTCACGAGATCGGACACCTGCTTATGAGCCATCCCAGATCTCTACCGTATCGCGAGTTGGAGGCGGATTACTTCGCTGGATTCGCGCTTGCCAAACTGCAGGGGACGCTTGCCCAGGCGCTGGCCTGGACGCCGTTGGTCGGCGAACAAGGCTCCAAGTCGTATCCGCCTCGCGTTCAGCGCATCGAAGCAGCCGCGCTCGGTTGGGCCAGTGCGAAGATGCAAGAGAAGGGAGTGACCGGAAAAAGCGGACCGGCTTGGCTCGGCGAGCCGTTCGAGATCGCCGGAGTTGCTTGTCGTGTCGGGCACACAGGGAGGGAAGCACTATCACCGCGTATTGCGTGCGATGAGGGTGGAAGCTGGGTCTGGAGACGATAGGTGAAGGGCGCGCATCCAGACCACCATCGTACCCTGGTCAAGTTTGCAGGTGGGCGGTCGAAAATGATATAATATTTAAATGGTTAATTGAGGGTACATGGACAGGCAGGACGACGATCAGAAAAGATTAGATGCATTGACGGAAGCGGGCCGCGAGCTTGATCTTGCCAATGCAGAACTTGCCGGAACTCTCTCCGGCTACCTTGGCACCCGTCTTCCTGAACATCACGATAGCAAGCAGGGTTCGCGCGAGCGCAAAGCCGAGAAAGAAAAGGCCGCTCTGTCACGGCTCGAAATGCTTCTCAGCGATCCTGTCTATGCCGATCTCTATTACGAGACTGCCGATATGCTCCGTGATACCGAGATCGCGACCGAAGCGACGCTTGTCGCTGCACGCAAGGCTTTGGATAAGGCCAAAGCTGAATTCGATGAATTGATGGACCGGGCGAACACATTGCCGGACGGCACGAAGGTGTTCCGCGATTCCATCACCGGCGTCGTGTATGACGAGCACGGTAATCAAGTAACAGGCGATGATCTCGCCTCAATCGTGTGGAAAGACGGCGCGCCGGAGTACAATGACTATCGCTCTGGTAAGAGTGAATTTGATGCCGCGCGGAAGCGAGTTGATGACTTGCGAGGCTTCCAAGACAGGCTTGGCGATTACCGCAATCGCCTCGAAGATCCGGACAATCCGCCAAGCGCTGATGATCTCAGGGACATGCAGGACGATATTGAATCTACATCCCTGACTATCGGGCTCGAAAAAAACGAGGAACACGCAGTGAGGCCGTTCGCCTCCCAAGAGGTTAAGTTGCCGCCCTTAGGCGGTTAGGGGTCAGTCGTCAGGGTTCAGCTTGCCGCATCGCTTTTGTAGAAGGGATAAAATGACGCCCTGCGGATGATAGTCCGCGTACTGCCGCAATAGTCGCAGCAGCTCCGGGTATCCCTCATTGTGCTGCCCTGCATGCCAGGCATTTATACAGCGGGCCTGTTCCTTGTCGAACTGGGTGGCGACGACAGCAACCATGCTTACAGAATTACCGATAAATGCGACGCGACTTTCCGACTTCCACGTAAGAAACTCCCGGCTTGTAAAAGTCTCCGCCTGAGAAATCTGTGGATAAACAGCCATAACCAACGCGGCGGCTATTGCGCTCGCGAGGTACTTTCTGATGTTCATAAGGGATCGGATTTGCACCGGATAACATCAAAGAGGAGCGAAGAAAAATACGACTTGCGGAACGGCGGAATTGCGCCAATCTAGATCTGCGTCAAGCGCACGTTGCGGCATCGGAATCACTGTACGAAAGGCATCGCTTTTGTACAGGTTCCCCCATGGCTGCTGTTCCCGAGCGCCACGCTTATCTTCGAGTCTCCACACCCGACCAAAATACCGACCGTCAGGCCCATGGGCTGCGGGAGGTCTGCGACATGCTTCATATCGAATATGTCTCCGCCGTCGCCAAGGCGCGGCCTGTCTTCGATACCGTCATCGCGCATCTTCGGCGGGGTGATACCTTCGTGGTTTGGGATTTGGACCGGGCTTTCCGTTCTACGGTAGACGCGATCCTGACCGCCGAGGCTCTGCGGGCGCGCGGCGTGCATTTCCGCATCATCAGCTTGCAGGTGGATACGACCACGCCGGAGGGCGAGCTATTCTACACAATCCTCGCCGGGTTCGCGCAGTACGAGCGCCGGATCATAGCCCGGCGCACCGTCGAAGGCATGGAGGCCGCGCGGCGCAAGGGTAAGGTCATTGGTAGGCCGAGGTCTCTCAAGTCACAAGTCGTCCGTGACGCTTATGACTGGATCACCGAGACCGACTATCCCCACCGCTACGTCGCCGCTTTGCTAGGCGTCTCCCGTGTCACCTTGCAGCGCGCTTTCAAGCGGCAGGGGCTATTGCCCCAGCGCAAGCCTTGAAGTCTCAACCAAAATGGAAAAAAACCTGTCGTGGAACGTGAAAAAGTAAATGATCTCATCGCGAAAATTTAGAGCCTTCAGGCTAAGTTGATTGCCATTCAATCCGCGTTGACCGCGATCGAATATGCCCTTGCTGATGAGGTGCCGGATGACGGGTGACTCGATACTGCACCGTCAAAACTGGGTCAAAAAAATCGAGTGTGAAACAACATTCAGGAATACCGCTGCGCGCAAGATGTGTGCGTAGTACGCACCGCTTGTCTCACGGTAACACGTTACCGTTCGGAAAGGGGGCCACTTCGCGTGCCCCCGTTTCATCCCCCAGGCGGTTGGCGCTCCGCACCAATCAGACCGTATCGCCGGTCAACCACTCGAAACGCTATCGAGCGTTTCATCTCGCAATGATGCAATAGCTTGGCGTGTTGCGCTTGCAAGCCTCAGATAGGAACTTCAATTCCGATACCTGCCTCAATGGCTGTCGCGATCGGCGTATGGAGGTCCACCTCCGTATCTGGTGCAGATAGCGTAACCACCAACGCATAGCGTCCTCTTTGGTTCGCCACCGCTGGAGATGCACGATCTCGCCACCAACCGCCGACTGGCTTGACACAGATTATGTTGCGGCCAGCGAGTTCGATAGCGGGGCCATTCCACTCATCACAATGCAACGAACCCGCTGACACCGCTCTTGGCCCAAACATCCAACGTCCGTCATCCGATTGGGAAGCCATCGATCTGGTCGGATCTTCTCGCTCGGCGGCGTTCACGCGTTGCTTGAAGCTATCTACGGTCTCTCTATTGCGGCGGAGATCGAACCGAAGGCCGAAAGACTGGTATCTCATCGGATAGATCGACGCCGACGCTCCTGGATTGGGATCGACGAAGTACGAGAGCGTTACTCGCAAACGTACAAAGTGGTTATCCAATTCCTCTAGGATTTCACGAGGCCAAGGCAATGGGTAGTAGTGACAGTCCCTAAACCGCCGTCCTTGCGATTTGAAGGGCTGAATCACCTGCTCCGACACAATGGCCAGATCGTTCTGCGCAGATCGTGAGGCTCTTTCGAAACTCGGAACGCCATATCCAAAAATCCGAAGCAAATCATATCGCTCCCGGACCCCGTGTGCCTGATCTAGCCTCGCTCGCATGGCGTCTGTCCATTCCGCGCTATGGACGATCAGAGCCCGATGAGTCTCTGGCCATAGGTCTGGATGATCGGCCATTAGCCGCGCGGCGAGGCGAGACGCCTCCGCTGTCGCTGCGCTGGTTGCGCGGAAGGGAACCAATGGACTCCTATCGACATCCGCTCCAGTGGTGAGAACGCCGAGCGATTCTAGGTCCAAGGCCTCGGTTCCATCTGGTCGGACGCCCCGATTTCCTGCCTCAAAGACCACATCGGGTTTGAACGGTGCCCTGCCGGAGGGCCATGTCACAGAAGTTCTAGTGAACGGGCTAGGCTCTCCGGCGTTCACCATCGGTGACCACGCTTCGTAGCCCTCATCGTCAATTCTGATCTTCTCTGTAACGCCGCCAACTGTAAGGGCATTCCACGACTGGCCCGGATCTTCTATCGGGTACTCTTCGATGGAACGAACTCGTGACATCTCAATCGGCGACGGCGCATTTCCAGCCGCTACCACCAACAGCCGTTTTGGCCCGTCATCCTCGCCGCTCATTGTTCCGGCCGCCGCCTGATCGAGTGCCGCGCTCCAGGTTGACGGCCGCGCACCTGAAACGCCATCGTTCGTGATTGCCATACAGTAGACCCGTGCACGTTCCGGAGAGTTGATCTCGGGAAGGGAAACTGCTGCCTGCGTTATGGGGCCGTAGCTCTTTAGGTCGACCTGCGAAGTGCCCTGCGGAGCAATCACCTTTACTGATTCAAGGCGGTGAGCTAAACGGACCGGCGCCATATCCTGAAGCGCCAAAGTGAGATCGCCTAACAAAGCAATCCCAGCCATCTCCGTGCCATGTCCTTCGGAATCAGATGCACCCCAGGCAGCATTCACGGTATCCAAGTCACTTGGAGCCAACGCCGGCTCCAATAAAATGTGCCCCCGATTAACGCCAGTATCTAGCAAACAAACAGCCGGCGCTTGGGTTCCAGGCCAAACGACCCGTCCGGCCAGTTCCTCCGTCCATGCACGTTGCTCGTCAGGCGTTGCCTCGACGAAGAATGTCGGCGTTGCTGAAGCTTGTCTTAGCTCTGCAATTCCTGACGCGGCAAAGAGCAGCAACTCAATGGTCACGCGCGTTGTTCTGACTGGAACTACGACGGACTCAGGAAAGGTTAGCCATTGATCTCTGTTGGCTACCACAGCGCCAACCGCTTGAGCGATGGCTTCAAATCGCTGCACCCTGGTCCTGTAACACCAGACCTCCCACCAGAAAGCGAGGTTCGGACTGGATGGCAACCTAGCAATATCGTCGGTCCAGAAAGTCTCAAGGCGCGCCTGCCTGATGCTCTCGATGCCCGAAACATAGGCGTTGTTTGGTGGATTACCTTTCTCCGTAAGATCCCCCGTCGTGTATTCACTGAGGATCTCCTCCAGCACAGCACGCTGACTATCTGGCACGAATAGCGCGACGCTCTTTCCGCCATTGCTTTCCAGATGTGTCGCACCAGGGCGAATTTTTTGGTCTGGGCTTCCGTCAGTCGGAACGCGCGGACCACGTTCCAGTGAGCCGGGGTCTTTCTCAGGTACCAGTTGCACCTCGATATAAGAGCCATCAACCTCAGGGACTCTGTCGTCCAGTGGACGCATTTCGTCCGCCCCAGAGAAAGCCAACTCCATCTCTCCGCTCAACCGTGTACCATGTTCCGTTCGGTCACGTAGAGCCGTTCCCGCCCCTCTCCCAATTACTGGAGCTTGATAGCTTTGGGTGCTAGCGGTATCGGAGAAGTTGATATGAGGGCGATCATAGTCCTGAGGCATTTACTCAATGCCTTGGTATCTGAGATGAAAAAATCTTCTGCATCTTTGAACGGTTTGTCAGATTGAATATAAGATCAGTGGTCGAGATCGAATTCCGCTCTTCCAAGATCGCCATCTTCGCAGCATCTTCGGTCGCACGTGCGATCTCAGATTGGCTCAATCCGCTAGCTGCACTCTCTATCGATTTCCATCCAGGACGGTTTAATTTCAATGGCCTGATATTTCGCTTAACAACATCACGAATTTGATTTGGTGTTGGAAGATCGAATTCAAGAATAAGATCAAAACGTCTCAGAAGCGCTCGATCCAAGATTTCCGGGTGATTTGTAGCCGCGACGACAAGGCTATCAGTTGTATTTGATTCTTCCATAAATTGGAGGAACGAGTTCAATACTCTGCGCATCTCCGCAACGTCATTCGTTGCATCCCTGCGCCCTCCCAAGGCATCAAACTCATCGAATAGATAGACGCCGCGTCTCTGGTTCAGCTCGTCGAAAACCAGCCGAAGCTTCGCTGCCGTCTCGCCCATGAACCGCGTTATCAAGGTCTCTAGACGCACGACCAAAAGTGGGAGTCTCAAGCTATGGGCCAATGCCTCCCCTGTCATCGTCTTTCCTGAGCCTGGCGGTCCCACAAAGAGCAATCGGCGACTAGGCGTCTTGCCATGCTCGCGCAGCCAATCACGCTTAGTTTGTTGGCGAATGACATCATTGAGGCGAGATTTGGTTCCTTCTTCTAGGACAACGTCGCGAAGTCCGATCTTGGGCTCACGTAGCTCAATGAGCCCCTGTAAGTCGCCTCTGGGCTTCGCAATGGAAATTGGAACACTTGGGCCTGACCCGGAGGCAGCGCGAGCTTCATCAACCGCCGCCCGTATATCCTCCGCAGTTGTCCTGCGCCCTTGTCTAGCTTCGGCCGCTGCAACCTGCAGCGCGATTGAATAAAAAAGTTCATCATCGCCAGCGGCTCTGCTCTTGAGCATTGCTAATATTTGCTTTGTGTTTGCCATTGGGTTGCGTTTTGCTCAAAATTCCAAGTATGTATTCACGTATATCTTCGCATTTTGAAGGAATTAGCCTAAATTGTCTAGAGTCCTACTTCGCCGACAGCTTTCGGTGAGGATACCGCGCGAGAGCGTTGTGTCCACTTGCTTGTGACATTGCGTTCAGAACGCTTCGATTTCTACCGCGATACACCTTCCGTCGCGCAAACCGAATCGGGCGGAAGGCGCCGCCAACCTCTGTGACTGGAGATATCATGGATGGGGGTTGATTATGCATTTTCTGAAAATATCAATTATTACATGGTGTTACATTGCAGGTCGAAGCCTGGCCGGCGTTGTTTCGACGTTTGTTATTGAGGTGGTCAGCAAGCTTCTGTTGGTAAGGCTGGGTGAGGGATTGAAAAGCCCCTCGCCCAGAGGCGGGGATGCCACTCAACAAGTGGGAACACAACTCGCTAAACGTTTCCATATCCGCCTTCATCATCTCAACCGTCATTAGCGGTCTTTGCCACTCAAGAAGCACGAAATCAGCCAATTTTCCAACTCCGTTGGCCATTTCTTCGGGCGTCAATGGCAGTTCGTCATCGAAACTGAATATATCTGCTTTCAGGGCTTCGATCCTTGCATCCCAGGCTCGCTCTTGAGAAATCTGAAGCAACCGGCCAATCCGATTTGCGGTTATTTCGTAGAGATCTGGATCACCCAACTGGTGCGTGGCCTCCCAGGGCAATCCGAAGATGACGCTCTTCTCGATAACCGGAACGATTTCTCTGCCGCTGAGCACGTCTACAGCGTAAGTTTCACAAATATTAGACTGCCCGGAATAGGGTAAAAGCACCCCGACAGAAACCGCGTTAAAGAGCTCAAAATACACCAATGCTCTTTGACCCTTGGCACACCCCATGATCGCAACGATGTGTGAAACCTCTGCCGGAGACGAAATCCATTCATCTGATGGGATGAAATAGAATGTATCAGGTGGCATCTTTGGCTGCTCGGGATCAAACTGCGATACGTAGTCTTCGAGCAGTGGGTGCGCTTGCTGCTTGTGATGTACGGCGAATAGCGAAGCCGAAACGAATAGGGCCGGAAAAACAACGGACGGACCGATCTGTAGTTGCTCTTTGAGTGCCCCATCCGGCCAAGTTCGAACGTTGACCGCTTGGCTCAGAGCTTCATCGATATCGAATTCGGGGTACTTCGATTTGACCCGCCCAAGTAACGTCTTTAATTCCTTCAGATTGCGGGCATCGATTTCGATTTGTACGCTGTCTTCGGCCGCTTTTTCTTCGTATCTGGGCTTTGTCAGCTTTACCGGATCACCGAAGCCAACAATGTAGGAACGACCGTTGTCATCAACCATTTGAACAGGCTGGTTTTCGCCCCGATCGCGAGATCCATTGAGTAAGCTCATCAGTGCCTGGAAGGCCCGAATAAGCGGCAAATCGACCTTGTCACCGAGCAGACCGTTTCCATCCCTCGACAGAATGTCCCACGGCTTCAATCGCCCGCCGAGCGCACTGGGAATGATATGTGCCCGGGAGTTGTTCTCCTGTGTGATCAACTCTCCGGTAATGATGCATCGTGGCATTGTCATAAGTGTTCTTGTGGATTTTTTCTTAAAAAACGAACTTATTGAGTCCCGGAAATCTACTATATCGAGAGAATTTTGATAGTCGGTTTCACCGCGTCCTTCGGGCCGGGCTGTCGTGAACCGAACCTCGCTTGCACCGAGTTTCGGCCATCCGGATTCCATCCCTCGCGCATTTGAGTTTTGCTACGCATCCTCCATCGCGCTGCGTATTTAGGGGGAAGCCAAGAGGCCTTGCCTCTTTCTCCCCACAAGGAAAATAGACACCCGCCGTGGCTCGGCTATGCCTGCGCCCGCACCACCGGGCATCGGTTTTCCTTGTCCCCTCCCATCTCCATTCTCGCCGAAGGGCAAGGGTTGCATGCGCAACCCCTAAACCAAAAGGAGGAGAGGGAAATGACCATCGTGCTATTTGCACAACCTTATGACATCGCCGCCACGGGCTTCTATTTCGAGACGGCGGAGCAGTACGACGAACACGCCGCGAAGGCGCTCAACGACTACGGCCAGCCGGTTGAGGAGTTTGAAATCCAATTCATCGATGGCGAGCGGATTGACTGCGAACTCGCCAAGGCATGGCAGCTACATCAGGGCAATTTTGGTGGCTATCTGACGGCTGCAGGTGATTGGGAGGAAGACCGGAAGCGCCTCTACATCATCGCTGTCGGTGAATGCGGCTACAGCCACGAGGAAGTGGCGGGCGATCCGGATTTCGATGGCGTCGAAATCCTTCCCTACACAAACCTTGAATCCTACGCCGAGCAATTGGTGGCCGATGGGGTGTTCGGGGATATCCCGGAATCCTTCCGCAAATACATCGACTATTGGCATATCGCCACGGACCTAGCCCTTGAGTACGGCTCAACCACGATAGCCGGAGAGGTGGTGCACTATGCCCACCGCTAGTTTCTCCCGGCTTCCGCCCGTGGCCGCGTTCCCGCCTGCCTATAGAAAGGCCGGAAAGGATGGGTACGCCATGAACAACAATACCCCCCCGAAGGATGAAAACAGCCTGACACTGGGTGACGACTTGATCACCAGCGCGGAGCAGATTGCCCGCGAGCTTCAATGGAAAACCAAGGACGGGCGCTGGAACCGGCGCCGCGTCTACCACCTCGCCTCGAAGGGCGAAGCGCCGATCTACCGCGTGAAAGGGCTCGGCATCTGCGCCCGCAAGAGCGCGCTGCGCCGCTTCTTCAACGCTCTCGATGAACGCAGTCTCGGAATACCGAACAACGGAGACGGAGGCCAGCAGGGATAGGGATGGCCTCAATTCGCAAGCGGCAATGGCGAAACGCGGACGGACAAGTCACCACGGCTTGGTCTGTCACCTTCGTTGATCGCCATGGGAAGCGCGAACGCAAGCAATTCCAGACCAAGAAGGAAGCCGATGCCTTCCGCGTTGAGATCGAGGGGCAAATCCATTCCGGCGCGTACCGCTCGGGAGCGAGAAACACGCGTCTCCAAATTACTTGCGAGCAATACCTCGCCTATTGCGAGGAGCGCATGGAACGCGGCGAGCGCATGACGCGGCACAATCTCGCCGTCTATGAAGGCCATATCTGGAACTACATCTGCCGGGACCCCGAACGGCATGAGGGGCGCGGCGCCAATCCGCGTCTGGTCGCCTTCACGGACGGGATCGGCGACTTGTCGCTAGGCGATCTGACCACCGGCACCGTCATCGAGTTCCGCGACAATCTTCGTGCGGCGGGTGTTTCGGTGACGACCACGCGGAGGATCATCACGACTTTGCACGGTGTTCTGCAATTCGCCATCGAGCGCGATTTGATCGCCTTCAATCCGGCGCGCGGGATCAAGGTGATCGGACGGCGCGACGAGGCAAGCCGGAAAATCGTCCCACCGCCGAAGGAAACCCTGAAAGCGCTGATCGAGGTCGCTGACAAGGACATCCGCGTGAAGCTGGCCTTCGCGAGCGCCACCGGCGTTAGGGCAGGGGAACTCAATGCCCTTCGCTGGCGGCATGTCGATTTCACCAAGGGCGAAGTGACGATCGAGACCCGCGTCGATGCCTATGGCGACGAGGATGTCACCAAGACCACCGCCGGTATGCGGACGATCCCGCTCGGCCGGACTGTCGTGCAGCTTCTCATGGAATGGAAGCTCCGCACGAAGTTCTCGCAGAAAGGCGATCTGGTTTTTCCGAACCGGAAGGGAAACTTCACCTGTCACGACAATTTCGTGAAGCGCCAATGGTACCCGCTGTTCGAGAAGATCGAAGAGGCGGGGCTATCCGACGAGGCAAGCCCGACCGTGCGTTTCAACTGGCACTCGCTTCGGCATTTCGCCATCAGCACGTGGATCGAAGCCGACCTCCCGCCCAAGACGGTTCAGACATTCGCCGGTCATTCGAGCTTGCAAGTGACGATGGATCGCTACGGTCATCTCTTCAAATCGGACGAAAATGCCAAGGTGATGGACGCCATCGCCGGAGACCTATTTGCGCCGGTTGCGGAATAAATCGACGGAGTCCTGCTTCTTCCAAGGCACAAAAAGGGCACAAAAACTTCAAGACAATTCTTGATATAATTCGAAAAAGTCTATAAGTTATTGAATTCTAATCTTCATCTGGTATCGCGGGATGGAGCAGTCCGGTAGCTCGTCAGGCTCATAACCTGAAGGTCGTAGGTTCAAATCCTACCCCCGCAACCAAACTTACCTAAAATATATCAACCGCTTAGGCAGAAATGCCCGAGCGGTTTTCTGCGTTTTAAGGCCAAAAACAAGGCGCGTTGCTTGTGCGCATCCATGCACATGGCCACTATCAATAATGGAAAAGATTACAGTTATGTCTGTTCACACGGTCTTAGGTGGGGTGAGTATGGAGGATTAGTCGGACGAGCGTTCGAATCTCTCCACCTGCTTTTTCAGCGTGCCGCAATAAAGATGGATGATGTCCGATGACCAGTGGCCTTGCTACCTTCGACACGACAGTTCAGGAAAGCCATGGGTGGCTAAAGGCCATTATGGAGAGCCTTCATACTGACGACCGGCAGGTGGCCTACCAGTTTCTCCGGGCGACGTTGCATGCCTTGCGGGATCGGGTCGGACCCGAGAATGCTGTGCATTTCGGGGCGCAACTCCCGATGCTGTTGCGTGGTTTGTTGTTTGAAGGCTGGCACATGGCCGGAACGCCAACGGCCGAGGACAAGAAGCAGGAGTTCCTGGAACGCGTGCGCGCACAATTACCGGCAGTTCTGGCCGGAGAGGCCGAACGCGGCGTGCAGGCTGTCTTCGAGGTGATCTGCGACAAGGTCGACGCGGGCGAAGCACGAAAGCTGGTCAGGGTTCTGCCGACCGATCTCCGCAGCTTATGGCCGACGCGTGCAACGCAAGACTGAAGAATCCAAGTCTGCGGGCTGGACGGCCGGACCTCGCTTCCGCCAATGGGTCGTTCTTGCCTATGGCATCTTCTGGGCCGGTCTCGCGATCTCTCCGGTCAACCGTGCCGACTGGGCCCTGGAGAATTTGCTCGTTCTGTTTTTCTTTGTGGGACTATCCGTGTCCGGCCATTGGCGGACGCTATCGCTGCTCTCTTTCCTCTCCATCGTCGCGTTTCTATCGCTCCATGCGGTCGGTGCGCATTACACCTATTCTCTGGTTCCCTACGATCACTGGACCGAGGCGCTGGCCGGTGTGTCCGTCAGTGACTGGTTTGGAGCAGCGCGCAATCATTATGACCGGGTGGTGCATTTCGCCTACGGTCTCCTCCTGACCGGCCCAATCCGGGAAGTTCTGGGCGTGGGGGCCGGCCTGCGTGCAATCGGGTATTTCTTCGTGCCGGCAATGATGATCCTCGGCTTTTCGGCGGCCTATGAGGTCGTTGAATGGTGTGCCGCTGAACTGTTCGGCGCGGAACTCGGCATCGCCTATGTCGGCGCCCAGGGGGATCTCTGGGATGCACAGAAGGACATGGCGTTGGCAGGTGCAGGCGCTCTTCTGGTCTCAGCGATCGGCTTTGCCATGCGCAACAGAGGGCCGATCCCTGAAAGGCGCAATCCCGGCAAAGTGCGGGAAAATTGACTCACGTCAATGCAGCGCAGTACGGCGCTGTTTCATCTTGCCAAGCTGTAGAACGTGGCAGCTGTATTGCCGCGGGCCCATTGGGAAGTCACCTGGATTGTCGGGAGGGTAATTGTGAAAACTTCATCGCAGACCGGGACCACCGCCGGGAAAAGTGGCGAGCTCGACCTGGATCTCGCCAAGATCTGCTTCATTGTTGTCAAGGCGCGCGCTTTCGACGTTAAGGAAGGTGTTACCGAACCGGATTACGGGTCGAACGCTGCGGACGATCAAGCGCGTCAGGTTTTGCAAGGTTATGCAAATGACCCTACCTATCAGGAGCTTGTCGAGGCTATCGACGACCTGAATGAGGAGGAGCAGTACCGTCTGGTTGCGCTCGCCTGGATAGGGCGAGGCACCTACGACAGGGCGGATTGGACCGAAGCCCTCGCCGCTGCTACCGGCGGCCATACGGAGCATACCGCACTCTATCTCACCGGCATGCCGCTATTGGGTGATTATCTGGAAGAAGGGCTCGCCGCCTTTGGAATGAGTTGCCTCGATTTCGAGAAAGGCCACTTGTAAGGGCGCGCAATGCCAGCACGAGCTTTTTCGCTTTTGCTCGTTACTTTGTTGAAGCCATCGCATAGCGCCCCGCATGAGCGCAGAGCTAAACATGCGCTTCAAGACAGCAGCGTCCCCTGCCAGATGCCCTGCTGGACCATGTCTGCCGTTTCGGCTTTCAGTGTGCTGGCAAAGATCCGCACGGCGTTGGTGTCCGGACGCACGATGGAGCGGGTCAGGACCATTTTACGGGTCAGGGCCGGGCGCTCGATCGGCGCGGCCCGAAGGATGCCCGCGCTGATGTCCGCATGGACCGCGGCGAGGGGCAGGACGGTGTAGCCGAGCCCCCGGGCGACGAGTTCCTTGAGGGTCTGCAAGGCATCCGCCTCGACCGATACCCGCAATGCAATGCCTTCCCGGCCGGCGGCGTTCTCGAGCAGGTTACGCAGGCCGTGCCGCGATCCCGGCAGGATCATGGAGAGGTCGGCCAGACCCGGAAAGGGCACGGGCTTCGCTATTTCCAGATCGGATGAGGGCGGACCTATGAGATAGAGTGTCTCCTCGATCAGCGGCTCAGTGTGGATATGGCTCGTCGCGCCGGTCTCGTACATCACGGCAAGGTCGGCCTCACCCCGCTGGATCATGTCCAGAAGATAGCCGCTGAAGGCGGGAACAATGCGCAGGGTGACTTCCGGATAGTCTCTCAGAAACCGTTCCGCCATCCGGCCCGCGATCACCTCCCCGATGGTTGGCGGCACGCCGAGGCATACGGCCCCTTTCACTGCATCCTGCTCGGCCGAAACCTCGGCGCGGGTGTCTTCCACCAGACGCAGGATCGCCGACGCGCGATCCGTCAGGACTCGGCCGGCGGAAGTCAGGGCCATGCCGCGGCCGTGCCGGGTGAACAAGGCGACGCCGAGATCCTCTTCCAGCAGCCTGATCTGGCGGCCGAGCGCGGGTTGGGCGATATGCAGTCGCTCCGCCGCGTGACTCAGGCTGCCAAGCTCGGCGACATGCAGGAAAGTTCGAAGCTGTCTCAAATCCATAAGCTATTAAATCACGGCATATCTGAATGAGAAATATGCTTCTCGTATTTTGCTTCCGCGAACGCTACGCCAATACTTTCCGCCGTTCATCAAGCTCCGGAGTCGAGATGACCGCAGTGCCCGCCGAAGAGGCCCCATCCTGGCAGGATGAGATTCTGCCGATCCTGAAAAGTTTCGATGTCCGTCATCTGGTCTATGTGCCCGATGCCGGTCACGCCACGGCGATCCGTGAGGCGGAGAAGGATAACGGCATCACGTCGCTCGCGCTGACCACGGAGGAAGAGGGCATTGGCTATCTCTCCGGTGCCTGGCTCGGAGGTGAGCGCGGCGCTCTGCTGATGCAATCCAGCGGCGTTGGAAACTGCCTGAATACCCTGGCGCTGCAGACCATGACCCGCTTTCCGCTGCTGATGCTGGTGACCATGCGCGGCGACTGGGCGGAGTTCAATCCGTGGCAGAACCCGATGGGGCAGGCGACCGAAGCAGCGCTGAAGCTGATGGGTGTCCGGACCTGGCGGGCTGACCAGCCGGAAGAGGTCGCGCATCTGGTGCATGGCGCCGCCACAATGGCTTTCAACGGCGACGAAGCCTGCGCGGTGTTGCTCGGACAAAGCCTGATCGGTGAAAAGAAGTGGGTGAAATGACCATGACCGGATCTCTCGACCGCCGCGCCGTCACGGCGAAACTTCTTGAAGACCGGGGCGACCTTCTGGTTGTCACCGGGCTCGGCTCACCCAGCTACGATGCCATGGCCGCCGGTGACCATGACCTCAATTACTACCTCTGGGCCGCCATGGGCAGCGCCGCGACGGTCGGCTTCGGTCTTGCCATGACCCAGCGCGAGAAACCTGTTCTGGTGCTGACCGGTGACGGAGAGATGCTGATGGGGCTGGGCGCGCTTGCTTCCATCGGCCAGAAGCTGCCACCGAACCTGACTATTGCCGTGCTCGATAACGGGCATTATGGCGAGACGGGGATGCAGACCAGCCACACGGGCCGGGATATCGAACTTGCCCGCTTCGCCGAGGCGGCGAATTTCCCCTGGACCCGCATTGTGACGGATATGGACGGCGTGAGCGATCTGCGCACCCGCATGCAGTCACAGAGCGGTACGTCCTTCGCCGCGATCAAGATCGCCGCCGAGAACCTTCCGCGCGCCCTGCCGCCGCGTGATGGCGTGCATGTGAAGAACCGCTTCCGGGCTGCCCTCGGCCTCTCGACCATTTGATCTGCCGGGCAACAAACCGCCCCACTGGAGAGAATTATGTCTGCCAACGACTACAACGATATCCGTGAAGCCGTGCAGGCTCTCTGCGCCGACTTTCCGCCGGAATATCATCGCGGGATCGACGAGAAGCGCGGCTATCCCGAAGAGTTTGTCGATGCCTTGACCAAGGCGGGCTGGATGGCCGCGCTGATCCCTGAAGAGTTCGGCGGCTCCGGCCTCGGCCTGACAGAAGCCTCCGTCATCATGGAGGAGATCAACCGGTCCGGCGGCAATTCCGGCGCCTGCCACGGCCAGATGTACAATATGGGCACCTTGCTGCGGCACGGCTCCGACGCACAGAAGCAGCTCTACCTGCCGAAGATCGCCAGCGGCGAGCTGCGTCTGCAGTCCATGGGCGTGACCGAGCCGACGACCGGCACAGACACGACCAAGATCAAGACCAAGGCGGAGCGCAAGGGCGACCGCTATGTCATCAACGGTCAGAAGGTCTGGATCTCCCGCATCCAGCATTCGGACCTGATGATCCTCTTGGCCCGGACCACGCCGCTTGAGGATGTGAAGAAAAAGTCCGAGGGCATGTCGATCTTCATCGTCGATTTGCGTGAGGCCATCGGCAACGGCATGTCCGTGCAACCGATCCCGAACATGGTGAACCACGAGACCAACGAGCTGTTCTTCGACAATCTGGAAATCCCGGTCGAGAACCTGATCGGAGAAGAGGGCAAGGGGTTCAAATACATCCTCGACGGCCTCAATGCCGAGCGCACGCTGATTGCGGCCGAATGCATCGGTGACGGCTACTGGTTCATCGACAAGGTGACCGAGTACGTGAAGGAGCGGATCGTCTTCGGTCGCCCCATCGGCCAGAACCAGGGCGTGCAGTTCCCGATTGCCGAGGCCCATATCGAGATCGAGGCCGCCAACCTGATGCGCTACGAGGCCTGCAAGCTGTTCGACGCGCACGAGCCTTGCGGTGCGCAGGCCAACATGGCGAAGTACCTCGCGGCGAAAGCCTCCTGGGAAGCGGCCAATGCCTGCATCCAGTTCCATGGCGGCTTCGGCTTCGCCTGCGAATATGACGTCGAGCGCAAGTTCCGCGAAACCCGGCTGTATCAAGTGGCTCCGATCTCGACCAACCTGATCCTGAGCTATGTCGCCGAGCACGTGCTCGGCATGCCCCGGTCGTTCTGAGGAACTGAATATGCGACTTCCTCTTGAAGGGCTGACTGTTCTTGCGCTTGAGCAGGCCGTGGCCGCGCCGTTCTGTACCGCGCGCCTTGCCGATGCGGGCGCCCGGGTGATCAAGATCGAGCGGCCGGAGGGCGATTTCGCCCGAGGCTACGATGACGTGGCGAAGGGGCAGAGCAGCTATTTCGTCTGGCTCAATCGCGGCAAGGAGTCTGTGGTGCTCAACCTTGCCTCGGACGAGGGCAAGGCCGAATTCCGGGAATTGGTCGCTCAAGCGGATATTCTGGTCCAAAATCTGAAGCCGGGTGCGCTGACCCGGCTCGGTTTTCCGATTGAGGAGCTGCGCCGCACCTATCCGTGCCTGATCACCCTCTCGATCAGTGGTTACGGGGACGAGGGGCCGCTTGCCGCGCGCAAGGCCTACGATCTGCTGATCCAGGCTGAATCCGGACTGTGCTCTATCACGGGCGGGGCGGAGGAGCCGGCACGGGTCGGCGTATCCATCGTGGATATCGCAACCGGCCAGACCGCCCACGCGGCTATTCTGGAAGCTGTCATTGCCCGTTCGGTCAGCGGTGAGGGCGCGGACATCCGGATCTCGATGTTCGACGTGATGGCCGACTGGATGACCGTACCGCTTCTTAATCACGAGGGCGGCAAGACCCCGAAACGGATGGGGCTCCGGCATCCATCCATCGCGCCTTATGGCGTGTTCGAGACGCGGGACGGCGTATCCCTTCTGATATCGATCCAGAGCGATAGGGAATGGGCCAGCCTGTGCCGTCATGTTCTCGGCGATGAGAGCGCTATCACGGATGAGCGCTTTGCAATCAATGTTGTCCGGGTACAGAACCGGCCGGAGACGGATGGTCTTGTGGCCCGCACTTTCGCTGCAAACGACGCTGCTGCGCTGGAAGCAATGCTCGACGGCGCGGCCATTGCCTTTGCCAGGGTGAACGATACAGGCGCCCTGTCTTCCCACCCGCATTTGCGCCGGATTACCGTCGATACGCCGGAGGGGCCAGTCTCCTATCCAGCCCCGGCGGCGATCTTTATGGGCGCACCGCGCAGCTACGGCCCCGTTCCGGGGATTGGTGAGCGGCCCGGTATATAGGCAGCACACGTCTTGCGAATTCCTGGCACGAAGTGCTATTAGGAATCATTCGCAAAAACCGGGCGATCCGGAACGAGGCAGTTTGCGGATGAAGCGATTTCCCATCCGGATGGTGTCTGTTGGCGGCCCAGAATAATCTTGAACGGCTTTATGCAGCGCATCGCGGTGACCTTGTTACCTATGCCGGCCGCATATTGGGGGACCGAACGCAGGCGGAGGACGTCGTGCAGGAGGCTTACCTGCGCTATTCGTCACGGAATGCGGAACACGCGATTGACGAGCCACTCGCATATTTCTACCGGATTGTCAGAAACCTTTGTCTGGACTTCAAGCGAGCCAAGGTCCGCGATCTGGAGAAGAAGCATCTGCTTTCGCATGCTCTCGGATTGCTTGAGGGCGTGCGCGACAGTTCGCTCTCTCCGGAAGCTGAAGCCAGTGCCCGGCAGGAGTTGCTGCACGTCTCAAACGCTATAGCCGAATTGCCGGACCGGACACGCCTGGCTTTCGAGTTGCATCGTCTGGAGGGATATTCCTTCCGGGAGGTCGCTCTTGAACTGGGTATCTCCGTTGGTCTCGCGCATTTACTGATTGCCCAGGCGATTGACCATTGCCGTCAGCGGGCTGGCCGAAATAATGAGTTTTGAACATGTGGGCCAGCATGGCGTCTAGAAATATGAGACCCGCGTCTATGCGAAATGGCCAAAGCAGAGTTCTAGGCGCGGAGAGCGGCAATGCGCGCATGAGAGAGCCTGATAATGGAAAATAGACAGCGAGAATGGGGGGCAAGCGAATGGCTTGTTGCCTTGCTCGACGGGCCAGGCGATCAGGCGCTAGAGGCGGAATTTTCCGATTGGCTGGCAATGGACGAGCGGCACCCCTCCGAATGGGCGGACGCTGTCAGTACCTATCGCGAAATGGGAATGGTCTCGCCGCGTTTCGTTTCGCCGCACTCTGGAACGGAAGACGATGGCCAGGCCGGTGTCTCTGGCGCGGATGTCGTCAGGATGACGTCGAGCGTTGCGAGCCGCTCCCGTCAGGGCTTCCGTCTGGGTCGCCGGGCCGTGGTCGCGGTTACGGCATTGGCGGCATGTGTCGTGGCGCTGCTGATGGCCCCGGATCTCTTGCTCGGCCTGCGCGCGGATTTCACGACCGGAACGGCGGAACTTCGAAAGATCGAGCTTGCCGATGGCAGCATCGTCCGACTTGCGCCGGAAAGCGCGATCACGGTCGATCTGTCTGGCGCTGAACGCCGGTTGGAGCTGTTGCGCGGGATCGCGTTCCTGGAAGTTGCGCCGGACACCAGGCATCCGTTTCTGGCCGGGATGGAGATCGCTGAAGCCCGGGTCGTGGGGACCGCATTCGAGCTTGCCGAGGTGCGCGGAAAGGATGTTGTCACGGTGCGTGAAGGGCATGTCAGGGTCGCGCCGAAAGCTTTCTCCGATCCGTCGTTGGCGGATTTGCACGCCGGTGACCGGGCGACGGTATCGGCCGATGGCTCAATGGCTCGGTCCCGGCTGACGCCTGATCAGGTGGCTCCATGGATTGATGGCTATCTGGTTGCACAGGATCGTTCCGTGGCCGATGTGGTCGATGACCTGCGGCGTTACTATGGCGGTCTGGTCCTGTTGCGCGGCGCCACTCTTCCGGCCCGGCACCTCACCGGGATCTATAGCCTGTCGGATCCGGTTGCCGCGCTGGAGCTCATCGCGGCTTCACAGGATGCGGTTCTGACGCGGCTGTCTCCTTGGATCGTCGTAATATCGGAAAGCTGAAGCCGAGAGGCCGTTTTCCCGACGCCCGAAATTATTTTTGAACATACCGCCCACTCCCCAGTCATACATGTGATGCTTAGATGCGACTTAGTCGCAATTGCAGGCGCTGCCGGGTTTGGCGCGCCGGAAATACCGGGGGAAGAATGACGGCCGAAAGTTCGAATATTCATCAAAAGGCAGTGTTGCTGGCGGCGTTGGGACTAACGTTCGGCCTGTCGATCGGCGGGCAGGGTATTGCCCAGGCCCAGACCAGCCAGCAGGGCAGTACGCAGGCCGGCATGGCGGTACACCAGTTCAACATTTCTTCGCAGGATCTTGCCAGCGCCCTGACAGCATTCGGTCGGCAGAGCGGTATGCAGGTTTCCTCCAACAGCGATCTCGTGCACGGGGTGAGCACGCAAGGTGTCTCCGGCGCGCTGCCGGTCGCCGAGGCAATGACGCGTCTGCTCGACGGGACGGGTCTCCGGTTTCAGATGCAGGGTGGCGGTATCGTCATTCTGGGGGTGCAGAGTGGAGATACCGGGGTCGCGCTTGATCCGGTCGTGGTTGTAGGCCGCTCCGGCTCGGACCGCCATGCAGGCGCCGCCGACCGCGAGAACTCGCTCTATGTCACACGGCAGGATCTGGAACGCCGCAACCCGGCCAATATCCGGGATGTGTTCGCCGGCGAATCTTCCGTTTCCGTCGGCGGGGCTATCCCGCTGAGCCAGAAGGTCTATGTGAACGGTATCGAGGAAACCAATCTGGCGGTGTCGATCGACGGCGCCCGGCAGAACAACAAGGTCTTCCACCACAACGGCACCAACCTGATCGATCCGAGCCTGCTCAAGGCCGTCCGCATCGAACCTGGTGTCGCCGCAGCGGATGCGGGTCCAGGCGCACTTGGCGGGGCTATCATCTATGAGACGGTTGATGCGGCGGATATGCTCGCACCCGGTCAGGATGTCGGAGGTTTCGCATCGGTCAGCTACGATACGAATGGCGAGACCTTTATCAATGACAACTCGGTCTACGGTCGCTCCGGCGGTTTCGAGGCTCTGGGATACTTCAAGTGGGGCGAGGGCGATAATTATGATGGCGGGGACGGCGATGAAGTGCCGGGCTCCGGCACGTCACTGCGCACGCTCCTTGCCAAGGGCGCCTATGAATCCCAGTCGGGGCACCGGATCGAGATTTCCGGTGAGAGGGTCCATGACGATGCAAATCGGCCTTATCGGGCCAATATCGGCAGGCTGACGAACCGGAACGAGCCGGCCGAGCGGATCTATGACCTGGAGCGCCAAAACTATCGGCTGAGCTACAGCACACCTGATGCGGACGGCTTCTGGGACCCGACCTTTGTGCTCGGATATGGCGTGACGACCCTCGGCGTCCCCGTTCCTTAGGGCAGTGAAGGTGAAACCGGCAGTCTCTCAGGCTCGTTTGAGAACGATCTGAATTTCGGAGCGGGTAACACGGTCACGGTCGGCGTCGATTTCTATGACGACAAGGCGAAGTATGAAGACCCCTCCGACCAGATGGACGAGCAGGCGCGCAATTTGGGTGCCTATGCCCAGGCTCGGCTGACACCGATGGAGGCGCTGCGGGTTTCCTTTGGTGCCCGGGCCGACAAGCAATGGTTCGAGGGCCTGGACGGCACCGAACTCGATAATGGCGGCCTCAGCGGCAATGTCTCAGCGGCTTATGACGCGACCGACTTTCTGACAGTGCGCGGGGGATACTCGTCGGTCTGGGGCGGAATCTCGCTCGCCGAGAACTTCATCATGAACCCGGGCTGGAATTATGATGGAGGCATCGATCCCGTGCGTGCCGAGAACGTCACGGCCGGGTTCGACATTACCCATGAAGGCTTCACATTCGGGGCCGGAGTTTTCCACAGTGACTTCTCTGATGCCCGTGATCCGACCTATCGCGGCGGACCGAGTCTGACGACAGATTTCGAAACCAAGGGATATAACCTGTCAGCCGGCTATAGCTGGGGGCCGGGGTTTGTCCGTGTGAGCTATACGGACAGCGAGATCGAGGTCGACGGCAATCCGGCGAGTTCCGACGCGACCCAGTATCTGGGCGCGCCATTGGGGCAGATCATCTCGCTTGAGGCCGCGCACCTGTTTGAAGCTGCCGGTGTCCGCGTCGGCGGTGCAGTCGATATGGCACTGGAGAATTCGGATACGGAAGATGCGGGCGGTCAGGCACTCGGAGCCTATGAGGTCGTGAGCCTTTTCGGCGAGTACCAGCCGGACTTCGCGCAGTATCTCCTGGTCAGGCTTGAGGCGAACAATCTGTTCGACGAAACCTATTCCGACCGGGCGACCTACGGCCAGGACTTCACAAATGTGCAGCCTCTGCTCGAACAGGGCCGTAGTTTCCTGCTCAAGGTCCGGGCGACATTCTAGGAAAGGCCGGCTCAGAGAGACAGAACGCTACATGCGTCTGATTCTGTTCAGCGCCTGACACTGAGTAGCGCTGCTTCGACCTTTATGGCCGGGACCCGCGACAGTAACGGATATCACTGGCCGGCAGTTCAATTGTGACCTGCCGGCCAGCGTATTTCTGCAAATTGCATTGATAGTCGACGGCCGGATAACGTCTGACCTCTCGGTCTTTCAACCATCTGACATGATTCTGCAGCTTCTCCAGGATGCGGCTTTCTGGGGACGCGTGCGGGTGCGGTTTCCATCTTCGAAAACGGGGCAGGGCCTCTTCGATTAGAATAATTCCAGAAATCTGAATCATCCCTCTTGCGCTTGGCTGGAATTGAGTCATTTTAGAATGATTATAATTCGCGCTCACGGTTTCCCCCTTGAGCAATGCCTCGGACCAGATGGGAGGGTCTACGATGAATGAGATGAACAAATGCCCGGTGATGCATGGTGGTAACACCGAGGCGAAGATGTCTCCGACCGAGTGGTGGCCGAAGGCGCTGAACCTGGACATCCTCCATCAGCACGACACCAAGTCCAACCCGCTCGGCAAGGACTTCGATTATCGTGAAGAGCTGAAGAAGCTCGATATCGCGGCGCTGAAGAAAGACATGCACGCGCTGATGACGGAGAGCCAGGACTGGTGGCCGGCCGATTGGGGTCACTATGGCGGCCTTATGATCCGTCTCGCATGGCACTCTGCCGGCTCCTATCGCCTGGCCGACGGCCGCGGCGGTGCCGGTACCGGCAACATCCGTTTCGCGCCGCTGAACTCCTGGCCGGACAATGCGAGCCTGGACAAGGCACGCCGCCTGTTGTGGCCGATCAAGAAGAAGTACGGCAACAAGGTCAGCTGGGGCGATCTCTACATTCTCGCCGGGACCATCGCCTACGAATCCATGGGTCTGAAGACCTTCGGCTTCGGTTTCGGTCGCGAGGATATCTGGCATCCGGAAAAGGACGTGTACTGGGGCGCCGAGAAGGAATGGCTGGCCCCGAGCGACACCCGCTACGGCAGCGTCGAAAATCCGGCGACCATGGAAAACCCGCTGGCGGCCGTGCAGATGGGCTTGATCTACGTGAACCCGGAAGGCGTCAACGGCAAGCCTGATCCGCTGAAGACCGCCGGCCAGGTCCGTGAGACCTTCGCCCGTATGGCGATGAATGACGAGGAAACCGTCGCTCTCACCGTTGGCGGCCACACCGTCGGCAAGGCGCACGGCGCCGGTGATGCCGGGGCCCTCGGCGCGGAACCGGAAGCAGCCGATCTTGAGGAGCAGGGCTTCGGCTGGACCAACCCGGCCGGTACCGCAAAGGCCAACATGGCCATCACCAGCGGTATCGAGGGCGCCTGGACCGCCAACCCGACCAAGTGGGACAACGGCTACCTGCACCTGTTGCTGAACTACGAGTGGAAGCTGACGAAGAGCCCGGCCGGCGCCAACCAGTGGGAGCCGATCGACATCAAGGAAGAGGACATGCCGGTCGACGCGTCCGACCCGTCGGTGCGCAAGATGCCGATGATGACCGACGCCGACATGGCGATGAAGATGGACCCGGAATATCGGAAGATTTCCGAGAAGTTCTTCAATGACTTCGACTACTTCTCCGATTGCTTCGCCCGTGCCTGGTTCAAGCTGACCCACCGCGACATGGGCCCGAAGGTCCGCTATTTCGGCCCGGACGTGCCGTCCGAAGAGCTGATCTGGATGGATCCGGTTCCGGAAGGATCGAAGAGCTACGACGTGGATGCGGTCAAGGCGAAGATTGCTGCCAGCGGCCTCTCCATGGGAGAGATGGTCTCCACCGCTTGGGACAGCGCCCGGACCTATCGCGGTTCCGACATGCGGGGCGGCACCGACGGTGCCCGTATCCGCCTGGCACCGCAGAAGGATTGGGAAGGCAATGAGCCGAAGCGCCTCGAGAAGGTGCTCTCCGTGCTTGAGCCAATCGCGAAGGAAGCGGGCGCTAGCCTCGCCGACGTGATTGTCCTGGCCGGCAATGTCGGTGTCGAGCAAGCGATCAAGGCCGCCGGCTTCAACGTTCCGGTACCGTTTGCGCCGGGCCGTGGAGACGCGTCTGCCGAGATGACGGATGCCGACTCCTTCGACTCCATGGAGCCGCTCGCGGACGGTATGCGCAACTGGCAGAAGCAGGACTATGTGGTGAGCCCGGAAGAGCTGATGCTCGACCGCACGCAGCTCATGGGCCTGACCGCGCCGGAAATGACCTGCCTCGTCGGCGGAATGCGGATGATCGGCACCAACCATGGCGGCACCAAGCACGGTGTGTTCAGCGCCAAGGAAGGCGCCCTGACGACCGACTTCTTCGTCAACCTCTGCGACATGGCCAACAAGTGGGTCCCGGCCAGCAAGAGCACATACGAGATACAGGACCGGAAGACCGGCGCGGTGAAGTGGACGGCGACCCGTATGGATCTCGTCTTCGGCTCCAACTCGATCCTTCGTTCCTATGCCGAGGTCTATGCCCAGGACGACAACAAGGAGAAGTTCGTGAAGGACTTCGTCGCCGCCTGGACCAAGGTCATGAATGCGGGCCGCTTCGATCTCGCTTGATCGTACGTCTCTCTGACACCTGATACGGGCCCCGCCGCAGATCATGCTGCGGGGCTTTTTCAATTTATGATCCAGTCCGGTGGGGGAATGTCTCCGGTGGCTATGTTTTCGCTTTCCCTCGCGGGTTACTCTGGATTGATTATCGCGAAAATCGGGTGAAATCACTCCAATTCATTAAGAATTTATTGCGCCGCAATATATCAGCGGGCACGCTTCGCGACGTTTTGCACCAGGGGGGTGCTCTGTCTTGCGCGAAGTGGAGAATAAATAATGAAGTTTCGAATTAGGGCGTTTGTCGCCGCCTTTATCGCCATCGTAGGGATTGCGGGCATTATCGCTCCGTCCTACGCCCAAGACATGAAGTTCTGGCGGATCGGCACCGGTGGCGCCGGTGGCACCTACTATCCGATCGGTGGCCTGATCGCGAACGCGATTTCCAACCCGCCAGGCTCGCGGCCCTGCGACAAGGGCGGAAGCTGCGGCGTCCCGGGCCTGGTCGCCATTGCGGTTTCGACCAATGCGTCCGTTGCCAATGTGAACGCCATCGATGCAGGCCAGCTTGATGCCGGTCTTGCCGGCGCCCAGAGCGTGACCCAGGGCTTTAACGGCGAAGGCAAGTTTGTCGGCGCCAAAAAAGACAAGATCCGGATGATCGCCAATCTCTATCCGGAAGACATGCACCTTGTGCTGCCGAAAGGCACAAAGCTGGGCAGCCTGAAAGATCTGGCTGGCAAGAAGGTCGGTGTCGCGGCTGCCGGTTCGGGAACCCAGGTTTCCGTGCGGATGATCCTCAAGCACTACGATATCAAGGCTGACGAGCTTGAACTGAACCTGGGCCAGAGCACCCAGCGTCTGGCCGACGGTCAGATCGATGCCTTCTTCTATGCAGGCGGCACCCCGTTCGCGGCGCTGATCCAGCTTGGCTCGACCAAGGGCTTCGAGCTCTACACCTTCTCCGAGGAAGAGCGCAAAGAGATCAACTCGATCATCCCTTATTATGTCGAGTCCCTGATCCCGGCCGGTACCTACCAGAACATCACCTACGATGTGCCGACCGTTGCCGTCAGCGGCCAGCTGATCACCGGCGCCAATCAGCCCGAAGAGCTGGTGTACGAGATCACCAAGGCTCTGTGGAACAAGAACACCCGCAAGCTACTCGACAAGGGCCATGCCAAGGGCAAGCAGATCGTGCTTGAAACCGCCCTCAAGGGCGTCCTGATCCCGGTCCATCCGGGCGCGGAGAAGTTCTACAAGGAAGTCGGCCTTATCAAATAAGGACCGTTAGCGGAGACAGGCGCGGATCGCCCTGTCTCCGTTTTTCTTTTTTCCATTTATCAGAATCACTGAAAGTCCGGACAGAGCATGGCCGAATTCGACGTCAAAACCGCCGAAGAGCTTGAGCGCAAATACGATTCCGGTCTGCAGACACGGACGCAAACGCCACTCATGGAGTGGTTCATTTACCTATTTTCGATTTTCTTCGCGGGATATCACTATTTCACCGCAGGGTTCGGGACACCGATCGACTACTGGCACATGGGTTTCCACATGTCCGGGGTCATCCTGCTGGTTTTCATCTGCTATCCGATCATCAAATCCAACCGCCTTATGACAATCCAGGCGCCTGCCTGGTGGCGGCCGGGCACAGTGCCTCTGTGGGACTGGCTCTTTATCGCCGTGGGCATCGCTTGCTCGCTCTATATCGGGGTGACCTGGTATGGCGTGGACATCGAAGTATTCGGCATGAAGTTGCATCTCGTCGAACAGGTCATGCGCCAGGGGGATCCGGCGGACATCGACATTGTCTTCGGCACGGCGCTGATCATCGTTCTGCTTGAGGCCGTGCGCAGGACTTTGGGCATGGTCGTTCCGATCATCATTGGCATCTTCACCGCCTACGCTATCTTCGGCCCCTACATGCCGTTGCAGATCCTAATGCATCCCGGCATTTCCTGGGCCCAGTACATCAACAACATGTACTTCCCGGCCGAAGGCATCTTTGGCGTGACCTTATGGATCGTGTCGACCGTCGTTTTCCATTTCGTACTGTTCGGCGTGCTTGCCCAGCGCATGGGGCTCGGACAGTTTTTCGTCGACATCGCTGCCGTGATGGCGGGCCGCTATACAGGCGGGTTAGCCAAGGTCAGCGTGGTGTCCTCCGCTTTCTTCGGCACCATCTCAGGCTCCTCGATCGCGAACACGGTCTCGACCGGCTCGCTAACCATTCCGAACATGAAGCGGATGGGATATCCGGGGCATCTGGCGGGCGGTGTCGAGGCTGCGTCCAGTGCCGGCGGCCAGATTACACCGCCGATCATGGGGGCCGCGGCCTTCGTCATGGCCGAGTTTCTCGAAGTGCCTTACACGACCGTGGTCGTAGCGGCGATCGTGCCGGCGATGATGCATTATATCGGCGTGCTCTCGATCGTGCATTTCCAGGCCAAGCGTCTTGGTCTCAAGGGCATGCCGGCCGAGGAAATTCCGAACCTCTTCAGAGTCCTGCGCCGGGGCTGGCCGACAGTTCTGCCCCTCGCGGTATTGATCTATGTGCTGTTCAGCGGCTATTCGCCGAATATGGCGGCCTTCTGGGGAATTACCACAGCCCTGGCAGTAGGCCTGCTCAATCCGATGCACAGGATCGGCTTCCGGGACATTTTCGATGCGGCGGTCCTGGGCGTTAAATATGCGCTCGCGGTGGGCGCCGTCTGCGCCGCTATCGGGATAATCGTCGGGGTCGTCAACTCCACCGGTCTCGGTTTCCGGCTCGGCTTCATGGTCGCGAACAGTGCCCGCGAGATCGCTGAGGGAATCCTGCCCTTGATCGACTGGTTCCCGCTTGCCACCTTCACCGAAGACGGCGTAACCCTGTTGATCTCGCTGATTTTGATTGCCGTCACCTGTATCCTGATGGGCGCGGGGCTGCCGACCACGGCGCTCTACATCATGCTTGCCACGGTTGCTCAGCCGGCGCTCGGCAATCTGGGTGTGCCGCCGCTCGCATCACATCTGTTCGTGCTCTATTACGGGGTCATTTCCGAGATCACACCGCCGGTCTGTGCTTCGGCCTATGCGGCGGCAGGGATCGCGGGCGCCAACCCGTTCCGGACAGGTGTCTCGGCCTTCACGCTCGGTATCGCCAAACTGCTGGTGCCGATGGTGTTCGTCTACTCCCCGGCCATGCTGATCGTGATCGACACGCATTTCACCCTGGAAGCGTTCCTGGTGACCTCGATCACCTGCGCGGTTGGTGTCTTCATGCTTGCAACCTCCGTCGCGGCTTACTTCCTTGCCCCGATGCCGGGGATCGCCCGTGCGGCTATGGCCCTGGCGGGTATCCTGCTGGTGGCCCCGGGGGAGAGCAGTGACATCTACGCTGCCGTGTTCGCCGTACCGGTTCTGCTGCAACAGGTCGTTGCAATGCGGCGGAACAAGGCGGCGGAGTTGCTAAAAGCGGAAGCCTGACCGGGCTCCACCCGGATATCCAAAGAAGAAGGCCCCGGCGCGCATGCACCGGGGCCTTCTTCGTTTCCGGCAAGTGCAGACCGTGGGAGCCCTGCCGTCATGGGGGTAAGCTGCCAGTCAATCATAAGGGGAGGATGCGA
>NZ_JACZFS010000020.1 GCF_014904795.1 Nisaea nitritireducens
GCCTCGTCACCGAAGGCGAGCTTCTCGGCACGGACGAAGGTCACGTCGGAAATCCCGATGAAACCGAGCATGCCGCGCAGATGCGGCTCCTGCGCATCCATTACCTGGGCCGGCCCCTCGCTGTAGAGGCCACCACGGGTCTCGACGACGATCGCCCGCTTGCCGCTCAACAGGCCCTCCGGGCCGTTCTCGGTATAGCGGAACGTCACACCCGCCTGCAGCACATGGTCGAACCATGTCTTCAGGGTCGAGGTGATGCCGAAATTATACATCGGCGCGCCGATCAGCACGGTATCGGCAGCAATCAACTCACCGACAAGTTCGGCGGCCAGCTTTTTCGCGGCCGCCTGCTCGTCATTTGTCGCCTCGGCGCCGCGAATGATCCCGACGGTGTTTTCGGTAAGATGCGGTAGCGGAGACCCGCCAACATCTCGGCGGATGACGGTCGCGCCCGGATCTTGGGCCTGAAGTTTTGCAACCGCTTCATCAATAAGCAGTCCGGAAGTGGAGGCATCGCCGAGGGCGCTGCTGGTGAGAACGAGAATGGTCGACATGATCTGGATCCAATGTCTGCTGGTCAGGGTGTTTCCAGTAAGGTAGTGATCCGTCATGCGGTCCGGAATACGCGCCCAGAGGATCGAACTGTTGCTTCTGGAGGAACACTCAAATGATCGAAATCGAGGACATGCGCTGCTTCCTCGAAGTGGTGAAAAACGGGGGGTTCAACCGGGCAGCGACCTATCTCGGAATATCCAAATCCATCGTCAGCCGCCGCATCGCCCGCATCGAGGCGGATCTCGGTACCGTGCTGCTCAGCCGCACCACGCGCGGGATCAGCCCGACCGAGGCCGGACTCGAATTCACCACGCGCTGCGAGCGCATTCTCGCGGAATATGACGATGCGCGGGAAGCCGTCGCCCAGCACGGCGGTGAAGTGGTCGGCTGCCTGCGTCTGTCGGCACCAACATCCTTTGGCATCAGACATGTCGCGCCGGTCCTCGCCGAGCTCGCAAAACGCCATCCCCGACTCGAGATCGACGCTTCTTTCAGCGACCGCAGGGTTGATCTAATCGCCGAGCGGTTCGATGCCGCCATACGCATAGGTAAATTGCAGGACTCAAGCCTGATCGCCCGCCGGATCGGTCCGGCACGCTCCGTTCTGGTGGCCAGCCCGGACTATCTCGACCGTCGTGGCCGGCCGCAGAAGCCAGCCGACCTGACAAGTCACGAATGCCTGATCTATACCGGCCGCGCCGAGCCGGATCTCACACTCCGAAACGGCGGCAGATGGGTTTCTGTTCGTCCGTCAGGCAGGTTGCGGTCGGACAATGGAGATGCGCTACTCGCCTGGGCCATCGAAGGGCTGGGCATTACTTCGGCCCCCACCTTCATGCTGGCCGACGCAATCGAGCGCGGCGCCGTCGAGCCGGTACTGCCGGACTTTCCGACGCCGGAATTCGGGATTTACGTGATCCGGCCGCCGGGCGCGAATGTCCCCGGCAAGGTCCGCATGCTGATCGATGTCCTGGTCGAGCATTTCGGCGGCGAGCCGCACTGGGACCACTGCCTCATGCATGCCGCCGGGAAGCAAGCAGCTCCGTCTGATTAACCGGCCGGCAGTGCACTGCGGCCAAGCCGGCGTTGCAGCACCCGCATCAGGAAGAAGCCCGCCTGCAGGGTGAGCCCGAAGCAGAGAATACCGATGGCGAACAGGACCATCTTGTCCCCAAGCGAGGTCATCGGCGCTGCCGCCCTCAGGATGACTGCAATCCCTTCGTTCACGCCAATGGCAGCTCCCGTACTGGAAGACATCACCAGCACGAAGAAGGCCCGTGTGATGTTCGGCAGGAACAACAGTGCCCCCAGCATCGAGCCCCGGCGCAACTGCATCACCGCCTCGATCCCGTTGTCCACCACGTACGATGCGGAATAAGGCACGAGAGAAAGAGCCACCGCCATCAGCGGCGACGGCGCCAGACCGATGCTCAGCTCACCGATGGTGATCGCCGTCCCACTCGGGATGGCGTTCAGCAGGAAGAACATGACGACAAAGGTCGGCGCCGCCCGCATCACCCCGACCAGAGTCGCTACAATCGCCTTGAGAAGGCCGCCCGAGAGGCTGAGTAAGCTCAGTAATCCACCGAGGGCGAGACCAATGACCAGCGCGATGAAGGCGATCTCGAAATTCACCACCATGCCGGCAAGCAACTGCGGCAGAAACTCGTAGAGATCCGGAAACTGGGTCATTACGCGTGCCTCCTTTCCAGAGCCACCCGCAACCGGCCGCAAAGCCAGACCACGATCATGACGACGAGGACGTAGAAGATCAGCAGGATCGTATAAGTCGTCGCCCTGCCGCTCGCGAAGGAGGTGATATCCGTCAGGGCACTCAGCAACTCCGGCGCGCCGATGAAGGCGGCGACGGGTGTGCCCTTGGCCGCGTTGATCAGGAACGAGACGATCTGGGTCGCCGAGCGGCTTACGGCACGGCCGAACAGCTTGGTCTCGGCGACATCCTTACCCGCGTTCTCCGCATGCAGTGTGTGCATCGCCTCGCCAATGGCCTGCCCTGCGTTACTGCCATTCATCAGGCCCAGAGCCACGATGGCAGCGCCAATCGCGACCACGGACGAATAGCTGAAGAATTCCTGCGCCACCGCTGCCGCGATGACCACAGTCAGCACCACGGGCGAGGATTGCAGGATCACGGTGAGAGCCTTGAAGACCCATTGGACAATAGAATTTTCCGAGCTTTGCAGCGCTCCCAGGAGAAGGGCGAAGAAGAGCGTCGCGCCCAGCGCACCAACGACCAGATAAAGCGAATTGATGATACCGCTCTGGAACAGTGTCCAGGCGGGCATGGTCTTGAACATCGGCAGGGACACCGACAGCCCCGTCCGCTCCGCAATCCATTGTTCCGCCGCGACAACATTTCCAACGAACGGTGTCGGCTCCAGAGCTGCATCGAGAGGTGGCAGAACGCAAGCCGGGTCTGTGTTGCCTTCGGATGTATTGCATTCCGGCCGGGCCCAAACCTCTTTCTGAGCTTCCAGGAACCCGGTTGCGATAGCGTTCTTTCTGCCGATCTCCAGGAAAACACCCGTACGGTGAAACACCTGCCCCATCAGGTCGAGCACCTTTGCCAACCGGTCACTGCCGGTGCGGGCCACGCCCATGCCCCACGGCACTTGTGAGAAACCGAATTTCGGCTCGAACCGGCGGGCGAAACCTTCATCGGTGAAGTAGGAAGCAAAGAAACTGTTGTCCTGCGCCGCCAGCATGCAGGTCTCGTCCGCGAGGCGAACGGGGAGCACCGTTGCCTCCTCGAACAGCATGAGGCGGGCC
Organism: Nisaea nitritireducens; assembly: GCF_014904795.1. Classification (GTDB taxonomy): domain Bacteria; phylum Pseudomonadota; class Alphaproteobacteria; order Thalassobaculales; family Thalassobaculaceae; genus Nisaea; species Nisaea nitritireducens. The sequence continues at coordinate 3,346 of NZ_JACZFS010000020.1, forward strand.
TGATGGGAGATCATCTGGGCATTGGAGCCGTTGCCTATCGTCACGCAAATACTGCGCCCGGCAATATCCTCCCAGCCCGCAACCGGCAGCTCTTTCGGCCCGATCAGAACTGTCTCGGACTGGTAATAGTGCGGGCGGATAAAGCGGGCCTGGCTGTCGCGCTGGGTGTTGTGCCCCATTGTCGCCAGAACCACGTCGATCTTGTCTTCATCGAGCAGGACGATACGGGTCGCCGCCTTAACTCTGGTGAACTCGGGCTCGACCCCGAGCCTTGAAGCAACGGCACGGGCAACGTCCACGTCGTAGCCGAAACGCACATCGCCTACGCGCGTGCCGAAAAGCGGATATTTTTCGCGGATACCCGCCCTGATCTTGCCTTCACAGAAAATGCGCACCAGACGATCGATGCCGGGTTTCTCGCATGTCCCCGGCGTTTCAGCCTCAACACGGGCCTCATCCAGCAGGCGTTCAAGCGCCGCGTCCGGCGTCTCCGCCAGCGCCGGGGCAACGCCCGTGACCAGCAGCCCAGCAACGAGCAGCAGAAAACGCCATTTACCTGGCATGCGAACCCCGATCTTCGGCGGCAATTTCGACAACATGCATTTCAGCGAATGCGTAAGGCCCATAGCGATGGATCGATTTCCCTTCCTCTTCCCGCAGCACGGACGGGGTCATCAGGGCGAGTTTATCCTGATCGATCGATACCATCACGGACTTCACGACACGAAGCGTCAATCCGTGTGAGACGAGAACGTCCCGCGATGCGTCAAGGCCGACAAAGCCATTATGGGTCAAAACCGCGCGGCCGCCTTCGGCCAGATGATCCCGCAAACCGGACAGGAACGGATCGAGCAGCCTGCGGCCGTCCGGCCCGCCCGCGCTCCAGGTCGTATGGCGCCCCGGGATCTCGTGATCTTCCATGGCGAAATGCGGCAGGTTGGCGGCGATCAGATCGAAGCGCCGGCCAGCGACCGGCTGCCACATGTCACCACGATGGATCTGACTGCGTGGTCCGTGCCCGAGGTCCTGAAGCAACAGGGTCCCCGCAGCGACCGCGTCATGCTCAACATCGATGCCGCAAAGCGAGGCCGCCCCAAGATGCGCCAGAGCAGCCAGAACGACACCGCTTCCCGAGCCCATCTCCAACGCGTGCGCGTTCCGAATGCTCTCCATGTCGAGATGCAGGGCATGTATCAGGGCTGCTGTATATTCGCTTGGTCGAAGCGCGGACGGCGCTACGGGAATCTCTCGTAAAACAGACATCGCTCAATCTGAAATTTCTGTGGGTATTGTGTCTTTCACACTTGTAGCTGTGAGCCGGCGCGCCATTTCCGCAGCCACCGTATCATCCGGATACTCGGCCAGAATCGCGTTGTAGCGTTCCAGTGCGAGATCCAGATCTTCGGCGACCAGTGCCTCGTAGGCATCGCGTGTCATGCTGCATAGCCGGACAAGACGCTCATCCGGCTCGAAGGCGGGTTCAAGATCGTAGGCACCGACCAGCTCATAGATCGGCACCTTGCCCCGCCGCCCCTTGACCGCAACCTCGTCGATTGGCCGGACACACAACCGGTCACCGGCCTCCTTGAACACTGTATGGCTGATACAGATCCGCGTTCCGTAATCCTTGTTGATGCCTTCAAGGCGGGCAGCGATGTTCACGCCGTCCCCCATGACCGTATAGTTCATCCGGTCCGAGGACCCGATATTGCCGACCAGAACCGCATCGCTGTGAATGCCGATACGGATGTTCAGCGGCAGCATGCCCTGCGCTGTCCAGTCTGCATTCAGGCGCGCCATTTCATGCTGGATCCTGAGGGCAGCGAAACAGGCATGCATGGCATGGTCGTCCAGCCTGTTTGGGGCGCCCCAGAACGCCATCACCCCATCGCCGATGAACTTGTCGATGGTGCCGCTTTCCAGCTTGGTCGCCCGGGTCACGGCCTCGAGATAGGTCGAGACCCGCTGCAGGAGTTGTTTCGATGGCGTGGATTCCGAAAGGGTCGAGAACCCCTCGATATCGGAGAAGAACACCGTGAGGAACTTGTTGTAACCGCCGAGCGCCAGCTTCTGGTCCGTGTCGAGAAGCTGACGCACCAGATCGACAGGCACGAAGGATGCGAAGGATTTAACCGTTGTATCGAGCGTGTCTATGGCGCGCCCGAGCAATGCAACCTCCCGGATCGGGGTCTGCAGCGACAGCGGGCTCTCGACCTCGAGGTCCTTGATCTTCATCACCTTGACGGCCAGCCTCTCAAGCGGCGCCGAGATCACCCCGGACAGGAAGTAGATGATGATGATCTGCACCAGGATGGCGATCAGGCCGAATATGAAAAGCTGCCTGTTCCGCTTCTCCAGCGTGCTGGTGAAATCAGAGAGCGGCGTAACGACGAACAGTTGCCACGCCTTGCCGAAAGACGCCGGAAATGTCGTCAGGCTTGCAACATATTCCCGGCCCTGATGCTCAATCGTATACATCCCCTCGCGGTCACGCGGGCGCAGACTGAAGGCAACTGCCGGCAGATCGTCGCCAAGCGACGTCACATGCATCAGCTCGGGACGGCCATTCCGGCTGCCATAAGTCTTTTCCTGCCGCGAATTGGCGATCACGCCGCCCTGATGGTCGAGGATGAAGGAGACAGTGCCCGAGCTGATATTGCTCTCGGCCAGATAATCCGACATTCCGTCCAGGGTGATGTCCGCAGCCGCAACGCCGCGCACGTTGCCGTCCGGCCCGTAGAAGGGCGCGCCGACGGTGAAGCCGACCAGATCCAGCACGGCGAAAACATCGACATCGCTGACGGACATCCCGCCAGATGCCAGAGCGGTTTCATACCAGAGCCGGGCTCGCGGGTCGTAGGAGGTGCCTTTTTCTGAACGGCCGATTTCACTCCGGCCGGCATCGAGGAAAACATAATGGTCGACTGGCACCTCACCGGACGCGCGCGCGATCCAGCGGTCGGCGTAGCGCGTCCCTGTCGGCGGCAGCCTGCCTTGCACCTCGACTTCGGGATCGATCTGCCGGGCTTGCCGGAACGAGCCGTCTTCCAGCCCGACATAGGCACTGATGATGACATCGCTGTGCTCGAGGATGCTGTGGAGATAGGTGATCGAGCCGTTAGCCTCGTAAAACTCCGGCTGCTCCCCGCCGAGCGCTGCCGCACTGCGGATCAGCGACTTAATGGGCTCGAACAATTGCTCGATATTGTCGATTGCCTCGTTATTGAACCGGTAAAGCAGCTCCTCCGCATGGACATGCGCCGCTTCCTGATTCGAAACGTAGTTCACTGCCACAATGGTCAGAAACACCGGCAGCGTCAGTATGATGAACAACGTCAGGATGACCGGACGCAGTCGCAAATTTTTTGTCGAGAGACTCATTCCAGCGCTCACACGGCGACCTAACGATGCGATCTAACACATGATAGTTGAATAGTTTTTCATCGCCGAGGACTATTTATGAATGCTTGCGGAGCGTCAAAGTAGGCACATCCTTTGGAGGGTGTGTCCATCAAGCAAACAGCTCAATTTCCTTATTTTTTGCGCGCCTTCAGCCGGATTGATCGCACGGCACCGAGGCCGCACCTCAGCAAGAGGAAGACGTGCGAGCGCGCCAGCTTTCAAACATCGCAAACGCCACTAACGAAGCCGTGATGTATACACCTTAAACAAAACCGATCATAAACATGCCTGTTTTTGTTATGTTTCGTGATTTTCTACCTCCATTGTGTATACATCTTTTCCTGCAGCACATACTATCCTCCTTCATCAGATCGAATCAGGAACCGGCGATGATGGAAAGCGAGAGTCAGGAACGGGGGCAGAGTCAGTCGGAGCGTGCACTCTCCGGCATCAGAGAGCTTCTGTTCTCGGGCGTCTTCGAGCCCGGCGCCCGGTTGAGCGAGCCGGCCATTGCAGAGCGGCTGCAACTCTCCCGCACCCCGGTACGCGCGGCACTCGCCCGGCTTGAGCAGGAAGGCGCGGTGGATGCCATTCCGTCCGGCGGCTTCGCCGTCCGCAAATTCGCGACAGACGATATTCTCGATGCCATCGAACTGCGCGGTGTGCTTGAAGGCACCGCCGCGCGCCTCGCTGCCGAGCGGGGCATTTCCCCGGCCCAGTCCATGTCCTTCAGGACGCTGCTGTCGGAGATCGATGCGCTGCTTCAGGTCCCGGGTGAAGACCTCGATCACGAAGCCTATACCGCCTGCAATGCAGTCTTCCATGAGCTGGTGAAGGAAAGCTGCGGCAGTTCCGTAATCGCACGGGAGCTTGATCGGCTGACCGCCCTGCCTTTCGCCAGCCCGAACGCGCTCCTCATGGTGCAGCGGGATCTGCCGGAGTTTCATGGCTCTCTGGTTCTGGCACAATCGCAACACCGGGCCATCGTGGAGGCCATTGAGTTGCGCGAGGGCAGCCGGGCCGAGGCCCTTGCCCGCGAGCATGCCCGCCTTGCCCGGCGCAATCTCGAAGTCGCCATGAACGACGACCGGATCAAGGCCCGCTATCCCGCCCTCACCCTGGTGACGGCCTGAACAGACAAAAACAGAAACCACAAAATCGGGAAGAGACGACGCTATGAGTGAACGCTTTGACAATGGCATGAAGATCCGCCGCTCGGTGCTGGGCGATGCCCATGTGGACCGGGCCGAAGCGGCGAAGACGGCATTCGACGAGCCGTTCCAGAGCTTCATCACGGAAGGCGCCTGGGGCACGGTCTGGGCCAGCGACAAGCTGACAAAACGCGAACGCTCCATGATCACCCTCGCCCTCCTGGCCGCGCTCGGCCAATGGGACGAAGTCGCCATGCATGTCCGCGCCACGGCGAACACCGGCGCCACTCCTGAAGACCTTCGGGAAGCGATGATGCATGTCGCTGTCTATGCCGGAGTACCGGCGGCAAACCACGCACTGAAAATCATCAAGAAGACTTATGGAGAGATGGGAGTGGAGATATGAGTCTTAGCAACCAAAGGCCGGCAGGCGGGTTCTTCGCCCGGGACCGGGGCTGGCAGCCCGAAGCCCTGACGCCGCAATACAAGACCTCGGTCGCCCGCTCGCCGAGCCGGGCACTGCTGTCCATGCCGCAGACCCTCAGCGAGATCACCGGTCCGGTCTTCGGCCACAACATGATCGGCGCTCTGGATAATGACCTGATCCTGAATTTCGCCAAGTCGGGCGAGAGCGCCATCGGCCCACGCATCATCGTCTATGGCCGCGTGCTGGACGAAAGCGGACGCGGCGTGCCGAACGTGCTTGTAGAGTTCTGGCAAGCCAATGCTGGCGGTCGATACCGACATGCCAAGGAAGGCTATATCGCCCCGCTGGATCCGAATTTCGGCGGTTGCGGGCGCTGCATCACCGGCGAGGACGGCTCTTACGAGTTCCGGACCGTGCAGCCCGGCCCCTATCCCTGGCCGAACCGGGGCAATGACTGGCGCCCGGCCCATATTCACTTCTCGCTGTTCGGCCAGGGTTTCGCCCAGCGGCTGATCACGCAGATGTATTTCGAGGGCGATCCGATGATCTGGAAATGCCCGATCGTCGATACGGTGCCCCATAGTGACGGCATCGAAAGCCTGATCGCGCTGCTCGACATGGACAGCACGATCCCGATGGATGCCCGTGCCTACAAATTCGACATGGTGCTGCGCGGCAAACGCTCGACCCTGTTCGAAAACAAGCTGGAGGGGAACTGATGCAGTCGCTCAACCGTCTGAAGGAAAGCCCGAGCCAGACCGCCGGTCCGTACGTCCATATCGGCTGCGTGCCGAATTTCTGCGGCATCGAGGGCGTCTATCCCGAGGATCTCGGCACAGCCATGGTCAACGAGAAGACCAAGGGAGAGCGGATCAGGGTATCCGGCACCGTTTATGACGGCACCGGCACGCCACTGAAAGATGCCATGATCGAGATTTGGCAGGCTGATGCGGACGGGCTCTATCCTAGCCCGGAGGAACATCGCGGTACGGCCGATCCGAACTTCACCGGCTGGGGCCGCAAGGCCGGCGACTACGGCACCGGCGAGTGGATTTTCGAAACCGTTAAGCCCGGCGCGGTTCCGTTTCCGGATGGCCGCATGATGGCACCTCATATCACCTTCTGGGTGGTCGCCCGCGGCATCAATATCGGCCTGCAGACCCGGATGTATTTCCCGGACGAGGCCGACGCCAACGCCAAGGACCCGATCCTGACGCGGATAGAACACCAGAACCGGGTGCCAACCCTGATCGCCCAGAAGACCGGCGACGGCGCCTACAAGTTCGACATCATTCTGCAGGGTGAGAACGAGACGGTGTTCTTCGACGTCTGAGTTGGCACCGACGGGAACCTGAAGAAGGCGGGCAAAATCTGCCCGCCCTCTTTCCGTCGTCAATCAGATCATTCCGATCAATACTTCACTGAACAGCAGCATTTCGGCGAAAGACCGAGAGCAGAATAATATCCGGAGGAACAATGTCAGGCTCGCGCGAAACCATGACCGCCGGCGGCGCCATCTTCACGCGCCTGAAGGCGCTCGGCATTGATTACGTGTTCTGTAATTCGGGCACGGACTTCCCGCCGATCATCGAAGGCCTCGCCGAAGCTAAGGCAAAGGACATCGCCCTGCCGCAGGCACTGACGATCCCGCACGAGCACGCGGCCATGAGCATGGCGCACGGCTATTACCAGCTCTCCGGCAAGTGCCCCGCCGTCATGCTGCACACCAATGTCGGCCTGTCGAACGGTGTCACCGGCGCCATCAACGCAGCCTGCGCCCATGTGCCGATGCTGCTGATGTCCGGCCGCACACCGATCACCGAGCACAGCCGGTTCGGCGCCCGCACCGTGCCGATCGGCTGGGGCCAGGAAATGCGGGATCAGGCCGGCATGGTCCGGGAATGCTGCAAGTGGGATTTCGAGTTGCGCTATCCGGAACAGATCACCGAGCTGATGGACCGGGCCTACGCCATCTCGAACTCGACGCCGAAAGGCCCATCCTATCTCTCCCTGCCCCGGGAAGCCCTTTGCGAGACAATCTCTGCCGACGGCCTGACCGCCGACGGGGCTCTGGCGCCTGCCCGGATCATGCCCGAAGCCTCCAGCCTGCAGGCGGCCGCGATGGCTCTGGCCAATGCAGAAAAGCCGCTGATCATTGCTCAACGCGGCGCCGGCGATGCGTCGAGCTTTGCCCGTTTCCAACAGTTGGTCTCGGACTGGGCCATCCCGGTCTGCTCCTACTGGGCTGTCGAGCTGGCGCTGCCGACGGATCACGACTGCCATGTCGGCCCGAACCCGTCACCATGGATCGAAGAGGCGGACGTCATCCTGATATTGGACAGTCTCGCTCCCTGGCAGCCGGACATCCACAAACCGCGCAGCGATGCGACCATCATCAATCTCGGTCCCGACCCGATCTTCTCCCGCTTCCCGGTACGCAATTTCAAATCCGCCATTACCCTTGCGGGTGAGAGCGCGGACACCATCCCGGCACTCGCCGCCGCGCTCGACGCACAACCGAAAAACCAGGCCCGAATCCGCGACCGCCGGGAGCAGATAGCGGCAGCATCCTCCGCCACTCGGGCGGATATGGTGCGCACCGCCGAAGCAGGAAACAGCGGCCCCATGACCAAGCAATGGGTCAGTCATTGCCTTGGCAAGGCACTCGAAGGTCGCACGTCCACCGTCTATTCGGAGCTCGGCACCATGCTCGGCTTCCTCAGCCGCCGCGAGGTGAACTCCTTCTTCCAGGAACCCCATTCGGGCGGTCTCGGCTGGGGGCTGCCTGCAGCCCTCGGGGCGCAACTCGCCGATCCGGACCGGCTGGTGATCGCGACAATGGGCGACGGATCCTACATGTTCTCGAACCCGACGGTCTGCCACCAGATCGCCGAAGCGCTGGAACTGCCGGTTATCACGCTGATCCTCAACAACCACGAATGGGGCGCCGTCCAGCAATCGGTCGTCGGCCTCTATCCGGACGGCCATGCCGCGAAGTCGAACGAGGTGCCGCTGACGGCTCTTACGCCAAGCCCGGATTTCCGGCAGACGGCCAGCGCCAGCAATGCGCATGTCGAGCGGGTCGAACGGGGTGACGAGTTGCCCGCCGCGCTGGAACGCGCCATTTCCATCGCCACGAAGGAGCGCCGGCAGGTTTTGCTGGACGTGCAGGTCGCCGCATGAATTTGCGGGTGATATCAACTGTTGCCCACCTTGCACAGGACTGGTCCCGCGCGTCGGGGTTGTTCAGAGCCCCTCCCGCCGTGTAGCCTTCCCTAATTCACGTATCGGAAGAAATCGCTCCCGGCCAATGTGGTGGCGGAACCGGTGTGTGGAATGGGGAACGACGCTGGGAAAATCTTTATGACAGATATCCAATATGTAGCGCCGTCGACGCTGGATGAAGCGGTCGGCGCTTACGCTGCGGCGAAAGGCGCTGCCCGCATTCTGGCTGGCGGTACGGACCTGCTGGTGCAGATGCGCGCGGGCATGGTCAAGCCCGGCCTGATCGTCGACATCAAGAAAGTCGCGGAACTGAGTGCGATCGAGAAAACGCCGGAGGGCGGTTTCCGGATTGGCGCTGCCGTGTCCGGCGCCGTTCTGGAAGAGCACCCGACATTCGGCAAGGTCTGGCCCGGGGTGCTTGAAGGCCTCAACCTGATCGGCTCGACACAGGTTCAGGGACGCGCTTCCGCCGGAGGAAACCTCTGCAACGGCTCACCTGCTGCCGACAGCATTCCCGGCCTGGTCGCTGCCGGTGCGATCGCAACGGTTCAGGGTCCGAACGGACGCCGCAATATACCGGTCGAACAAGTCCCGACAGGCCCCGGCAAAACCAGCCTCGCCCCCGGCGAAATTCTGGTCAGCTTCACATTGCCGCCTCGCCCCGCACATTCCAGCGACGCCTATCTGCGGATGATCCCGCGCACGGAAATGGATATCGCCGTCGTCGGTTGCGCTGTCAGCCTGACCATGGATGGCGACACCTGCACCGCGGCCCGTGTCAGCCTCGGCGCCGTCGCCCCGACCGTGCTGCTGGTCGAAGATGCCGCCAAGGCCCTGGTCCTGACCAAGCTGGACGATGCCTCGCTGGACAAGGCCGCTGCCGCGTGCAGCGCCGCCTGCAATCCGATCGACGACAAGCGCGGGACCATTGCCTATCGCACCAAAGTCGCGGGTGTGCTGCTGAAACGCACCACCGCCATCGCCGCCGAACGCGCCAAGGGAGGCTGAGCACATGGCCAAGATGCATATCACCACCACCATCAATGGCGAGCCGACGGAATTCCTCTGCGAGCCTTACGAGACCATGCTGGACGTGCTTCGGGACAATCTCGGCATGACCGGCTCCAAGGAAGGCTGCGGCTCCGGCGATTGTGGCGCCTGCAGCGTCACCCTGGACGACCGGCTGGTCTGCTCCTGCCTGATGCTGGCAGCAGAGGCTGAGGGCCATGAGATCCGCACCATCGAGGGTATGTCAGAGGGCGAAGCGCTGCATCCGCTGCAGCAGAAGTTCCTCGAAACGGCTGCGCTGCAATGCGGCATCTGCACCCCCGGCGTTCTGGTCGCGGCGGATGCCCTGCTGAAGAAAAACCCGAACCCGAGCGAGACCGAAGTGCGGTACTGGCTCGCCGGTAATCTCTGCCGTTGCACCGGCTACGACAAGATTGTCCGTGCCGTTCTGGAAACCGCCGCAGATCTGCGCGGCGCCGCCGAATAAAGACTTACTGGCAAGACCGCCGCGGGCCCGTAACGGCGCTCCGCGGCGGCTGTCTTAAAACATATTCCGAATGTTTATTTTGCGACGCAGCAATGTCGTTCCCATGACGAATGCTGCCCTCTCTCTCATGCTCTAATTCCATCGTCCAAGGTGCGAGGATGAGAGATGAGCGCGCGCAACTACATGCTGGCCTTGCTGAACCAGCGCCGAAGCGGCCACAGTCTGGCCCAGCCCTTCTACGGTGACCCTGATATCTTCCGGCTCGACATGGAGCAGGTCTGGTATCGCGAGTGGCTGTTCGCGATCCCGGCGTGCGAGCTGGTTAAATCCGGCAGTTATGTCACCCACAAGGTCGGCGATTATCGCGTCATCATCGTGCGTGGCGCTGACAACGTGATCCGTGCCTTCCACAATACCTGCCGGCACCGCGGCTCGGTGATCTGCAAAGCGGCCAAGGGCAATGCCCCGAAACTGGTCTGCCCCTATCACCAGTGGACCTACGAGCTCGACGGCAAGTTGCTCTGGGCCAGGGACATGGGGCCTGAATTCGACGCCTCGCAGCACGGCCTGAAGCCGGTGCATTGCCGCGAACTCTCCGGCCTCGTCTATATCTGCCTCGCCGATGACGCGCCCGACTTCGACGCCTTCGCCGATCTCGTTCAGCCCTATCTCGCCCCGCACGATCTAAGCAACGCCAAGGTCGCGCACGAAAGCAGCATCATCGAGAAAGGCAACTGGAAGCTGGTCTGGGAGAATAACCGCGAATGCTATCACTGCAGCGGAAACCACCCGAGCCTGTGCCGTACCTTTCCGGAAGATCCGACGCTTTTCGGCGTCGACGGGATTTCACTCCAGTTGCAGACACATTTCGAGCGGATGGAGGCGCAAGGCTTTCCGTCCCGCTTCCAGATGTCGGACAACTTGCAATACCGGGTGACCCGGATGCCCCTCCTTGAGGGCGCCGAAAGCTACACGATGGACGGCAAGGTTGCGGTCAGCAAATTCCTCGGCCGGATCGCCGACAAGTCAGCCGGCACTTTGCTGAAATTTCACTATCCGACAACCTGGAACCACTTCCTGGCTGACCATTCCATCGTCTTCCGGGTGACCCCGATCGGACCGACCGAAACAGAAGTCACCACGAAGTGGCTGGTCAACAAGGATGCGGTCGAGGGCGAGGACTACGATCTGAAACGCCTGACCGAAGTCTGGACCGCAACGAACGACGAAGACCGCCGTGTGGTCGAAGACAACCAGCATGGCATCAACTCGCCGGCCTACGAGCCCGGCCCCTATTCCCGTACCCAGGAAGGCGGCGTGATTTCCTTCGTGGACTGGTACTGCAATGCAATGGGCGATCGCCTGCGTCCGACCATGCTGGCGGCGGAGTAATTAATGGCCGCGCCATCCCCCATTCTGGATGCCGGCGTGTGGCACGACAGCGAGCCGCTTGAATGTGTCTCCATACTGCCGGAGGCGCCGCATACAGCGACGTTCACCTTCCGGGCCCCGTCCGGAGCCTTGTTCGACTTTCAGGCAGGCCAGTTCCTGACGCTCGAGATTCCGGTACCGGGTGGCCCGGTTCACCGGACCTACACGATCTCCTCCTCACCCTCCCGGCCGCGCTCGATCTCGATCACCGCCAAGGCGCAGGAAACCAGTGTCGGCACCCGCTGGATGATCGACAATCTCGCTCCAGGCATGAAGATCAAGGCAATCGGCCCGACCGGCCTGTTCTGCATGGCGCAGCATCCGGCGGAGAAATACCTCTTCATCTCCGCTGGCTCGGGCATCACGCCGATGATGTCCATGAGCACCTACATGTTCGATCTCGGAACCCGCTCGGACGTGGTGCTGATCAATTGCGCCCGGCGTCCGTCGGAGATCATCTTCCGCGAACGGCTTGAACATATGGCGAGCCGGGACCCGGGTATCGACCTCAAGTTCGTCGTTGAGGAGCCTGATATCTACCGTCCCTGGACCGGCTACCAGGGCATGTTCAACCAGCTCATGCTGGGCCTGATGACGCCAGATTACCTGGAGCGCGAAGTCTTCTGCTGCGGCCCCGAGCCGTTCATGCAGGCCGTCCGCGATGCGCTTGCCGGCTTCGGTTTCGACATGGAGCACTATCATCAGGAAAGCTTCCATGCGCCGGTCGCCAATGAAGAGGACATCCCGGAGCTGGACGATACGGTTCCCGAGGAAGGCGCCAGGGCGGAAATCGTCTTCGCCGCCTCCGGTGTTACCGGGCATTGCGCAGAGACCGACACGGTGCTCGCCGCCGCCAAGGCTTCCGGGCTCAATATTCCGTCCGGCTGCACCTTCGGCGTCTGCGGCACGTGCAGGATCAAGAAGCTCTCCGGCGAGGTGCACATGGTGCATAACGGCGGCATCTCGGAAGACGATATCGAGGCCGGCTATATCCTCGCCTGCTGCTCCAACCCGATCGGGCGGATTGAGGTGGAGGTTTAAGCCTTCTGTGAGTGAGCAGATCCTCTCTCCGGCCCCTTAATCCGGCCATTGCGCAAATCGGCACATTCCCTTCGCGCTCCCGACCTTGTTCAGAAGCGCGAAGACCGTGTACGCTTCCACAAGCGAACAGTGAATTTTGCCGGGATCGTCTAGTGACGGTCGGCATAGTCGGGATGAACGGGGCAGCAGAAAGCCCCGGACCGCAGGGAGAGTCAGTATGAGCGAGATTTCAAATAAATGGATCGGCACGAGCACGATCCGTCCGGACGGCGCCGATAAGGTAACCGGCAAGGCCGCCTATGCGGCGGACACCAACATGCCGGGCATGATCTGGGGCAAGGTGCTGCGAAGCCCGCATCCCCATGCGATCATCCGTTCCATCGACACCTCCAAAGCCGAGGCACTGCCCGGCGTGAAGGCCGTCGTCACCGCCAAGGATATCGTCGACTTTTCCGTTCACACACCGGTGCCGCTCGGCATTCAGGACATGCGCTGGATGTGCCGCAACGTCATGGCGCGCGAGAAAGCCCTGTTCCACGGGCATCCGGTCGCAGCGGTTGCGGCAACTTCCGGCGCCATCGCCGAGGAAGCCTGCAAGCTCATCGAGGTGGATTACGAAGTCCTGCCCTGGGCCATCGAGATCGACGACGCTATTGCCGACGATGCCCCGATCCTGCACGATTTCATCGAGTTCGAAGGCAAGCCGTCCAACATTGCCGGCACGCTTGAGCACACGCTGGGCGATATCGATGCCGGTTTCGACGAAGCCGATGTGATTGTCGAGCGCAGCTTCGATACGAAGCCGGTGCACCAGGGCTATATCGAGCCCCATGCCTGCCTCGTCAACGTGACCCCCGATGACAAGATGACGGTCTGGAGCTCCAGCCAGGGCCAGTTCATGGTCCGCGCCATGACCGCGTTCCTGACAGGTATTCCGCAGAGCGACATTCGCGCGATCCCGGCCGAGATCGGTGGCGGCTTCGGTGGCAAGACCATTATCTATCTGGAACCCGTCGCAGCCATGCTGTCGAAGAAGTCGGGCCGGCCAGTGAAGATGGTGATGAGCCGCGAGGAAGTCATGCGGGCGACCGGGCCGACCTCCGGTGCCAAGAGCATGGTCAAGATCGGCGCCAAGAAAGACGGCACCATCGTGGCCGCGCAGGCTGTGCACTACCTGCAGGCCGGCGCCTTCCCGGGCGCACCGATACGCGGCGCCTGCGGCTGCTGCTTCGCGCCGTACGATATCCCGAACGTCCATTCCTTCGGCTATGACGTGGTCTCGAACCGCTCAAAAGTCGCAGCCTACCGGGCCCCGGGCTCGCCGATCGGCGCCTATGCGGTTGAAAGCGTGCTGGACGAAGTCGCCGAGGAGATCGGCATCGATCCCCTTGAGCTGCGTCTGAAGAACGCGGCAAAGCAGGGCACCAAGGCAGCACACGGCCCGGTCTATCCGGTCATGGGCTATGCCGAGACGGTGAAGGCCGCGCTCGCGCATGAGCACTACAAGGCACCTCTCGGCAAGTTCCAGGGACGCGGCGTTGCCAGCGGCTACTGGTTCAATGCCGGCGGCGAGTCGAGCGCCCAGGTGAACATTACCGAGGACGGCAACGTCGTCGTCACCACAGGCCATCCGGATATCGGCGGCTCCCGTGCCTCAATCGCCAACATCACCGCCGAACTGCTCGGCATCGACTATCGCCGGGTCTCGGTCCTGATCGGCGACACCGCGACCATCGGCTACAGCAACCTGACCGGCGGCAGCCGCGTGCTGTTTGCCTCGGCCATGGTGGTCACCCAGTCGACGGAACAGGTGATCGAAAGGCTTCGGGGTCTCGCAGCCAAGATCTGGGGCATCGAGGCCGAAGCCGTCACCTGGTCGGACGGCGCAGCCCGCCCGGCCGGAGAAAATGCCGGCAAGTTCGAGCCTCTGACACTCAAGGAGCTGGCCGCACGGTCGAATGAGACCGGCGGGCCGATCGGTGCGGGCGTCCAGCTCAACACCGCCGGGGCCGAAGGCGGCTTTGCGACGCATGTCTGCGACGTCGAGGTCGATGTCGATCTCGGGATCGTTCGCGTGATCCGGTACACCTCGTTCCAGGATGTCGGAAAAGCGGTTCATCCGGCCTATGTCGAAGGCCAGATGCAGGGCGGTGCCGTGCAGGGCATCGGCTGGGCGCTTAACGAGGAATACATCTACAACAAGGACGGCAAGGTCGATAATCCGGGCTTCCTGGATTACCGCATGCCGGTCTGCTCCGATGTGCCGATGCTGGACAACGTGATCATCGAGGTCCCGAACCCGAAACACCCGCAAGGTGTCCGTGGTGTCGGCGAAGTCCCGCTGGTTCCGCCGCTGGCAGCGATCCGGAACGCCGTCTACAACGCCCTCGGCATCCGCTTCTACAGCCTGCCGATGTCCCCGCCGAAGGTCCTTGAAAAGCTGGACGCGACAAAGATGGCGGCGGAATAACAGACACCTCTTTCAAACGCATACAAAAAGCCCCGCACCATTCGGTGCGGGGCTTTTCTTTTCCGAATAGGGTCTAGGACTTCTGCTGCGCGTCCCGCACCAGAGCCGCCAGCCTGAAGAAACCGTGCACCATCTTCGAATAGGGCGTCAGCAGGAAAAAGGTCAGCACGGCGCCGAGGTGCAATGGCAGCAGCGCGGAGACCGCCGCCGTGCCGGTCGCGGCATAGAGGGCGAGACCGCTGCCGCCCGTGAAGCTCAACAGCAGTACGAAAGCCATCTCGCCGCCCCAGAGCGCGGGCGCGCCCAAATCCTTCTCGCCGCGTGTCTTCAGCACCGCCATGCCAAGGCCGCCAAGTGTCAGCAAAAGGCCGCCCGGGATACCGAGCAGCTTTGGCAAGGAGAACAGCCCGTAAGGTGCCGGCATGTCGAAGAGATAGTGCATCAGCGTCGCCGAACCTGTGGAGGCAAAGCAGAGCAGGAAGCCATACATCACCGCCTGATGGTGCCAGCGCCGGACATTGGTGAAGCGGTCGCCCTTCTCGAAATTGCAGCCTTCCGCTGCGCCGCCCGAGAGGTTCTTCAGCTTCGCCGCGTCCACGAAGGCCACCTTCAGATGAGCAAGGCTGACAGGCTCTCCGCCGACCTCCTTCCAGTAGGCGCGCAAGCCGACGAAAATCGCCAGCAACGGCAACAGGAAAGCCGGTGTGAAGATCGTGATCATCATTGTGTGGGACAGGATTGCGTAGAACCCCTCCCCGCCAGCGGGCTTCAAGGCCTGCGCCGCCCAGAACAATGCCGCCAGGCCGACAATCAGCGCCACCGCGATGGCAACGCCGCTGCGATGAAACGGGCCCGCCAGAAAGCCCGGCCAGGCAAACCGCTCCCAACTCTCCGCCCGCGCCTCGGCCAGCGCTTTCGGCAGGTTGATGGCGAACTCATGCGGCTCGGTATACTGGCAGGCGTAATAGCAGCCCCGGCAATTGTGGCAGAGATTGGCGAGCTGGGTGATGTCCCCATCTGCAAAGGCCCGCTGCCGGGTAATCGCCGGAAAGACCGAGCAATAGCCCTCGCAATAGCGGCAGGCATTGCAGATCTCGATCTGACGGCGCGCTTCGTCGGTCAGGGTGTCTGGTACCGGAGTATCTGAGGCCGAAGTCTGTGTCGCGTGATCAAGCGGCATTGCTGTTCACTCCCCGGGTTGCGCCCTTGGCGGCTTCCTGCCCGGCAATCCGGCCGAACACAGTGCCGATGGTCATGCCGAAACCGGCGAGATAGCCCTCGCCCAGGATACTTCCGGCCATGATTTCCCCCGCAGCCCAGACATTTTCAAGTTTCTGTCCTTCCATGGTCACCCGTGCGGTCTCGTCCACCTTCAGCCCGAGATAGGTGAAGGTGACACCGGGGCGCAGGGAATAGCCGTAGAAAGGTGGCTCCGTGATCGGCCGGGCCCAGTTGGTCTTCTGCGGCTCGACACCTTCGGTCGCCAGACCGTCCAGCTCTGTCGGATGGAAGTCGCCTTCCCTGCAGGCCGCGTTGAAGGCGTCGACGGTCTCCCGCACCTTCGCGGCGGGAAGCCCCATCTGTTCCGCCAGCCCCTCCAGAGTGTCCGACTGCACCGCCGGGAAAACCGAGGGCATGAAAAGCGTGCTGCTCTTCGCATCGATGATCGAATAGGCAACCTGATCGGGCTGCGCGGCGACGAGACGGCCCCAGATGGCATAGCGCTTCGGCCAGACATCCTCGCCCTCATCGTAGAACCGCTCGCCATCCTTGTTCACGACAACGGAGAACGGCACGCAATCGAGCCGGGTGACGATACCGCCGTCGAATTTCGGTGCCCGTCCGTCGATAGCAACGGCATGGCACTGAGTCGGGTCGCCAACGCTGTCAGCGCCCTGATCCAGCATGTCCTTCAGAACGACACCACGATTGTAGGGCGTACCCCGGATCAGGAAATTCCGGGCCGCCGGGCCCCAGGCACGGGCCAGCCAGTCGATATCGCCCTGGAAACCACCGGAAGCGAGCACGATGGCGCGGCCTTCCACTCGGCAGGGCGCGGCGCCCGCGATCTCCACCTCGACCGCCTGAAACTTCCCGCCCTCGATTTCGACGTGCTTCACCTGGGCCTCGTAGACCACTTCGACACCGAGATCGGCGGCCGTGTTGTAGTAGGCATTCACCAGCGCCTTGCCGCCGCCAAGAAAGAAGGCGTTGGTTCGCCCCAGTGACAGGGTGCCGGAAAGCGATGGCTGGAAGCGAACGCCATGCGCCTCCATCCAGGGCAGGCAGCTCTCCGAGGTACGGATCGCCAACCGGGCCAGCCCCTCGTCCGTATTCCCCTTGGTCACCCGCAGCAGATCGTCGAAATACTCGTCTTCTGCATAAGTATCCGTCAGAACCGAAAGCGGCCCCTGGTGCATGCAGCGGAAATTCCGGGTATGGCGCGAATTGCCACCGCGATAAGTCTTCGGAGCGCCTTCGAGAATGATGACGCGGCAGCCAGCCTCAGCGGCCTCAATGGCCGCGCATAATGCCGCGTTTCCACCGCCGACAACGACGACATCCCATACAGTATCGGTGATTTCAGACAGGGTTTCTCTCCTTCAGCGGGCCGTTCGGCTGGGGATAATGACGCCTCAGTCAGCGGCCTTCTTGACCACATTGTATACAATTGAATACTGTGCAGTCAATCGGTCGAGACGCGCGGATTTTGCTCCGGCGCGATACTTGGCGCACCATCATGGCCGAGACGGCTTGCCCCGGGGGAAACACGCAAATGTCCGCAAAGAAAACATACCAGATTCTGGCTGAAGCCTTCCGTCAGGAAGAGGTGGATACCTGTTTCGCGCTGCTGGGCGATGCGAACATGAACTGGGCCACCCATTTCGCGGAACTGGGAGCGGATTTCGTCTATGTCCGGCATGAGCATTGCGCGGTCGCGGCAGCCATGTCCTACGCAAGAGCGCTGGACAAGATCGGCGTTGCGACGGTCACCTGCGGCCCGGGCCTCACGCAGATCATGACCGCGCTGCCCGCCGCCGTGCGCGCGCATATCCCGCTCGTGGTCTTCGCCGGCGAGTCACCCCTTCGGAACAACTGGTACAATCAGGAACTGGATCAGGCCCCCTTCGTCACCGCGTGCGGCGCCGCCTATCATTCCCTTCATCACCCGGACCGCATGCTGCGCCAGATCCGCGACGCCTTCGTGCAGGCTCGGGAAGAAATGCGCCCGGTGGTGCTCGGCGTCCCGTTCGATCTGCAGAACAGGGACTGGACCGGCGCGGATGAACTGCCCGCTCCCTCACGCGACGTCCTGCCAAAAATGCGTCCGATGCCGCCGCACCCCGACGATGTGGCGGAAGCGGCAACGCTGATCGCCGGTGCAAAAAAGACAATCGTCATGGCTGGTTTCGGCGCAGTCCGGTCAGCCGGTGCCGGTGAGGCCTGTCGTACCCTTGCCGAGAAGTGCGGCGGTCTGCTCGCGACCACCCTGCCGGCACGCGGGCTGTTCCATGACGACCCGTTCAATCTCAGCATCGCGGGAGGCTTCTCCAGTCAGGTGACGCGGGAATGCTTCGCCGAAGCCGACCTGATCGTTGCCGTCGGAGCCAGCCTCGCACACCATAATGCCGATGGCGGCAAGCTCTATGGGCAGGCGCATGTCCTGCAGATCGACACCAACCCAGTCGCTCTCAGTCAGGGCCGGGTACCGGCGGACACGCATCTGCGCGGCGACGCCGCCCTATCCGTCAAGGCGTTGGCCGACGCGCTGGAGCCACGCGCGGAGGATGCCGATAGCTGGCGCAGCCCCGCACTTGCAAAGCAGATCAAGGATACCCCGCCGGACAGCTCTGACTTCCAGGCAGAACAGGGCCTGCTCGATCCGCGCGACGTGGCCTCGGCATTGGACGATGCCCTGCCGATCGACTGGGAAGCGGTGAACTCTTCCGGCCATTGTTCCTACTTCTTTGCCCAGATGCCGAAGCGGCCGGTCGAACGCTTCCACACCATCCGCGAGTTCGGCGCTATCGGGAACGGCATCTCCTTTGCCATCGGCGTCGCTGCGGCCAAGCCTGACGAAACGGTCGTCATGTTCGACGGAGACGGCAGCCTGCTGATGCATATCCAGGAACTGGAAACGATCCGGCGCCACGGCATGAAGGTGCTGATCTGCGTTTTGAATGACGGCGCCTACGGCTCTGAAATCCACAAGCTGCGTTCCGAGGGACTGTCCGATGCCGGTGCGGTTTTCGGCCGTCCCGACCTCGCGGGGATTGCCAGGGGCTTCGGCTTGGAGGGCGAAACCGTCACCGATCTATCCCGACTGCCCGAGCTGGTTGCGAAATTCAATGGATCGGACCGCGGCGCTGTATGGGATTTTCATATCTCGGATCAGATTCTCTCACCCGTCATGCAACGAGCGCACCCTCCCAGGTAGCAAGCGACGCCGCGCGCTTTCGCAAAATACATTGATTTTACAAAGAAATTCTTAATATCGCTGGCAAAGTGCTGAATTCCTGCGGATTTCTGGCAACTTGGATTGCCTTCATCGCGAATTTCAGTTAAAATGCATTTACCTTAAAGGTAGTAAACCTTTAGAGGCAGTAAACTACTGACTACCGTGTCCAGAAGGACACGAACATAGGCGCGTCACTGCACAGAGCCAGAATGGGGAAAAGTGATGAGCAAGGGATCGTTGCACGATTCAGATTCCTGTTTGCGTGCTGAACTCTCGCACACTGAGTTGACTTCTGGCGACAGCCAGAGAGAGCGGCCTGTGGATTCTCGAGGAGAACCCAGGATTTCGACTGACAATGAATTCGGCATCCTCACCAGAGCCCTGAAAGAATGGGTGGATGGGCCGTTCCAGATTGAAGAAAATCGTCTGCAGCCTTCTAACAAAACTCCTTCCTCGCAGGCGCTCAACACCATCGAGTTTGAAATTTTCAAGATCACCGAGATGGCCCGACGATGGATCGTCGAGAACGGCCTCTCGCCCTACAAGCTTGCGCTGACCACGGGAACATCTCCCAGCCAGGTCCACCGCATCATGGAGCCCGGCTGGACACCTTCGCTGAAACTTGCTCGACGCATTGCCTCTTCTTTGCCGAGCGATTGGGTGAACACGTTCGAGCTTGATTGCAATGCCTGCCTGCCCCGCCTGTTCCATCTGCATCAGCCGCCGGAAAATTCGTCCGACCCGGTCACCCGTCTGCTCAACATGGTCAACGGCTCCGATACGGATCAGATTCTGGACAATATTGTTGAAAACCAATGGAGCATCCGTCGCTACCAATACCTCTCGCGAACGGAAACAGCAGTCAGCACGGCGAATCACAACGGGTCCGGTTTCACCGAATCGGACTATACGCCGCCACCACCCCGCATTGCCTGGTCGGCCGATGCGGGAAGCCCAAAAAGCCCGAACCGCGCATTACTGCTGCATCGAATCCCGCTCAAGATCGCAGAGAAGCTCAATCTTTATACAATCCATATTGCCGAGTATTCCGGACTGAACTGGGCAACCCAATTCTGGAGAATTGAGTCCAGCAAGGGTCTGACCAACCTCCGGCAAATGGATATCCTGAAAGCCTACCTGGCTGAGAAAGCCTAAGCCTTCGACCCTTACTTCGCCGGATGGCCGGCGATGTAGGTTTCTGCCACCGCCCGATCGTCTCCAAGGGTCTGCAGGACGAAAAGCTCTTCCTGCAGGCTGCCTACTGTTTCCATACGCAATGTCATGACATCCGTCGCCCGGCTGTTGAGCACCGTGATATCGGCATCCGTGCCAGGCTCCAGCGTGCCGATACGGTCTTCCAGCTGCAACGCCCGGGCATTGCCGAGGCTGGCCCAGTAGAAGCTGCGCAGCGGGTCGATATTCTGGCCGCGCAATTGCAGGGCCTTGTAGCCTTCGTCCAGCGTTCGCAGCATGGAGTAGTTGGTCCCGCCACCAACATCCGTGGCGATGGCCCGGCGGACACCCGCTTCCTTCAGCCCGGCCTCGTCATAGAGACCGCTGCCGAGGAACATGTTCGAGGTCGGGCAATAGACTGCGACCGAGCCAGTCTCCGCCATCCGGTCCCGCTCCCGGTGGGTGAGGTGAATGGCGTGGCCAAACAGGCTGCGTTCGCCGAGTAAACCGTACTTCTCATAGACGTCGAAATAGTCCCGCGCCTCCGGGTAGAGTTCCCGGGTCAACTCGATCTCGGCCTTGTTCTCCGAGAGGTGGGTCTGCAGGTAACAGTCCGGGTTCTCGCGGACCAATGCTTCCGCCATCTCCATCTGCTCCGGCGTGGAGGTGATGGCGAAGCGCGGCGTGATGGCGTACTGCGCCCTGCCCCTGCCGTGCCATTTGCCGATCAAGGCGGTGGTATCGTCATAGGAAGATTGCGGCGTATCGCAGAGCGCGTCCGGCGCGTGACGATCCATCATCACCTTGCCGGCGATCATTGCCATACCCCGTTCTTCCGCAACCGTGAAGAAGGCTTCGGCGGACTGCGGATGTACGGTGCAATAGACCGCAGCGGTTGTTGTGCCGTGCGCCGTCAGCGTATCGAGAAAATGTCCGGCGATGCGGCGGCAATGATCCGGATCGGAGAATTTGGTTTCTTCTGGAAAGGTATACTTCTCCAACCAGTCGAGCAGCTTCGCGCCCCAGGAAGCGATCACCTGCATCTGCGGGTAGTGGGCATGCGCGTCGATGAAGCCCGGCACAATCAGGTGCGGACGATGATCGACGATCTCCGGCCCGTCCGCTACCAGCGTCGCGAAATCCGCACATTCGACGATCTTGCCGTCCCGGATGAGGATGCCTCCATCCTCGATATAGCGGAAGGACGCGGTATCGTCGTAGCTGGCCGGCTCATCCCGGAAACTGAGGACCCGGCCTCTCAGAATACGATCAGGCATCACTGCACCACCGGGCTGTCGCCCTCGAACCAGAGCACGATCTGCGCCCGCTCCGCAGGCTCCATGTAAGAGACATTGGCGGGCGGCATGGCGTGGCTGCGGCCTGCCTGCAGATAGATCTCCCGGGCATGAGTGGCGACCTGCGCCTCGGTCTCCAGCAGCACGCCTTTCGGCGCCAAGGCGATACCGTCCCAGGCAGGCTCGCTTGCATGACACATGGAGCAGCGGCCAAGCACGGCCTCATAGACCGTCTCGAAATGCGGCGAGGCGGCAAGCCGGGTTGCCTCCGGCGTCATCGCTTCGGCTGCCTCTTCTTCCGTCTGCTTTGGTCCGGCAGTGGAGAGCAGGACGATGGCGAGGAACAACACGACCGTCGCCACCCAGGTCCACCAGGGTCGGCCCTTGCGCGCATGCATGGAGTTGAAGAAATGCCGGATGGTGACGCCCATCAAGAAGACCAGGCTTGCAATGACCCAGTTGTACTCCGTCGCGAAAGCGAGCGGATAATGGTTCGACAGCATCAGGAACAGGACCGGGAGGGTCAGGTAATTGTTGTGCGTCGAGCGCAGCTTGGCTATGGCGCCGTATTTCGCGTCCGGCACCCGGCCCGCCTTCAGGTCGGCGACGACGATCTTCTGGTTCGGGATGATCACCATGAAGACGTTGGCGGACATGATGGTTGCCGTGATCGCCCCCAGATGAACGAAGGCGGCGCGGCCTGTGAAGATTTGCGTGAATCCCCAGGCCAGCGCCACCAGCGCGCAATAGAGCAGCACCATCAGCAGGGTCGGGCTCTTTGCCAGCGGTGAGCGGCAGACGAGCGTGTAGACAGTCCAGCCCAGCGCCAGCGAGGCGACGGAGGCCGCGATCGCCATCCAGGGTTCCGCATCCCAGACCGAGACGTCGATTAGGTACAGTTCGGCATGTCCGTAATAGACGATGCACATCAGCGCGAAGCCCGACACCCAGGTCCAGTAACTCTCCCACTTGAACCAGGTCAGATGCTCCGGCAGGGCAGCAGGGGCCACCAGATATTTCTGGATGTGATAGAAGCCGCCGCCATGCACCTGCCACTCCTCGCCATGGGCGCCTTCCGGTAGGCCAGCCGCCTTGCGCAGGCCAAGGTCGAGGGCGATGAAATAGAAGGACGAGCCGATCCAGGCGATGGCGGTGATGACATGCAGCCAGCGTGCCGCGAAAGCAGCCCAGTCCCAGATAATCGCCGAATTCGGCAGCAGCTCGAGCATTGATACCCCCATCAGATCGGCACCTTCCCACTCTGGCAAATCCGCCGCCCTTTCAAAACCTCTATATCTCCTGTTTACTTTATAGGAATTATTGAAAATCAGAGGCAGCCATGCCCTATCTGGACAGCATCCGGGTCTTCGTCCGCACCGTCGAACTTGGCAGTATTACCGCGGGCGGGCGGGACCTCCGGCTGACCCCGGCGGTGGCAAGCAATCGTATACGGGATCTTGAAAACCGGCTCGGTATCCGACTGTTCAACCGGACCACGCGCAAGATCGCGCCGACCGAGGCCGGGCGGCTCTACTACGATCATGCGAAAGAAATCATCGAGGCGCTGGACCGGGCGGAAGCAGCCGTCGCGAACTATTCCCAGCATCCGCGCGGCGCGATCAAAGTGCTTTCGCCCCTCGGCCTCGCCCGCCGGGTAGTGGCGCCGCTGGTGCCGGAATTCAACGATCTTTACCCGGACCTCGCCATCCAGCTCCGGCTGTCGGACCGCAAGGTGGATATCTTCGACGAGCGGGTCGATGTCGCCATCGTGCTCGGCACGCCGGAGGATTCCAGCCTGAAAGCCCGCAAGATAATGGACTGCCCGCGCGTGCTCTGTGCCGCCCCGGTCTATCTCGACCATTTCGGCACACCGCAGACACCTGAAGAGTTGACCGAGAACAATCACCGCTGC
Source organism: Nisaea nitritireducens (assembly GCF_014904795.1). GTDB lineage: Bacteria > Pseudomonadota > Alphaproteobacteria > Thalassobaculales > Thalassobaculaceae > Nisaea > Nisaea nitritireducens. The sequence goes on from NZ_JACZFS010000020.1 coordinate 26,827, forward strand.
CTGCTGCTGCGTTTTCCGGGCACGCAGGAATATTTCTGGACGCTGGAGACTGTGACCGGCCTGACCCGGTTCAACGTCCGCGGCCCCTACGATGCGGATGAAGGCGACGTGTTGACCGAATGGGCGCTGGCCGGACGCGGCATCGTCAACAAGCCTTATTTCGAAGTCGCAAGCCATATCCAGAGCGGCGCGCTCGTGCCGATCCTGACGGCAACACCGCCGCCTCCGTCTTCCCTGTCCTGCCTCTACCCCCACCGTCGCCTGCTCGACCCGAAGATCCGGCTGTTCGTCGATTTCATGACGAAGAAATGCAAGGCCCGGGTCGAGGGTATGATGAAAGACGTCAGCGCATTAAATCGGGGTCGATGATCCACCACATCAAACAAAGGTTCATGTCCAATGCCCGCAGCCCCAGTTTCCATCCGCCCCCTGCAGCACGATGATCGCGCGGTTTGGCAAGATCTATGGGCGCAATACAATGCCTTCTATGGGCGCGAAGGCGATACAGCGCTGGATGGTGAGATTGTCGCCACCACCTGGAAGCGCCTGATGTCCGATGAGGAACCGGTATATGGACTGGTCGCAGATCTCGGCGGCGCGTTGCTGGGGCTGACCCATTTCGTCTTCCATCGGAACCTGATCCATATTGCGGATACCTGCTACATGCAGGATCTGTTCACGGTGGAAGCCGCGCGCGGTCACGGTGTTGGGCGAAAGCTCATCGACGGTGTCGCCGATTCCTGCCGGGCGCGCGGCGTCAAAGACATCTACTGGCACACCCAATCAGAAAACCAGACCGCGCGAGGCCTCTACGACCGTCTCGCACGGAACACCGATTTCCTCGTGTACCGGACCAACGTGGCCTGAGCTGATCGACTAGGTCGACGGCTTGAACGGTTTCCCCAGACAGGCCGGCGCCTGCGCGCCGACGGATTTCCGCAGTGAGATCAATGCCAGCACGACGATGGTGGCTAGATACGGCATCGCCGCCAGGAATTCCGGCGGGACATATTCGAAACCTGCCGCCTTGGCATGCAGCTCCAGCGTCATGACAACGCCGAACAGGTAAGCGCCTGCCAGCAGCCGCATCGGTTTCCAGGCAGCAAACACGACCAGCGCCAGCGCAATCCAGCCGCGCCCGGCTGTCAGCCGTTCCGCCCACATCGGGGTAAGGAACAGCGAGTAGTAGCAGCCGCCGATGCCAGCCATGGCGCCACCGAAGGCGACGGCCATGTAGCGCACGCCGATCACCGAATAGCCGATGGAATGGGCGGATGCGTCGTTTTCGCCGACTGCGCGCAGGATCAGGCCTGCCCGGGTCCGGCGCAGGAACCAGGCGACGACGAGGGTCATGGCGAAGGAGAAATAAACCACCGGATCGTAGCCGAAGAGGATGCGCAGATGCTCATGCTCTGCCAGCGCTGGCGGGAAGAGCGGGCCGAGCACCGTCACCGTCTGGCCGACGAACCCGGCACCGATCAACGAGGACAGGCCGACACCGAAGATAGTGAGTGCGAGGCCGGTCGCGACCTGGTTCGCGGTCAGCGTCAGGGTGAGAAAGCCGAAGATCATCGAGGCACCGGCGCCCGCCAGCCCTGCCGCGACGATGCCGATGAAGGTGGCGCCGGTCATGGTGGTGACGGCGAAACCGGTGACGGCGCCGACCAGCATCATGCCCTCGACCCCGAGATTGAGCACGCCCGCCTTCTCCACCACCAGCTCGCCCAAACCGGCCAGCAGGATCGGCGTCGCCGCGCCAACGACGGTGACGAGGATCGCTATCAGGATGGCTTCGTTCATGCCGCGCCCCCGCTCCGCACACCGCTGAAGCGGACGCGATAATTCACAAGAATGTCGGTCGCCAGCAGGAAGAACAGCATCATCGCCTGAAACAGGCCGCTGGCCGCGTTCGGCAGGCCGATGGAAGATTGCGCGATTTCGCCCCCGACATAGGAGATCGCGAGGATGATGGCCGCCAGCATGATGCCGACCGGATGCAGACGGCCGAGAAAGGCGACGATGATCGCCGTGAAACCGTAGCCGGTCGGGAATTGCGGCACCATCTGCCCGTAAGGCCCCGCCGCTTCCAGAATGCCCGCGAACCCGGCGAGGCCTCCGGCCGCCAGCAACGAGGTCCAGATCGTCCGGGTCCGGTTGAAGCCGCCATACCGGGCCGCATTGGGCGCCGCGCCGACCACCCTGATCTCGAAACCGAACACAGTCTTGGACAGGATGAACCAGGCCAGCAGCGCGACCAGAAAGGCGATCGGCACACCGTAATGCACGAAGGTATTGCCGATCTCCGGCAGCATCTGGCTGTCGGTGAACATCCGGCTCTGCGGGAAGTTGAAGCCTTCCGGGTCCTTCCAGGGGCCACGCATCAGGTAGTAGAGCAACTGGACCGAGACATAGGTCAGCATCAGGCTGGTCAGGATCTCGTTCACGTTCAGCTTTGTCTTGAGGAATGCCGGGATTGCCGCGTAGAGCATGCCGCCCGCTACACCGGCGAGGCACATCAGCGGCAAAATCCACCAGCCTTCCATCTGCCAGGTGGCAAGCGCCACGCCGGTGCCGGCCAGACCGCCGATGACATACTGCCCCTCCGCCCCGATATTCCAGACATTGGCCCGGAAGCCGACGGAAAGCCCGATGGCGATCAGGATCAGCGGCGCCGCCTTGATGCCGAGATCCTGCCATTTGTTCGGGTCGAGCGCCGGGACGAAGAAGATGTTCCAGACCGCACCCGGCCCGTCATAGCCAAGCAACGAGAAGATCGTCGCGCCCACAACCATGGTCAGCAGCACCGAGAAGACCGGTGTCAGGTAGAGCATGGCGCGGCTTGGCTGTTTCCGTTTGACCAGCTCAAGCCGCATGAGTCGCTCCCGCATAATCCGCCGTTGCGTCCGGGTCGCCATGTACGCCGCCCATCAAGAGACCGATCTCGTCGACCGAAGCCTCCCCGACCGCGAGGGTGCGAGAGAGCTTTCCTTCGTTCATCACCGCCATGGTGTCGGAAATCGCCATCAACTCGTCCAGATCCTGGCTGATCACCACGATGGCGGAGCCGCGCGCGGCCAGATCGACCAGCTCCTGATGAATTGCCGCCGCCGCGCCCGCGTCCACGCCCCAGGTCGGCTGCGAGACCACCAGCACGTCAGGCGCCTGCATGATCTCCCGCCCCATGATGAATTTCTGCAGATTACCGCCGGAGAGAGAACTCGCCGGCGCTTTCGCGCCGGTTGTCTTCACAGCGAAACCGCCTATGACCTCATTCGTGTAACTCTCCGCAACGCCAGCATCGATCACGCCCAACCGCACCATGTTCTTCCGGGTCCGGGCCGTCAGGATCGCGTTGTCGGAGAGCGAGAAACCCGGCACGGCGCCATGGCCGTTACGCTCTTCCGGCACGGCGCAGAGGCCGAACCGACGACGTTTCTCCGCATTGAGCGTGCCGACGGGGTTCCCGTCGATATTGATGGCACCAGCGCTCTCCACCGGCCGTTCACCGCTGAGGGCCAGCATCAACTCGTTCTGACCGTTCCCGGCGACACCGGCAACGCCGAAGATCTCGCCAGCCCTAACGGAGAAACTGATGTCTTTCAGTGAGGTGCCAAATGCGTCATCGGCTTCCAGGGATAGACCGCCGACGATGAACCGCTCGACGCCGAAACTCCGGTCTGCCGCCTTTTCGATTTCCTTCAGCGCGCCGCCGATCATCATCTCCGCCATGCTGCGGGAGGATTCGGCGCGCGGATCGCATTCCGCCACCACCCGGCCGCCGCGCAGGATGGTCGCCGAATGGCAGAGCTCCACGATCTCATGCAGCTTGTGGCTGATATAGAGGATGGAGCAGCCCCGCGCGGCCAGAGCCCGCAGCGTGTCGAACAACTGGGCGACTTCCTGCGGTGTGAGCACCGAAGTCGGCTCGTCCATGATCAGCAGCCGAGGCTCCAGCAGCAGGGCGCGGACGATCTCAATGCGCTGGCGTTCGCCGACGCTGAGCGTCGCCACGGTACGGTGCGGGTCGAGCGAGAGCTGGTAGGTTTCCAGCACCTCCCGGATACGGGCTTCGAGATCTGCATAGGAGATCGCCTCGTCCAGACCGAGAGCGATATTCTCCAGAACGGTCATCGGCTCGAACAGCGAGAAATGCTGAAACACCATGCCGACGCCCATGGCCCGGGCGGCTTTCGGGCTGGCGACATGAACCAGCTCACCGTCGAATCGGATCTCTCCGGCATCCGGTTGCATGATGCCGTAGATCATCTTCACCAGCGTCGACTTGCCCGCGCCATTCTCCCCGAGCAGCGCATGGATTTCCCCCGGCGCCACGGAAAAGCTGACATCGTCATTGGCAAGCACGCCCGGAAAGGCCTTGGTAATGCCTTTCAGATCCAGACGGCGCGTCGTCCCGTCACTCATTCAAGTCCCCCGCTCCCCAGCAGCTCCAGTTGAGGGTCCACCGGACCGGCTACTGGCGTCAATCGCGCGATCACCTCGGCGCTAACGAAGGCCGCGATCACTTCAGGCCGCTTGTCGCCGCTGCCCTGTGCCCCGATCGGGCAGACCAGATGCTCTGTCCGCCCCACAGGCGCGCTGCTTTTCCGGCACCAGCGCTCGAACGAGGCCCGCTTCGTATCAGATCCGATCATCCCGACATAGGCCGCATCGCCACGCATCAGAGCTTCCGCCGTGATGATGAAATCCAGTGCGTGATCGTGGGTCAGCACGATGAAGGCACTGCCAGATGGCGCGGCGCGCACTTCGGCTTCCGGCAGAGGCGTCAGACATTGGCGAACGGGAGCGCGGCACAATGCCAACTCCTCCTCCCGCTCATCCACCAGCGTGACCTGAACGGGCAACAGGCTGAAACTGTCCGACAGCGCCCGTCCGACATGACCGGCGCCGAAAATATAGACCGACGGCAAGGCGCTCCGGTCAGCCGCCCTGCGCGCCTCTTCCGCTCCAAGGGCGGCTGCATCCAGCAAGTCCATGGCGATGGCGACATAGCCGCCACAGCATTGCCCGATTTCCGGGCCGAGCGGGACTTCAAGCCGCCGTTCCCGGGAACCCGCCTCCAGCATGTCCCGCGCCGCCTCTATGGCGATGAATTCAAGCCGGCCGCCGCCGATGCTGCCTTCGATCCGCTCGGCCGAGACATACATCACCGTGCCCTCGGCGCGCGGAGCGGAGCCTCTGACCGTGACCAGCTCCAGCCGGATTGCCGCCGGAGTGCTCGTGAAGAAAGAAATCGGTGTGCTCATGCTTCGGCTCCCCCATGTGCCCGCAGCCGCTCCACCGCCATCAGCACCCGCTCCGGTGTCGCCGGTGTGTCGAGCCGTGGGCATTCCCGGTAATCGGCAACGCTCGCCACCGCCATGGAAATCGCTTCCAGCACGGAAATACCGAGCATCAGCGGCGGCTCCCCCACCGCCTTGGAGCGGCGGATAGTACGTTCCTTGTTCTCCGACCATTCGGCCAGCGCGACATTGAAGATGCGTGGCCGGTCCGAGGCGAGCGGGATCTTGTAGGTCGACGGCGCATGCGTGCGCAGCCGCCCCTTGTCGTCCCACCAGAGTTCTTCGGTCGTCAGCCAGCCGACGCCCTGCACGAACCCGCCCTCGACCTGCCCCTTGTCGATGGCAGGGTTCAGGGATTTTCCGACATCATGCAGGATATCTGTCCGCTCAACCCGGTACTCGCCGGTCAGCGTGTCGATGGAAACCTCGGAGACCGCCGCGCCATAGGCGAAGTAATAGAAAGGCCGGCCTTTGCCCGCTTCCCGGTCCCAATGAATATCGGGAGTCTTGTAGAAACCGGCGGCGGAGAGGTGCACCCGCGCCATGTAGGCCTCGGCGACCAATACATCGAACGGGACAGTCTTGGAGCCGACACACACGCCGCCCGGACCGAATGTCACCTCTTCTGCCGAAACCGACCATTTCTCAGAAGCGAACGCCACGAGCCGCTGCTTGATCTGCTCCGCTGCGTTCTGGGCTGCCATCCCGTTCAGATCGGAGCCGGAAGAGGCAGCAGTCGCGGAGGTGTTCGGCACTTTCTCGGTCGAGGTCGCGCTGACCCGGATGCGATCCAGGTCCACCTGGAAGCAGTCAGCGACAATCTGCGCGACCTTGGTGAAAAGCCCCTGCCCCATCTCCGTGCCACCATGGTTCAGATGGATCGAGCCGTCCTTGTAGACATGCAGCAGGGCGCCCGCCTGATTAAACCAGGTCGCTGTGAAGGAGATGCCGAACTTGACCGGCGTCAGAGCTATGCCCTTGCGGATCACCCCACCCTGCCGATTGAAATCGAGGATGGCCTCGCGCCGCGCCTGATAATCGGAGCTGATTTCCAGTTCACTCACCAGCCGGTCGAGGATCGAGTCCGTCACCGTCTGGTGATAAGGGGTCACATCCCTGCCGGGCGGGCCGTAGAAGTTCGCCTTGCGGATTTCCAGCGGGTCCTTGCCGAGCGCGTAGGCGATTTCCTCGACGATTCGTTCCGCCCCGACCACGCCCTGAGGCCCGCCGAAGCCGCGAAAGGCCGTGTTGGAGACTGTGTTGGTCTTGAGAGGCAGGGATTTCAGCCGGACATGCGGGAAGTAATAGGCGTTATCGGCATGAAACAGCGCCCGGTCGGTCACCGGACCGGAAAGGTCCGCCGAGAACCCGCAACGCGCGGCGTAGGTCCCCTCGACACCGAGAATCCGGCCCTCGTCATCGAAACCGACATCATAGGCGACCTTGAAATCATGCCGCTTGCCGGTGGCGATCATGTCGTCATCCCGGTCCGGACGGATCTTCACCGGACGGTTCAGACGCTTGGCCGCAAGGGCAGCAACGGCAGCGAACAACGCCGGTTGGGATTCCTTGCCTCCGAAGCCGCCTCCCATCCGCCGGACCTGCACGGAGATCGCATTCGCGGCCACACCAAGCACCTGGGCAACGAGGGTCTGCGCCTCGCTCGGGTGCTGGGTCGAGGAATGGATGGTCACGGTCTCGTCCTCGCCCGGGATGGCAAAAGCGATATGGCCTTCCAGATAGAAGTGGTCCTGGCCACCGATTTCCATATTGCCGATAATCCGGTTTGGCGCCTCAGCCAGCGCTTTGTCGACGGAACCGCGTTCCAGTTTCAGAGGCTTGGTAACGAGGTCGCCCCCCGCAGCCATGGCCGCATCGATGTCGATAGCGGCATCGAGCGGGCGATAGTCGATCCGGGCCAGTGTCGCCGCGTGGCGGGCCTGCAGCCGGCTCTCCGCGATCACGGCGAAAACAGGCTGGCCCCAGAACATCACCTTGTCTTCGGCGAAGACAGGATCGTCATGGGCGTGGACCGGGCTGACATCGTTTACGGCCGGGATATCCGCCGCCGTCAGCACATCTACAACGCCGGGTGCCGACCGCACGGCAGTCAGGTCGATCGACACAATTTCCGCGTGGGCGGCTTCCGAGAGGCCCAAATACGCGTGCAGGGTGCCGACCGGCTCCACCATATCGTCGATGTAATCCGCCGCGCCGGTGACATGCTTGTGGGCCGAGTCATGACGCTCGGCGCTATGGACGCCGCCCCGCACTCTCGTGCCTGCGTCTTTCCGCCCGCCGTCCATCATGCGCTCAACCGTGCAGGCTGGCTGCCAGTCGTCTCGAGATAAAAACGCAGCAGCAGGTTCGCCGCCACCCGGCTGCGATATTCTGCCGAGGCCCGCCAGTCGGACAGCGGCGAGAAATCATCGGCCAAAGCCGCCATCGCCGCGCGCACGCTTGCTTCGCTCCAGGCCTGGCCGACGAGGGCAGCCTCCGCGCCTGCCGCACGCTTTGGCGTCGCCGCCATTCCGCCGAAGGCCAGCCGGGCACGCGCCACCAGGCCTTCTTCAACAGTGACGGAAAACGCCCCGCAAACCGCCGAGATATCCTCATCCCGGCGCTTCGATATCTTGTAGGCAGCATTCAGCGATCCAGCAGCGGGCAGCGGTATATGCACCGCCTCAACGAACTCGTCCGGCGCCCGATCCTGTTTGCCGTAATCGATGAAGTATTCTTCCAGCAGGATCCGGCGCTGCCCCTCTACCCGGCGCAGTGTCAATTCGGCACCGAGCGCGATCAGCACCGGCGGTGTGTCACCGATGGGGGAGCCGTTGGCGATGTTCCCGCCGACCGTCCCCATATTGCGCACCTGCCAACCACCAATCCGGCTCCAGAACTCCGGCAAGTGCGAGAAATGCTCGGCAATAACAGGCGCTGCATCGGAATAGCTGACACCGGCGCCCAGCGTCACCGCACCCTCTTCGACCGAAATCCTCTTCAGCTCGTCGAGATGCCCGACGAAGATCGCGGGTGAGATATCGCGCATATGCTTGGTCACCCAGAGTCCGACATCGGTAGAGCCAGCAACGATGGTTGCGTCCTTATATTCAGCGAGAATCACCGCCAGATCGCCGGCATTCGCAGGCAGTATGGCGGTGCTCTCGTCACGTGACACCATGACCCGCGCACCGTCAGTCATCGCCGCCAGGCGTTCGAGCACATGAGCCCGTTCCGCGGCGAGAAAGTCCCCGTCCGGCGCGGTGTTGCCTGCCGCGAGTGCGGCGCGGACAATCGGCTCATACCCGGTGCAGCGGCAGAGATTGCCCTGAAGCGCGGTTTCCACGGCCTCCACGGACGTGCAGCCCGCTTCCATCCAGAGCGCGTAGAGAGACATCACCACGCCGGGCGTGCAGAAGCCGCACTGGCTGCCGTGATGATCGACCATCGCCTGCTGAACCGCATGCAGCCCGCCCTCCGGGCCGCGCAGATATTCCACCGTGACCACATGGCAAAGATCGACAGAGGCAAGCAGCCGGATACAGGCATTGACCGTCTCGTACCGGATCGTGCCGCCGGCACGCCGCCCAACCAGAACGGTGCAGGCGCCGCAATCGCCCTCGGCACAGCCTTCCTTTGTTCCGCGCAAGCGCTGATCGAGGCGGAGATGGTCCAACAGGGTGTCACCGGCCCCGACCGTCCCGAGACGTATCTCGCGGTCGTTCAGCAGAAACCGGATTTCGCCCCGCGCCATCGTCACCCGTCAGCTCCCCCTGTAGGTCGCGTAGCCGTAGGGGGAAAGCAGCAACGGCACATGAAAATGCTGGTCCGCATCCTCGATACCGAAGCGCAGCGGAATGGTGTCGAGGAACAGGATGCCGTCTCCGACATGACCAGCCGCCTTCAGATAATCGCCAGCATGGAAAAGCAGTTCATAGACGCCGGGCGTGAAGCTCTCGCCATGCGCCATCGGGCCGTCCGTCCGCCCGTCCGCGTTCGTCACCGCGTGCGAGATCGGTTGCGGCACGCCACCGGTCAGTCGGAAAAGCTCAATCTTCAGCCCCGCCGCCGGCTTCCCTGCCGCCTGATCAAGCACATGAGTCGTCAATCGTCCTGACGCCATAGCAAGTCTGCCCCTGTTTTGCCGGGTTGATCCCGGTTGCAGTCTTTGCACGACCGCGTTCTTTGACTGAATTAGATTGTCTAGGAATTGTATATGAAAGGGGGCTTGTCATAAGACTCTTTCAAAATTTTGTTGAATGTCCGCCGGGCAGTTCTCTGGAACGATGGCACCCGCAGGCATGAGAGGAAGAAATATGGGGACCTATCCGCGCGATCTTGAAGGCTATGGCCAGACCGTTCCGAATGCCGCCTGGCCAAGCGGCGCGAAGGTCGCGGTGCAGTTCGTCCTGAATTACGAGGAAGGCGGCGAAAACAACCTGCTGCACGGGGACGACGCCTCCGAAGCTTTCCTCTCGGAGATCGTCGGTGCCGCCGCTTGGCCAGGCCAGCGGCACTGGAATATGGAATCGATCTATGAGTACGGCGCCCGGTCCGGGTTCTGGCGCCTGCACCGGCTGTTCACCGAGGCCGGCATCCCGCTCACCGTCTATGGCGTTGCCACTGCGCTCGCCCGCAGTCCGTCGCAGGTGAAGGCGATGCAGGAGGCTCATTGGGAGATCGCCTCGCACGGGCTCAAATGGATCGAGCACAAGGACATGACCGAAGCGGAGGAGCTGGCCCAGATCGTGGAAGCGATCCGCCTGCATGCCGAAGTCACCGGAGAGGCGCCGCGCGGCTGGTATACTGGCCGCTGCTCCATGAACACGGTCGGGCTCGTCGCCGCGCGGGGCGACTTCGACTATATCTCCGACAGCTATGCCGACGACCTGCCCTACTGGATGGAAGCGGGCGAGCACGATCAGCTGATCATTCCCTATACGCTCGACGCCAACGACATGCGGTTTGCGACACCGCAGGGCTTCAATACCGGCGAGCAGTTCTTCCAGTATCTGAAAGACAGTTTCGACGGTCTCTACGCGGAAGGTGCGGCCGGTCGCCCGGCCATGATGTCCGTCGGCCTGCATTGCCGCCTCACCGGCCGGCCCGGACGGGCTGCCGGGCTGAAGCGGTTCATCGAGTACGCGCAATCCCACAGCGATGTCTGGTTTGCCCGCCGGATCGAGATCGCCGAGCACTGGAAAGCCAATTTCCCGCACAAGCGTTGGGAGCGGCCCGGCGCCATGTCCCGCGAACGGTTTGTCGAGTGCTTCGGCGGCATCTTTGAGAACTCTCCCTGGATTGCCGAGCAGGCCTTCGATCTGGAACGCGGCCCGGCGCACGACACGGCAACCGGCCTGCACAACGCTCTCAACCGGATCTTCCGCTCGGCCAGCCAGGCGGAACGGCTTGGCGTGCTGAACGCCCATCCAGACCTTGCCGGCAAGCTGGCGCAGGCGAAACGTCTGACCGAGAATTCCACATCAGAGCAGGCCAGCGCCGGGCTCGACGCCCTGACCGACGCCGAACGGTCCAGCTTCGAGGCGCTGAACGCGGAATATGTGGCCAAGCACGGCTTCCCGTTCATCATCGCCGTCCGCGATCATGACAAGGCCGGTATCCTCGCTGCCTTTCAGCGCCGCATCGGCAGTGACCGGGAGACGGAAATGGCCGAGGCCTGCCGCCAGGTCGAACGCATCACCGAACTCAGATTGAAGGATCTGCTGCCATGAGCATGGAAAACAAGGACAGCGGAGCCTACTTCGCCATCGAGGGCGGCCTGCCGGGCCAGCGCGAATTGATGACAGGCCGGGCGGTCTTCACCGACGCCTATGCGGTGATCCCGAAAGGCGTGATGACCGATATCGTCGCCAGCCTGTTTCCGTTCTGGGAGAAGACCCGGGGCTGGATCATCGCCCGGCCGCTCTCCGGTTTCAGCGAGACCTTCTCCCATTATGTGATGGAAGTCGGCCCCGGTGGCGGCTCGGACAAGCCGGAACCGGAAGCAGGCGCGGAAGGCGCGCTGTTCGTTGTCTCAGGCTCGATCACGGTCAGTATCGATGGGGCAGAACATGTTTTGGAGCCGGGCGGTTTCGGTTTTCTGCCGCCGACATCGGGCTGGACCCTGCGCAACCGGGGAAGCGAGACGGCGAAGTTTCATTGGATCCGCAAGATGTACGAGGCTGTGGAAGGGCTCGACGCACCCGAGCCGCTGTTCGCGAATGACCGGGACATCACGCCGAACGCCATGCCAGATACCGAAGGCCGCTGGGCGACATCGCGTTTCGTCGACCCGGAAGACCTGCGGCATGACATGCATATCACAGTCGTCACTTTCCAGCCGGGCGGCACCATTCCGTTCGAGGAAACCCACGTCATGGAGCACGGCCTCTACGTGCTGCAAGGCAAGGGCGTCTACAAGCTGAACCAGGACTGGGTGGAGGTCGAGGCGGGCGACTATATGTGGCTGCGTGCCTTCTGCCCGCAGGCCTGCTACGCGGCCGGGCCGGAGCCGTTCCGCTATCTGCTCTACAAAGACATGCACCGGCATCCGAAGCTGACCGGCGTCGGCGGGTTCGGTCGATGAGCCGAACTATCAAGGCGCAGCCGCTGACGGCGGAGGCTTTCGCACCGTTCGGCGCCGTGCTGGAAGCGACAGGCACGCCAGACTTCATGATCAACGCCGGTCTCTGCGGCCGCCATCACGATCTCGCCCGTCCGGAGACAGATGCTGACGGCGCCGTAAGCCTGAGCGTCGGGCGCAGCGAGGCCGTCACCCTGCCGCTCTCCCTTAGCATGATGGAGCGGCACCCGCATGGCAGCCAGGCTTTCGTGCCGATGGCGGGAACCCGGTTTCTGGTCATCGTTGCCGAAGACAGGTACGGCACGCCGGGGACACCGCGCGCGTTCCTGACGAACGGCAGTCAGGGCATTCAGTACAAGATAAATTGCTGGCACGGCGTGCTGGCACCGCTGACCGGGCCGTCCGATTTCCTGATCGTGGACCGGGTCGGGCCGGGCGGTAATCTGGAAGAACATCACCTGACCACGCCGTACACCATCTCTACGGATTGATCCGGCGTTACGGACTGATCCGGTTAGAGGCGGCGGTACCTGAAAACAGAAATTGCCGCTGAAGCGGCAATTTCTCTACTGCGTTTGGATCTTTACCTTAAGTCAGGATCAAACCCGCTCGTTGTCGTGGCCTTGATCGGCCAGCTCCGACATAGTCCGCACCAAATCGACAATGCGGGTCCGCGCATGTTCCGGCAGATCACACCAGAGCCGGACAAGATCATTTGCCTGACGGCGCGCCAGCGGAGAATCTATCTCGACATCATGCGTGCTGACCATTGGCGGCGCCATGCCTTCGGCACCCAGCAGACGCGCCGGAGACTGGGCAATCGTCTGCTCGTCCATCTCATCGAAGAAAAAAGAGACCGGTGTATTCAGGACCGAGGCTACATCGAACAAACGCGACGCGCTGATCCGGTTATCCCCCCGCTCATATTTCATATATTGCTGGGAGGTAACGCCGATCTTCTGCGCAACGATGCGCTGGGTCATGCCCATTTCCTTGCGGCGGCGGCGCAGACGGGCGCCCACGAACACGTCGACCGGATTGTTCGAGGTCGTCTTGCCCCGGTCCGAGTCATCCTTTTCCGTCGCCAACGCTGTGTCTTCAGACAGATCGTCGGCCAGACGATTAGCCGCGTTCTTCATATCCTCACCCCCATGCCGTGTTAACGTCCCTGAATCGAAAGTTTGTTATCCACGCGATTGTCCAGACAGGAATCATCCCCTCCCCTCAGGCAGCATCGCGATGTCTAAAAGCGTTCTGCTGCGCCTGATTCGGCGCCGCCATGTGCGTACCGCTCTGCCGAAGCTTTGCGTCGTTGCCTTTGTTGATTTGGGCAATTGGCGTTCAGATGGGTAACCATACCATGTTGCGCCGAAACATTCAATTTTTCCGTGATCGTCATAGGTAGATTTTTATTAATATGCGGCTTAATGCCTTCGACTTTTAAAACGGCTGTCAGAGCGGGTTTCAAGCGCCATACGCACTAAATATACCTTAAAATCATCCTATTAAGATCAACCATTCCGGGATTGATTGGATCCTGTTGCGAAAACTTGCAGATTACTAACTACGGACCGAAACTGACGGACGCCAAAAAGGAACTGCAATGCTTGTCGATATCGCCGTTATCGGGAATGGCCCGACCGCCCGCCTCGCCACCCATGCGCTCTGCGAATGCGGGGCGGATGTGGTGATGATCGGACCGGATGTCGACCGGTCCGCAGATCCGCGGACTACCGCCCTGATGCCATCAAGCGTCGATGCACTGGATCAGCTGGGTATCGATGTCCGCACAAGGGCAACCCCGCTTCTGGATCTTCGGATTGAAACAACCGGACCGTTCGGTATTGTCTCGGAACTGTTCACGGCGGCGGATGCCGGCGAGGCCTTCCTGGCCCAGAATCTGTTCATCCGGGACCTGATGGCCGTCATGCCGGATGTCCGGCAACACAAAGCCACGGTCACCGGCGTCCGGACGTCGGCAGACAGCGTCCGGATTGAAACGGACGACGGCCGGGAAGTAAGAGCCCGGCTGGTGGTTGCCGCCGATGGCTTGCAGTCCCTGGCGCGGGAAGCCGCAGGCATCCGGATGCGCAAGAAACCGCTCGGCCGAAGCGCCTTTTGCGTGCCGGTCCGGCTCGAGCGCCCACACGAACGGCTTTGTATCGAACGCTATGACGATACCGGCACTCTCACCCTGATCCCCGTCGCGGAGCACGACGCCTCCCTGATCACCATCGCCGCCCCGGACGAGATCGCCGCTCTTGCCACCCATTCGGACGAGACCATTGAACGCAAGCTGACACGCCGTCAGGACACATTCGGCCATATCGGGTTCGCCGGTCAGAAAGCCATTTTCCCCCTGGCTCTCGGCTTTACACCGCAACCGGCACGGGAACGGGTCATCGTGATCGGTGAGAGCGCGCATATCGCGCCGCCGATCGCTGCCCAGGGCTGGAACATGTCAGTTCGGGACATCATGACCTTGAAGTCCCTCCTCGCCACCGCCACTGCCAATGGTGACGATATCGGCAGCCAGGAGGTGCTCGATGCCTATGCGCCCCGCCGTCAGCTTGACGTTGCCGGACGATTGTCCGCCATCGGCGCACTTGCAGGTGTCGCCACCCGCCCGGCCGGACCGCAGAAACTGATCCGACAGGCAGGTCTCGCCGCCATTGGCCAGTTCAGCGGTTTGAAACGCGGCCTGATGCGCGCGGGCCTCAGATAAACATGCGGCCGGCTTCCGCCGCCCTCATGTCTCTCGCGCTGGCTCTGGCAAGCCCAGCCGTGGGAGCCACCATCCAGAAGACGGATCTGCCTCCGCCCCTCTCCCGCCTTACCTTCGGTATGACGGTCAGCGATGCATCCAGCGCCGTGCCGGAGGCGCACCTCCTAAAACCCGGTATTGATTTCGGCCAGCTGAAAGGCCGGCTCGTGGTACCGGAGGCAAAGGCATTCGGCTCCGATTTCCGCATCTATCTACAATTCGACCAAGCGAACCGGTTGCGGCAGATCCTGCTCGAACGACGGCACGCGGCGGCAACCAGAAGGAGTGCCGGAGAAATTCAGCGCAGCCTGATGGCTAAATTGGGAAAACCGGACGAGACATGTCTTCCCGCACTGGCGACGCCAGCAGCAGCCAGGATCACCTGAAAGGAGGAAAACTGGATACTGTCCCTGATCGGGTTCGACGATCTCGGCCTCGGTATCCTGACCGAAGATGCCGACAGGGCAGACCCGCTTGAGGTCAAACCTCTCGGCCGTAGCCGGAAAGAGCAATTGCGCAGCCGCCAGCAGCGAAACTTGCCGCGCCGCATTCTGATCCGTATTCACGGCGCAGAAGACCGGGCGCTCAAGCCGCCAGCCTGCGATTAAACGCTAGGGAATCCCGAACCATACGGTGCCGATGGCAGGCCTGAAGCCCGTCAGCGGCGCCGCACGCCGAGATATGCTCCCGCAAGAAAAGGTGAGCTTAACATTGTTCCAACGCCTGCCGTGCCAAGACATGCCAATAATAACGCGACGGACTCAATATCCATTCACGTACTCAAACAATATAACTGATAATTATTTATTTTTTACTACCATCAATTAGAAAAATAAAAGAAAGAGGCTCATTATTTGAATATATTGCGTATAATAAATGACATTTCAATTTCATAAATGTGACGAACATTTTATCACGCCGCCGTGTATCGACTTGACAGGACCAGTCACGGCAGTATGTGCTCTAACCATCATCACAGCAGAAACAGCCGGAATTTCAACAGGATGCCAATCAGGACGTGGGGCCATCTGACCACTGTTGAGGTCGCAGCGCTCGATCCGGCGCGCACCGTCGCAGTGCTTCCCGTGGGTGCTATCGAGCAGCATGGCCCACACCTGCCGCTGGCAACCGACATCCTGATCTCCGAAGGCATTCTTGCGGCCGCGGCCGAACGGGTTGCCACTGATTTAGATTTGATCCGGCTGCCTTCCCAGTCTGTCGGTCTTAGCCCGGAGCATATGAATTTCGTCGGCACGCTCACCCATGAAGCCGAGACCCTGCTCGCCTCCTGGACGGAAATCGGCATGTCCGTCTCTGCGGCCGGATTGCGCAAGCTGATCATCCTGAACAGCCATGGCGGCCAGCCCCAGATCGTCGATCTGGTGACACAGCGGCTCCGCAGCGAGGCCGGGATGCTGGCCGTGCGGGCGAACAGCTTCCGCTTCGACCTGCCGCCGGACCTGATCGCCGAGAACGAGCGGGCATTCGGCCTGCATGGCGGCCAAATCGAAACCGCTTTGATGCTGGCGCTTCACCCGGAGCTGGTGCGCCGGGACAAGATAGCGAACTTTCCGAACCAAGCGGCGGACCGCATCCGCACGGCGAAACGCCTCGGCCTTTCCGGTGCCGGCGGTTATGCTTGGAACGCGGAGGATTTGAACCCGGAAGGCGCGACCGGCAATGCCAGTCTGGCAACGGCGGAACAGGGGACAGCCCTGCTCGCCGCCTATGCGACCCAGCTTGCCGACCTGATCGCCGATGTCGCGGACTGGCCGGTCGAGGGCGGTGAGCCGTTCGGCGCGGCACCATGAGCGGCGACTGGTCGAGCATTCTTGCGCTGCTTGGCAAGGTCAGCGGCACGAACCCGCAAGACGCGCGGTCAGATGACGATATTCCCTGGCAGCTCTACCGCGATCTCGCCCGGGACTGTATGGAACGCCCCCTTGTCATCGCCCAGATCGGCCAGAGCCTCGATGGCAGGATCGCGACCGCCAGCGGCCATTCCCACTATATCAACGGCCCCGAAAGTCTCGACCACCTGCACCGCCTGAGGGCCATTGCCGATGCCGTGATCGTCGGCGCCAACACGGCGGTCCTGGACAATCCCCGGCTCACGACTCGGCGCGTCACCGGGCCAAACCCGGTACGTGTGGTGATCGATCCGAAAAGGCGCGTTCCGGCAGAGCACGCCCTGCTGGCGGAACCCGACGCCGAGACTTTGCTGGTGACCGGCCTCGATATTTCCGAACTGCCGCCGCACTGCTCCGCCCTTGCTCAGGCAACCGGTGCCGAACAGGTTGCGCCGGACCGGCTTCTGGAACAGCTTCGCAGCAAGGGACTGCGCACCATCCTGATCGAAGGCGGCGGAAATACGATTTCACGTTTCCTGAGTGCGGACCTGATAGACCGGCTGCACATCGCCGTTGCCCCAATGCTGATCGGCTCCGGCCGCCCGGGTCTTGTCCTGCCGGAGATTGAAACGCTTGCGGAAGCGCGGCGTTTCGAGGCTCAAACCTACAAACTGGGGTCGGATACCCTGTTTGACTGCCGGCTCAGCTGAGAGGCGGCGTGGCGAAATGGTCGCGATGGCCAACACGGATCTTAGCTTCCGGCTGCGCATACAAGGTTTCAGCCCAAGCCTCGAAATCACGAACCCTCTCCGGCGCCATCTCGGACGCGGCCTCAACCCAACCGCCCACCAGCTCGCGCGTGCCTGGATCACCGGGTGCGACGATCCAGTCGCTCTCCCCATCCCGCACATCATAGGCACGTGCGGCGAGACCGGCGGACAGTGCGGCTGACGCATCAGGGCCAAGCGCCGGACCGAACCCCTTGTCCGTCCGCTGGTGCCGGTTCACAAGGTCCCTCACTTCCGCAAGCGTCTCTTGATCGGTACCGGCCTCAATCCGCCCGTCATAGGTCAGAACGGCCAGCAGGGCCGTTCCTTCGTCTGCCAGCGCATCGAGCAAATTGTCGAGCCAGTCTTGCGAAGCCAGATCGAACAGCGCGGAGGCCGTGACAAGGTCGGCCGCCACGACCAGCTTTGCCAGATCGGCGTGTGCGAGATCCGTCACTTCGGCGACCAGCGAGTCGCCCGGCTTCAAATCGGCAGTCCGCTCCGCGCTGGCCAGCAATGCCTGATCGCTATCAACCAGCATCCAGTCCACCGGCGCCGGTAGCAGCGGTGCGAGATGGCGTTGGTTGTTCCCGTTCCCGGCCCCGAGATCGACGACCCGGAGACGTTGCCCGTCCGGTGCGCGTTTGCGGGCCCATCCGACCAGCGCATCCTCTACGCTCCGGCTCCGGGCCGGGCTGTCCCAGGCCGCGCGGGCACTGAGCCAGGCGTCAGAGAACCCGCTCACTGCAGTATCACCCCATCCACCGCCCTCTGGAATGCCGCCTTGGCCCTCGCCCAGTCGGACAGCGTGGCCGCCGCCACGACGGACCGTCCGGCCAGTTGTACCCGCTGCTCACCATCGCCAAGCACATCGCGCAAGGCATCGGTCAATGCCCCGGCTTCACCGGCAGGCACCAGCCGTGCCGCCGCGCGCACCGCATCGGCAACCGCGCCCTCATGCGTCGTCACAACCGGCAGCCCGGCGGCGACGGCATCCGCGAGGGCCATGCCGAACCCTTCGTGATGTGTCGCCGACAGAAACAGCCCGGCAGTGCCATGCATCCCGGAGAAGGCCTCATCCGCCACCTCGCCATGCAGCGTGACCCGATCCTCCAGACCAAGCTCGACGATCAGGGAGTCCAGTTCCGCCGCATGTGCCTCGTCCCGGGCGGCTCCGACGATGTCGAGCTGCCAGTCGAGGTCGCGGCAATTGGCCAGAGCCCGCAAGGCGATGTCATGCCCCTTGCGCCGTGTCAGCGTGCCGACCGAGAGAATGCGAAGCGGCCCATCTGCCGGGCGCTTTTCGACCGACGACACCCAGTTGGAAATTCCGGGCTCGACCGCATGGACCGAAGACGGGTGCACACCGAAATCCGCCAGCCGCTCCGCCGTGCGGCGACTTGAAACGACAACCCGTGCCACTTCATTCAGCACGGCTTTCTCCGCCTGGAAGAATGCCTCCTGCTCCGCCATGCTGAGGCCGGTCTCATCGGCCAGCGGATGGTGGATCATGGCCACGATATCGAGCCGGGAGGCATGCCGGAAAACCGCTTGGCCGAGTGCCGTGAGTGCCAGACCGTCTATCACGCAACGGGTCCGGTCCGGCAGGCCCGACAGCACTGCCGCTCCGGCCGCGACATCGTAGGGAGCGGCTCTCGGAAAATCGCCGGCAAGCTCATGCACCATGCCAAGACGTCCGGCTGCCTTCAGCCCGTCAACCATGTGACGGTCATAGATGAACCCGCCGGTCAGCGTTTCCAATGGACCCGGGACGATGAAATGGACCGGCGGCTCCGTGCCCTTGAACGGGTCCGCGCTCACAGCATCCCCTCATAGGAAGCCCAGGCGATGTGGGATTCGTGCAGGGTGACCTTCATGGAGGCGAGCTCCTTCGCGCCTTCGCCAAGCTCTCCGGCCGCAATCGCGCCCGCCATCCGGTCAAAGATGTGCCGGGCCAGAAACTCGGTCGTCGTGTTCTCTCCGGCGAATTCCGGCAGATCGTCCAGATTACGGTAGCCGAGCGGCTCCAGCACCGCTTTCAGCCGCTCCGAGGCGGCGCCGATATCGACCACCAGATTATCCGCATCCAGCTCCGCCCGGCGGAATTCCACGTCGATCACATAGGTCGCGCCGTGCAGCCGCTGGGCCGGGCCGAAGGTTTCGGAATTGAAGCTGTGCGCGATCATGACATGGTCGCGAACGGTGAGTGCGTACATTGAAATACTCCGGTCAGTCAGAATAACGAATGCGATGGCAGAGCGTTTCAGGTGCTCCGGCGACAAGTCCCGCCAGTACCTCCGGCAGAGCTTCGAACGGGCTTTCATCGGTGATGAGAATGTCCAGCGCCGGATCGTCCAGCAGCGTCAGCGCCTCGGCCAGACGCTCGGCGTGCCGCGCCTGCTCCCGGCGGGACGGCGCCACGGCACCGACCTGGGAGGCCTGGATGGTCAGACGCTGGGAATGGAAGGCGCCGCCAAGCGGCAGGGAAACCTCTCGGTCGCCATACCAGCTCAACTCGATAATGGTCGCCTCGAAGGCCGCGAGGTCGAGCGCCGTGCGCAATCCGGCCTCGGTCGCGCTGGCATGGAAAAGCAAGCTGAACTTCTCCAACTGCGTGCCGGTCTCCGCAAAGTGCAGGCCAAGCTGCTCCGCCACCGCTTTACGGCTTTCGACCGGGTCAATCACCCAGACCTCCGCCCCCCAGAACCGGCGGGCGAGATAGCCGGTGAGCAAACCGACCATGCCGCCACCGATGACGGCAATCCGGCCGGTGCGTGCCGCTTCAGCATCCCAGACCGCGTTCAGCGCCGTTTCCATATTGGCGGCCAGCACGGCCCGCTCAGGCGTCACGCCTTCCGGCACAGGAATGGCCGCAGCGGCCGGCAACACGAAGCGGGTCTGGTGCGGGTAGAGCGCAAAAATTAACGACCCCGGTTCAAGCGCCGCCCCTTCGACAACACGAGCAACGGCGGCATAGCCGTATTTCACCGGCCCCGGAAATTGCCCCTCCTGAAACGGACAGGCCATGCGCCCCCACTCGGACTCCGGCACGCCGCCCCGGAAGACTAGACTCTCAGTGCCCTTGCTGACGGCGGAATAAACAGTTTCCGCGAGCACCTCATCCGGCCCCGGCGTAGCAAGTGCCGCCGCCCTGATCTCGCCCCGGCCATCGCCGAGAGACCAGAACGCCCGCGCGCCGTCCGTTGCTGCTTTATCCTGCCCCATCATCTCCGCCTTATTGGAAGACGCCACAAAACCCTACAGGGGAGGCCTAGTCTGTTGTGCCCCCGCATGCAGCAAAAACTATCGTGAGCGGGATGTTTCCCCGCGCCGCGCCCTCCTCCCCGAAACGTCATTCCCGCGCACGCGGAGACCTAGGGAACATGGGCGCGACCCTATGATCGCCCAGGTCCCGGCTCTCCGGCCAGAGTGACGATTTTGGATATCAGCAGAGGGATCAGCATTCCAAACTGATTAATTACACCCCGCAGCCAAGACGATACTTTAAGTCTACGGGCGGAAATGAAACCCAGTCCACAGCATCAAAGACGACGTCAAAAGGGGTAATAGGCCGCGATGCCAATTCGATTGCTTGCTGCCGGTTGTCTGCAGCGACATCCATGGCAAGCGTACAGTGAGGCACCCAACTCTCTGGCCGGTAATGCGCGCGGCAGGACTGGAAATATCTCTGTCGATGAAGGGCAACGTGAAACGCAAACAGCTCTTCTGGCGAAGATGGGGCGGCCCAGATGACCAGTGGATCAGTATCGAACCATCGGATGCGATCAAAAGTCAGGCGTATTGGAGACATCCCCCCGAATACAGACCTGATTAAACCTTCGGCAGTGCTCGTGTTACTCTCATCCCAAACCGCAAAAGTGATGTGAGGCGGATAATCGAGACCAGACATAGTTGGCGCATTCTCCAGCGAACCGAAGTCTCGCCACAACTGGCGAACACGATCCGCACTCACATTGTTTGATGAAAGGGAAATCGCGTGCGCCATTGATGAGCTTTCTCAATCTTGGTTGAAAGGGCTCCATTTCTTTTAGCCACCTTCCAAAGCTCCCGGCAACCGAGCCTCAACACCGGTCAGCTTTTCATAAGCCTTGATCACGGCCGTGCAGCTTTCATCCTCGAAGCCCATGATAGAGGCCAGCGCGTAGGTCTGGTGAACCGACTCCGCCATGAAACCCGGCAGGCCTGCCTGCTCCAGCCATTGCGCGTAATAACGAACATCCTTCTGGGCGTTGGCCAGCGACATCAGTGGCGTGAAGTCGCGTTTCAGGGTGGCTTCGCCATAGAGATCCATCATGCCCGACTTGCCGCCGGCAGCCGAGATGATGCCGATCACCTTGTCCATGTCGAGCCCTTCCCGGGCAGCGAGCGCGAAGCCCTCGCACCAGGAAGCGACATTGGCGAAGGCTATGTAATTGTGGATCAATTTGAGGCGGATCGCGTGTCCGGCCGGGCCGACATGAAAGATGTTCTCGGCATAGGTCTCGAACAGCGGACGCAACCGCTCCAGCAATACCTCCGTTCCGCCGAACAGGATATTCACCTCGCCCCGGTCGGCATGGACCGGCGTCCGGGTCATCGGTGCCTCGCAATAGTCGATCCCGCGCGCGGCACAGGCCTCCCGCATCTTGTCCACATGCTCCGGCGAGACCGTCGTGTGATCAAGGAAGACCGCTCCGTCGCGCATATGGGATAGCAAACCGTCCGGCCCGAGAGCGAGTTCCTGGACCGCCTCCGCCGTGGTGATGCATATGCCGAGAACATCAACATTGGCCGCCATGTGCGCGAGATCCGGCTCGGCGCTGGCACCCTGCGAGACAGCCAGTGCAACCGCCTCCGGATCAAGATCGTGCACCGAGACCACGGCGCCTCCGGCCAGCATGTTTTTCACCACCCCTCGGCCCATCCCGCCAAGACCGATGAAACCGACAGAGAAATCCGTTGCCGTTTCTGTGCCCTTATCGTTTCCGCTCATGTCCCGCCCTCCTGCTACGATCGATCTTGTCGACTTGCCGGAAGAGTGCCGGATTTTTGCTACATTATTAAGGTGTTATTCCCTTTTGATGGCGCTAAAGCGTTCTTGCGGCACGCCCCCTCACCGTCATTCCCGCGCAGGCGGGAACTCAGGGATCATAGAGTTGTATTCGTCATCCCTGGGTCCCTGCTTTCGCAGGGATGACGATCAGAGAAAATGATGTGCAGAAATTAAAAAGGGCCGGTCGAACCGGCCCTTTTCCCAAAATGGTCAGCCCTTACGCACCCGGCTGATCGACCACGCGGAGATAAGGGCGCTGTTCGTCCCAACCGCCCGGGAACAGTTTCTTGGCGTCGTCGTTGGACAGCGCCGGGACGATGATGCACTTGCCACCGTCCTGCCAGTTCACCGGCGTCGCCACCTTGTGCTTGTCGGTCAGCTGCAGGGAATCCACCACGCGCAGGATTTCGTCGAAGTTGCGCCCGGTGCTGGCTGGATAGGTCAGGATCAAACGGACCTTCTTGTTGCCGTCGATGACGAAGACCGAACGCACCGTCAGCGTATCGTTCGCGTTCGGGTGGATCATGTCGTAAAGGCCCGCGACCGTCTTGTCGTGGTCCGCCACCAGCGGGAAGTTCAGGCTGTTGCCCTGGGTCTGCTTGATGTCGTCAGCCCATTTCTCATGGTCGCCGAGACCATCGACGGAAAGGCCGAGCACCTTGACGCCGCGCTTGTCGAATTCCGGCTTCAGGCCGGCCATGTAGCCGAGCTCGGTGGTGCAGACCGGGGTAAAATCCTTCGGGTGCGAGAACAGGATGACCCAGCTGTCGCCCGCATAATCGTAGAAATTGATCTTGCCGTCCGTGGAGTCCTGCGTGAAATCAGGCGCTATGTCGCCAAGCCGGATGGTCATGGCCTTCTCCTCCTGGTGTGAATTTCGAGCCTGTCGCCTCCCTCCCGAGGAATGCGCGGGCAGCGGCACTATAAGCAGACGCGGGGCCGGACGATACCGCCGCGACCCCGCTTTTTAACCATAAATCCGGTTTCGGATCAGGGCAGTTCCATACCCCGGCTGAGGGCCGGACGCGCCATCATGGCGTCGTACCAGCGCTTCACGTTCGGGAACTGGTTCAGATCCACTTCCTGCCACTCATGGCGGAACACCCAGGGCAGGGTTGCAAAATCGGCGATGGAGACCTCGTCATTGGCGAGATAGTCCCGGCCTTCGAGGCGGCTGTTCAGCACGCCGTAAAGGCGGAGGCATTCCTTGCCGTACCGCTCGATGCCATAAGGCACCTTCTCTTTCGCGGCGCGCTTGAAATGATGCACCTGGCCGAAAATCGGGCCAATGCCGCCCATCTGGAACATCAGCCACTGGATGACCTCATAGCGCCTGGCCATGTCGGTCGGCAAGAACTTACCGGTCTTCTCGGCCAGATACATCAGGATCGCGCCGGATTCGAAGACCGTGTAGGGCTTCCCACCCGGGCCGTCCGGGTCGATGATCGCCGGGATCTTCGAGTTCGGGTTGATAGCGATGAATTCAGGCGTGAACTGATCGTCCTCACCGATATTGATCGGGTGCAGGTTGTACGGAATACCGCACTCTTCCAGCATGATCGTGATCTTGCGGCCGTTCGACGTCTTCCACGTGTAGCATTCGATCGGTGCCGTCATGGCTTCCCCCCTTTTGAATTCTTGAACTGTCATACAAGAAAAGACGGCTGCGTTTCCGCAACCGTCTTTTCAGAATGATACCTATTCGGCCGCCGCGAGTTTACCCGCGTTGGCCACCGCCCAGATTTTCTCCGGCGTCGCCGGCATGTCGATATTGGTGACGCCGAGCGCGTCGCAGACCGCGCTGATCGCCGCAGGCGGTGCACCGATGGCACCGGCCTCGCCGGAACCCTTGATGCCGAGAGGGTTGGTCGTGCACCAGACATTGTGGGTTTCGAAATCGACCCACGGCACATGGTCCGCGCGCGGCAGGGTGTAATCCATGTAGGAGCCGGTCACGAGCTGGCCGCTTTCCTCGTCATAGATCGTGTTCTCATAGAGCGCCTGACCGAGGCCCTGGCCGACGCCACCATGCACCTGACCGGCCAGCAGGTTCGGGTTGATGACCGAGCCGAAATCGTCGACCACGCTGTATTTCTGGATCTCGACAATACCGGTATCCGGATCGATCTCCAGCTCGCAAACATGGCAGCCGTTCGGGAAAGTCGCCGCTTCCGGCGTGCGCTTGTGCGTGGTGTCGAGGCCCGCCTCTTCCTCGCTCATGGCCTCCCGGTTCACCTCGAAGATCGACATGGTCTTGTCGGTCCCGGCGACGGTGAATGTGCCGTCTGTGAACTCGATATCCTCGATCGCCGCTTCCATCACCCGGGCCGCGACCTTCTTGCCCTTCTCGACAATCTCGCGGCCTCCGAGCAACACCGCGACGCCGCCCACCGGCAGAGCGCGGGAGCCGCCGGTCAGACCGGGAGGCGTACGGTCGGTATCGCCCTGGATGATCCTTATATCCTCACCGTCGATGCCGAGCACGTCGCCCAGCACCTGGGCATAGGCGGTCTCGTGCCCCTGCCCGTTCGACTGGTTGCCGATATAGATCTCGATCTTGTTGTCCTCGGTGAAACGGATATCGGCCGTCTCCGGGTTCCCGCCACCGCATTTCTCGATGTAGTAGCCGAGGCCGATGCCGCGCAGCTTACCGTTCTTCACCGATTCTGCCTTGCGGGCGGCGAACCCGTCCCAGTCCGCCTTCGCCAGGCATTTCTCCATGACGATCTGGAATTCGCCGGTGTCGTAGACATTGCCGAGCGTGGTGCTGTAGGGCATCTGATCCGGCCTAATGTAATTGCGGCGCCGTATCTCGTCCCGGCCGAGGCCGGTTTCCGCCGCGCAATTATCCATCACCCGCTCGATCAGATAGGCCGCTTCCGGCCGGCCGGCGCCACGATAGGCATCCACCGGCGTGGTGTTGGTGAGCACGCCCTTCACATTCACGTAGATCACCGGAATGTCGTAGACGCCGGAAAGCATGTGGGTGCCCGCCTCGGTCGGGATGAAGGGGCCGAAATTCGATAGGTAGCCGCCGAGATTGGCGAAGGTCTCGACCTTCATGCCGATAACCTTGCCGTTCTCGTCAAGCGCGGCATCGACATAGCTCACATTGTCCCGGCCCTGGGTGTCGCTCATGAAGGCTTCGGAGCGTTCCGGGGTGTATTTCACCGCCATCTTCAGGCGGCGGGAGGCCCAGGCAAGCAGGCACTGTTCCGGATATAGGAAGATCTTCATACCGAACCCGCCACCGACATCGGTGGTGATGCAGCGCAGCTTCTCCTTATCGATCTTCAGCACCGCGTCGGCGAGGATCGGGTGAATAAAGCTCGGACCCTGGGTAGAGCTGTAGAGTGTCGTGCGATCCGTCTCCGCATCGTAAAGGCCGATGGCACCGCGCGGCTCCATGGAGTTCACGATGATTCGGTTATTGACGACCTTGGTCCGGACGACCTTTTTCGCCCGTGTGAAGGCGGCCTCGGCCATCTCCAGATCGCCCTTCTGCCAGTCGAAGCAGACATTGTGCGGGATATGCTCATAGAGCTGGGCCGCACCCGGCTTGGTGGCGCCTTCGGTATCGGTTGCGGATTGCAGCGGCTCGTAATCAACATCGATCAGTTCCGCCGCATCGCGTGCCTGATCCAGCGTTTCCGCGATCACCATGGCGACGGGCGTGCCGACATGACGGACCGTATCACCTTCAAGGATCGGGCGCGGCGTATCGGCTCGCGCACTGCCATCCTTGTTCGGCGCAGGCGCCAGACTGGGAAGATCGCCCAGCCCGTCTTCCTTCACATGTTTGTTGGTCAGAACGGCGATGACACCGGGGGCCGCTTCCGCGTCCGCCGTATCTATCCCGTTGATCCGCGCATGAGCGTAAGGGGAACGCAGGATGAAGGCCCGGGCGGTGCCGTCGGGCGTAACGTCATCCGTATAATTACCCTGACCGGTCAGCAACCGCTGATCCTCAACGCGTTTGATCGCCTGGCCAATGCCGAATTTTACCATGAAGTCCCTCCTCGTCGGGCCGTTGCGGTCGCAGCGGCCGATATCTCTCGCGGCGGATGTTAGGGGTTTAGAAGTCTGGCACTCAAGCAACAAATGGGTTAGCAAACTTTCTCTTCACACACCCTTCACAGAGTTAGGGGCTCTACGCCCGTGAACCAACCCTCGCCGCAAAAATCGGCAGAAATACCGGCATTCGCGGTCTTCCTGCTGGCCATGCTCGCCCTGCTCTGGGGCCTTAACTGGCCGGTGATGAAGCTGTCCCTTGCCGAATACCCGCCCTTTGTTTTCCGCGCAGTGGCAGGAATTTCGGCGGGTCTGGGGCTGTTCGCGATGGCGAAAGCCAACGGCCGGACACTCCGCGTGCCGCGCGCGGAATGGAAGGGACTGGTAATCGTCTCCCTCCTCAATATGTCGGTTTGGAACATTGCGGTCCTCTACGGCGTTGACCTTATGGAATCCGGCCGGGCCGCAATCCTCGCGTACACCATGCCGCTCTGGGCAACCCTGACCGGCGCATGGTTGGTCAAGGAGCCCTTGCGCGCCCGGTCCGTTCTGGCACTGGGCCTGGGCCTCGTCGGCATGGGCCTGCTGTTCTTCGGCGACGACCGCGCCGTGTCGGGCGACCCGCTCGGTCCGGTCCTGGTCGTCCTCGCCGCGATGAGCTGGGGCATGGGCACGGCGGCGGTGAAGTATTTCCGCTTTTCCATGTCGGTGACCGTACTTACCGGCTGGCAGCAGATGCTGGGTGCGCTGCCCGTCGCGGTGATCGCGCTTGCCTGGGATTATCAGAACATGCCGGACGCGGTCACGCTCGTCCCGACGCTCGGCCTCATCTACAACATGACGATCACGGGCATCTTCTGTTACTGGGCCTATTTCAGCGTGGTGAACATGCTTCCGGTCGTGGTCTCCACCGTCGGAACGCTGATGGTCCCGGTTGTCGGTGTCATAACGGACGCCATGATTTTCGGAACGATTCCGGGCCCGGTCGATTACGCGGCCCTCACCGCCGTGGTCTCCGCTGTCTTCCTGGTGATGACCCGCCGAACAAGATTGCCCGCAGAGAGCTGAAGCTCACATCAGGGCGTAGTGAAGGATACTGAGGATCGGCACCAGCACGGCCCAGACAACGAATACATATGCCAGGTTCGGGCCGAGAGCGACGCGCGTTGGCCGCACGTCGAACATCGAGCCCGCCGTGACAACAGAGAGAGAGGCGATGGAGACCATGGCCCCGAGCCCCCATCCCGCGAGCATGGCTTCATAGAGAGCCAGCGGCAGAACCCCATGATCGAGACTGGTCAGGGCGGCGAGGAAGATGGTCCCGGTGATGATCGGATGAATCCCGATGATGGCGGGTATCAGCTGTATGCCGATCATCAGGGCCAGCAGGACCGGCGCAGGCAATCCGCCTTCAAGCAGCGGCGCGACATGGACAATCACCGCATCGGCCTCTCCCGCAACGGTGCCGACCACGATGGCAATGGCGACAAGCGCAAGGTCGTCCCCGAGCTCCTTCATCCCTTCCGCCGTTTTCTCCAGCACCGGCCGTAATGCGTCCGGCCGACGGAAGAATTGCAACATACACAGCAACGGCATCACCACCAGGATGGAGCCAAGTGTCGAGAGCGGCGTGAAGGTCCCGACCAGAATGACCGTACCAGCGGCAATCCCCAGCCGCGATGCAATCGGCTTCAGGCAGGCAAGGGCAGCGCCGACGGCCGAGAAGCTGAACGGCCGGGCGAACATGGCAAGTGCGATCGAGACGGATATGGCGACGCAGATGAAACCGAACGGAATGATCTCCCAGAGTTCGACCATCGGCAGATAGGTACCGGCTACGGCAAAGCCGACGAAGAATGGCGACCAGAGCACGGCGATGCTCATGCCCCGCATCGATGCGCACGCCGCAGAGCGACGGCGTTCCTTGCTTGCATTGGCCGGCACCACTGCGGAGACCAGGGCGAAAGAGCCTGTATTCAGGACCGCACCGAAGACCGTCGCGCCAATGGTGATGCCGACATCCGCCGCGCTGTCCGGAAGCGCTGCCAGTCTGTTCTGGCTCGCCCGCACGGACGGCATCAGCCGGGCGACTTCCCGTGTCATCTTCAGTGTCGGGAGCAGTCCGGCGAAAATCAGTGTGCGCTCAAGGCCGCGCCACACAGCTTCGGGATCGGCAACAGTGGAAATCAGGATCAGCGTCGCGACCGTGCCGATGCCGACAAGCACTTTCGTCTCCAGCCGGGCCTGCGGCAGCGTGCCGAGCACGTAAAGCAGCAGGCCGCCCGCAACGATGTGATCAAGCATCGGAAAGGAAAGAAAGAGCCCGGCAACGGACCCGAACCACACACTTGTCAGAAGCAGGACGCGCCAGTCCAGGAAAGACTGCGGAAAGATGGGATGTCTCCAAGGCGGAGGGAGTTTTGGATCGTGATAAAGGAGTCTGCTCCTTAGCGGGATATTTGGCAATCCTCGCGCAATCGTCCGGGAATCGCCCTAACGATCTTCCGCCAACGGTGGCAACGTGTTATCGGTATTAGATCGAATTTGGCACAAAATTATGTCGGGCGAATTTCAATGAGCGACACTTCGAACACCACCACCGGCGGTCAGGCGGCAGGACAGCAGCCAAACATCGTGATTGCCCCTGAATGCCAGGATATTTTCGTCGACGGAGTCATCGGTGCCATGGTGCGGGACGGTGTCGTTCGGATCAATCTTGTGAACACGCGGTTCAATATCGACGGCTCTCAGGTCGAGCATGCCGTCGTATCCCGCATGATCATGTCCCGCTCAGGCGTGCGTAACCTGCACGCTGCCCTCGAGCAGCTGATGGGCCGCCTCACTCGCTCGGCCGACGGCCGCCGCGATGACGACGCCACCGAAGACGAGAGCTGACCTCACTTACTCAGATGGTCGCGTGCTGAAGAACCGTAAGGTTCGAATTACGAATCATCTGGGCGAGATTGTGCAGCACCAGAACCAGCACCGAGGGATATTCCGACAGCATGTTGCGGAAGTCGCTCGGTGACATCGCCGCGACGACGCAATCGCTTGTCGCCCGGACCTCGGCAGACCGGGGACCGCCATCCAGTGCCGAAAGTTCACCGAAATAAGCTCCGGCCCCTAGTCGGTCAAGCTTCAGCTCACCGCCGATAATCGTGTGATTCTGGACGTCGGCAGAGCCTTCCAGCATGAAATAGACATCGTGGTTCTCGCCTTCTCTGGCGATAACCACCTCGCCTGCCGCGAACTGGCTCTTACGGCAAAGAGCCGCGATGGCCGCGCGCTCTTCTTCCCCGAGATCCAGAAACAGCCCGATCCGGCCAATCTCGTCCGCGTTGACGGAACCGCCGCCCAAATCGAAATTATCCGAACTCATCATCTGCCCCAATCAGTCCCACACACTGCTCTCATATAGTATGCACCTGCTGACCGCAGGTGAAATGATTTAGAGCACAAACCGTCTCCGGCGCCTCAAAAACGCCCCTGCGCTCTAAGCTCTCGAATGGCGAGAGCAATGGCACGAGAGTCACCGAGCCCGGTATGGGCGCCCGGCATGGCCGTATGACCGAGATGCTGAGGGAGGGTTGAACTCACGGTCTGGCTCTCCTGCAGCCCCAACGCTCCGGCAAGGCGCGGACGGATATTGGCGAAAAGATCATCCTTGAACGGCCATGCCATACCGGCCCAATCCGCATTCTGAACGAGATCGGACCAATCGCTCCCGTTCGACACAACGAGCCCGGCATCGCCAACAAAATCGGCGAACCGGGTCAGAGCATCCTGGAACGGCACGCCGTGACGAGACAGATCCGCATTGGTGATCCCGGTCAATTCGATGAAATAGTCGGAAAGCAGCGGGTTTTTCTCCGGCGTCACCAACACCTCGAAGCTCGCCCGCTCCGCCATGGGCATGGCGGCATCAAGCTTTACCGCCCCGATCTGGACGACTTCCATGAATTCGTCGGGCTCGCTCCAGCCCCGGGCGAGCGAGCCTTCCCAGGCCGTGATTTCAAGATCGAAAACAACCACCGTGCCTTGCTCGGGAAAATCGCGAAACGGACCTGCGGCAGCACTCTCTCTGACGCGATCTGCGCGTCCCGGCATCGCCGCTCTCCCCGCACTGGTTGATTTGAAGACTGGTAAAAATCGTCCGGCAGACGCTACAGTCTGCCCCCCACCCTGCCAAGCGAAAGACTGATGACCAAAAATCTCGTTCATATCGGCTGTGGCGCCGGCTTTGCCGGCGACCGTAAGGATGCCGGCGGTCCCGTGGTTGATACACTCGCCACCCGTGATGGCCCAAAATATCTTATTTTCGAGACACTTGCGGAACGCACCCTGGCGCTTGCGCAAAAACAAAAACAGCGCGATCCGGAGCGCGGATACTCACCGTTCCTCGAAGCCTATGTCCGGCCGGTTCTGGAGCGTTGCCTTGCAAACAACATCCGCATCGTCTCCAATTTTGGCGCCGCAAACCCGACCGGTGGAGCGAAGCGTATTCTGGAGATCGCCGAGGAAATCGGCTGCCGCACACCACGCGTCGCGGTCGTCTCCGGAGACGATCTATTGACAGTGATGGACGAAAAAGAGATCCGCGCGCACAAGACCATCGAAGGGCTGCCAATCGGTGACGGGATCGTCGCCGCCAACACCTATATTGGCGCCCGCCCGATTGCCGAAGCGCTGGCCGGCGGCGCGGATATCGTGGTCGTCGGACGAACCACGGACCCGGCTCTGGTGCTCGGCCCGCTGATCCATGAGTTCGGCTGGGCCGAAGAGGACTGGGATACGCTTGCGGCTGGAACGCTGGCGGGACATCTGCTGGAATGCGGCGCCCAGGTAACAGGCGCCTATTTCGCCGACCCGGGTTTCAAGGACGTGCCGGATCTTGCCCATGTCGGCTTTCCCATTGCCACGATCTCCCGCGACGGCGCAATACGGGTCGGCAAGGCTGACAACACCGGCGGCTGCGTGACACCGGCGACCGTCAAGGAACAGATCCTCTACGAGATGCACGATCCCTCTGCCTATCTGACGGCGGACGTTGTGCTCGACATCACCGGAGTGTCCGTCGAGCAAGCTGACGACAATGTTGTCGCTGTCTCCGGCGCACGCGGGAAAGCCCGGCCGGGTACGTTGAAGACCACAATCAGCTTCGATGGCGGCTGGCTCGGCGAGGCGGAGATCAGCTATGCGGGGCCAAATGCCCTGGCCCGGGCGGAGCTTGCCCGGGAGGTCCTGAGCGAACGGGCCCACGAGCGCGGAAGCAATGCCGAGTACCGCTTCGATATCATCGGCACGTCCAGCACCTTCGATGGCGGCAGTGCGCCCTATCCCGGCGCCGAAGACCCCTCACCGGATGGCGATTACCGGGTCCGGGCCGCCGTTTCCTGTCATTCCCGAGAGGTTGCAGAGGATCTCGCGGACGAGGTACTGAGCCTCTATTGTTCCGGCCCTGCCGGCGGCGGCGGCTTCAGGCGGAATATCACCGCACAGATCCACACCGCCTCGATCCTGGTCGACAGGAACAGGCTTTCGCCCAGCGTTCAATTTCTCGGAGCCGACGCATGACCGTGGTTCTCGATACCCTTCGCCTCCGCCTGCACGACATCGCGCACGGCCGCAGCGGCGATAAGGGAAACCGTTCCAACATCAGCGTCATCCCCTATACGGAGGCCGCCTATTCCCTGTTGCTGGAACAGGTAACCGAAGAGCGGATCCTCGCGCTCTTCGCGCACAAGGGAGCGAGCGCTGTCACCCGCTATGAGCTGCCCAACCTTCCGGCACTGAATTTCGTTATCGACGATGCACTCGAAGGCGGTGTGAACAGCACGCTCAATCTGGATCTGCACGGCAAGACCCTGTCTTTTATGCTCCTGGACCTGCCGGTCGAGATCCCTCTCGACCGGGTCCAGGAATTCACCCAGGGCAGGCGCCAGGCTTAGTGCGCGGCGCGAGGTTTGGTGGCAAGAGCTTCTTTTTGCGCTTCGAAGATAGCTTCCTGCATTTTCGGGGGAAGAGCCTTCACCCGCTCGACCACCTCCGATGGAGAAAGCTGTTCGACGTCTTCCTCGGACATTGACTTTGCTTCGGTCGCGAACCGGTCCCGGTATTTTTTCAGAACCACCTCGATGGCCGCCGCGGCCTTCCGGCACATCTCGATATCCTCGAGAACTTTTCCGTAGCGCTCTTCCACATTGAGACGCTTCAGTTTCAGATAATCCCCGTGATCCGGGATGGCTTGCTCAAGTGCTGGATGCAGCTTGTTCTCATAGAACGCCTCGGCCGCGTGGCGAGCCTCGCTCTTGATCCCGAACAGATCGAAACCGAGCGGCTTCGAAAGCCGCCAAACACCAAGTGCAACCACATCAAGGACATACTGAGTGTCGTAATTGTCACAAAGCTGATCCAGCGCTGCGCGTGCTTTTCCGGGGGTCGCATAGCAATTGAAGAAACCCTGGGCGAGGGCGTCCAGCTTGGTTTCGTGCTTGGTCACGAACCGCTTTTCAACCTCTAAAAAGGTTTCTGATTTCTGGTGCTCTTTCAGGCTCTTGTTGACTTTCGACTGCAGAAGGCGTGCTCCTTCCATGACATCCAACAGGACGCGGAAACGCTTGACGGCGTCCGGCTCCGACATCGCCTGATCGAATTGCGCGCGCAGAGCGTCGAGCGCTGCTGAACTATTGTCCGAATCACCCATGCGCCAAGTCACCGATATTCTTTGTGCTCACAACCAAGCCTTACTATTGCGGGGTTAAGAAATGCTGGATCGCGTGTATATTTGCGTGTGAGATAATCACAGTCCAGCCACGAATTAACGAGATCAAGAGACATGTTGCGACGCGAGGATGACCGGCTACTCACCGGCCACGGCTGTTACGTGGACGATTTGTTCCCGGAAGGAGCCGCCCATGCGGTCGTGGTACGCTCTGCCATGGCGCATGCCAGGCTCCTTTCTGTTGCAGTGGACGACGCAAAGGCCGTGCCCGGCGTTCTGACCGTTCTGACCGGCGACGACCTGATACGCGAAAGCGTCGGCCCGATGCGCTCCCGCATGCCCATGGTCGGGCACGACGGCAAGCCGATGATCGAGCCGGAACGTCCGGCACTGGCGACGGGTGTCGCCAAATACGCGGGCCAACCGGTCGCCTTCATCGTTGCCGAAACGATATCCGCCGCCCTGGAAGCGGCCGAGCTGGTCGATATCGACTATGAGGATCTGGAGCCAGTCACCGATCTCGCCCATGCCGTCTCGGACGGCGCTCCCAAGATCTGGGACGAGGCGCCGCGTAATGTCAGTTTCGACTGGCGTATCGGCAATGGCAGCGAAGTCGATGAAGCGATCGCCGCCGCCGACCATGTGGTGGAACTGACCGTCGACCATCCGCGCGCCGTGATTGCGCCGGTCGAACCGCGCGGCTGCGTCGGCGCGTTCGACGGTGAGACCGGAAAATACACACTCCACACACCGAGTCAGGGCGTCGTCATGCTGCGCGCGGCCATGTCCGAAGTGCTTGGTGTTGAGGAAACCCAGATGCGGGTCATCACCAACGATGTCGGCGGCAGCTTCGCCGTGAAGATCTGGCCCTATCCGGAACAGATTCTCTGCCTGCTTGCATCTCGCATTACCGGACGTCCGGTGAAGTGGATCGCGGACCGCACCGAGAGCTTCGTTGCCGACGCGCCCGGCCGTGGCCGCCTCGACCGGGCGACACTGGCGCTGACAAAGGACGGCATGATCACCGCCTTCCGGATCGATGCGCTGGCCGATATGGGCGCGTACCTCAACGCAGTGAACCCCTCCATCGTCACCAAGGGGGCGGTCCGGGTCTTCACCAGTTGCTACAAGATCACGGCGGCCGAATACCGCGTGCAGGCCGTGTTCACAAACGCAACGCCGACCGATGCCTATCGCGGCGCCGGAAAACCGGAGAGCGCAGGCACGCTGGAACGTCTGATCGATTATGCCTGCGACAAGCACGGCTTCGACCGGGCGGAGATTCGCGCCAAGAACCTGATGACGCCTGCAGACCTGCCGTTCC
Source organism: Nisaea nitritireducens (assembly GCF_014904795.1). GTDB lineage: Bacteria > Pseudomonadota > Alphaproteobacteria > Thalassobaculales > Thalassobaculaceae > Nisaea > Nisaea nitritireducens. Next base: position 61,200 of record NZ_JACZFS010000020.1, read on the forward strand.
ACACGCCGATGGGCGAGGATTATGACGGCGGGGACTATCCCGAGATCTTCCGGAAGGCACTCGCCAAGGCAGGCTACGAGACTTACGCGGATCGCCGCACGGCGAGCGAGACTGCTGGCAAGAAACGCGGCATCGGCTTCGGCATCCACGTGCACGCAACCGGCGGCTCAACCGCCGAGCGCAGCAAGGTCGAACTGACAGACGACGGCAAGGTCCGGGTCCGCACCGGCACCCAGGATTCCGGCCAGGGCCACCAGACCACGCTGGCGCAGGTTGCGGCCGAAACCCTCGGCATCGACCCCGCGCAGGTGATTGTCGAGCAAGGCGATAGTGACGACCTCCAGGTTGGCGGCGGCACCGGCGGGTCCTGTCTGATGCCGATCGCGGCCAACACCGTGCATCGGGCGGCGGTCGAGATGGTCGAAAACGGCAAGAAACTGGCCGGGCTCCTCATGGAAACCGCATCTCAGGACATAGAATACGAGGCCGGTTCCTTCAAGGTGGCGGGCACGGACAAGGCAATCTCTTTCCCCGAACTGATCGCTCGCATGGGCGATATTCCGGCAGAGACGCTGGAGCCGGGCCTGCGTGGCGGCTGCGTCGGCGAGATGGATTTCGAAGGCAAGCACACCACCTTCCCGAACGGCGCTTATGTCGTTGAGGTCGAGGTCGATCCGGACACCGGCCATGTTGCTGTCGACCGTTTCGTCGGTGTCGACGATCTCGGACGGATCGTGAACGAGCCCCTCGCCTTCGGACAGGTGACCGGCGGCATTGCCCAGGCCATCGGTGAGGTTCTGATGGAAGGCAGCGTCTATGACCCGGACTCCGGCCAGCTGCTTACCGGATCTCTGATGGATTACGCCTTCCCGCGCGCCGACGACGTGCCGTTTATCGATCATTCATGGGTAGCCACGCCGTCACCGAACAGCCTGCTCGGTGTGAAGGGCGTCGGTGAGGTACCGTCAATTGGCGGGCCGGGACCGATCATGAACGCGGTGATCGATGCGCTTGCGGGATATGGTGTCAAACACATCGATATTCCGATGACGCCACAAAAGGTCTGGACGGCAATCCGCAATGGGGGCTGATCCGCAATAAAGGCCGCTGAATGCCGGCATCAGACCGGCACCGGCCACAGGGAGGAAACATGACCGCATCCAGTTCCATGACCGGCGGCACGGCGTTGGTACGCGCCCTGACGGAGAACGGTATCGACACGGTGTTCGGCCTGCCCGGCATCCAGCTCGACGGGCTGTTCAACGCCTTGTATGACGCCCGGAACAGCCTCAGGGTGATCAATGCCCGGCACGAACAGGGCACGGCATACATGGCTTTCGGCTATGCCCAGTCGACCGGCAAGGTCGGTGCCTATGCGGTTGTCCCCGGTCCCGGTCTGCTGAACACTTTCGCCGCGCTTTCCACCGCCTACGGCTGCAATGCCCGCGTCCTCGCGCTGACCGGGCAAATCCCGAGCAATACCATCGGTCGCGGCCTCGGCATGCTGCACGAGATCCCGGATCAGCTCGGACAGATGGAACGGCTGACGAAGTGGTCCCACAGGATCAATCACCCCTCCGAAGTCCCCGCCGTCATGGATCAGGCCTTCCGGGAGCTCTGGAGCGGCCGTCCACGCCCGGTCGGTATCGAAATGCCGCTGGACCAGTTGCATCTGGAAGCTCCCGTGGGCCCGATCACGCCGACCGTGGCCCCGGAGCCTCCCGAGCCAGATCCGGATCTGATCGCGGATGCCGCAAAAATGCTCGGCGAGGCCAGCAACCCGATGATCTTCGTCGGCGGCGGTGCTTACGAAGCGACCGAAGAGATCCGCGCGTTGGCGGAGATGCTGCAAGCGCCCGTGGTTTCCTACATGAACGGCAAGGGCGTTCTGGATGACCGACATCCGCTTTCCCTGCACCATCCCGCGGGGAACCGGCTCTGGGGCGATGCGGACGTGGTGATTTCCATCGGCTGCCGCCTGCAGCACGAGCGGATGACGTGGGGCACGGATGATCAGCTCTCAGTCATTCATGTCGATATCGACCCGACCGAATTGACCCGCGTCGGCAAGCCCGATATCGGCATCGTCGCCGATGCGGCCGGTGCGACCCGCGCGTTGCTCGGCAAGATCCCGGCACATAATCGTGCGCGGCCGTCACGCACCGAGGAAATGGAAGCCCTGAAGGCAGAGTTCCAGGCGCAGTTCGAAGCCAAAATCGGCCCGCAGATGGAATGGGTGGCCGCTATCCGCGCCGCCCTGCCTGAAGACGGTTTCCTGGTCGATGAATTTACCCAGGTCGCCTACGCCTCCCGCGTCGGCTTCCCGACCTACGGCCCACGCACGCTGGTCTCGCCCGGCTATCAGGGTACGCTCGGCTACGGTTATGCCACCGCACTCGGCGTTCAGGTCGCACACCCGGACAAGCAGGTGCTGTCGATCAACGGCGATGGCGGCTTCATGTACACCATGCCGGAGCTTGCGACCGCCGTGCATCACGGCATCAATGTCGTTGCCGTGGTTTTCGCAGACGGTGCCTACGGCAACGTGATGCGGATGCAGAAAGAGCTTTATGACAACCGGGTGATCGGCAGCGAGTTCACCAATCCCGACTTCGTGAAGCTCGCCGAAAGCTGCGGTGCGCTAGGCTTGCGCGCAACTACGCCGACCGAGCTGCGGACGAAGATCGAGGAAGGTTTCGCCGCCGGGCGTCCGACCCTGATCGAGGTTCCGGTCGGCGAATTTCCCGAACCCTGGCCGGTGATCAGGCCGGGACCGTCGCGACCGAAGAGGTAGCGGCGATCCGGCCCGGAGCCGTCCGAACCGATAGGATGGACCATGAGCGAAACAGCCCTGATCGTGGGAGCCGGCACAGGCCTCAGCGCCTCCCTCGCCCGTCTTTTCTCGGCAAACGGCATGAAAGTCGCGCTGGCGGCCCGGGACACGGACAAGCTGGCCGGACTGGCCTCGGAGACCGGCGCCCTGACCTATTCCTGCGATGTCGCCGACAAGACCAGCGTCGCCAGCCTATTCACCTGGATGGATGGCGCGCTCGGCAGCCCTGACATTGTCGTGTTCAATGCCTCGAAGCGAGCCCGCGGGCCGATTGTCGATCTCAATCCGGATGACGTCCTCGCCGCCACGACAGTCACCTGTCACGGCGCCTTCCTGGTGGCACAGCAAGCGGCAAGACGCATGCTGAAGGCCGGTCACGGCACGATCCTGCTGACCGGCGCGTCGGCCGGGGTCAAGGGTTACCCGCAATCCGCGCCATTCGCGATGGGCAAATTCGGGCTGCGGGGTCTCGCGCAATCCATGGCGCGCGAACTGCACCCGCAGAACATCCATATCGGTCATTTCGTGATTGATGGCGGAATCCGGACCGAAAGCGATCAACGGGAGCAACCCGGCGAGGACAAACTGCTCGATCCGGACGCCATCGCCGAATGCTACCTGCAATTCCACCGCCAACCACGCTCAAGCTGGGCTTGGGAGATCGAACTGCGACCCTGGAAGGAAACCTTCTGATACCGGGTCTGTTGCCTTGAGGCCACAAAACCTGCGCAATCCTGCATCGTCTAGCGGCTCAGAAACTTTTTCCTTCCATCTGCAGGTATAGCTCCCATATATCGGTCCGTTATATATCAGACCGATATAGTTTGGCCCTGTTCATGGACGTAAAGACTCTCTGTCTCGCGGTACTCAGCCGACGGGACGCAACCGGCTACGAGATCCGCAAGCAGTTCGCGGAAGGGCCGTTCGCGCATTTCCAGAAAGCCTCTCTTGGCGCCATCTATCCAGCCCTGACGCGCGCCGCCAGAGAAGGCCTCGTAACGGTTACCGAAGAAGCGCAGGATGGCCGGCCGGACAAGAAAGTCTATTCCCTGACCGAGGCCGGCAAGACGGCCCTCCGCCGCGCGTGCGAGATCGAGCCGGAGCCGGACCAGGTTCGTTCCGATCTATTTTTCCTGATTTTCTTCGCCCGCTATCAGACCCCGGAGAAAATCGCCCGACTGATCGATGAACGGATCGCATTCTACGATTCCCAGCAATGCGAGCTCGACGAGTTCAACCCGAACTGTGCCGCCGATCCCGGCATGAATTTCGTCCGTGGTCTCGGTAGTACGATCTACAGCGCCGCCGCCGACTATATGAGGGCCAATCGCGACACGCTTCTGACCCAGCTCAGCGCGGAGACGCGACATGCTGCTGAGTAAAGGGCCACTCCACCGATCGATCAGAACGCGCGCGTGCGCTCCAAAACCATACAGCCCCGCTGAGGTCCTATGAGAATCAACTATTCCATCCTGCTGGCCACCGTCATCGCCGTCGGTACCGCCGCATGGATTCTGTCAGGCCAGTTCGCAAACGGGGCCCGTACGGAAGGCGAGGACGCTGCGGAGACAAAAGCTGCGGCACCGGCCTCCGAAATGGCGGCGGTGCGCGTCCGCGAAAGCATCGCTGAGCCGTATCGCTCCGCCGTGGTCATCACCGGCCGGACAGCCCCCTCCCGCGAAATAGAGCTCAAAGCGCAGATCCTCGGCAAGGTCGTCGCGCTCGGCGCGAAGGACGGCGATCACGTCAAGAAAGGCGCGACGATCCTCCGCTTCGACCCCGAAGACCGGGAAGCCAGGCGGCAGATGGCAAAAGCCCGGATCGTGCAGCGCGAAACCCAGTTCAATGCCGCCGACAAGCTCGCCAACAAGGGCTTCCAGGCACAGACCACCCGCGCCGAAACCTTTGCCGATCTGCAGGAAGCCAAGGCCGAGCTCGCCAAGGTCGAAGAGGAAATCCGGCGCCTTACCATTTCAGCGCCATTCGATGCCGTACTCGATGATGTCTATGTAGAGCTTGGCGATGTCTTGCAGAGCGGCGATCCGGTTGCAGCCCTTTTCGATCTCGACCCCATACTCGTCGTCGCCCAGGTTTCCGAGCAGGAGCGGATCAAGCTCGCGGTCGGGCAACCGGGTAAAGCAAAACTGCTCGACGGCACCGATCTGACCGGAACAATCCGCTACATCTCTGCCGCCGCCGACTCCGATACCCGGACGTTCCGGGTGGAGCTCGAGGTTCCCAACCCGGGTATGGATCTGGAGCTCGGCATCACAGCCGGCGTCATCCTGCCGCTCCCGCAGGTTACCGCCCACAAACTGACCGCCGGCGTGTTCACGTTGAACGATGACGGCCAGCTCGGGGTGATGACCGTTGATGCGTCCAGCATCGTTCGGTTCAACAAAGTGACCGTGCTCGACAGCGATGCAGACTGGGCCTACGTCACAGGCCTCCCGGAACGTGCGCTGCTGATCTCCGTCGGTCAGGAATTCGTCTCCGATGGCGAGACCGTGCGGGCGGTCCCGGAATCGGCCGTCGGCACCGACGCCGCCAAAGCAAGCTGAGGATCGCCCGATGCACGCGCTGATCGACGCTGCCCTGCACCGCAGCCGGACCACCCTGATGGTGCTGGCCCTGATCCTGATTTCCGGAGCGGTCGCCTATGTGACCATCCCGAAAGAAGCGGATCCGGACGTCAATATCCCGATCATCTACGTTTCGATGAAGCATGACGGCATCTCGCCGGAAGATGCAGAGCGCCTTCTGCTGAAACCGATGGAATCCGAAATGCGCGGCATCGAAGGCGTGAAGGAAATGCGCGCCACCGCTTTTGAGGGCGGTGCGAACGTCACCCTGGAATTCACGGCCGGGTTCGATGCCGACCAAGCGATGCTGGATGTCCGCGAAAAGGTTGATCTCGCCAAGCCGGAGCTGCCCGAGGAAACGGACGAGCCGACTGTTCACGAAGTCAATGTGAGCCTGTTCCCTATCCTGGTCGTGACCCTTTCGGGTGAGCTTCCCGAGCGCAGCATGCTGCATCTCGCCCGAAATCTCCGCGACGAGATCGAGGGCATCACATCCGTGCTGGAGGCGAAACTCACGGGTGAGCGGGAGGAACTGGTCGAAATCGTAATCGATCCGCTCCGCCTCGACAGCTACAACATTGATGCGTCGTCAGTGCTTGAGATCGTCGCCCGCTCGAACCAGCTGGTAGCCGCCGGAACGCTCGATACCGGCAATGGCCGGTTTCCGATCAAGGTGCCCGGTCTCTACGAAAACCTGCAGGACATCCTGGATCAGCCGATCAAGACGAACGGCGACGCCGTGGTTCGGGTCCGTGACATCGCCTATGTCGAGCGCGGCTTCAAGGACCGGGAGACCCATGCACGGCTCGATGGCAAACCCGCCATTGGCATCGAGGTGACAAAACGGATCGGTACAAACGTCATCGAGACCGTGGAGAACGTCCGAGCCATCGTTGCCGAAACCCAGACAACCTGGCCCGCCGGCGTTACCGCGACGTTCAGCCAGGATAAATCCGGCCAGATCCGGACCATGCTGACCGATCTCCGCAACAATGTCCTGAGTGCCGTCCTGCTGGTCATGATCGTCATTGTCGGTGCCCTCGGCTACCGCTCCGCCGGACTGGTCGGCATCGCCATACCGGGCTCCTTCCTGCTCGGCATCCTGACCCTGTCGTCACTCGGGCTGACTGTGAACATCGTCGTGCTGTTCAGCCTGATCCTCGCGGTCGGCATGCTGGTCGATGGCGCCATCGTGGTGACCGAATATGCCGACCGGAAACTGTCCGAAGGGCTGGACCGGCGCGCCGCCTATTCGGAAGCGGCCAAACGCATGGCCTGGCCGATCATCGCCTCCACCGCCACGACCCTCGCCGCCTTCCTGCCGCTGCTGTTCTGGCCAGGTGTGGTCGGCGAGTTCATGAAGTTCCTGCCGATCACGCTGATCGCGACCCTCACCGCCTCCCTCTTCATGGCCCTGCTGTTCGTCCCGGCCCTCGGGTCGATCTTCGGCAAGTCCGGCGCCCAGAGCGAGGAAAGTCGGGAGTCGCTCGCGGCCATGGAAAATGGCGACCTGAACAAGGTCAGAGGCTTCACCGGCGGCTATCTGAAAGTCCTGAAACTCGCGTTGACCAATCCCGGAAAGGTGATACTGGCCGCAGCCGCGTTGCTGGTCGGCGTGCAGTATTATTACGCCAACCACGGCAACGGGGTGGAGTTCTTCCCCGAGGTCGAACCCGACAACGCGATGATCCACGTCCATGCCCGCGGCAACATGTCGACGGCCGAGAAGGCGCGCCTCGTCTTCGAGATCGAGAAGGAAGTCCTCGATGTCGGCGGCTTCAAATCCGTCTACACATTCGTCGGAGAGAAGGAAGGCGGCGGTCAGGATCTGGCCGAGGATGTCGTCGGTACCATTCAGGTCGAATTCGACGATTGGCAGAACCGCGCGTCGGCCGACGAAATTCTGGCCGAGATCTCCGAGCGCGCCAAAGCCTATCCCGGCATCTTCGCCGAAACAGCCAAGGAAGAAGGCGGCCCGCCGACCGGCAAAGCGGTGCAGGTCCAGCTTCGGTCTGTCTACCCTGATCGCCTGATTGAGGCGGCAGGGATGGTCCGAGCACAGTTCGACAGCATGGCCGGTCTGCAGAATATCGAGGATGACCGGCATATCCCCGGCATCGAGTGGCAGATCGCCGTCGACCGGGCCCAGGCAGCGAAATTCGGGGCGGATATCGCCCTGATTGGCAGCTACGTGCAACTCGTCACCCGCGGCCTGAAAATCAGCGACTACCGGCCGAACGACAGCGACGAGGAAATCGACATTGTCGTCCGCTATCCCCGCCCATCCCGTCGCCTCGACCAGTTTCTCGCGATCCGAATGATGACGGACAAGGGCCTGGTTCCCTTGCGAAACTTTGTCTCCTGGTCGCCGCAAGCCAAAGTCGGGACTATCAAGCGCTCCGACGCCCGTCAGGTCATGGCGGTGAAGGCAGACGTGCTGCCCGGCGTGCTGGCGGACGAAAAGGTGAAGGAACTGACCGCCTGGCTGGGTAAGACCGAACTGCCGAAAGGCGTGAGCTACACGTTCAAGGGCGAGGACGAGGAACAGAAGGCTGCCCAGGCTTTCCTCGGCAAGGCTTTCGGTGTCGCCCTGTTCATCATGGCGATCATTCTGGTCACCCAGTTCAACAGCTTCTACAGCGCCTTCCTGATCCTGAGCGCCGTGATCATGTCGACCATCGGCGTGATGATCGGCCTGATGGTCACGGGGCAGCCCTTCGGTATCGTGATGAGCGGCATCGGCGTGATCGCGCTGGCCGGTATCGTGGTGAACAACAATATCGTGCTGATCGATACGTTCGACGCCCTGAAGACAACCACGGGCAGCACCATGGAAGCGGTCTTGCGCACCGGTGCCCAGCGCCTTCGTCCGGTGATGCTGACCACCGTCACGACCATGCTCGGCCTGTTGCCGATGGTGTTCCAGCTCAATATCGATCTGTTTACGCGGGAGATTTCGGTCGGAGCGCCCTCGACCCAATGGTGGGTGGCTCTGGCCTCCGCAATCGTCTTCGGCATGGGTTTCGCCACGATCCTGACACTGATCGTCACCCCTTCAGCGTTGCAGCTCCGGGGCAATTTCCAGGACTGGCGCGCGGCCCGTCGGGCCCGCAAGGCCGGACATGATCAGGATGGCGGCTATGACGGCGGTTTACCCAACCCGGCTGAATAGCGTCAGCGTTTCAGCCAGCCTTTGAGACGGCTGGCTGCCTCGACCATATCCGGGGTGCTTCCGGCAAAGGAAAACCTTAAGGAACGGTGGCCGCGTGCAGGATCAAAATCCATGCCGGGCGTGGCCGCGACGCCGGTCTCGTTCAGCATACGCTTGCAGAAATCGGCGCTGTCATTGGTGAGGCGACTGACATCGGCGTAGATATAGAACGCACCATCCGCCGGGGCGAGGTTGTCCAGCCCAGCCGCCGGCAACTCGTTCAGCAGAACCTCGCGGTTCTGGGCATAGCGCGCAACATTGGCCTGCAGTTCTTCCTCACAGTCGAAGGCCGCCATTCCCGCGAACTGGGACAGCGTCGGCGGCGAGATGAAAAAGTTCTGGGCCAGCCGCTCCATGGAGAGTGCCAGGTCATCCGGCACGACCATCCAGCCGAGCCGCCAGCCGGTCATGCAGAAGTATTTCGAGAAACTGTTGATGACGATTGCCTGATCGTCGCTCTCAAGCGCCGACACGGAACGAATACCGAAATCAATCCCGTTATAGATTTCGTCCGAGACCAGCCGGATTCCCTTCTCCCGGCAATAGCGGGTCAAAGCCGCCATTTCCTCTTCCCCCAGCATCGTGCCCGTCGGGTTGGAAGGGCTGGCAATGATCAGGCCGTCCAGTTCTCCTTCGACTGCATCCAGCAATTCCGGTGTCGGCTGGTAGCGATGCTCGCGCTCAGTCTCCAGCAGCACGGGTTCGACACCAAGGGCGGACAGGATATTGCGATAGGCCGGGTATCCCGGGGAGGCCATGGCGACGCGATCACCGACATCGAACGCGGCAAGAAAGGCGATCTGGAAAGCTCCGGAAGAGCCGGTGGTCACCATGATCCGTGACGGGTCCAGCGAAACGCCGTACCAGTGTTTGTAATGCCCTGCGATCCGTTCCCGCAGCGGCGGCAAGCCAGCGGCAAGAGTGTAGCCGATCCGGTCGTCATCCAGCGCTTTTCTTGCCGCTTCCAGAACCCCTTTCGGGGCCGGAGTGGAAGGCTGTCCGACTTCAAGATGCAGCACATCCGCGCCGGCATCCATCAGGCGCCCGGCTTCTTCCATGACATCCATGACGATGAAGGCGGGCACATCTCCCCGCCGGGATACTTTCAGGGCCACTGGATTGCCTTTCCGCTAGTTGCCGCCTTCAAACAGGATCATACCGCGTCCGCGCGGATCGTCGGCAATGCCGCAATCCCTGTCACTGCGCGGCAGTCCCTCCTTACAGCGAAACAGACGGACGGCGCCTATCGGCTGGCTGGCAGGCTGCACCGGGTAGCCCGCACGTGAAGCCAATGCTCCGGCCGCCGGAGCAATACCGGACTCGACCGACAGCGTGCCCGCCGCAAGATCGAAATGGGAGCGCGGCGCCGCCACGGCGGCACTCATCGCTTGGCCGGCCACATAATGACGCAAGATCGAAGGAACCAGAGCCGAGACAGTCTCCCTGCCACCGGTCGCCATGGCGGTTATGTGAACCTGCCAGGCGTGGGTGTTCCCTGCGATGACCGCAGCAGCCAGCGGCGGGTTCGAAGTCGGTAGCGCGGGGGCCGGGATGAAACCGAGGTTCGGAAGCATCTGCCCGATCCCGAACGGTGCGTTCAAGGTCAACGCACAGCCAACGGAAAGACCTCGCCTGTCTGTGATGGTAAAGCTCGTCGCGCCGGACTGTGATTTTCCGCCGAACAAGGCGGTCGCAGCAGGTGTTGCGGCGGTACGGGGAATACCGGAACGAAAATTACCGAACAGCCGCTCGGCGGCATCCGCACTCAAATCGATGTCCCCTTTTGCCACTGCGTTCGCCGCGCGGACCTGCATTTCAGCCAGCATCAGCGGATCGATATCCTGCGGGGAGGACGACCAGCCGGCCTCGTGGAAAGCGAGCGAGAGGGTCTTGGCAATCAATGCGCTGTCGGCACTTCGGCTGGCCGCGACCGCCCAGACGTGATTGTCGAAATCGACACCCTCAACATTACTCCAGGCCGGAGCCGCCCGGCGCAAACGAGCCGGATCGACCTTGTAGCCGAAAGATTCCGCCCCGGTCACGAAGCGGCGGGCAAGCTGGCCCGAATAGAGATCGCCAATCCCCGCGACGCGCAATCGGCCAAATGCAGAGGCAAGATCCAGCTGCACCAAAGAGCGACCCGCCTGCAATGCGGCACCGTCCGGAGCGAGCAGGACGGAGCGGCCGGCTGCCGACGACGTCAAGACTGCGCCATCACGTGCAAGATCTTCTGCAAGGCGGCGGGAGACGGGTTCACCAAAACGGGCGAGCTGTTCCGGCACACCGATCAACTGCGTGATGGGCAGGCGGCCATAACGGGCATGCAAGGCAAACATCGCGCGCGGTCCAACCGGGGCGGCGATTGCATTGCGCTCATCCGACAAGGGTTGCGGCGGAAAAGAGAGACGCTCAAACCGCTTGCTCACGGGGTCGAAAGCAAGACAGGAACCACCCGCTCCAAGGCCCGCGGAAGACGGCAATGTCACGGCCAGAGTGAAATAAGCAGAGACGGCAGCGTCGGCCGCAGTCCCGCCCTGGACCAGCACATCCTGGGCGATTAGGGCAGCCCGCGGCTCATCGACAGCGACAGATCCGAAAAATCCTTCGGTGACTTCGATGGCTTCGTCGCTCGCGCAGCCCGCAAGCAACCCGGCGCACAGAGCCAATGCCACGGGCACGGTCCTCTTGAACATAACTTCCTCTCAAATCGCCGCAGGCTATTGAATGCGGCCCCTGACACGCGCACATTACAAAGCTATGCGCAGCACCAACCGGCTCGGACCCAAATCCATGAAGTGCAAAGCCCTAGTTGGCAAGCATCTAATTGCGTTAGTTTTTGCGGTGACCATTCTCGCCGGGTGGGCCCGGCCGGCTGATGCGCGGTCGTTCATTACGGATACGGAGATCGAGCTCTATATTCGCGAGCTGGCGACCCCGATTTTTCAGAGTGCAGGCCTGTCACCTGCGGCAGTCGACCTTTACTTCATCAACGACGACACATTGAATGCCTTTGTTGCCGGCGGTCAGAACATCTTCTTCCATACCGGCCTGCTGATGGCGACAGAGACGCCTGAGCAGCTGCTCGGCGTGATCGCTCACGAAACGGGACACATTGCCGGCGGCCATCTGGCGCGGAGTGGAGAAGTCCTGCGTAATGCCAGCCAGAATGCCCTGCTCGGCATCATCCTCGGTGCCGGCGCGGCAATCGCAACCGGCCGGGGCGACGCCGCCGGCGCGATCATCCAAGGCAGCCAGGCAGCTGTTCAAGGCTCCCTGCTACAATATAGCCGGGCACAGGAGTCTTCGGCGGACCAGGCAGGAATTCGTTTCCTCGAAAGCAATCGCGAGACCTCAAGAGGCATGCTTGAGTTCCTCTCGACGCTCAGTGGCCAAGAGCTGTTGAGTGGACGCAGCCGCTCTCCCTACGCAAGCACGCACCCGCTTACCCGGGACCGGATTGCCTTTGTTGAGGAGCAGGTGAAAAACTCGCGCTACAGCGATAAGAAACTGCCCGAGGAGATACAGCAGGAACATCGCCGGATGGTGGCCAAGCTGTATGGCTTCATCCGTTCTCCGGCACGCACCTTCAAGGCCTATCCCGACACGGACACCTCACTGGAAGCCCGCTACGCCCGGGCCATTGCCACATATCGGCTGCCGGATGCCAACAGAGCCGTCGCGCTCGTCGACGAATTACTCGCCGATTACCCGGGCGATCCGTATTTCCACGAGCTGAAAGGCCAGATCCTGTTTGAGGCGGCCCGGCCGGCCGACGCTGAAGTTGCCTACCGCAAGGCCCTTGAAAGCCTGCCCGACGCGCCACGGATAGAGTTGGAGCTGTCACGGGTCCTGCTGGCTCTCGACACAAAGGAGCACAACGAGGAGGCCCAGACGCATCTCGAACATGTCGTAAGGCTACTTCCCAATGCGACTTTTGCTTGGCGTCAGCTGGCTATCGCCTACGGCCGCAACGGCGATCATGGCATGTCCGCCCTCGCCCTCGCCGAGGAAGCTTTCCGCTCCGGCAATGAGCGGGATGCCGCTCTGCAGGCAAACCGGGCCAAGCAGAAGCTGCAGCCCCATACGGAAGCCTGGCTGAGAGCCAGCGATATTGAGGGAATCTCGACCCCGCGCGATCGCGAGCGCAAGAAGAACCAGCCGGCGAGGAAAAACTAGCGCCCTCATCCCATAGTCAGAATGCAATAACGATAACGTGGTTTGTCGGCAGCGGCCGGCCAGCCCAACATTACAAAACCAAAAGCACGACCGGAAAGGCACGCAGCATGGCCGCCATGGCGCCCCTCACCAAAATCCACCGAGCGTTAATCCTCACCGTCGTCCTAGCATCGGCAATTGTCGGTCTTCCGGCAGGATCACAGGCTGCCGAGCCGTTTTCACCGGATCAGAAATCCGCTCTCGACATAGCCATTCGCGATTACATCATAGCCAACCCGGAAGTGATCGTTGAATCCCTGAACGCCATGCAGGCACGCCAGGAAGTTGCGGAGAAGGAGCGCCAGCGTGCCGCCCTCGCCCACATGCAGGGACAGATTACCGGCAACGAAAACGACCCGGTGATCGGCAATCCGGACGGCGATGTTACCGTGGTTGAATTCTTCGATTATCAATGCGGCTATTGCAAACGGATGGTCGACCCGGTGTTGCAGTTGCTGAAGCAGGACCCGAATGTCCGCTGGGTGATGAAGGAGTTTCCGATTCTCGGCCCGGCGTCGGTGACAGCCGCCCAGGCATCGATCGCAGCCGACAAGCAGGGAGCCTACAGCGCGTTCCACGTCGCCTTGATGAAATATCGCGGACGGCTGAGCGACGCCGTTATATTCCAGACCGCCACCGAAGTCGGTCTCGATCTGGACAAGCTGAAAGCGGACATGGCTTCTCCCGAAACCAGAACGATAATCCAGGACGCCACACTCCTGGCCCGGACGCTCGGTATCAACGGGACGCCGGCCTTTGTCATTGGCGGGGAACTGTTGCCGGGCGCCGTCAGCCTGGACACTCTGGTCGAGCAGATCGAAGCAGCCCGGAAAGGCTAGGTCAGGAAGCGGCCGAAGGAGCGGAAGGCGGAATATCGCGGATCCGGCTGTAGAATGTAGCGGCCACCACAATCAGCGCGGCGACACTGGCGAAGACCAGCCTATAGGCCCCGTCGGAACCGCCTCCGGCAACGTCCACGATCAATCCTGTGATCCATTGCGCGAGGAAGATCGTTCCAACACCGACGAGGCTCATGGCAGTAATCGCACGTCCCGCCAGATGGTTCGGCACAAAGCCCCGGCAATGTGCGGCCAGCACGACGAAGAACGGCGAGACGAAGCCGAACGCGACCAGCAGCACCATGGCCAGCCAGAACGGGGGCTGTGGGATCGCTGTCATGATGCCGAGCAACAGCACCATCAGCACGCAGCTCCCAAGGACAACGCGCTTGCGGGAATTCAGCATCCGGTCCAAAGGGCCGAACGCCAGCGTTCCGGCGTTCTGTGCCAGAACCATAAGGAGCAGTGCGTAGCCGACGTCGGTCTGGGCAAGTCCATGAACTTCCCTGAGATAAGGCCCGGCCCAGAGACCGCCAACCGTTGCGAAAGGCGCGGCAAAACAGCTTGCCATGATCAGTGTGCCGCGAATGTCCCGATCGCGCAGCATAGTCAGGATGGCTGAAAAGGCCTGGCCGATACTTTCGTGGGGCCGCTCGGGGCGCGCAATACCCGGGGGATGATCCCGGCCCCAAAGAAAGATCAGGATCGTCATCAGCAAGATCGCCGCGGCGAGAAGCAAGAACGTCACTGTGAACCCTGCTTGCTGCAGCATGATGGCGAGCGGAGCTGTCGCCAGCAGACCGCTTGTCGCCCCGGCAAGAGCGATGAGCCGCGCCGAAACCGTGGCCACACGGTCCGGACGGACCCAGCCAAGCACAATCAGGTAAACGGTTGTCACGGCGCCGGCATGCCCTACGCCGAGCAAAATCCGCCCTCCGATCAGCCCTGTGGCATTTTCAGAAACGGCGAAGAGCACCATTCCGCCCACCGCAATGAGGCTCAATGCCGACGTGGTAAGGCGGGCGCCATACCGGTCGAACAAAACGCCCATCGGGATCTGCACGGAAGCAGCGGCAAGCGACATGATACCGATTACAGCGCCGATTTCGGCCGGGGAAATGCCGCGCTGTTCCATCAGGGCATTGGCAATCACCCCACCGCCGAGCCGGTTGATCTGCACCAATGTCAAAAATGCACAAAGAATAAAGAAAACCCGTGCCGCACCGCTGCGCACGGCATGCCCGGTCGCGCCCGTCATAAGACGCCCCCGGACCTGCCGGCACTGCGGAGCGCCCGGAACAGCAACAGCGGAACCATGAATACCCCGGTCAAGATGTGACAGCCCGCCAGCATCGGCCGGCGGGCTGTCTTATGAGCCAAGAGCGATTTGGCCGCCCGGTCAAGGCCCTTCTATCAAGCGTTGAGAACCCCGCGCTTCACCTGATCCTGTTCGATGGATTCGAAAAGCGCCTTGAAGTTGCCCTCGCCGAATCCTTCATCCCCCTTGCGCTGTATAAGCTCGAAGAAAATCGGGCCTATGACGGTCTCGGTGAAGATTTGCAGGAGCAATCCACCATCCTCGGTTGGCGCACCATCGATCAAAATGCCGTGCTGCTTCAGATCGGCGACATTCTCGCCATGTCCGGGCAATCTCTTGTCCAGCATTTCATAATATGTGTCGGGCGGAGGGGCCATAAACTTGGAGCCGGCAGCCTTGAGCGCGTCGACGCTGGCGAAAATATCATCGGTCGCCATCGCGATATGCTGGATACCTTCGCCCTTGTAGGCGTTGAGGTATTCCTCGATCTGCGATTTGTCGTCGGAGGATTCGTTGATCGGAATACGAATCTTGCCACACGGACTGGTCATCGCCTTGGACTTCAGGCCCGTCAGCTTGCCTTCTATATCGAAATAGCGGATCTCACGGAAATTGAAGAGCTTCTCGTAAAAGTTTGCCCACACATCCATGCGCCCGCGATGCACGTTGTGGGTGAGGTGGTCGACCATTGTGAAACCGGCCCCCGCGGGTACCTGCTCCACGCCGTCCAACGGTACGAAATCAACGTCGTAAATGCTTTGCTCGCCATACCGGTCGACGAGATAGA
The DNA here is from genome assembly GCF_014904795.1 of Nisaea nitritireducens. Taxonomy (GTDB): domain Bacteria; phylum Pseudomonadota; class Alphaproteobacteria; order Thalassobaculales; family Thalassobaculaceae; genus Nisaea; species Nisaea nitritireducens. The sequence goes on from NZ_JACZFS010000020.1 coordinate 76,985, forward strand.
TCAGACTGTCACCGATACCGTGGATCGCCGGAATGTTCAGCTCCATCGGTCCCACCTTGCCTTCGAACGGCCGTGCTCCGAGCTTCAGGGCGCGGTCATAGGCCGCCGCGGCGTCCTTTACCCGAAACGCGATGGCGCAGCAGGACGGTCCGTGAACGCGGGCAAAGGACTGCGCGAAACTGTCCGGCTCTCCGTTGACGATGAAATTGACACCGCCCTGGCGGAAAAGCGTTACATCCTTCGACCGGTGACGGGCGACTGCCGTAAAGCCAAGAGATCGAAATAGCGTCTTCAGATTTTCCGGGTCGGGTGCGGTATATTCAACAAATTCGAAGCCGTCGGTCGCCATCGGGTTCTCGATGGTGCCGCCCGGGATTGGGGGAAGCGTTTCGGATGCCATGAATGTCTCCTCCGGCCTGGTGACGACTTCGGTCCCGCCTTGACAGCAAACGGGCGAGAACGGAACGTCAGGACAGGCCATATTTAGTTACATATGAAACTAATTAGAGATTGCGCGTGAAGAGTCAAGAAAGCAGCGCCGATACCTCCGGCAACTCAGTAGCGGAGACGGGGCCGGAGCAAGAGCCGGCATCGTTCGCTCTCGACAGTTTTTTGCCGTATCGGCTGGCGTTACTCTCGTCACTGGTCTCCGGCAGCATCCAGAAGCTGTACGCGTCGGAATTCGATATCAGCATCCCCGAATGGCGGCTCGTGGCAATCCTCGGCAGTGACGGGCCAATGACGTCGAATGACATTCGACAACGGGCGGCGATGGACAAGGTTCAGGTTAGTCGCGCTGCAGCAAAATTATTGGATGCGGGGCATATTCGGAAACAGGTCCATCCTGAAGACAAACGCCGCGCGATTCTGTCCCTTTCCGATAGCGGCTCGAAGATTTACAACCAAATCGTGCCGATCGCCCTCGAAAGAGAAACTTACCTTTCGTCGGCACTCAACGAAAAAGAGAAAGATGACTTAATTCAATTGCTGGAAAAATTGACAAAAAAAGCTAGAAGCATGACAACCGCTCCGCCAACGTAAATATTACCGCCTCAAGACTTTTGGGCTGATATTTTCTACACGGGGTTTATTGCCACAACCATTACGGCATGATATCCGGATTCCAATAGAGGTTCGCGCACTCGCGCTCTGAACCACGTCCAAGCTCTTGGAAAGAGTTCAGGCAATGAGCCAAATACTCGAAAACATCGACGACCCGACATTAGGGAAATTGGTGGAAAGATGGTTCGCGTGGTGCAATGGCGACGCCTATCCGGCGCGCAAATCGATTGAACCGCTTGAGCTTGGTCAGGCGCTCCCGTTTGTCTGGATTTGCGAACGCGAACCGGACCTGAATAGCTACCGCTATTGCCTCGTGGGTGAAGCCGTGAATACGCTGTATGGTCAGGGTTTGCGGGGTCGCTCGCTGAACGATTTCCTGTCCAGTAAAACCGCTAATCTTCTGAAAGAGCGCCTGGATGACTGCCTTGAGGCCGGACATCTTGTCCACACCATTGGAGCACAAACCCTGCATGACAAGCGCAATGTCATGGTCCAGCGCCTGTTTCTGCCCATGACCGGCGCCAAGGGGGAGCTGGATACGATCCTCGGATGCACAAAAGTAACCGACACGATCTCGGGTCGCACCAGACAAGAAACACCGGCCCAGAAAGCCACTTACAGAAACGACGGCACCCGAATTAAGGTAGGCAACGCCACTCTCACCATGTATTCCAAGGATCCGTTATATTAGGCTGTGAAGCTGCCGGTTCCGATTGCGTCAGCCGGACCGCGTGATATAACCTTCGAAACTGAGATGCAGGCGAGCATAGTGTCCGAACGCCCGGAAATACTTATTCTCAATGGCCCAAATCTGAACATGCTTGGAACCCGGGAGCCGGAGCTCTACGGGGCCGAGACATTGGACGATGTCGATGCCATGTGTGCCGACCATGCCGCAACACTTGGGCTGGCGACGGATTTCCGGCAATCGAACTTCGAAGGTGAAATGGTGACGATCATCCAGCAAGCGCGCGGCAGCGCGTCTGGGATCATTATCAATGCGGGCGCCTACACGCACACCTCCGTCGCCATTCACGACGCTTTGCGCGTGGCCGATCTGCCGGTGATCGAAGTCCATGTTTCAAACATTCACCGGCGCGAACCCTTCCGCCATACATCGTATATTTCCTCCGTCGCCGAAGGAATCATCGTAGGCCTTGGAACCCAGGGCTATGTCCTGGCCCTCGATGGTATGGCGCGGATACTTGATCGCACCTGAACGAACCCGGAGACCCCTTTGTCGCACGACATTGACAGCAAACTCGTACGAAAGCTCGCCGCCCTCCTGGAAGAGACCGGCCTTGGAGAGCTTGAATATGCGAAGGACGACTGGCGGATCCGCGTGGCCAGGCCGGCCGTACAGCAGGCGGCCAGCGTGGTCGCGGCGCCTGCCCCGGCTCCAGTCGCGCCCGTCGCGGATACCGCTCCTGCAGATATTGCAGGCGCGGTGAATTCTCCGATGGTCGGTACAGCCTATCTCGGCCCAGATCCCGACTCGGCGCCCTTCGTTTCGGTCGGCGCCAGGGTCACCGAAGGTCAGACCCTGATGATCATCGAAGCAATGAAGGTTATGAATCCGATCCCCGCGCCGCGCGCCGGGACGGTGAAGGACGTACTGGTTCAGAACGGGCAGCCGATTGAATTCGGCCAGCCGCTGATCGTGATCGAGTAGCGGACCGGAGCCGAAATGTTCGAGAAAGTCCTGATCGCCAATCGCGGCGACGTGGCCCTGCGCATTCACCGGGCCTGCCGGGAAATGGGTATACGGACCGTTGCCGTGCATTCCACTGCCGACGCGGATGCAATGCATGTGCGCCTCGCCGACGAGAGTGTCTGTATCGGCCCGCCCGCTGCGAAGGACAGCTATCTCAACATTCCGGCCATTCTCACGGCCGCCACCGTGACCGGCGCCGACGCCATCCATCCCGGTGTCGGGTTTCTGTCCGAGAACGCGGATTTCGCCGAGATCGTTGAAGCGCACGGCTTTGTCTTCATCGGCCCCTCGCCGCAGCATATCCGCGACATGGGCGACAAGATCATCGCCAAGCGGACTGTGAAGGCACTGGGCATTCCCTGTGTGCCAGGCTCGGACGGGCCCGTCGAATCAGTCGAGGCCGCTGAAGCGGCTGCCGAGGAGATCGGCTTTCCGGTTTTGATCAAGGCGACTGCCGGCGGCGGCGGACGCGGCATGAAGATCGCCCAAAGTCGGGACGAGGTCAGCGAAGCCTACAATATGGCCCGCCGTGAAGCAGCGGCGGCCTTCGGCAACGACGAAGTCTATATGGAGCGCTATCTCTCCAAGCCGCGCCATATCGAAGTGCAGATCGTCGGCGACGGTCATGGCCATGTGGTTCATCTGGGTGAGCGCGATTGCTCCCTGCAACGTCGCCACCAGAAGGTTCTGGAAGAGGCGCCCTCGCCAGCCCTGAATGAAGCCGCGCGTGCTAAAATCGGTGCCATTGCCGCCAGTGCCACCGCGAAGATGAACTACCGCAGCCTCGGAACGCTGGAATTCCTGTACGAGGACGGCGAATTCTTCTTCATCGAAATGAACACCCGCCTGCAGGTCGAGCACCCGATCACCGAAATGATCACCGGCATCGACCTCGTTCGCGAGCAGATTCAGATCGCCTCCGGAGCGACGCTGTCCTTTACCCAGGACGACGTGGTTTTGAACGGGCACTCCATCGAGTGCAGGATCAACGCGGAAAACCCGCGCACTTTCATGCCGTCACCGGGCCGCGTCACCGACTATCACGCACCGGGCGGTCTCGGGGTCAGGGTCGATTCGGCACTGTATGCCGGCTACCAGATCCCGCCCTACTACGACAGCCTGATCGCCAAACTGATCGTGCATGGCTCCAACAGAAACGAGTGCTTGCTGCGGCTGCGCCGGGCCTTGGACGAGATTGTGATCAGCAATGTGGAGACCACCGTGCCTCTGCATCAGGATCTCTCGCAGGCTCCCGATTTCATAAACGGCGAATACGACATACACTGGCTAGAGAAGAGTTTCCTCGCCGATCCAGCCTGACCGGAACGGCCACCGCCCAGAAGGGCGCAGAGGAGTCGCTGGCACGATGTCGCAATTGCGGCCAGAACTGTTGCTTCAGGCCTACGCTATCGGCGTCTTTCCGATGGCGGAGAGCCATGACGATGCCCGCACATTCTTTGTCGATCCTGAAAATCGTGGCGTCCTGCCACTTGACGCCTTCCACGTTTCGCGCAGCCTCCGCAAGGAGGTAAAGCGGCGGCGGTTCGACGTTCGCTGCGACACGGACTTCCGCGGCGTGCTCGAAGGCTGTGCGGAGCCACGGGATGAGCGCCCCGATACCTGGATCAACGAAGAAATCTTCAGGCTCTACATGTCACTTTTTGAGATGGGCCACGGTCACAGCGTCGAATGCTGGCGCGAAGGGAAGCTCGTCGGGGGGCTTTACGGGGTAGCCCTGGGAGGCGCCTTTTTCGGCGAGAGCATGTTCAGCCGGGAGCCGAACGCAAGCAAGGTTGCACTTGTCCACCTGGTAGCCCGACTCAAGGCGTCCGGCTTCACTCTGTTGGACAGCCAGTTCATCACCGAGCATCTGGCGCAGTTCGGAGCGATCGAAATTCCGCGTCAGGACTACCGCGACCAACTCGCCGAAGCCATCAAACTTCCAGCCGAATTCTACTCGGGGCCGGACGACTGGCCGTTCGTTGAAGAACTCCTGCAGTCCAATAGCCAGACATCGTAGACAGGATGCTCGACAGCATTCAGTGCAGGACTTGAGGCGAACATCCAGCCTGTGAAAAGGCGGATCTGTTCTTCGTCAGGCTTCTTCTCGTCGATTTCGAGGAAGGCGGCATTTTCAGGTGTTTCGGTCGGTGGCCGCTTGCGGCACGCCCGGGGCGTGATGGAGAACGTTCCGAAGGTGGCCGTCTCCCCCACCTGCGCTTCAAAAGTGGAAATTCGCGCCGTGATCTTGTCCAGCCCCTGCAGGACCGCGATGGGAAGCTCGATCCAACCGGGCTCGGGGGGCGGTGTCTGAGCATTGGCACCAGCTGACAGGGCGATCAGAAATGCCGTCCCCCAGATAATCACACACTTCGACAGTCGCATGGGAGCGGCCCCAACCAATTTCGCCCAGTTATTCCTTTGTAGCGGAAGAACTGGCCGAAAATATGAACTTGCCGAGAAGTTGGACGATATCGACGGGGTCCTGCGTATATTCGATAGTACCGCCGCTCTTTATCGTTTCAAAGTCGCCGCCCGGAACGATCTCCAGAAAGCTCCCGCCAAGCAGGCTTTCATTCGAGATCGCAGCCGCACTATCGGCCGGCAGCTCGATATCGTCCCGGATGTTCATGGTCACTTTGGCCAGGAAAGATTTCGGATCCAGTTCCTGGCTGACGATGGTGCCGATCTTGATTCCGCTCATCCGGACATCACCGCCGACGGCAAGGCCTGAAACCTTGTTGAAGCTTGCCGTCACGATATAGCCGCCACGCGTGTTGAGATCCGCCGATATATAGGCGAATACCGTAAATATGCCGGCGACCAGCAACACTACGGCGCCAATAACGGTTTCGATCGTATTGCGCTTCATGAGACCTCAGCAGATTGAACCAGAAGACGCCGGAACGACGCCTTCGCACAGCCGGAAACCGTCAGTTCGGCGTCCAGGCTTCATAATCTCCGGTCGCCGCGTCACGCTTGCCACCCTCGAGGACATGCCCCGGCGGACGGTAGGCGTAGCGGGTACCCGTAAGATTCGGCAGATGTTCTTTCTGCCAGTCGAAATCGTCATCGGTCGCCAACGGGGCTTCAGCTGTGTAATGCAGCCAAGCATGCCATTCCGCCGGAACCTTCGAGGCTTCGACGATCCCGTTATAGATCACCCAACGCTTCCGCTTGTAGCCAGCAGCCGGTTCGGACTTGTGCTCGTAATAGCGGTTACCGAACTGGTCCTGGCCGACCTCGCGGCCGTTAAGCCATGTGTAAATTGACGTGCCGATATCCATCGACCAACCACCCTGTCACCTGCATCAAGACGTTGCCGGAATATGTCATTCCCAAGCCGCGCAGTCCAGTCGGACGCGCAAAGCTTCATTCCGCAGTGATCTCCGGAATTTCAATCCCGAGCATCTCCGCTGTCGTCTTGCCGGCCGCAAGCTGCGCCAGCATGTCCGTCTCCTTGCGGACATGCGCCTCGCCGGCTTCAAGAATCGCGCCCGCCTGCTCCAGCGGCACGACGGTCACACCGTCTGCATCGCCGAGAATAAGATCACCCGTCCGCACCGGGACGCCACCGCAGGAGATCGGGCCGTCGATCGAACCACCGAACCCCTTGTGCGGTCCGGCCGGAACGGACGCCGAGGCAAAGACCGGAACATCTCCCGCACGAAGCTCCGCCACATCCCGCGCGGCTCCGTCTATGACGAATCCCGCTACGCCCTTGTGCTTGGCTGCCGTCACCAGGATTTCCCCAATGATGGCCACATCCGGATTCCCACCGGCGTCGATCACAATGATCTCGCCCTTCCGCATCAGCGGGATTGCCGCGTGAACGCAGGCATTGTCGCCGGCCATCACCCTGATTGTCCGGGCATGTCCGATGATTCGCATGTCCGGATGCAGGGGGGAGACACGGCCCGCCATGCTGGCCGTCCGGTTCAGGCAATCCCCGGCGACGGCCGGCGGCACGCCTTTCCAGCGTTCGAGAGCTGCCGCGTCGAGTGCCTTATAGTCGCCCTTGTATCTGATGATCGCCATTGGTCCGCTCCCTTATGTTTTTGTATTTTTGCGCTTCAAACGGCAGAACGCCGCGTCAGGGCCGTCAGAAGTCCCGCGCCGATCATTGCACTTCCGCCGAGCCTGTTCACTATCCGGAGCGCCCGCGGACTGGAAAACCGGTTTTGCATCGTCCCGGCCATGACTGCCCAGAAGACGGCATTTAGTGCACCGAGAATCACGAAGGTCGCAATCAGGATGACACATTGCATCACGATCGGGCGCGCCGGGTCGAAGAACTGAGGCACGAAGGCCACGAAGAAAACGATGCCCTTTGGATTGAGAGCGGTCACCACAAAGGCATTGCTGAACATCCTCAGCTTGTCGCGCCGCCCGGTCCCGACCTGAACCGATGCAAGCTCTGGCTTGCTGCGCCAAAGCTGCACACCAAGCCAGAGGAGATATCCGGCACCGGCCAACTTCATCACGGTGAAGAGATCGGCCGATGCCGCCAGAATCGCGCCCGCGCCGAGCAAGGACACCGTCATTGCCACCAGATCGCCAAGCGCCACACCCGGCACCGTCGCCCAGCCGGACTCCCGTCCGCGCACCATCGCGTAGCTCGCGACCAGCATCACGGTCGGCCCCGGGATCGCCAACATGAAAGCCGAGGCTGCCGTGAATGCGAGCCAAAGGGTCGGGTCCATTATTATCCTCCACGCTAAACCTGGTATTCGCCGCATCGCCAATGTCAGGGAGTGAGCCACAGCACCGGAACCCGGGGCAAGACCTGCTTTTCCTCGCCCCTTGCAAAAGCCCGGATCGCACGGCGACAGTGCGAAAAAACACTAGATGTAGATTTTATGACATTTCGGCGCACAAAATATGTTGATTCGGAAAACCGAAAACGGCATTATTTGGGTCGACGGCTTGGCACGGGCCTTCTAATAGAAATGCGGAGCTTGATCGCGGAATCAAGACTTTGGATCGCCGGATTGCAGCACGCAACCCGAAGCAGGTCACGTCGCCCTTAATTCACCTAATAGAATTGGTGAATTTATTCTTATTTTACTTCCATTTTACTTTAACGCTCGCTGCGGACAGGCAATTTCCGCAGAATTCCGCGGACATTGAGCCGACATTCATTTTTTCCATCCTTACGGTTCATTTATCATTGCCTCCGGGAAGCCAAATCCAGTATCGTCTCAACCCTTGGCCACAAGATCTTGTGGCGTCAGCGCTATAGCCACTGACCAAACGGAACGGGGGGTTCCAAGTATGAGAATCGAACGCCGGTTTACGGACTCAAAGAAGGGTCCTTATGCAGGTATTGAATTTCGGAAAACCAGCAGCGAAATCCGCAACCCGGATGGATCCGTTGTTTTCCAGAATGCAGATATTGAAGTCCCGGCCGATTGGTCGCAGGTGGCTTGCGACATCCTCGCACAGAAGTATTTCCGCAAGGCGGGCATCCCGGCGCGCCTGAAGCCGTTCGAGGAGGCTGACGTCCCCTCGTGGCTGTGGCGCATGACCCCGGACAAGGACGCCATCGCGGCGCTGCCGGAAGATGAGCGCACGGTTGGTGAAAGCAGCGCCAAGCAGGTTTTCAACCGGCTGGCCGGCACCTGGACCTACTGGGGCTGGAAAGGCGGCTACTTCGACGCCGAAGCCGATGCCAAGACCTATTACGAAGAAATGTGCCATATGCTTTGCCGGCAGATGGCGGCCCCGAACTCCCCCCAATGGTTCAATACCGGTCTGCACTGGGCCTATGGCGTCGACGGCCCCGCACAGGGCCACCACTATGTCGACTACAAGACCGGCAAGCTGACGCGCTCCAAGTCGGCCTACGAGCATCCCCAGCCCCATGCCTGCTTCATCCAGGGCGTCAGTGACGATCTGGTGAATGACGGCGGCATCATGGACCTCTGGGTCCGCGAGGCGCGGCTCTTCAAGTATGGCTCCGGCACCGGCTCCAATTTCTCTCGCCTGCGCGGCGAGGGCGAGTCCCTCTCCGGTGGCGGCAAGTCCTCCGGCCTGATGAGCTTCCTGAAGATCGGCGACCGGGCTGCCGGCGCCATCAAGTCCGGCGGCACCACCCGCCGGGCCGCAAAGATGGTCACGGTCGACATCGACCATCCGGACATCGAGAAATACATCGACTGGAAGGTTCGCGAAGAGCAGAAGGTCGCCGCCCTGGTCTCCGGCTCCAAGCTGGCCCAGAAGCACCTGAAAGAAGTCATGGCTGCCTGCCGCGATGCCGACGGTGCCGAGGGCGCTGCCCGCTTCGACCCGAAGCAGAACCGGGCCCTGAAGAAAGCCATTATCGGCGGCCGCAAGGCGATGATCCCGGAGAACTACATCCAGCGGGTCATCCAGTTCGCCGAGCAGGGCTTCACTGCCATCGACTTCCCGACCTACGACACCGACTGGGACAGCGAAGCCTATCTCACCGTCTCCGGCCAGAACTCGAACAACTCCATTCGGGTGAGCAATGACTTCCTGGAAGCCGTTGCCGAAGGCAAGAACTGGGACCTGATCCGCCGCACCGACGGCAAGATCTCCGAGTCGGTCAATGCAGCCGAGCTGTGGGACAAGGTCTCCAACGCGGCCTGGGCCTGCGCCGATCCGGGCATCCAGTACGACACCACGATCAACGAATGGCACACCTGCCCGGCTTCGGGACGGATCAATGCATCCAACCCGTGCTCCGAGTACATGTTTCTCGACGACACGGCCTGCAACCTCGCCTCCATGAACCTGATGCAGTTCCGGCATGAGGATGGCAGCTTCGACATCGAAGCGTTCGAGCACGCCACCCGGATCTGGACCATCACGCTGGAAGTCTCCGTGCTGATGGCGCAGTTCCCATCGAAGGAAATCGCCAGACTGTCCTACGACTTCCGCACCCTCGGCCTCGGCTTCGCCAATATTGGCGGCCTGCTGATGGCCAGCGGCTTTTCCTACGACAGTGACGAAGGCCGCGAGCTTTGCGGCGGCATCAGCGCCCTGATGACTGGCATCGCCTACAAGACCTCTGCCGAAATGGCGGGCGAGCTGGGCACGTTCCCGGAATACAAGCCGAACGCCGAACACATGCTGCGGGTCATCCGCAACCATCGCCGCGCCGCCTATGGCGAGGATGAGGGTTACGAGGAGCTGGCGATCAAGCCGGTGCCGCTGAACGCCCTGAACAGCCCGAACCGGGACCTGAACGCGGCCGCTATCGCCGCCTGGGATGCAGCACTGGAACTCGGTGAGCAGCATGGCTACCGCAATGCCCAGACCACGGTAATTGCCCCCACCGGCACCATCGGCCTGGTCATGGATTGCGACACCACCGGTATCGAGCCGGACTTCGCCCTGGTGAAGTTCAAGAAACTGGCCGGCGGCGGATACTTCAAGATCATCAACCGGATCGTGCCGGAAGCCTTGAGCAACCTCGGCTATTCGGAAGAGCAGATCGAAGAGATGATCCGCTATGCCGTCGGCTACGGAACGCTCGAAGGCGCCACGGGCATCAACCCGGAAAGCCTGAAGGCAAAAGGCTTTGGCGATGCACAGGTGAAAGTGATTCAGGATGCGGTGGCCAGCGCCTTCGACATCAAGTTCGCTTTCAACAAGTGGACCCTCGGCGAGGATTTCTGCCGTGATACGCTCGGCTTCACCGACGATCAGCTGAACGATCTCTCCTTCGACATGCTGCTGTCTCTCGGCTTCACCAAAAAGCAGGTCGAGGAAGCCAACACCTATGTCTGCGGTGCGATGACGCTGGAAGGCGCTCCGTACCTGAAGGACGAGCATCTGCCGGTGTTCGACTGCGCCAACCCGTGCGGCCGGATCGGCAAGCGATTCCTCTCCACCGAAAGCCACATCCGCATGATGGCGGCCTCCCAGCCGTTCATCACCGGCGCGATATCCAAGACCATCAACATGCCGAACGCGGCGACGGTTCAGGATTGCTCTGACGCCTACATCCTGTCCTGGAAGCTCGGCATCAAGGCCAACGCGCTCTATCGCGACGGCTCCAAGCTGAGCCAGCCGCTCTCCTCCTCCCTCGTTGACGACGAGGACGAGGAAGAGATGGAAGATCTGATGGAAGCGCCGATCGCCGCCAAGGCGCCGGTTGTCGCAGAACGGATCGTCGAACGGATCATCGAGCGTGCCGCGGAGCGTGAGCGTCTGCCGCATCGCCGCAAGGGCTACACCCAGAAGGCCAATGTCGGTGGCCACAAGGTGTATCTCCGGACCGGAGAATACGAGGAAGGCAAGCTTGGCGAGATCTTCATCGACATGCACAAGGAAGGCGCCGCTTTCCGCTCGCTGATGAACAACTTCGCCATCGCCGTCTCCATCGGCCTCCAATATGGCGTGCCGCTGGAGGAATATGTCGACGCCTTCACCTTCACGCGGTTCGAGCCGCAGGGAATGGTGACCGGCAACGACGCCATCAAGATGGCGACCTCGATCCTCGACTACATCTTCCGGGAGCTGGCGATCTCCTATCTCGACCGCCACGATCTCAGCCATGTCGACACCAGCGACCTGATGCCGGATGCGATCGGCGATGGTGACGACGAGAACGCCGTCGACAAAGCCAAGGCCCAGCTCATGGAGCAGGTCGGCACCATCACCAGCCGCGGTTATGTCCGCAAGAACCTGGTGGTGCTGCAGGGCGGTCAGTCTAACCAGATGAAGGCTACAGGAACGGACAATGCCCAACCGGTCATGGCAACGGCAGCCACACACGCAGCGACAGTGACGACAACGGTGCAGAAGAGCGCATCGGTCACGGTCTCCGAAAGCGTGATGGACGCGACCGACGCAAAGCTGAACCGGATCCGGGAAGCCCGGATCAAGGGCTATGAAGGTGAAAGCTGTGGCGAGTGCGGCAACTTCACCCTGGTCCGCAACGGCACTTGCCTGAAGTGCGACACCTGCGGCGGGACGTCCGGCTGCAGCTGAGCCAGCCCCCTCTAAACACAAACGGGCCCCC
>NZ_JACZFS010000021.1 GCF_014904795.1 Nisaea nitritireducens
GTCCTTATCAATCTCCGTGAGCAGCGCTCCCTGGACCGCTGCACTGTAGTGGGACCGCAAGTTGCCAAGCGTTCGGGGGTCGGCGATAACGACAAGCTCGCCGAACCTCTTGTCACGCACCCACGCATTCAGATTTGCCGCAGTCTGCTCGGCGAAATGCGCCTTCTCGAAGACGTGCCAATCCGTCGCCTCGACTGCGCTTTTCTGCCGGTATGCGGCATCGTTCAGGCGCCCCGGCCGATCCGTCCCCTGCAAATGGTCCGGCGGATTGCGGATGGATCCCGCATCGACGGTACGGAGATCGATGAGCTTGGCATCTCCATGGTTCTCGTAAACAACGAAACGTTCGCCATCGGCAACGAGCACCCAAGCCTTGTGTGGTACCTGCATTCTACTTACCCCAACCGTTCATCTATCCAATAACAGCGTTTCGCGCACTCCGCCGCGAAATACCAATGCCAAACTATCGCATGTCTGGCGGTGATCGCCTCACCAATTTCCCAATAATGCCGCGCGTTAGATAAAATGTCGCAGGTTGCACCCGACAGTCAAAGGCCGGGTCTATTAGGCGTCAAATGCCGAAACATTGACCTCCTCAACACTGGCAATCTGCATGGAATTACAACTGTTTTCACATTCTAAAACTCCCGCCGCGGCACATTTTCTCTTGCCAACTTAATGCCCTCTCACGAGCGT
>NZ_JACZFS010000022.1 GCF_014904795.1 Nisaea nitritireducens
GCGCAAAAGATCGCCCTGATCATTTTGCTCGCTGCCATTGCAATGATCACTCAGATCGCCACAACCGTATGGCTTGAGCGCAAGCAGCTCTACAAAGAGCGAACCCGTGAAATTCAGTCCGTCGTGGAATTGAGCATTTCTGAAGCGCTGGCCTACGAGGCGCGCGTCGGCAAAGGTGAGATGAGCCGGGAGGACGCGCAGTCGGCATGGCAGAAAAATGCCATCGCCGCGCGTTTCCGGGGTGCCGAGTACCTGTTCGCCTACACCATGAACGGCATAAATATCGCCCATGGCGGCAAACCATCGCTCAAGGGCAAGGACATGTCCGGCGTGACCGACCCGAACGGCGTCAAGATCATTCAGGAAATGGTCGACGTTCTCAAGAAGGACCCGAAAGGCGGAACCTTCGAATACATGTGGCCGAAAGCCGGGTCCGAAGTCCCCCAGCCGAAGCTGTCCTTCGTCTCGATGATTGAGCCTTGGCAGATTTTTGTCGGGACCGGGATCTATACCGATGACATCGATGCCTCCCTGGTCAATTACGCCATGCGTTCTGCCGGTTTCTCCGCTGTCTTTCTGTTGATCATGGTCGCCGCCGGACTGGCTATTGCGCGGAGCATGACCCGCCCGATGGAATTACTCCGGAATGCAATGTCGCAGCTCGCAGCGAACAACGTTGCGATCTCGGTCCCCGGCATCAACCGGCGGGACGAGATCGGAGCGATGGCCGAGGCCGTCCAGGTCTTCAAGGAAAACGCCGAACGTGTTTCTACGCTTGAAGAGGACCGGGCTCGGGATGCCGAGAAGGCCCAAGCCGAACGGCAGCGTTTCTTGCAGGAGATCACCAGGGATCTGGAAAGCTCCATCGGCCGGGTTACCGGCGAGGTCGAGACCTCCGCGACTTCCGCGCAGAAATCCGCGGCGGACATGCAGCACAATGCGACCGAAACCGCCGAGAGCGCCCGCGAGGCCAATCATGCCGCACACGAAGCGTCCGAAAGTCTTCAGAGCGTTGCCGCCGCAACAGAACAGCTGACGAATTCCATCGCAGAAATCGGACGGCAGGCGGATCAGTCCGCATCCATATCCCGTTCCGCTGCGACGGAAGCCGAAGACGCCAATGCCAAGGTAACGAGCCTTCAGACCTCCGCCGAACGGATCGGGGAAGTCGTCAACCTGATCAACGACATTGCCGAGCAGACAAATCTCCTGGCCCTCAATGCGACGATCGAAGCGGCCCGGGCAGGAGAAGCCGGCAAGGGCTTTGCCGTGGTTGCGAGTGAAGTGAAGTCTCTGGCCAACCAGACCGGCAATGCGACCCAGGAGATTGCCGGACAAATCTCGGCAATTCAGCAGGCGACCAAGGATGCCGCCGACGTAATCGGAGCCATCGTCGGAACGATCCAGAATATCGACGAGACGACATCGGCCATTGCCGCTGCCGTCGAGGAACAGGAATCCGCCACGCGCGAAATCTCCAACAATGTCGAGCAGGTTTCCCGGGCGACCGATACCGTGACCAGCAATATCGGCCGGGTCAGTGCGGCCGGCGAGCGCTCCGATGTTACCGCGCGCGATCTCTCGGAGGTGACAGGAAACCTCAGCGAACAGGTCCGCTCACTCCGTCAGGAGATCGATACCTTTGTCCACAAGCTCAACGAAAACTGACCGCAGACGGCCCGGTTGGCGGTCTCTGCCGCCGGGCCATTCTGTCTCCGCACATCGACCGCGCCTTGCCATAAACTTTTAAAAAAGGCCGACCTCGGCAATTCACGGATCACAGCAAAATGGCGGCGGAACTCCTCCCTCACCAGCCAATGGCTCCCGATGCCAAGCAGCGCTCCCTGAGCCGGGCCCACCTCGATGCTCCAGCGCTCCTCGACTATCTCGGAAAACTACGACGGGACGTTGACGCCGAGCTTGCGCCGCAATTTCCGGAGTTCAGTGGCAAACTTTATCCGCTGGGCCGCTGCCGGGAAATCCGGGACGCCGTCTATGACCGACTGGTCGCCGACATTCATCAACCCAGATGCGCCACATCCCTGGCGCTCCTCAGCTTCATTCGCGCTGGAGGCATTGGCCGCAAGATCTGGGGTGTACTGCGGGAGAGCTATTTCCAGAATGCGATGCAGTTCGGCACATTCTATGTCGACGTTGCCAACGACACGGTCAATCCAGCGAAGCCACAGATCGAAATCCTGCCCCTCAAGAAGTCCGGCATGCTCCCGGTGGCCGATTTCTTTCATTTTGCCCGGATCGCTGAGTCCTACTGGAACTGCGATATCTATGCGAATACCGAGTTTCCCGGCCTTGCCGCCCTCTTCCCGATCATTTGCGTCAACCGCGCCGATAACGGAATTTCCCTTGCCGCGAGATCGGACCAGATGATTGCCATGACACGGCTCCGCGATTTTCAGCCGTCGCTCGATTTTCTGAAATCGGCGCCACCTCCCCCGGAAACGGTCAGGCATGAACTGGCGAGACGGCGCAAGGCCAGCACACACGAGCTGATGAAAATCGAGGGCGATCCGATTCTCGCGGTAGAGCGGGCTATCGCAGAGGCGGGCTACAAAAGCGACACGTATTACACGTCCAGCGTTTCCGCTTTCAGGGAGTTTTCCGCACTCTCGGAAAACCGGGCAGGTACCCGCCCAGAAAACGACATTTAAAGTGGGTCAAAGACTCAACCAGAATGGCCCTAGTACGCTGAAGGTTACTTCAGTAACGGGCAACTAAATCAGGTTCATTTTAAATACTTAACGAAATTGCCCGCAAAAATACTTATTGCGGTTCTACGCACCCTAAACTACTATATATAGAGTTTCGGAGCTGAAAATAGAGCAGCTCCCCCTGGTAGCGGACCCGTGAGGGCATAGCTTCAGTCCTCACGGTCCAGAGTTCCATCGTCAGCCAAACGATGGAAAACCGGGGAGCGGTACTCTCCCATCCCCGCTCCCCGATTACCCTGTGAAGCTCCTAAGGACGAAGCCTCTATCGTCCGATACTGGGTGCGTCATTTTTTGACGCACCCCTCTTTTTTGAAAAAGTAGCGGCCTCAGGCGCGACTGTCTATGCTTCGCGCGGTCCTCCGGGACAATTCGCAAGATCATTCCAGAATACTCAAGGAGTCAGCCATGGCCGGCGCAATCGATGCACGCCTTTCCGAACTCGGAATCGACCTCCCCAACGCTGCCGCCCCTGCGGCCAACTATGTGCCGTACGTGATTTCCGGGAAAACCCTGTACATCTCGGGTCAGGTACCGTTCTGGAATGGGGAACTGAAAGGCGTTGGCAAGGTTGGCAAGGATATGACTGCGGAAGACGCGCAGAAGATCGCCCGGATCTGTGCCCTCAACATCATTGCCCAGGCGCGCGCAGCATGCGGTGGCGACCTCGACAAGGTCGCGCGGGTGGTCAAGGTCGGCGGTTTCGTCAATGCGACGGACGACTTCACCCAGCACCCGATGGTGATCAACGGAGCGTCCGACCTGATGGTCGAAGTGTTTGGCGACAAGGGCAAGCATGCCCGTTTCGCCGTCGGCGCCGGTTCCCTGCCGCTCGGTGTTGCGGTCGAGGTCGAAGCGGTCATCGAACTCGCGTGAGCAGCCGTTCGCGGTTGACTGATCGTTGCGGCGCACAATCTTCCAAGAACAACACCAACGGAAGGTGAAGACCGGTGCCGGACGGTGAAAATAATACGGAAACGCGGGCGGCCATATCGGTCGTCCGCTCCATTCACGAGATAGATCCGGCCGATTGGGATGCCTGCGCCGGTGCAGCCAATCCTTTTCTCAGCCACGCCTTCCTCTCTGCACTGGAAGACAGCGGTTCTGTAAAGGCCGAGACCGGCTGGCTACCGCAACATCTGGTTTATGCCGATGATGAAGACCGGATCGCCGGGATTGTTCCGCTCTACCTGAAGGGCCATTCACAGGGCGAATATGTGTTCGACTGGGGGTGGGCGGACGCTTATGAGCGCGCCGGTGGCGAGTATTATCCGAAACTGCTCTCCGCGGTTCCCTTCACACCCGTAACCGGCCCCCGCCTGCTCTGCCATCCGGACGTGGATGCAGAAGCGGTCGGCAACATCCTGATCGGCGGCCTGATCGAGATAACCAAGCGGTTCGAGGTTTCATCCCTGCATGTGAATTTCCTGCCGGAAGCGCAATGGAACGCACTTGGTGAGGCCGGTTTTCTGAAGCGGGTCGGCCTGCAATTTCATTGGCACAACGACGGCTACGAGAATTTCGGTGACTTCCTCGACGCCTTGTCGTCCCGCAAGCGCAAGGCGATCCGCAAGGAACGCAAGGCGGCGGCAGAGGCCGGCCTGACCATCCGCAAACTGACCGGTGCCGATATCGAACCCCGGCATTGGGACGCCTTTTACCGCTTCTATACGGACACCAGCGACCGGAAGTGGGGATCGGCCTATCTGACGCGCTCTTTCTTCGATCTGCTCGGTGAGCGCATGGCGGACCGGGTGCTGCTCGTGATCGCGGAAATGGACGGCACGCCGGTAGCTGGCGCTCTCAACCTGATCGGCGACGACACGCTCTATGGCCGGAACTGGGGCTGCATCGCAGACTTCAAGTTCCTGCATTTCGAACTTTGCTACTATCAGGCCATCGATTTCGCCATTG
>NZ_JACZFS010000023.1 GCF_014904795.1 Nisaea nitritireducens
ATCCCCTCACGCTCCTTCAGTGACGCTGTCGCCGATTTCCTGCGGCGGGAAACCGAGCAGATGGCCTACGAAAAAGAAGCCCTCGAAAATCAGTCGCCTTTCCGCTCGGAGGGTTGATCCGTGCGCATGGCTGACCTTCGCTAATTGTGCAACGCAAAATTAACGAATGGGGCAATATGTTGGACAGGTACATTGCTGACTGGCCAGCCGAACCGGCGCCGTCCGCATCCTTCAAATCAAGATACTGGGAGATAGATCATGGGTGATCGTTTTTGCCTCACGCTTCTCGAAGCTGCTGAAATGAATGGCTTCACTGCCGCTGAAATGCAAATCCTCGTTGACCGGCACGCCGATGTTGCTGTGGACGCCAATGGCGCTTGGCGCATCGACCCCC
>NZ_JACZFS010000024.1 GCF_014904795.1 Nisaea nitritireducens
TGCCCTTGCTTGAACCGCCTCCGGAGCTGTCCCCGCCCTCATCCGGGTAGGAGAAGGTCAGGCCGTCATCCTTCAGGTCAACCTGAACCAGGCCGCCCTTGACCAGCTTGCCAAAGAGCAGTTCCTCGGCGAGCGGCTTCTTGACGTGCTCCTGAATAACCCGGGCGAGCGGGCGGGCGCCGTAAAGACGGTCGTAGCCCTTCTCGCCAAGCCAGGTGCGAGCCGCATCGCTGAGCTCGATGGTCACGCCTCGGTCGGAGAGCTGCACCTCAAGCTGCATGATGAACTTCTCGACCACGCGGGAGATGATTTCCGGCGTCAGGTTACGGAACGGAATGATCGCATCCAGACGGTTCCGGAATTCCGGGGTGAACATCCGGTTGATCGCCTCGGAATCGTCTCCTTCGCGTTCCGTCCGCATGAAGCCGACAGCTTCCTTCGCCAGATCGGATGCACCGGCATTGGTCGTCATGATCAGGATGACGTTCCGGAAATCGACGTTTTTGCCGTTATGGTCCGTCAGCTTGCCGTGATCCATGACCTGCAACAGCACGTTGAAGAGATCGGGATGGGCCTTTTCAATTTCGTCCAGCAGCAGCACACAGTGCGGGGTCTGATCGACAGCGTCCGTCAGCAGTCCGCCCTGGTCGAAACCGACATAGCCCGGAGGTGCGCCGATCAGACGGGAGATGCTGTGACGCTCCATATATTCCGACATGTCGAAGCGGGTAAGCTCGATACCGAGCGCATTTGCCAGCTGGCGCGCCACCTCGGTCTTGCCGACACCGGTCGGGCCAGAGAAGAGATAGTTGCCGATCGGCTTTTCAGGCTCACGGAGACCTGCTCGTGAGAGCTTGATCGCGGTCGCCAGGGACGCAATGGCATCGTCCTGACCGAAGACCACGGTCTTCAGATCGCGCTCCAGATTCTTCAGCACGGTCTTGTCGTCGGTCGACACGCTCTTCGGAGGTATCCGGGCGATCTTGGCAACGATCTCCTCGACTTCCTTCACGCCGATGGTCTTGCGCCGTTTGGACGGGGCAACCAGCATCTGCGCCGCGCCGACCTCGTCGATCACGTCGATCGCCTTATCCGGCAATTTGCGGTCGCCGATATATTTCGCGGAGAGTTCGACGGCCGTCTTCAATGCCTCGGCAGTGAAGCGCACCTTGTGATGCTCTTCGTAATAAGGCTTCAGGCCCTTCAGGATCTTGATACTGTCCTCGATGGACGGCTCTTTCACGTCGATCTTCTGGAACCGGCGGACCAGCGCGCGGTCCTTCTCGAAATGGGTCCGGAATTCCTTGTAGGTGGTCGAGCCAATGCAGCGCAGGGCGCCGGACTGAAGCGCAGGCTTCAGCAGGTTCGACGCGTCCATGGCCCCGCCGGAGGTCGCACCGGCACCGATCACCGTATGGATCTCATCGATGAAAAGGACGGCGTCCGGGTTCCGCTCAAGTTCCGAGACGACGGCCTTCAGCCGCTCCTCGAAATCGCCGCGGTAGCGCGTACCGGCAAGCAGAGAGCCCATGTCGAGCGAGAAAATCTGGGCGTTCTGCAGCACCTCGGGAACTTGTCCGTCCACGATGCGGCGTGCCAGCCCTTCCGCGATGGCGGTCTTGCCGACACCGGGATCGCCGACATAGAGCGGGTTGTTCTTGGTCCGGCGGCACAGAATCTGGATGGTGCGCTCGACCTCGAACTCCCGGCCGATCAGCGGATCGATCTTGCCGGCCATCGCCTTCTTGTTCAGATCCACGCAATAGGCGTCTAGCGCCTCGTTGCCGCTCTTGTTCACGGTGTCCTGCTTGGCGTCCTCATCGGCGCCGTCGACCCGGGGGGCCTCCGTCTGGCCATGCACCTTGGCAATACCGTGGGAGATATAGTTCACCGCATCGAAGCGGGACATTTCCTGCTCCTGCAGGAAGTAAACAGCGTGGCTTTCCCGCTCGGAGAACAGGGCGACCAGAACGTTCGCGCCCGTCACCTCTGCCCGGCCGGAGGATTGCACGTGGATCACGGCCCGCTGGACGACCCGCTGAAAGCCGGCAGTTGGCTTGGCTTCTTCTTCCTGACCGCCGATCAGGTTCATCAGGTCATTGTCGATATAACCGGCGAGATCGCTGCGCAATCGCTCGACATCGACGTCGCAGGCCCGCATCACGGCGATGGCGTCCTGATCGGTCGTCAATGCGTAGAGCAAGTGCTCGAGCGTCGCATATTCGTGGCTGCGCTCGTTCGCGAGATCGAGAGCTCTATGCAGGCTTTCCTCTAGATTTTTCGACAACATGTGTGCTCAAGCCTTTTCCAGAGTGCATTGCAACGGGTGCTGGTGCTGACGGGCAAAATCCATCACTTGGGTCACCTTGGTTTCCGCGACTTCGTATGTATAAACACCGCAAATACCGACACCGCGTTGGTGGACATGCAGCATTATGGTCGTCGCCTCTTCCCTATTCTTAGAGAAGAATCTTTCCAGAACGTGAACGACGAACTCCATAGGCGTATAATCGTCATTCAGCATGATGACTTTATACATCGCCGGCTTCTTGGTTTTGGGGCGTGCCTTGATAACCACGCCCGTGTTGGTACCGTCGCCGGTCTTGTCGTCGTCTTTGCTCATTTTCAGAACCGTAACTATCCCGCACCGCACCGGGCCGGTCTCCACATGCTGCGTAATCTAAATTAAGTCGTCGCGGGCCGGAAGAAAGCCCGGGCGGGAATTCCCGCCTGACCTCTTGCCCGATGCGAATAGGGTGACAGACATTTCGTGTCGAGCACAAGCCGTCGCAAGGTTAAATCCGACAGGCAATGCCCAATTGTCGGATCAAAAAAACATCGCGCCCTGGAAAACCGGGGCCCAGACCGGGCCGAAGAAGCCAAACGCAAAAAGCCCGGCTAAAAAAGCCGGGCTTCCGCTAGTCCTATGTGACGCTGCCTGTTAGGCGGCAATCGGCTTGGACAGTTTTTCGAAGGTGCCGGTCAGGCTTTCCTGGATCGGCTTGATCGCTTCGTTGGCCGTCTTGACGGACATCTCGGAAATCTTGGTGATTTCCCCGACTGCCTTGTCATAGCTTTTCTTGCTCACGTCGTTCTGCAGTTCCATCAGTTCGTTGACGGTCTTGCAGCCCATTACGGTCTTTCCGGTTTCGACGGAGACCTCAACGCTTTCCTGACCGAAGGCATAGAGCTCTTTGCCGATGGCCTCGAAGCCCTTGGACCAGGTGTTCATCGCCGTGACATAGGCATCGTAATTGGCCTTGCCAAGCGACGCATACTCATCATAGCCGCCATAGAGGGCTTTCTGGGCCTTCTCGGCATGCTCTTTCATGAGCTCGACCGCCTGGCCATAGCTCTTCTCGGCAACTTCCTGAGTCGCCTTCACAGCGGCTTCAACAGTTTCCTTACCAGCAGCGACCGCGTCTTCAACCTGGCCGGCAGCAGCGGTAGAGGTGGTTTTCTTCGCAACCATTTTTCACTCTCCTTGCGCATTCGTTGTCAAAATTCGGGGTCTTACCCCGGCGGGCCGCAGGCATGTCCTTTGGACACGCACACTCAGTCAGGATATGTCTGGGCTCATGCTGCACTGCAACATACACGGTAAAATAGGATTTATCGGAAAAAGGTCAAGTGTATTTTTTGTGCATTGCAGCATTATTGCATCGAACGCACGTGCCGCTCGCATTCTCCAGCCTCTTAACCTCCGGGTGATTACGTAATCACCCTCGAATTCGAGACCATGTTTAATTTTGTTTCAATCGGTTATGGACAAGAGCTAAGCTCTTACATAAGATTTCGGGGGTTTTCGGTAAGGCTTAGCCGTATTGTAACTTCTGGCAGTGCGGAACATTGGGGGGCATATGGCGGACAGCGTGACACAGCGAGCCTTCAGGACTTTCTGCGCCCTTACGGTCGGCTTGATGGTCTGGCTGGCGGCTGGGAGCGCCGAGGCACGCTACGCCTCCTTCGTCATGGACGCGGACACTCTGGACGTCCTCTACGCCAAGAATGCCGATACCAGAAACTACCCCGCATCGCTCACCAAGATCATGACCCTCTACATGAT
The DNA here is from genome assembly GCF_014904795.1 of Nisaea nitritireducens. Lineage (GTDB taxonomy): Bacteria > Pseudomonadota > Alphaproteobacteria > Thalassobaculales > Thalassobaculaceae > Nisaea > Nisaea nitritireducens. The sequence goes on from NZ_JACZFS010000024.1 coordinate 4,067, forward strand.
TTTCGACGCCTTGGATAAAGGCAAGGTTACGCTGAAGACCCGAATGAAGGTTTCCAAGCGTGCCGCAGGTCAGCCTCAAACCAATATAGGTTTGCGTAGAGGCGAGCGCATCTCCGTCAAGGACGCGATCCTCGCCCTGGTCACCCGCTCCGCAAACGACGTCGCCACCGTGGTCGGGGAGCATCTGCAAAAAAGCGAAGTCAATTTCGCCGTTGCGATGACCAAGAAAGCACGCGCGCTCGGCATGACCAAGACCAGCTTCCGGAACGCCTCGGGCCTGCCCAATCGCCGGCAGAAGAGCACCGCGCGGGATATGGCGAAACTCGGGCTTCGGATCCAGCGCGACTTTCCGCAATATTACCACTTCTTCCGGACCAAGAAATTCACCTACAAGGGCCGCACCTACGGTAATCACAACAACCTGCTCGGCCGCTATTCCGGAACCGACGGCATCAAGACGGGCTACACCCGTGCCTCCGGTTTCAATCTGGTGTCCTCCGTTCACCAGGGCGACAGGCACCTGATCGCCGTGGTTTTCGGCGGCCGGACCGCCAAATCCCGTGACCGGCACATGATCTCACTGCTCAATCGCGGCTTTAAAAAAGCGGAACTGATTGCCCGCAACCGGACCCCCGCACCGATCCCGATGGCACGCCCGGCCTTCGACGAGAACGGCATCGTTCAACTCGCCGCCGCGCAATCTGCTATTACCGATACAGCCCTGCAACCCGGCATGGGCCTGCAAAAAGGAACGGCCCTGCAGCCGGCTCCCGGCGGATCGGACCGTGACTGGGGCATTCAGGTCGGCGCGTATTCGAGCAAGGGCCCGGCGGAAGCAATGATCAGCACGGCTCGCCAGCATCTGAAGAAAGCACTGCAAGGTTCGGTCGATTCCGTTGAGCGCGTAACCCGCGACCACGGCACCGTCTACCGCTCCCGCATCACCGGTCTGAGCGAGGCCGGCGCCCGCAATGCCTGCGCCCTGCTGGCACGCAAGCACGTGCCCTGCGTCCCTGTTCCGGGCAATGAAGGCCTCGAAGTCGCCACCATCCCGGCGGGCGGCTGAGCAAAAAAAGCGCCGCTATCTCCAAGCGGCGCCTTTCCTGTCATATTCCAAAAGAGCGATCAGATGTCCGGCGGTGTCTCGCCGACAGCTGTCAGCGCGTCCCTGAGCTGACCCTTCAACCGGTCCAGACCTTCCTGGGTCTGTGACTCGCAGCGAGCGACCAGCACGTCCTGAGTGTTGGAGGCGCGCAACAGCCACCAGCCATCCGGCGTGTTGACCCTGACCCCGTCCGCATCCGACACCTCAATACCGTCCTGGCCGGAAAGCCATTCCTTGACCTCCTTCACCACGTCAAACTTGCGGGTATCGTCGCACTGGAACCGCATTTCAGGCGTGTTCATGACCTGTGGCAGCGCGTCCCGGATCGCCGACAGCGGCTCGTCCCGGTGGCTCAGCCCCTCGATCAGCCGGACGGCCGCATAGAGCGCGTCGTCGAAGCCGTAATAGCGGTCCTTGAAGAAGATATGACCGCTCATCTCACCGGCGAGCGGTGCGCCGGTCTCCGCCATCTTGGTCTTGATCAGGGAATGACCTGTCCGCCACATCAGTGGCTTGCCGCCGAATTCCGCGATCTTGTCGAACAGCACCTGGCTCGCCTTCACGTCGGCGATAACGGTCGCGCCCGGATTTTCCTTCAGCACGTCCTCAGCCAGCACGGTCAGCAGCTGATCGCCCCACAGCACCCGGCCCTTGTCGTCGATGACGCCGATACGATCGCCGTCGCCATCGAAGGCAATCCCTAGATCGGCACCGCGCTCCAGCACCATGGCCACGAGATCCTCGAGATTCTCGGGAACGGTCGGGTCCGGGTGATGGTTCGGGAAGGTTCCGTCGACTTCAGGGAACAGCACCTTGTGGTTCGAGGGCAGCCGCATGCAGACCTGGTTCACTGACGGGCCGGCAGCGCCGTTACCGCAGTCCCAGACGATCTTCAGCTGGCGGCCCAGGCTGACGTCCCGCAGCAGGCGGTCGACATAGCTGTCGAGAATATCGGCATCCTCGACCGAGCCCTCGCCGCTCTCGAAGTCACCTTCCGACGCGATCCGGCCAAGATCCTGAATATCGGCACCGAAGAACGGCCCTTTGCCCAGCATCATCTTGAAACCGTTGTGGTTCGGCGGATTGTGCGAGCCGGTGATCATGATCCCGCCATCGGTCTCGAGGGCATAGACCGAATAATAGAGCATCGGCGTGGCGACACCGCCAAGCCGGGTGACGGCGATTCCGGCCGCCATCAGCCCCTCGACCACCGCCGCTTCCATGTCCGGCGAGCTGAGCCGCCCGTCGCGTCCGACAGACACCTTTGTGCCGCCGTTCCGGATGACCCGCGTTCCAAACGCCCGGCCGAGAGCCCGCGCATCGTCGGTACTCAGCGTATCGCCAACAACACCGCGAACGTCATATTCCCGAAGGATCGTCGGCCGGAACTGATGCGCACTCATGCTGAAACCTTCGCATCAACTGTGCTGCGTCCGACGCAGACATAGGTGAAGCCGGCATCGGCCATATCGTCCGGGTTGTAGACGTTGCGCAGATCGACCATCAGCGGCTCCTTCAGCAATCCCTTGATGCGCTTCAGATCAAGCGCCCGGAACTCGTTCCACTCGGTGATGAGCACAACGACATCGGCCCCGTCGATGGGAGCATATGCATTGTCACACATCTCGACACCCGGGAGCATCTCCCGCGCTTCCTTCATGCCTTCGGGATCGTAAGCCTTCACCGTGGCACCGGCAGCCTGCAGGGCCGGCAGAATGTCGAGGCTCGGGCTGTCACGCATATCGTCCGTGTTCGGCTTGAAGGTCAGGCCGAGGACAGCAATGGTCTTGCCGGAGACGGTGCCGCCACAGGCCTGAATGACCTTGTCCGCCATCTGCTTCTTGCGTTTGTCGTTGATATCGACAACCGTCTCGACGATCCGCAACGGCGCCTTGTAATCCTGCGCGGTCTTGACCAGCGCCAGGGTGTCTTTCGGGAAGCAGGAACCGCCGTAACCGGGGCCCGGGTGCAGGAACTTCCGGCCGATCCGCCCATCGAGGCCGATACCGCGCGACACGTCATGCACATCGGCGCCGACCTGTTCGCAAAGATCCGCAATTTCATTGATGAACGTGATCTTGGTCGCGAGGAAGGTGTTCGCCGCGTATTTGATCAGCTCGCTGGTCTGCAAGGAGGTGAAGACGATCGGCGTCTCGATCAGATAAAGCGGCCGGTAGATTTCCCGCATCGCTTCCTGGGCGCGTTCGCTTTCCGTGCCGATCACCACCCGGTCGGGCCGCATGAAGTCGGTGATCGCGGCACCTTCCCGCAGGAACTCCGGGTTCGAGCAGACGTCGAACTCGACGTCCGGTCGTTCTTCGCGAATGATCCGCTCCACCTCTCGACCCGTTCCGACAGGCACAGTCGACTTGGTGACAACGACGGTATACCCGGTCATCGCTGCGGCGATCTCTTTCGCAGCGCCGTAGACATAGGAGAGATCCGCATGGCCGTCGCCGCGCCGTGTCGGCGTGCCGACTGCGATGAAGACCGCATCCGCGTCCCTGACAGCCGAGGTCAGGTCCGTGGTGAAGGTCAGCCGCCCTGCCCGCACATTATTGGCGACAAGGTCATCCAGGCCCGGCTCGAAGATCGGAATCTCTCCGCGATCGAGACGCGAAATCTTCACCTCGTCCTTATCGACGCAGACAACGTCGTTACCGAACTCCGAAAAGCAGGCTCCGGATACCAGGCCAACATAGCCGGTACCGATCATGGCAATACGCATGAATTTACTCCGTTATCAGGCGTAATTCTTCAAAAAGCTCCGGACGGCATCGGCCATATCCGGACGGTCGAGAGCATAGGCGATATTCGCTTCAAGGAAGCCGGCCTTGCTGCCGCAGTCGAACCGGTGCCCGTCGAAGAGTAGACCGTTGAATGGCTGCAGGCCGAGCTGGCGGGCCATAGCGTCCGTCAGCTGGATTTCGCCGCCGGCCCCCTTTTCGAAACGCGCCAGATCCTCGAACACTTTCGGCTGCAGGATATAGCGCCCGATGATTGCGTAGTTCGATGGCGCGTCGACCGGCTTCGGCTTTTCCACCAGGCCCCGGACTTCGATCAGCCGGTCCTTCACTTCGCCCGGTGTGATGACGCCGTAGGACTGGGTCTGCTCGCGCTCAACTTCCATGGCCGCGACCATGTTGCCGCCAACCTTGTTGTAGGCGTCGACCATCTGCTTCAGGCAGCCCTGACCGTTCAGGATCAGGTCATCCGCGAGCAGAACCGCGACCGGTTCCATACCGACGAAATTCCGCGCGCACCAGACCGCGTGGCCGAGGCCAAGCGGCTCCTGTTGACGGGTATAGGAAAACTGACCGGGCTGCGGGATCGTCGCCTCGATGACCTTCAGCGCCTCTTTCTTGCCGCGGTCTTCGAGCATGGACTGCAGCTCGAACGCATGGTCGAAATGATCCTCTATCGCGGACTTGCCACGGCCGGTGACGAAGATGAACTCCTCGATCCCGGCGGCACGGGCTTCCTCCACGGCGTACTGGATGAGCGGTTTGTCGACAACCGGGAGCATTTCCTTCGGCATAGACTTGGTTGCCGGCAGGAAACGCGTGCCAAGCCCCCCGACCGGAAAGATCGCCTTCCGCACTGGTACTGGCATATCAGAACCTCTAATCGTTTCTTCGGTCCGCTACCCCGCCAGCGTCGTTGACAAGGCAATCCGTTATTCGCACAGAAACAGCGAAAACAGCAAGGATCGCTTGGCTCAGGAACCGAGCAGAATTTCTTTAGCTTCGTTGATCTGGGCCGCGAGGTAGTCGGACCCGCCACGATCGGGATGATTGACCATCATCAGGCGACGGTGCGCTTCCCGAATCGCAGCCTCGTCCGCGCCTTCCTCAAGCCCCAGGATCTCCAGCGCCTGCTCTCGCGACATAGCTCCCGAGCCGGACGATGTCCGATCTGCACCTGCAGCCTCTCCCGCCCGCTCCTGCCAGTCCGGCCCGTAGGCGGCATCGAGATAACTTTCCAGCACCGCGACGGACTGCGGATCGTTCCGGACGCAGTCCGCCAGCAGCTCCAGTACGTCGTTGAAGGACAGAGCCGACAGCTGCATTCCCGCAAAACGGCCGCGCAGCACCTCGCCGTCCATCGCTCCACTGTCATGATCCAGACTGACAGCGAGCGTTTCCGTGCGTACCGCGCTGCTCTGCCCGGAAGCCGGACCGCGTGCCATTTTGACAGCGTTCCGGAAACGGCGAAAAAGAGCGCCGGCACGCATGAAGAACGGCAGCCCGACCAACCCCGCATACATCAGCCAGTCGAAACGCCGGAAGAAAATCAGCGCGATTACCAGAAGACCAAGCAGACCAAGCCCGACCCATTTCGCGGTCGTGCGAATCTTTGCCGGATCGGCATTGATAAACCAGTAGCCGATCAGTCCGAGCCCGACCAACAGGCTGCCGCCCAGTATCAGAAACTGCACCTAGCTATCCTCCTGCCGGGCGATCATCCCGCCGGTCACCGTCATTTGCCGAAACGGTGTGTCAGCCGCAACGCCGCACCACCCCGCCGTGCTGAAAAGTCCTGCAGGGCCTTCCTGCCGCCCGCGGCATAAACGGCGACCGCCGCCAGTAAATCCCGGAGCTGCTGGGCGCTGCTGCCGTCGAACGGACAGCAAGCGCCCTTGGTAAGACGCGCAATCTGTTCGAATGCACGCCGCGCCACAGGATCGCCGCCTTCGTGAAAGATGAAGACCGGGACCCCGAGGACGCCCAGTTCACCGGCCCGGTGACAGACCGCATCAATATCCTCTTCGAATGCATCGCCGACAAACACCACCGCCTGCACCCTCTCCTTACCGGTCTCGGAAATGACATGGCCAAGCAAGCGTTCGATCTGAGTCTGGCCTCCAAGGCAGAATACGCCGGTCATCTCCCGCAGCAGCTTCTGCGTATCCGTCAGCCAGGCGCTGGCCTTGAACTCGCCGAAACCACGATAATAGGCAAGCTGTACCGCAAGACCGCCAAGAGCTGCCGTTTCTGAAAACATCTCGCCCTGGAGCTGGCAGGCCCGGTCCCAGGAAGGCTCACGGCTGGCAGTCGCATCCATGGCGAAGAGCAGCCGCCCCGGACGACCAGCCGGAACTGCGGCCGGCGCGCTGCGGACACGGTGCACGAAGGCGTCTATATCTGACTGAGACGAGACCGGACCCGACCGTGCCGCTCCCGGTCTGTCAACAATCCCGCCGGTCTTTTTTCCTGTGGTCATCTTCGCCGCTTCACTTTCCTCGAGGCTTTAGCATTATGTTGCATCGCAGCCTGAGGTTTCCAACCCGCATCACAGGGAGATCATAATGGAGTTCCGTGTCAGGGCACTGTTGGAAAAGGACGCAGGGCGCGTAGCGGAGATGGCCGCCGCCTTGTCCGCCCATGAAGGCATGCCGCCGCCACCCTTCGGGGCCGACGACGTGATCCGCTATGCTTTCGGCAAACAGAAACGGTTCGACGGCATCGTTGTCGAGCTTGATTCGGAGCTGATCGGGTACACCATCTTCATCGACAGCTTCAATATCGGCCTCGGAACGCCGGGCCTTCACATGCTCGATCTCTATGTCGAGGACCGGGCCCGTGGCAGCGGAGCGGGGCGCGCCCTGATCGGCGCCGTAGCGGCGGAGACCATCGCCCGTGGCGGATCATGGGTCGTCTGGCAGTCCCTGCCGACCAACACTGTCGCGATTGAGTTCTATCATCATATCGGCAGCCGGCAGTATCAGGCGGCCGATTTCGAGCTCAGTGGAATTACCCTGAACGAGATGGCAGCCGAGTCGAGCTGGCGCTGAGCTCGATGAGACGCCTATGCGGCGCCCGGCCAGACCAGCTCCAGACGAATGCCTCCCGGCTCGCGGAACATCATGTGCTTCCGCGGCCCGGCCCCCATGAATTCCGGCATGAACTCGATTTCCACCCCTGGCCATTCACGCACACGCTCGGCAGTGGCGTTGAGGACATCCTCGTCCGGAACCTCGATGGCAAGGTGATGCAGGCCAATATTCGCCCGCCGGTCGAAACTGACCACGTCCTGCGAATGATCGACCTGCCAGAGCGTCAGGCGCAGGGTGCCGTCCGTCACCGCATTGCGTGGATAACTCTCGTCACGCGCCAGTTCCTCCCACCCGAGCACCTCGACAAAGAACCGGGTGGTCTCGTCCAGATTACGGACAGACAGGCCAAGATGGTTCAGTCCGGCAGTCACACTCACGGCGAAGCCCCTTACATGCGGCAAATGGCGGATATGAAATCCTGAAATCTTGTCGACACGGCAACTATTCCTGCCCCTCTTCCCCCATCAGCGACGGAGTCTCGACAGCTTCGTCATTCGGCTCACTGGAGTGCGGCGTCGGTATCCGGTTTGGCAGCTGCAGCGAGTTCAACAGGCCCCGGACTTCCTGCCGGGCGGCAACATGGGAGAGTTGTGGCTTGCCGCTGTCACCGATCTCGAAGACATCGAGCATGGTCAGGCCGCGCAGAAACAACTCTCGGAAGATCACCCGCTCACTGAAACCGGGCGCCACCCTGAAGCCTATCCGCTTTGCCAGCAGACCAACCACGCGCTCCATTTCCTGCTTGTTGCGAGCTGCGAGACTGGAGAGGCGGTTACGCATCACGATCCAGTCAAGCGTGCCGCCATCACGGGCTGCTTTCTGCTTCCGGGCTTCCCAGACCATCTCGGAATAGACACTCGGCTTGATGATTTCTCCGGTTTGGCCATCGACATTGGCGAGCATGTCGAGATCGACGAAGCTGTCATTCAGGGGCGTGACCAGCTTGTCGGCATAGCCGGTCGCGAGACGACCGACATAAGTGTCCGTACCCGGGCAATCGATCAACACGAAGTCGCACTCGCTGCGCAATTTCTTCAGCACCGCCTCGAACCTTTGCCTGTCCTCGGCTTCCGCTTCCTGCCGGTTCGGCTTGTCGCTGCGGGAGAGAAAAACATGCACGGGCATCGGCATGGAAATGCCGTCGTTCTTCATCGTCCCCGCGCGGTTGGAGAGATAGCGGGTCAGCGTCCATTGACGCATATCGAGGTCGATGGAGCCGACTTTGAATCCAAGCCTGAGGAGCGCCACGATCACATGCATGGAGCCGGTCGATTTGCCGGAGCCGCCTTTCTCGTTTCCGAAAACGAGAACTGTAGCCGGATCATCAGGCCCAAGCGGCGCTGGCGTCTTAGCGCCGGTATCCGGAGATTGGTCGGTCACGTCGTCACCTCGCGAACAAATGCCTTCGGTTCTTATCTCCGGTCCCTATCGGCGTAAAGAGAGAAGCCGCATCAGTGGATACGTCACCCCCCAGATCTACCGTTACGAAGGTCCGGCACGCACGCAGTCCAGGCCTCCTGGAAAGCAACTCCGATACTGGACGAGATCAACCACCGAACAGAAGAGCTGCCCGCAGAAGGGCCGCCCAGAAAAGTGTCACCAGAATATATGCGAGAACCTGTTTCTTGACCTAAAAATCATATTTCTTCATTTAAATAGTGCCTTTTTGCAGCGATCTGACAACTTTCCAGAAAATCTGCCACGCACAATTGTCTAGTCTGCAAAACAGGAAAATTTTCTTTTTTTCGAATATTTTTAAGCGAGCTGATACTTCACCTAACGCCTGCTTTTTCGTCAACTGGGCATACCATTTGGCGCGGGAGGTCGCGATGAACCTGACAATGGAACACCGAACCGCTCGGTACACTGGCGATATTCATGAGCTTCTGTTTAATCAAGTCGGCACGATCAGCAAGGCGGGAGGGCATGACGACCCGCGCTCGCCAGAGGTTGGTCTCTGGGTCTTCTTGCCGAAGGAAGCCGATTACGAGGCCGTGCTGATTCGCCGGCGCGACTGGGAAGAGGCTATGCTCCAATATTAATCCCGGATTGACCGCACGGTTTTATCATCCCATTTCTACCCGGCAGTGGTGAGCCGGGGAGCAAACGGGATGACAGCGGACATTCCGCAATGGAACGAACTGGATACAGCCGCATTCCTGGCTGAAGGCGACGTGTTTGTCCCCCGGCGAGAGGAACAGATCCGGATCGTGACGGACCGGCTGTTCGAAGGGAAAACACGCCCAGCCTGTGTTTTCGATCTTTGCAGCGGCGAAGGCCTGATGACGAAAGCGATCCTGGACCGTGACCCCGACGTGAAGGTCACGGCTTATGACGCATCGCCGGGCATGCTGAAGGCAACGGCCAAGACGGCCGGCGATGCTGCAACGCGCCTGACAGCCAGGCCCTTCCGCCTCGAAGAGTTGGACTGGCGGTTTCATGCGGAACCGGCGGACGCCGTCGTTTCCTCGCTCGCCGTTCATCATCTGGACGGGCCGGGCAAGGCGAGACTGTTCCGCGATCTGTTCCGAATCCTCACCCCGGGCGGTGTGTTCGTCCTTGCCGATCTCGTCGAGCCGGCCTCCGATGCCGCGCGGCGCAGTTTTGCCCGGCAATGGGAGCACGAAGTCGAGCAGCGCTCGCTCGCACTCCGGGGAGACAGCTCCGGGCTGGAGCGGTTCCGCGCCCTGGACTGGAACCACTACGATCCGCGCGTGCCCGACCCTCTGGACAAGCCCTCAACACTGGTGGAACAGACGGACTGGCTGCGGGATGCCGGTTTCGAGCAGGTGGACCTGCTCTGGTGCGTTGCCGGCCACGTCATCCTTTCGGCCGTGAAACCGGCGGCATAGTCCCGCCGGCCACACCTCAGAAATAGCGGATCAGCGTCAGACTGACGAAATCGTCACGCTCCAGCGCCGTGAGACCGTTCTCGCTGTCCGCATTGAGGAAGAAACGGGCAACCGCCTCTACCTTCCAGGCATCCCCGATCCGGCGTTCCGCCTCCAGAGACAGCAAGGTCGAGCCGTCCTCGTTATCGACCACCGCCCCGGCAAGGATCGAGGTGTCGTCCACATCATTGAAGGTCAGCCGCGTGCCGACGAATGTGTCGTTGTTGGCAAGCGTGCCCGGCGCACTGCCATCCTCGTCCCGGCCGTCATACTGATATTCGGCCAGAAACCCGAGATCCATGTCACTGCCGCGAATGCCGAAGAGCGTATATTCGAACCCGGCGACAGCAGCGGGGAAATAGTCCCCGTGCCCGCCCCTCCCGATGGCCTCCAGTTTCCAGAGCCAGGCATCCGTGGTGTATTGCAGATCCAGACCGGTCTGGTCGATCTGGTCGTAATAAGGCGTCAAGTTGGACGGATTGGCGGGATCGAGCGCGAGCAGACGTGGCTCGCGGCTGGTGCCATGAAAATGCGACAACCCAACATCAAAATCGCCAATCACCTGGGACCAGCGGACCGCAAGGTCCGGATGGAACTCTTCCGCATCCGAGTCATATTGCGCGTCATCGTCGACACGCACACCGCTGCTCAGCCGAGCATCCGCATCGGGAAATGTGCGCTCACGGAAATAGGGCATAACGAAAAAGCTGAACGTGCCCAGGTCGCTCGGCACCGCAAGCTGGACCATCGGCTGGCCGAGCTTGTCTTCCAGGTCCACATCCTCGACCCCGTCGCTCTGGTTGACGATGTCCACCAAGTGACGAGACTCAGTCACGCCCCAGAAGACCTTGTCGGCGCCGATCACCAGATCGTAGCCATCGCCGATATGCAGCCAGTTGGCCTCCCGGAGATCGACATGGGTCCGGCTGTCATCGTCCCTGTCGACACGCGCATAAGGCACCAGCGTGAGACGATCGACTCCGCCGTTCCAGTCCGCTGTGATTTCCGGCTCCAGGTAGAAGGACGGACTGACAGCCCGGTCCCGCTGTGGCCCTAAGGCGGGATCGTTCGGGAACACCCGGAGCTCCATGCCGAGCTCCAGACTGGTTTCTATGTTCGGCTCCTTCGCCAGAGCGGGCAGAGCACCGGCGGCGAGGCAAAGCCCCGCCGCCGCAATACGGACACCACTGATCATCTGACGCGCTTCAGCCTGTTCTTCTCGAAATCACCCTCCGAGAGCCCGACCTTGAAGCTGTAATCCTCGAAGGTCAGGGTGGTGGACTTACCGGTCTGGTGGTTGGTCATGTCCATCCGGTGGGTCCGCCAGTACTGGCCCTGATACTGCTTGTAATCGAGCTGCAGCAGGGTTTTCAGGAGCGCATCCTTGCGGTCGTAGAACTCTGTCTTGCGCGGCTGATAATCCTGCTTGTCCACCCATGAGACCTGCTTGGTGTAGCCGGAATGCTCATAGAGCGGTGTACGCTCGACAACGAAGCACTCCATGGTCGGTGCCGCCTCGCCGCAATTCTCGTCCCGCAGCCATGTGTAGTCGTACCGGTCCACTTCCTGGCTCACCAGATCCTCATAGGCGAACTCGGAGCCTACGAAGGGGCCGGACTTGTTCTTGGACGAGATCCGCTTCACCCGCTTCAGGGCCGGCAGGTAAAGCCACTGATCGTCCGGATCCAGGATCTTGGTGTGCGACAGAAAGGCCGTTCCCTCGATATCCCTCGGCTTGTCGAACACAGTGATGCTCTTGTCCCCGACGCCCCGCTCCGGCACTTCGAGGGAGCGGAGCCGCAATTCGCGGACACTGCTCTCTCCCTCAGCGTTACGCAGGATCATCGACATCACGACGTCGCTGTCGCCCCAACCAAGATCCCGCCGGTCGGTCTCCTCGGCAATCGCCCGCCCCTTCTCTTGTGGCGTTTCCGCGTACGCGGATTGCAACACCGGACTGATGGCGAGCACCGCCAGGGCGAGAATGCGCTGAAGTTTTCCCATTTTCTTACTCCGCAGCTTGGGCAATGGGAGCCTGTCCGGCATCCCGGTCTTTGCGCCGGCCGTCGAGAAACAGCAGCATGGCCGGCAACAGGAGGAAGTCGATGATGATGGCCATGACCAGCGTGATCGCGGTCAGCATCCCCATGGACCCGTTGATTTTGAAAGTGGAGAGGGAGAGCACCGCGAACCCTGCGACCAGGATGGCGGTGGTGACCCAGAGCGCCGTGCCGACCGTCGAGAAGGCATAGCGCACCGCGTCCTCCGCATCCTCGCCCCGCTCGACCCGGGCGCGCCGGTATTTCGAGAGGAAATGCACCGTCGCATCGACAATGATCCCGAGGCTGGTCGCGGTCACGACCGAGGACGCCATGCCGACTTCGCCGACTGTCAGCCCCCAGATCCCGAAGGCCATGGCCGCGGGCACGAGGTTTGGAGCCAGAGAAATGGCGCCGAGCTTCATGCTCCGAAGCGCAATGGTCAGCGTTGCGGAGATCAGCAGGAAGGCGAAGAAAGTACCGGTCAGCATGCCCTCGATATTGCGCTTGGCAATATAGGCGAACATGACGAACGGTCCCGATGCCCGGGTTTCGGCCGCGCTCGGGAAATGATCCTGAAGCCAGGCCGAGGCTTCCTCGTCCAGCGCCCGGAGCTCGTTGGTGGTGATGTTCTCCAGCGTGGCGATAACCCGCACCGCCGACTTGTCGACATTCACCTGGTTGTTCAGGTCGAGCCCGAACGGCAGGGACATCTCGAACAGCAACAGATACTGCGCGGCAAGGTCCCGTTCGTCCGGCAGCTTGTACCAGTCCGGATCGTCACCATGCATGTTCTTGTTCAGGCGTTTGAAGATATCGGTCAACGTGAGCACGTGGACCACCTCACCGCGCGCCCTCAGGAACTGCGTGAAATCCTCGAGACGGCGCAGATAATCGGGATCGGAGATCCCGCCGCTCTCGGCCGCCGGAATGCTCCACTGGGCCTGATAGATTCCGGAGAGATTGTCCGTCGCCCAGTCCGTGTCGTTCCGGAACTGGATGCTCTTGTCGAAATACTTCACGAACTGATCGTTCAGCTCGATCTTCGGAATAAAGGCGACAAGTCCGGCAACAAGGGCGAGCGTGCCAATCATGATCGGGCCACGGCGCCGGATAACGAATTCCGCCAGCCGCTCCATGGCCACGCTTTCATGCTCCTCCCGCGGCTTGATACGCACCGGCAGAACGGCCATCAGGGCCGGCAGGAAGGCGATGGAGAAGAACCAGGCCGCCCCCACACCCATTGCCGTGATGTTGCCAAGATCCCGAAACGGTGGCGCATCGGAGAAATTCAGCGACATGAAGCCGATCATGGTGGTCAGACTGGTCAGGAAGACCGGCTGGAAATTCACCCGAAGGCTCTCCACCAGAGCATCCCGCTTGGACATCCCCCGCCTCATGCCATGGAACATGCTGATCAGCACGTGGACAGAATCCGCGATGGCCAGGGTCAGGATGATGGTCGGCGCCGTGACCGAAGGTGGTGTCAGCTGAATACCGAGCCAGCCGGCCAGCCCCATCGCCGTCATGGCCGAGAACGCGATTACCAGAAGCGTCGCGAATGTTCCCGAGATGGACCGCAGAAGCACTGCCATGACCAGCAGCAGAACCCCGTACATCAGCGGGATGAGGGTCTGCATGTCATTCTGCGCGGAAACCGAAAAACTGTTATTGAGCGCCACCGAGCCGGTGATCGCCAGGGTGATGTTCGGATTATCGGCCCGGAAATCAGCGACCAGCCCGTCGACATGGGCCATCGCCTCCGGCACCTCCGTCAACTCCTTCTGGGGCAGCGTGATGGTGATATTGACCATCGTCGTCCGGGCGTCCGGGGAAATGATCCGGTCCCGCAACAGCGGCTCGGTCATCGCGGCCGCGCGAATGCGCTGCAGATCGGCGGCATCGAGCGGACTTTCCGCCGGCACCAGATCGTCAACGATCAGATCGTCTTCTTCCGCCGTGCTGTTCTGGAAATTGGAGATACTATCGACGCGCGTGGCGAAGGGTACCTGCCAGGATTCCTCCGTCAGGTTCCGGATAGCGGCAAGCATGTCAGCCTGGAACACATCGCCATTCTTCGGCTGCAGCACCAGGGAGATATTGTCTTCCTTGTTGAACACCCGCTGCAGCGATTCAAACGCCTGAAGTTGCGGATTTTCCTTACTGAAGAAGACACGGTAGTCAGTGGAAAAGGACAGGAACTGGCCACCGAAGCCCGCCCCCAGTGTTAGCAAAATCGAGACGGCGATAACCGCCCAACGCCAGCGAATGATCCAGAGGGCATATTTCGCTGCCCACCCGGCCTTCCGTATAGCGGAATCCCCGGAACGTACGTCCGACATCGGCCCCTCCTACGACTCAGAGAACGTGCTACTGTCTGTTAGGTGTTAAAAACTAGACTACACCGTGCAGTGTACGTAAACTTAGTAGTGTACCGAGAGACTTCAAGGACTCATGGTAAAAATCGATCAGAATTTTCCGGACAGCGAGCCGTTAACCGAAAAACAGCGACAAATCGTTGATGCTGCCTGCAAACTTTTCACGGAACAGGGGTACGAAGTTACCTCGATGGACAAGGTTGCCGCGGAAGCCAATGTTTCCAAGCGCACGGTGTACAGCTACTTCGATAGCAAGGAGCATCTGTTTTGCACTGTCATGGGGGGAATGTGCGCCGGTTTCGGCGAGCCCAATTCCGATGACATCGATTATTCCGGAACGCCTCGCGAAGTACTGACTGATTGTGCACTTCTGATCCTGGCGAAAGTGAACAACCCCGAAAAACTGCGATTGATGCGCACCGTGATCGCGGAGGCCGAGCAGTTTCCACTGATCGGGGAAACCTTCTGGAATGAAGGTCCCGGCAAGATGCGTAACGAGCTGGCGGAATTTATCGGCAAAATGCAGGATCAGGGTCTTCTCAGGAAAACCGACCCGGCCATGGCTGCAGCGCACTTCCAGGGATTTGTAACCGGACCATTTCTGATCCAGAGATTGTTTACCTCTTCCTGCGACTGGACAGCCGAAGACGCGATAAATTCGGTCGGCCCTGCCGTCGAGAGTTTTTTGAAAGCCTACGCGCCGGACTGATATGCGCGACTAGAAGTCGGGCCCGGTTATATCCGGCTGCCAATCAGCGATATGGATGATGCTCCCACCAGTGACGGGCGATATTCAGCCGCCCCGTCACCCAGACATCGTCGAACCCTTTGATGTAATCGAGCAGGCGCGCCAACCCGGCAGCCCGTGCCGGATGGCCGATGAGCCGCGTGTGCAGACCGATCGACATCATCTTTGGCTGCGTCGCCCCCTCCGCATACAGCATATCGAAGCCATCCCGGATAAACTCGAAGAACTGCTGGCCGGTATTGAGCCAGCCCCGTGAGAATTTCGAGTCATTGTGGGTCAGGGAATACGGCACGACGAGATGTGGGTTGCCATCGACTTCGACCCAATAGGGTAACTCGTCGTTATAGGCGTCGCTGTCATAAAGAAAGCCGCCTTCCTCCACCAGAAGCTCCCGCGTCGCCTCCCCCGGGCCGTGACGGCAATACCAGCCGAGCGGGCGCTCTCCGAGTGTCTTCTGCAAGGAAGCGACGGCGCGCTGGATATGCTCCTGTTCCTGGTCACGCTGGAGTTTGAAGTGCTCCTCCCAGCGCCATCCGTGGCAACAGATATCGAAACCCGAGGACCGGATTGCCGCCGCCAGTTCCGCATTGCGCTCCACAGCCAGAGCGCAGGTGAAGAAGGTGGCCGGCATTTCCCGTTCCTGAAACAGACGCAGCACCCGCCAGAACCCGACCCGGCTGCCATACTCGAACATCGATTCTGCGGCGAGATCGCGGCTGCCCGGCATATTCGGCGAACCCGGCGATTCCGTCAGGCCGGACTCGGAGAACCCGTCACCGTCATGAATCGAATATTCCGATCCCTCCTCGATATTGACGACAAAGTTCACCGACAAACGCGCCCCGCCAGGCCAGTGCGGATCCGGCGGATTGGCCCCATAGCCGACAAAGTCGCGCGGATATGCAGTCATGCTCCTGAACTCCCCAACTGTACGCGGGGAAGACTAGCGCGTGACCGTCCAAGGTGCGATGCCTTTGGAACTTCTTGGAAATAAACCCACCTGCATTAGGATCACCCCTACAAGTCAACGGGCGAACTGGAGAGAGAAATGGCAGTGCTGATTTTGGGCGGCGCGGGTTTTGTCGGCCTCAACATCGCGGAGGCATTGCTGGCGAAAGGCGAAACCGTCGTCGTGTTCGACCGGCGCCCGATCCCGGCTGCCGCCAGGCGCGCCTTCGAGACGCATCCGGGCACTGTCGTCGAAACCGTCGGCGATGCGCTCAAGGACGGCGCCATCCTCTCCGCCCTGAAGGAAAACAAGGTCGACCGGATGTTCTGCGCCGCCGCCATCACCGCCGGCCCGGAACGGGATGCCAACGCCCCGCGCTCGATCCTCGAGGTCAACCTGATGGCGTTCACCGCCGCTCTGGAAGCTGCACGCGATGCCGGGCTGAAACGGGTGATCAATGTCGGCTCCACTGCCGCCTATGGCACAACGGCCTTCGGTGACAAACCGCTCTCCGAAGACCTCCCGGCCTGGCCGCACAACATGTATTCGACGACGAAGTTTGCCTCCGAATGCATCACCCGCCGGCTGGCCGAGCTGTGGCAAATGGACATGTTCAGCGTCCGCCTCTCCGGCGTATTCGGCCCGTGGGAAGTAGACAGTGGGTTGCGCGACACGCTGAGCCCGCAGATGCAGGCATCCCTCATCGCCCTCAAGGGCAGCGAGGCAACCCTCCGCTATCGCGACATGCGGGACTGGACCTACAGCCGCGACATCGCCGACGCGCTGGTCAGGCTGATCAATTCGGAGAGCCGCCCATACGATGTTTTCAACATCAGTTGCTCAGATCCCTGGAGCACGGCCGACTGGTGCGAATTGCTGGCAGGCGGCTATCCGGACTTCTCCTGGCGTCTCGCCAAACCGGAGGAGGAACCGACCGTGAACCTGCATGGCGACACAGACAGGCAACTGCTGGTGAGCGCACGCCTGAAGGAAGCGCTCGACTGGTCACCCGATCTGAACCCGGAGCGGAGCTTCGCGGATTTCAAGAAATGGGCGGACAGCTATGGAGACTATTGGCTAGGGAAGTCCTGATGCCTCAGGTCCGTTGGGATGAGGGACTATAGTTTGAAACAGTTGTTACGATGCCAATCAAGATACTTAGGGTGAGGACGGTCAGAGGGTCGTGATGTTGGTAATGCGCGGCCAGTCTCATTAATTAGCGCCCGAACCGCATCGGGATCATTTGCTTGCCGCGACACGAGTATCTCAAGGTCATCGCTCAAACTGATCACACCACGATCAAACATCCAATGCACCGTACCGGAGAGCGCGAGCCCATTATTGACGATGTCTGGCCCATCACGTGTAACCGGCTGAATATGAGCCGCCTCAACCTCTGCGCGGCCACCGCCATTAATGAGCTTTATTCCGCTGATCGCGCATCGCTCATCATAAGCCTTCAGCACAACTTCACGGAAAACCCTATCTCGGGCTACGCGTGATGAAAGAACAGCGACCCTGTCCCGCTCAATGTCATGCAGAAATGGTTCTTGGTCTTCTCTAAACCCATCTGCGGGTTCCGGTTGTTCATTTCTAGGCAGAACGGGGCCCTCGTCGCCCAGTCCCAAACCTACAATCCGGCTAAAGTCTTCCGGTGAAAGCGGTCGAACAGCGGATTGAGCCCGGCCTGTGAGATTTCCATCGACACTAAGCAATCCCCGTTCGACATATTCACCCCCCAACGAAAGGGGAACCGTGTTGGGAAATGGTAAATATGTTCCCGGCTCGATCAATGCGAGAAACATATCCGAAGCGGTTGGATCGGGGACGATTTGCGCGACTTTCGCAGCGGCATAATATCCACGTGTATTTAGAACTTTGGTTGGTTCGTAGTAGACGATCCAGCCGCCAACGCACGCGACCGCACGTTTGAAGTATTGGCGCGGGAACTGATAGCGCTCGGCGGGACTATCCTCGTAAATAGAGTCGGCACGGTGGATAAAAATACCGAATCCCATGAGGCCTACTTAATCTGCGTACAACAGCTGATGATTCAACGCTGACATCAATCCCCAACCATCTTCAAACACACCATCTTCGCCGTCGTGCAGAACACTTCCATCGCGCGCTCCAGCTCATCCTCTGTCGGCATGGTTGGGGCCAGGCGGATGTTGCGGTCGCGCGGATCTTTGCCGTAGGGGAAGCAGGCGCCGGAAGCGGTGAGCTTCACGCCGGCCTCGGCGCAGAGCTTCACGGTTTCCGCGGCGCAACCGTCAGCGAGATCAACACTAACGAAATAACCGCCCTCGGGCTTGGTCCAGCTGGCCAGATCTGTGCCTTCGAAGGCTGCGGTCAGAGCTTTTTCAACGACAGCGAATTTAGGCGCGATGATCTCGGCATGCTTGACCATGTGTGCCGCAATTCCAGCCGTATCCTTGAAGAAGCGGACATGGCGGAGTTGATTGACCTTGTCCGGACCGATGCTGGAATAGAACATTCGCTCCAACTGATCGTCGATGTTGGTTTTGGAGGCGGACATCGCTGCCACCCCGGCGCCGGCCAGAGTGATCTTGGACGTCGAGACAAAGGTCAGGATACGGTCTGCATTACCCGCCGCCTCCGCCGCCTTCTGGATGTTTTTGACCGTCGCTATGTCACCGGTCAGATGGTGCACCACATAGGCGTTGTCCCACATGATCCGGAAATCCGGCGCGGCGGTCTTCATCGCCGCGAGCCGATCCACCGTCAGGTCGGAATAGACCGCGCCTGTCGGGTTGGAGTATTTCGGCACGCACCAGATGCCCTTGATGGACGCATCATCGGCGACCAGCGTCTCGACCGCATCCATGTCCGGCCCGTCATCCAGCATCTCGACCGGGATCATCTCGATCCCAAGCCGCTCGCAGATGGCGAAATGGCGGTCATACCCCGGCACCGGGCAGATAAACTTCGCCCCCGTCCACGGACCGTCACCGCCCGGCACGCCGAACATGACCGCACCCAGGAGCGCGTCATACATCATTTGCAGGCTTCCGTTGCCGCCCGCGATCACCAAATCCGGCGTCGTCTCCATCAACTCCGCGAACAGCGCCCGCACTTCCGGAATACCGGCCAGAATGCCGTAATTGCGGTAATCGGTGCCGTCAGCGCCCTTGCAATCGTCACTGCTGACGAGATCGAACATCGCCGCCGCCAGATCGAGCTGGGCCGCCGAGGGCTTGCCCCGCGTCATGTCGATATTCTGGTTACGGGACTTCAAATTGCGGTAGGCGGCGGAAAGGGTTTCGAGGTCGGACATGGGCTCGATCCGGTTACACTGTTGCGGTGCAGCGGACGCTAGCAGAGGAGCGATTCAGAGGCCAGAGCCGGATTGTCCCAGTTTACGTCAGGACGCGACAGACAGCCGGCCACGCTGACCGAACTCGTTGATCAGCCCGTCAACCAGACCGTTCGATCTGGATTCCGAAATAAAACGCTTTACCGCCTTGGCAAAGGCCGGATTTCCCGGCCTGACGCCGACCGCCTGACGAACCGCCGTATAGGACCCGTCCAGGACCTTTGCGCCTGGCATGCTCGCTGCGTTCTCCAGCAAAGCCGGACGAAGGCCGGCCAATGCTTCCAGTTTCTGATCGCGAAACAACTCGAACGCCGCCTTCAGTCCGGGCGCCCGTTTCAGCTCGGCATGTTTCAAGGCCCGGCTGAGATAGAGATCGTAGGCGGAGCGGTCGGACACCGCGATCCGCACGCCCGGCTTGTCCACGTCTTCCAGGCTCATCAGTTTCGAGCCGGCGGGCACCATGTAGGTAGCCTCGATCTCAGCATAAGCGCCGCAGAATTCTATGGTTTCCGCCCGCTTCGGGTCTTCGGCGATCAGACAGATATCCCACTCATCCCCGTCAACCGCATCGGCCACCGCGCCCGGCGAAGGATAGGTGCAATAGGAGATGCTGAACCCGAAATTGCGAGCAATGGCCGCTGCGATCGCTGGCGAGACCCCCGACGGGTTCCCACCTTCTGTCGTGCCGGTTACCAGCAGCACATTTCCGAGATTGATCCCCGCTCTCAGCTTGCCGGGCTCCGTCAGCCCATAATCCTCAATATCGATCATTCTCCAAAGCACTCCCCATGCAGGCGCAGCCGGTCGGACAAAGTTCCGGCGCACGTCACACTATAATGCTCAACTTAATCGGGGGAAATAGCGATGAAATTTCGCATATTAATAAAATGCAAATGGAATCCGGGACATAGCGAGTCACAAAACAACTCAACCACAGAAACTTGGTCGATCAGATCATCATAACCAGAAGCAGGAAGAGGAGCCACAGCATCAAAATTCAGCCACGCGGCGCGCCTTTATGTAAAGCTTCCTTGACACGCGTCAAGTTGCGCTTCATGTAAAAGAAACTTTACATGGAAATGGCATGAAAATATCCCGCTACCTGATCGAACTCGGCGCAACTTTTGCCGCCTATGTCGTCGCGCTCCTTGTCTCAAATGGCCTGCTGACCGCTCTAGAGCCGGACCATGCGCTCAGGCCATTCATAGCACTTCTCCCCATGCTTCCGGCGGCGGCGGTATGCTGGTCGGTGATCCGGCAGGTCAGGCGGGTGGACGAGATGCAGCGGATGATCCAGTTCGAGGCGCTGGCCATTGCTTTCGCCGCCACTGCGCTCTCCACCTTCAGCTACGGCTTTCTGGAAAGTGTCGGGTTCCCGAAACTCTCCATGTTCGCCGTCTGGCCGCTGATGGCCGGATTCTGGATTGTCGGCGGTGTGATTGCCCGGCGGCGCTATCGATGAAGAACAGCCTGAAGACGCTGCGCGCGGAACGGGGCTGGTCCCAGGCGGATCTCGCCGGATTGCTAAAAGTCTCGCGCCAGACGGTGAACGCCATTGAGAACGGCCGTTACGACCCGAGCCTGCCGCTCGCCTTCACTATTGCCCGGGTGATGCAGCTGCGGATCGAGGAGGTCTTCGAGGAGTAGACGGCACCTCTATCGAGGGGCCGCACCTGAAAAGGTCGTTCGATAGAGCAACCGGCGGTGGCCATCATAATCGTTGGTCGCGTAATGCAGCGTCGTCCGGTTGTCCCAGATAACCACATCTCCCGCCCGCCATTTATGCCGACAGGAGAAGTCCGGCCTTGTGCAATGCCGGTAGATTTCCTGCAAGACCGGCAGGCTCTCCTCCTCGGTCATACCGTCGAGGCGGGTGGTGTAGATCGGATTGAGGAAAAGCGCCTTTGCCCCGGTGACCGGCTCGGTGATAACGGCGGGATGGAAGGTTTCCCGATCTGCTTCCGGATCGCCCCGGGTCATCCGGATAGAGGCATTGGCCCGTGTTTCCGAAGGCGGCGCATGTTTCACGCCGTAGGGCTTGCCGACATGCACGGCATTACGTCCATCCACCACAGATTTCAGCGCAGCAGGCAGCGACCTGTAAGCGACCGTCTGGCTGGCCCAGACCGTATCGCCGCCGACATCCGGTATTTCTACCGCGTTCAGAATCGATCCGGCGGGCGGGTTTTCCAGAAAGCTGAAATCGGCATGCCATTCCCCACCGAAGACGCCACCCCCGATCTCGGATGCTTCCTTCAGCACGGCGATGATCTCCGGGTCGTCCTCCAGCGGCGACACGTAAGGCAGCTGCATCGCCGGGCCGAAGACACGGGTCAGCGCTTTCTGCTGTGGCGACGTCAGGTACTGGTCGCGCAGGACAAGCACCTGATGCTCCGCCAGGCTGCGTTTCAGAAACTCCGCACCAGAGCCGGAGATGGTCTCGGAGAGCGAAAGATATTCGATTTCCGCGCCGATGAAGCCGGTGAGTTTCTTGAGAGTAGGCATGGCGGGTCCAGATGCACGAAGTTACAGCGCCAGAGGCGGCCCTGTCGCAATGCTATCCGCATTCTAGCGGCGCCGGAAGGCCACCCACCCAATCACGCGTAGAACCGGCCCCCGGAAACCGCCAGATCGGCGTCGAAGGCGCGGCCGATGGCCACGAGACCGATGCGCCGGAGCTTGGACAGATCAAGCGGCGCCTCCAGTCGATGGGCCTCGAAATCGGCAAAATCGAGCCTAACGGTATGCCAGTCCGGGTTGGCGATGAAATCCGCGCGATAGGATTGCCAGGGACGCGTCATGTCTTCGGTTCGCAGATGCAGATTGTAAGCTTCCCCCGCACCCAGCACCTGCAGCTCGATCCCTTTCCAGCCGGAGGCGTCCATCGGAGCCCCGTCAGGATTGAGATCAAGCGCCAGCTGCAAAAAGCCCCCATTGTTTTCCAGGCTCACCTCGCCACGCATGCGGAGCGCCACGCGGCCATCGACTGTCTCCCGCGTCATCTCTCCCGCCGAAACGCCGCCCATCACCTGATCGGAGACGAGTTGCCAGTGCGTGCCACGAGGCGACTGCGGATGCGGATGAGAAAGATCGTCGATAACCGGAGAGCCGGAAGCCATGGCGAATGTCCCAGGGATGAGTGAGGTAGCCCCTATCACGCCGAGGAAGCCAATGATGTTGCGGCGAGAGATGGGCACTCTGTTTGGCAGATAGAAACACATGACACCGAGAGTTAGGCCTGCGCCCGCACCCGGAAAGGTCTCCGACTCCTCAAATTGAAAGTTGATGCCTCGATCATCGGAGTATATTCCTCACCTATGAGCTGAGCGTTAACCATATTGGATCTGCTCATCATCGAGATCGCGGTGACTGTCTCCGGCAGGGAACACAATATCTACCAGCCGATTTTCCAAGGCTCGAAGGCCACCTCAGACGCGGCAGAGGACATTTCGCAATGAAGATGGTCCGTACCCTCACAGTCCTGCTTGCGACGATGTCGATCGCTTCGCCAGCAGCGGCACATATCAAGTGGTTCGAGCCTTTCGACGTCTCGGCCCAGCCCAAGTCTATCGACGCGGTACTGAGCTCTATTTTCGTAACGTTCTTCCTGATCTCGGTCGGTCTTGTTTACCTGTTTTTCGTGGTCGACCGCATAGCGCTGCGTCGCGGCATCCTGGACGCGTTCCACCAGCGGCTGAAGGTCTTCGACGGGCTTTCGATCCTGATTATGCGCGGTGCGGCAGGTCTGTTCTTTGCATCGGCGTGGGCCATGGCCGAATTCGGCGGGATCAGCTTCTACCTTGCACCGGAGCTGGCGGCCGATCAGGACTGGGTGCCCTGGTTCCAACTCGCCATAGCGCTCTGCGCGTTCAGCCGGTGGACCACGCCGCTGCTGGGTGCTGGGATCCTGCTGCTCTACGCCCTGGCACTGCACGATTACGGCGTTTTCCATCTGATCGACTACCTGATCTTCCCGGCCATCTCTTATTTCTTCTTGGCGACAACCAGCACCTCATATGGCTGGAAGAAATCCGGTTTCGTGACGCTTTACGCTGTCACCGGGATCAATTTTCTCTGGCTCTCGATCGAGAAATTCGCCTTTCCGGATTGGACCTATCCGCTGCTGGCCAAACATCCTGGGATTTTGATGGGCATCGACCCGGAAATCTACATGGTGCTGGCCGGGTTCGTGGAGTTCGTGATCATCTTCACCTTGCTGGGCGCGGCGTCGGTGGCGACCCGCTTGATCGCCTTCGCCTTCCAGACCCTGCTGGTACTCGGGATTTTCGAGTTTGGCCTGGTCGATGCCATCGGCCACCTGATGATCAATGCCGTCTTGTTCGTGCTCATCGTTCGCGGCCCGACCGACGCACGCAACATCCTGGTGCTGTCCACAAAGTCGCCACAGATGGAGGCCTATTTCATGACCGGCCTCTACTATCTCGCCTTCGTCAACGCCTTCATCCTTTACTACGGCCTCCATACCCTGCTGCAAGGTTGAGGGTCAGTACCGACGCATTGGACGACTTCTCGCCAGCGCTCATGCAGGCGCTGCGTCCAGAACAAGGCTCAGAGTACCAATTAAGGAAGCACGACAATGAACTTCACGCGCCACGGCCTCATCCTTTTCACCGCTGATTACGAGCGCTGCGTGGAATTCTACACAGGAACGCTCGGCCTTGCGGTGATGTACACAAAGGACGAACCCGGATCGCACCTCACCTGCTGCGCCCTCGGCGACGCGTACCTGATGATCGAAGTCGGCGGCCCGCCTCCAGCCGCACGGAAAAGCCTTGAGCAAAACCCGACCAAACTACGCTTCAATGTCGAGGATGTAGAGGCTGCAGCGGCGGAACTGCGTGCCAAGGGCGTCCCGATAGAGGTCGAGACCTATTCGTGGGGCACCATCGCCAACTTCACCGATCCGGACGGCAATCTCTGCTCCCTCCGCGACGAGGCGAGCTTTCATTAGTCGCGGCCCCACCGAAGCCGTGATTTCAGTGCAGCAACCTCTGAACTGCAGCGCTGTCAGTGTCTTCCCTCCGGCGCATGACCGACTGAAAAATGTCCGAGCTCAGGTGACCTGAGAGCCAGGTTTGCAGATTGGCCAGAGGTTGGGCGTCGAACCATTCCCGGCCGGTATTGGCGAACTGGCGCACGAAGGGAAATATAGCGAAATCCGCAAGGCTTGGCCCGTTTCCGAACAGGTGAGCCTGGCCTTTCAGACGCTCGTTCAAGTGCTTGAGAAAAGTCGCGCCCTCACCTCGATGATAAAGAGGATCGGTTTCGGGGCCATACCGGACAGAATACTTATAGCGGTCGAGGTGATGCTTGAAGGTCCCGTCGCACTCGCCGATCAGCGCTTCCATCTCCGCCACGCTGCCGGCCTCCGGTCTGAGCCAACCTTCCGGGTCATGGCGCGACAGTGTCCACCGCATGATGTCGAGGCTCTGCTCCAGGACCTGCCCATCGGGCAAATGCAGGACGGGGACTGTTCCCTTTGGCGAAAGCTCCAGCATCTCCGCTGGCTTATCCCGAAGGACAACCTCACGAAGCACGCAATCCTGCCGGCTTGCCGTCAGGGCCAGCCGAGCACGCATCGCATAGGGACAGCGGCGAAATGAATAGAGGACCGGGAGCGGGTGGCAGGATGTCTCCGCGCCAGTGACGGCCTGATCGTCAGTCACATCCATCCCCGGACCGAACTGACGGCGCTTTATGAGCCGTACCGATATGCTGCTCGCCGCGCTGCTCCGCCAGTTCCACCTGACGCTCGCGCTCCTCGAAACGCTTCTTCTGGCTGGCATCGCTGGTGCTGTGACAGGACGGGCAAGAGACACCCGGCACGTAGAGAGGTGAAGCCTTGTCCTGCTCGTCAATCGGCCTGCGGCAGGCATGGCACATATCGTAGCTGCCGAGCTCAAGGCCGTGCTTTATGGAAACGCGCTGATCGAAGACGAAGCATTCCCCTTCCCACAGAGACTCTTCCCGGGGAACGGTTTCGAGATACTTCAGGATGCCGCCCTTCAAATGGAAAACATCCTCGACACCCTGCTGTTTGACGAAGGCCGTTGCCTTCTCGCAGCGAATGCCGCCGGTACAGAACATCGCCACCTTCTTGCCGCGAACGGCCTCGGGGGACAGGCTTTCCTGCTTCCGAAACCAGTCCGGAAACTCCCGGAACGTGGTCGTGTCGGGATCGATCGCCCCCTTGAAAGTGCCGATGCCGGTTTCATAGGCGTTCCGGGTATCGATCAGGATGACGTCCGGATCGCTGATCAGATCGTTCCATGCGTCGGGCTCGACATAGGTGCCGACGCTCTCGGTCGGGTCGATGTCCGGCACGCCCATCGTGACGATCTCTTTTTTCAGCCGGACCTTCATGCGGAAGAACGGATTCACATAGGCGAAGGATTCCTTCAGCTCCATATCCTGACAGCCGGGAATGCCGCGAATATGCGCAAGCACCGCGTCGATGCCGCTCCGGCTGCCGGCAATGGTGCCGTTGATGCCTTCGGACGCCAGCAAAAGCGTACCGTACACATCCGCCATGCGGCAGGCTTCCAGCAGCGCCGGCTGGCGAGCCTCGAAATCCGGCAGGGCGGTAAACTTGTAAAGCGCCGCGACCACGAACGGGACGTCGTTATCAGGTGCAGCGATGTGTGACGCGTCCGTCAATTCAGGAAGCTCCTTCAATCCTCGTCTTCAGTCCTATTGCGCATGCGGCGGTGTGATGACGCCAAATCTACTCCGACGCCAGAATTATATCTCAAGATCATATCAGAACCGAAGCAACACACTGCGCGGATCGGCAAGTGACATGCATCCCGGAACGGCTCATCTTGCGTGCAAAAGAACCGAGGGAGGAAAAACACCATGACCAGCAAACCCTATTCCGGCATCTGGCCGGTTGCGCCGACGCCCTTTAGCGACGATGGCGCAGTCGATTTCGAGAGCATGAAGCGTGTGATCGACTGCATGGTGGACCAAGGCGTGGATGGCATCTGCATCCTCGCCAATTTCTCCGAACAGTTCCTCCTGAGCGATGCCGAGCGGGCGGACCTGACCAAGCTCTGCCTTGAGCACACGGCGGGTCGGGTTCCGGTGATCGTCACCATCTCCCATTTCTCCACCGGCATCGTCGAGACACGCGCCCGAGAGGCGGCTGCAATGGGCGCCGCCATGGTGATGATGATGCCGCCCTATCACGGCGCCGCGCTGAAGGCTGACGAGACGGGCATGGTCGAGCATTTCGAGCGCGCCAGCCAGGCCGGCGGTATCCCGATCATGGTGCAGGACGCCCCGCTCTCCGGCGTTGCCCTCTCCGTGCCCTTCCTGGTGCGTATGGCGAAAGAGATCGAACAGGTGAAGCTGTTCAAGATCGAGGTTCCCCAAGCTGCGGCGAAGCTCCGCGCCCTGATCGAAGCAGGCGGCGATGCGATTGAAGGCCCGTTCGACGGCGAGGAAGCAATCACCCTGCTGGCCGATCTCGATGCCGGCGCCACCGGCTCCATGACCTCCGCCATGATCCCCGACCTGATCCGCCCCGCCATCGCGGCACACCTCGCAGGCGATCGGGCAGAAGCCAAGCGGGTCTACGAACGCCTGTTGCCGCTGATCAATTTCGAGAACCGTCAATGCGGCTGGCGCGCCAGCAAGGCGGTGATGAAAGAAGGCGGCGTGATCGCGAGCGAGCATGTACGGCACCCGGTGGCGCCGCTGCATCCGGAGACACGAACGCAGTTGCTGGAACTGGCGCGGGAGGTTGACCCAATCGCGCTGAAGTGGGGAAAATGAGCGTATTCATACTCTAATCCCTAACCTCGGTTTCACATTTCTTTTGATCGGAGCGTCCTCCAGGACACGCATCACGCATTTTGGAGGAGCTTATGTTCAAGAAATCGCCCCGTACCGTAAGAATTCTGGCTTTGGCTTTGGCACTGGTTGCACCGGCTTTCCTGTTGCACAGCCCAGCCATTGCGGGAGGTGGCGCATCCATCTGTGCCCCCTCTCCGACGGTCGCAGTTAATAGCTTCCGGATCGCCTCCGCAGACATCGTGCTCGCAGCATATGTGCCCAAGGCAGCTCATGGCTTTGCCAAACACAATTTCTTGCCCGTATCCACCAAGGAATATTGCTATTTCCATCACAACTGCCGGGCGGGCGGAACATATCCAAAGGGAAAAGACCCCGAGCTATACACCAAGCGGCAATGCAAAAATGGCGGCGGGAAAAGCTGGGGAACCGGCCCTCGCGACTGCCAGAACGTCAACAAGTAAACGCCCTTGCCTCGGTGCCCGCCCTCCAACCCGGGCGGGCGCTCTGGCAATAACCTGAATGTCGCCAATTAAGTACCCTGAAGCGCCGTGCTGACTTGGCGACCGTCCGCGTTTTAAAGGGAAAGTCATAGCGGTAAAGTTTATCGCTTGACCTTCCAGTCGGTGGAAGCCTTAAAAAAGACTTCATGTGGCGAACAACATTCATAGCGGCAGCGATCCTGCTGATGACGGCGCTCCCGTCGTTCGGGCACGGCATGCCAGCACATGATGGCATCTCGGGCGCGGCTGTCGATAACGCCATTGGCGCGCCGATAGATCACGCGGAAATTGCTCGGATCAGTGCCGCGTTCTGCCCGGACACCGGATGTTCGGACAATCAGGTGACGACATGCGCTGACTTGACCGCATCCCACTGTCATACCGGCTTTTTTCCTCCGGAAACCGGACACCTGGTTTCATCGGGCCATATCGGTTTCTCACTCTTCACCACGCCGGACGCACAGCTCCGGGGAATTAGTCTCACCGCCGAGACACCGCCTCCACGTATCTGACCGGATTTCAATCACTTCAGGCGCTCGCCATCCGGCCGGGCCGCTGAATTCAGAAATCTACTCAGTTCGTGAAGGATCACACATGTCCTCTTCCAACATCCTTGGCGCTGTCCTAGGCGCCAGCCTTTCATTTGCCCTGCTCACCTCCGGCCCGGCCCTCGCCGCCGGCTCGCATGGCGGCGGTCACGGTATGCACGACATGAAAATCGGCAAGCCGGGTGACCCCGCCAAGGTTTCCCGAACCATCGAAATCACCATGTACGACAATTATTACGAGCCTGAATCATTGGACATAAAGGAAGGCGAGACCATCCGCTTCGTGGTCCGCAACGCCGGCGAGTTCGTACATGAATTCAACATCGCCACGGCGGCGATGCACGAGGCCCACCGTCCGGAAATGATGATGATGATGGAGCACGGCGTGCTCGAGCCGGATCGTATTAACCTTGAGGCGGCGAAGGCCATGCAAGCGTCCATGGGACACGGCATGCATGACGAGGCAAACAGCGTGCTGCTGGAGCCGGGCAAGTCCGGCGAGATCGTCTGGACCTTCCCGAAGCATGCAGACCTCGAATTCGCCTGCAATGTGCCAGGCCACTACGAGACCGGTATGCACGGCAAGGTCAAACTGAGCCACTGACGCACGCATGCGCAGTCGCAGAGCTGCCGATCACCATATATTCGACTGGAACTCATCCATGACAATCGGACTTTTGCGCCGGGCATTCCTGCTCGGCGCCGGTCTGGCGGCAGCGCTTTCGGGCGCCGCCACGGCTGGCGAATACTCTCTTACCGTCGACCCGGTCACGGTCGACACAGGCGCCTTCACCCGCACCGGCATCGGCTATAATGGTGCTACGCCCGGGCCGGTCCTGCGCTTCCAGGAAGGCGAGGACGTCACCATCAAGGTGACGAATAATCTCAGCGAACCGACATCTATCCACTGGCACGGGCTGATCCTGCCCTTCGAGCAGGATGGCGTGCCAGGGATCAGCTATGACGGTATCGCGCCGGGCGAGACCTTTACCTACCGCTTCCCGATCACCCAGAGCGGCACCTACTGGTTCCACAGCCACAGCGGTTTCCAGGAACCGGATGGGGCCTATGGCGCGATCGTCATCGAGCCGAAAAAGCGCGAGCCGTTCCGCTACGACCGCGAATACGTGATCCAGCTGACCGACGCGCATCCGCATAGCGGTGATCGCATCATGCGCAATCTGAAAATGATGCCGGACTATTACAACCGGCAGCAGCGCACCCTGTTCGACTTCCTGAAAGACTCGAAAGAAATGGGTCTCGACGCGGCGCTCTCCGAACGAGGCGCCTGGGGCGATATGAGGATGATGCCCACCGACATCGAGGATCTTCAGGGATTTACCCCGCTGATCAACGGCAAAAGCTCGGCACAGAACTGGACCGGCCTGTTCACGCCGGGAGAGCGTGTTCGACTGCGCTTCATCAATTCATCGGCCATGACCTATTTCGACATCCGGATACCGGGCCTGAAAATGACGGTCGTACAGGCGGACGGGAATAACGTTCTCCCGGTGCCCGTCGACGAGTTCCGGATTGCCGTTGCCGAGACCTACGATGTTCTCATCCAGCCGAAAGAGGACAAGCCTTATGCCATCTTCGCGGAATCCATGGGACGGACATCTTCCGTGCGCGGAACGCTCGCCACGGCGGAAGGCATGAAGGGAGATATCCCCGACCTGCGCAAACCGCCGCTCCTGACGATGGCGGATATGGGCATGGCCCATGAAGGTATGGATCACGGCTCGATGAACATGTCCGGCGACACACATACGATGCCGGACGGCTCCACCATGAAGGGCATGGACCACAGCACCATGAACATGTCCGGCGGCACGCATAAGATGCCGGACGGCTCCACCATGAAAGGCATGGACCACAGCACCATGAACATGGGTAGCTCCGACCCGTTCTACGCTCCGGGTAGCGGTCTCATGCCGGCAGCGGCGAACGGCGGAAAGTTCCTCTCCTACAATGATCTGAGAACCCAGAAACCGCTCTACCCCCATCGCGAGGCGACCCGCGAAATCGAGCTTCGCCTGACCGGCAACATGGAGCGTTACATGTGGTCGATCAACGGCATCAAGTATGCCGACGCCGAGCCGATCCGGCTGCAATATGGAGAACGGGTCCGCTTCAAGTTCGTCAACGAGACCATGATGACCCACCCGATGCACCTGCATGGCATGTGGTCGATCCTTGATACCGGAAAGGGCAAGTGGAACCCGGTCAAGCACGTGGTCAGCGTCGCCCCCGGCACCACACTCTTCATGGAGACCGAGGTCGACGCGCCGGGCCAGTGGGCGTTCCATTGCCACCTGTCCTACCACGCCGACAGCGGCATGTTCCGCAAGGTCATCGTCGAGGGTGGCCCCGAGGGCAAGGCCGCCGCACTCCCCGTGAAGACGGAGGGCTGAGCGATGTTCACACGATACGCAGCCCTTTCCGCTTTTTCCGTATTCATTCTCGCCAGCCCTGCTTCCGCCGAACAGCTCTTTTGGGGGATCCAGGCGGAGCAACTGGAATGGCGTAGCGGCGAAGGCTCCGAAGCATTGGCCTGGGATGCCGACGCCTTTGTTGGCACGGACGAGTTGAAGGTCGTCTGGCGCAGCGAGGCGGAATACGCCACAGGGCCGAGCAGTTTCGAGACACTGGAGAACCAACTCCGCCTGCAGGTCCCGGTGAGCACGTTCTTCGATGCCGTCGCAGGGGTGCGCTATGACAGCCCGGACGAAGGCCCGCACCGGACCTATGGTGTGCTCGGACTGCATGGCCTCGCCAAGCAGTGGTTCGAGGTGGATGCCGATCTTTATCTTTCGGAATATCCGTCCGCCCGCTTCGAGGTCGAGTATGAAGGCCTGATCACCAACCACGTGACCTTCACCCCGAGCATTGAGTTGGACATCCCCCTCGTCGACGATGAAGCGACCTCAAGGGGCGCCTTCGGCCCGAAACTCGAGATCGGCGGACGGCTCAGCTATGACCTGCTCGACCGTGCTGTCGCCCCCTATGTCGGCGTGCACTGGGAGCGGACCTTCGGCGAGAGCGGACGGCTGGTCCAGGCCGAAGGAGAGGATAACGACGTGGTCTCGCTCGTCGTCGGCTTCCGCGTGATGTTCTAGGCGGACCGATATCGCCCCGGGATGCGATCCGTGTCCCGGGGTTGATGGTGTGCCTGCTTGTTCCTGTTTCCTTCAGGTCGGGAAGTGAACGCGCTTGCCAGAGGCCGGACTCCTTAAACATTCAATAGCGCGAATGTGACTGTTGATCGCGGGATGGTCGCAATAGGGTTCGCAGTCATTTGCGAATTCAGCCTCAAGTCAGGGAGAACATCTCGTGCGACACAAGCTTCACATAGGCGCTTTGGCAGCGTTGCTACTTGGCGTCATCGCCTTGGCTCCCGGCCTCGCGCATGCCGCAGGCGACGGGATGATCGTCAAGACGAGCGATTTCGGCGTGACCAAGACTCTCGACCGCCTCGGCATTGCGCTGGAGCGGGCCGGGATCACGGTCTTTGCCCGGATCGATCATTCTAAGGGAGCCAAGAAAGTCGGCCTTGAGCTGCCGCCGACGGCGCTGATCATCTTCGGCAATCCGAAACTCGGCACTCCGCTGATGCAGTCGAACCAGCGGATCGGCCTCGACCTGCCGCTGAAGGCGCTGGCATGGCAGGATACGGACGGGTCCGTGAAGCTCGGCTATACCGATCCCGCGTGGCTGGCGAAACGCCACGGCATCGCCGACCGGGATGCCGTCTTCAAGAAAATGACCGGCGCCCTCAACAAATTCACGAACATGGCGATCAAAAAGGGCGGCCTGCCAAAACAGTAGGCACGAGCCCGGTCAGACAGAAGCGGAGGCCAACGCCTCCGCAATTTGCCAACCGCCCCGAACTTGAGGAGACTGCGCCCACATAAAATTTAAGGGCGGGGAATCCTCATGCGTTTGAAAGACAAGGTCGCGATCATCGTCGGAGCCGGGCAGCAACCGGGCGAAACCGTAGGGAACGGGCGGGCCGTCGCCCTCCGCTTTGCCGAGGAAGGCGCGAAACTCCTGCTGGTCGACGCGAACGCCGACTGGGCCGGGGAAACCGCCTCGCTTTGCCGGGAGTCGGGGGCCGAAGCGGAAGTCGCTGTCGCCGACATCACCCGGGAAGAGGATTGCCGCCGGATCGCCGAGGCCTGCGTCGAACGCTTCGGGCGCATCGATATCCTGCACAACAATGTCGGCCGCTCGCGCGGAGACAAGCCGACGCCGGAAATGGATGCGGATATGTGGGACGAGCTCATGAGCATGAACCTCAAGGGCATGTTCATGACCTGCAAACACGTGCTCCCCGTGATGCGGGAGCAGCGTTCCGGCGTAATCCTGAACATCTCCTCAACCTCGTCGATCGCCGCCCGCGGCACCGTCACCTACAAGACCAGCAAGGGCGCGGTAAACACCATGACCCACCATATCGCGATGGAGAATGCGCCTTACGGCATCCGCGCGATCTCGATCCTGCCGGGGCTGATGGACACGCCGATGGCGATTGAACGCAGGGCGACGGAAAGCGGCAAGGAACGCGACACGATCCGTGCCGAACGCGCGGCGGATGTGCCACTCAAGGGCCACACCGGAACCGCATGGGACGTCGCTAACGCGGCGCTTTTCCTGGCCTCGGACGAGGCCAGCTACATTACCGGGATATGCCTGCCTGTGGATGGCGGACTGACCGCGAATGTCGGGTAGCGGAATGGCGGCCCCGCGTCAGGGGCGTCGCGGCATTCAGGATCAGTAAACCAGCTCGTCGTCGCCGCCGGAGCCGCCGATCACAAGCTCGCCACGATCGGAAAGGTCCTTCGCGGCCGTGACCATTGCGGTCTGCGCATCCTCCACGTCCTTCAGCCGCATCGGGCCGAGAGACTGCATGTCCTCGCGCAGCAGCTTCGCCGCACGTTCGGACATGTTGGAGAAGAACAGATCCTTCAGCTCTTCCGACGCGCCCTTCAGGGCGATGGTGAGCTTGTCCTTGTCGACCGCGCGGAGCAGCGTCTGCACGCCCGCCGGATCGACACGCGCGAGATCCTCGAAGGTAAACATCAGGCTGCGGATTTTCTCGGCGCTATCCTTGTTCCGCTCTTCAAGGGCGGAGAGGAAACGGGACTCGGTCGCCCGGTCCAGATGGTTGAAGATCTCCGCCATCATCTCGTGACTGTCGCGCCGGTTGGTGCGCGCCAGGTTCGACATGAACTCGGTGCGCAGCACGCGCTCCACGTCTTTCTCGATATCCTTGTTCACCGCTTCCATGCGCAACATGCGCATGACGACTTCCATGGCGAAGTTTTCCGGCAGGATCGAGAGCACCTTGCCGGCGTGGGCCTGGCCGATCTTGCCGAGGATCACGGCGACGGTCTGCGGATATTCGTTCTTCAGGAAGTTCGCCAGAACCTGCTCGTTCACATTGGCGAGCTTGTCCCACATGGTCCGGCCTGCGGGACCACGGATCTCTTCCATGATGTCGCCGACGCGATCGCCGCCGAGCACCTTGGTCAGCAGCCGCTCGGTCGAATCCATCGAGCCGACGAGCGAGCCGGTTGAGGACACCTGCTCGGCAAATTCGACGAAAAGGCGCTCAACGATATTGGAGCTGACGGTTCCGAGCCCCGCCATGACCTGGGAGACTTCCTTGATTTCCTCGTCGTCAAGCAGGGAGAAGAGCTTGCCTGCCTGCTCCTCGCCAAGGGACATCAAAAGGATACCGGCCTTTTCCGGCCCGGTAATGCCGCGATAATCCTCGCGAATGCGCATGCCCATATGGTGTGCCTTCTCTGCGGGGTATCGAAATATTGAATCAGGTTACAGCAAACACCAGAAAAGTAATCATAACTTTAATAAAATGGTTTTTGCCCGATTCCCCGGAAACATACCAGTTTCAGGGCGATTATTCCAATTTGTGACACCGCCGTGACCCGCAGCGGGGCGGACAGAAAACCCGCGCAACAATCGGATATCCCGAAACCGGACCGGTGCGTATCACCCGGTGAAACGTTTTGGAGATACTAATGTCCGTCATCCACCGCCTTGCCGGTGCCGCCTACGGCACGCATCTGGGCGATCAGATTGCCCTCGTCTCGGTCCCGCTTGTCGCCGCGCTGGTCTTCGATGCCTCCGCCGAACTCATCGGCATTCTCGTCGCCTGCCAGTCCATGGCGCACCTTCTGGGCTCGATCCCTTTCGGCATGCTGGTGGACCGGCGGCAGTTGCGCAGCCTCGCCATCGCATCCTCGCTGATCGCGCTCGCGGGCTTCACCGGCGCCGGGCTTGCTGTCTGGGCCGGTACTGTCGTCTGGTTCGGCGCCGGTATCACGCTGGCCGGGTTCGGCACCGTCCTGTTCGCACTCACCGCCCTGTCGATCCTGCCGAAAGCCGCCCCGGCGACCGGACTGGCCCGTGCCAATGCCGCCATCGAGACACCGCGCGCGCTCTGCAGCTTCGCGGTTCCGCTGGCGATCGGCCTGCTGGTGGCGGGCATATCCCCGCCGCTGATCTATGCTGCCGCTGCATGTGCGGCTCTGGGCGCGCTGCTCTTCACCACGAGCTTGCCGACATTCGAGACCAGTCAAAAACAGCCCGTCTCCCGGATCACCCAGATCCTTGAGGGCGGACGCTATGTCGTCACCCACAAGCTGCTGCTCGCGATTTCCTTCTGCGCGATATTCTGGAACCTCGCCTTCGCCGCCCTGCTGGTCGTGCTGGTGCCGGCCATCCGGGATCTCTACCACTTCGATCCCGGCGCTTTCGGCGTTGCCCTGTCGGCCTTCGGACTGGCCGCCTTTACCGGCTCCTGGCTGTCGGGCCGGATCGCCGACAAACTCGCCCCGCGCTTTGTGCTGTTGTTCGGTCCGGGCAGCTCCGCCATCGCCGCCGCCGGCATCCTGCTGATCGGACCCGAAAGCCCCGCAGTCCAGCTTTACGCCTGCTTCTTCTTCATCGGCTTCGGCCCGTCCATGTGGCTGATCGCGCAGAATTCCGTCCGTCAACTCGTCACCCCGCCCGCCCTGCTCGGAAGAGTCAACGCGGTGATCCAGACCGCCATCTACGGCGTCCGCCCGCTCGGCGCGCTCATCGGCGGCGCGGTCGCGGGAAGCGCCGGTGCGGAGGTCGGGATCATGTTCGTGGTTCTGGCGTTCTTCGCGTCCTTCGCCGTGTCGCTGTTCAGCGGACTGCGACGGGTGGTGAGTTATGAGAGTTTAAAGGCGCCGGAGACTGCGTAATTGACCGCGCCTCTCTCAGAGCTGCGGCACCATGCGCGCGTGCAGGATGCGCATGACCTCAATTCCTGCCTTTGTCCGCCGGTAATAGATCATGTGCCGCTGGACTGGATGGCGGCGATATCCCGTCCGGATATCGTC
Source organism: Nisaea nitritireducens (assembly GCF_014904795.1). Taxonomy (GTDB): domain Bacteria; phylum Pseudomonadota; class Alphaproteobacteria; order Thalassobaculales; family Thalassobaculaceae; genus Nisaea; species Nisaea nitritireducens. Next base: position 39,610 of record NZ_JACZFS010000024.1, read on the forward strand.
GCAAGCGCTTCCGGCGAAAGGCAGTTCCGCCAGCAGCGCAAAGGCGGCCGAGAGTTCATCAACATACCGATCCGCGCGTGACGCACCCCAAAGCCGAACTGAGAACCGCCAGATCGCGATCAGATCCTTCCGCGCCTTGGGGGCGAAGCGGACTTCAGACCCGGCCATACTCCGCTTTCATCTCTGCCTTGAATTTCTCCGCATCGAACGGCTCGGACGGGCCGCTTTCCTCCGCTTCGGCGAGGGCGGCGCGGATCGCCTCAGTCTCGACCATATCTGCCTGATCCCGCCGGATCAGGTCGCGGATATATTCGCTCTGGTTCGCGTACTGACCCGATGCGATCTGATCCTTGATCCACGCATCCTGTTGTTCCGTGATGGAGATGGCTCTGCGTATGACGCTCATATGCGCTCCTCCAAAGATGTCTTAACGCGACAATATCATAGGATTTGTGCAGGGTCAGAGGCTTTCGTCTAAGGCCTGCACGCCGAAAAGGAGAGCATGATGGAAATACGCCCGATCAAGACCGAGGCCGACCACCCGGTGGCGCTGACGCGGATCGACGCCCTGATGGACGCGGCGCCAGACAGCCCCGAAGGCGATGAACTCGACGTGCTTGTGACTCTGGTGGAAGCGTGGGAGTTAGGTGCCTGTCCCCTTAATTCCCTATCGCGCTCTGGATAATTCGAAATCTATGGACTTTATCGCTTTCTCAATCGCGCTTGAAACTTCCATACTTAATGTATGATTATTTATGTTTATTTTCTTCAATGCATCATTCGCTAAACGAGCAATGACCGAGCGACGCGAACGAAAGTCTGACAACAAGCCATTTGGAATATTATTTAGTGCTATAATTACAGATCTCCAAAATTGTTCAGGAAATTCATAATCTTTAATTTTTTTCGATGCATCATTCACAAATTCAATCAACATTTCCGGGCATCTTGCTCCAATTGAGTAATTAAGAACCCGCGTCGAGTCATTAATAAAAAATTCCTCATTTTTTGATATGTCAAGCCTATTAACATGACCAAACATAAGCATTTCAAAATTCGTACGAAGTGACGAAGCAAACCACTTCTTCGATTCGGTAGCATCAAGCTGACTCTGAATCCCTAGTTTAGATTGCGCGCGCGCCTTCTTTGACAAAAACTCCATGCGAACAAAATCCGGGATGTCCTTTCTTGAAAGAATCCGATCGCAGACAGAGATACAATCGGCTAATCCATACCCAGAGTTAAAGTGCAGATAATACCAAGCACGAAAAATTTGACGATCAGCGCCTCCTCTATCAAAAAAATCTTGGAACGCCGACCTCGCCTCCGCAGCATGTGACTCATCAAGTTTCGAGTAAGTCCATCCCTTCAAACCAGAAAAAATCGGATTCTGTTTATCAAATTCACTTAACCTTGAATCTTGTAATTCTCTCTTTGCCTCTATAAATTTGTCCGCTCTTATTAAATATTCAATTTTTTTCTTGAGATCGAATAATTCCTGTGATTTCACACCATGGGCCAAAAAATGCTTTACCCTGGCCTGTATTATTTGAAATCCATCCACACTGACGCTGACCTCACGGCAAAACCCCCTGGTAAGCTCGCCAAGCTTGTATACAATCTCCCCTTCTTCATTTAACGATCTCTCAACGAAAACATCTTCTATTTCAACAAGTGTGTCTTTTACTTTATCCAAATCCCAATTTAAAATAGACCTTGTTTCTCTCATTGAGATAGGATTTACCAAAAGCGATAGAAGAGCCAATAACAATCGTGCAAAATTATTTCTTGGAAGAGAATCATACTCTCGAGCAAACATATACTCTCGCGCTGACTTGCCACCTCTACCTTCAAATAATTCAATTGCTTCTTGAATATTAGAAGACCTCCTTCTAATACCCAATATTGTTTCAGTGCTCAGAGGACGACCTTCAGTTTTATCGTATAAATCACCAAAAATTGTTTCAGCTGGTATATGCGGTATCCGGAATTGCTTGCAACAACTTTCAACAAACTCAAAATATTCGTCTTCAGACATCCCCGGCACTACGCATGAAAACTCCTGCACAATTCTCGGATTATCTCTCATCGTATATATTATCTTCGATCCATTTCTAGACCTTATTATAGATCTGTATAATTTCTGCATACCTGTATCTTGATCGTTAAGAATAAGTGTATCTATATCGTCAATTACTAGAAGGATATTAAAATTATCAAACGCCTCTTCGATCAATTCAGATACTTTTTTATCTGATAGATCTGACAACTCCGATTTTTTATAGTGTAATTTTGATAAAATAGATTCAAACTGCGATCTTTCATCAGAAAAATCTACTATTTCTGATTGCTGTACATATGCACTATCAGTATCTAAATACCTCTCTTTTGCTGTCAGAAATATAACAACATCAAATTTGAACCCTCCCACCTCAATTCCGCGGTAATAATCTGATATTGATTTTGCAAATTCGTACGCTATCGTACTTTTTCCAGATCCTCCAGGACCGCACAGAATAAACCTTGGTTCTGATTGTTGATTAGCACACCAATCCCAAAGATTATTCAAAACTTCTTTTCGTGCGACATAACTCCTTATGACAGAAGGAGATGGTGGCAAATAATTCTCAATCGAGGTGCGAGCTCCATCGTCTAAAAATTCATCATATTCTCGAGGGGTGTATAGAAAAGATAGATTCTTTGGATTCGCAATCGCCTTCTGAAAATTTGACCTAAAATAAATTTGCTTTTCTCCTTGTTTATCTGGAAATTCCGCAGGCGGAACCCCAATAATTCTTTTAGCAACAAGAAAAACGTCAACACTCAGAGAATTTTTCTCAACATCACTATGTAAATACCTTTGATGAATTATTGGTATTTTGGAACCACATTTATCATTAACGACACGACTGAAATACTCAACATCTGGGAGATTTTTATTTCCAACTATATTTTTTTCTTTATCCTCCACTCCAAATACTATAATTCCGCCATAAGTATTATAAAACGCAACTATTAACCTGCATATATCTTGTAAAAACGAATCGTCATCTTTTACCGGAACACGATCTTTGAAATCGAGAAGATCGAATTCCTGCAACAATATTTTGCCATTTATCTTATCGTAATATCCTGCGAAAAGACCCTCTATAGAATGAGGAAGACTCTTATCATCAATCGATTTTCTTATAACTTCGATTGCATTTTCCATAGGTTGAATCCGAACTTAATTGAACTAGCATATGTTATCCTCCAAGAGGCTCATTAGCGTCAATACGTCTAGCATCTCATATCAAAGTATATGTCCTTCCCTCCCCGTACCCGCCCCCCTACATTCCCCTTATGAGCACGCAACTCGACGATCCTCGCCCGCAGCCGCTTTACGGCGCCGTGAAGCCCGACCTGAAATCCGACGCCGCGCCGCAGGACCGGGGGCATCCGTTTGAGATCGTCTCGGAGTACAAGCCCGCGGGCGATCAGCCGGCGGCGATTGCGGAGCTGATCGGCGGGATTACGCAGGGCGAGATGGATCAGGTGCTGCTCGGGGTCACGGGCTCGGGCAAGACTTTCACCATGGCGCATGTGATCCAGCAGGTGAAACGGCCTGCCCTGGTGCTGGCGCCGAACAAGACCCTCGCCGCGCAGCTTTACGGGGAGATGAAGAGCTTCTTCCCGAACAACGCGGTCGAATATTTCGTCTCCTATTACGACTATTACCAGCCGGAGGCCTACGTCCCGCGCACGGACACGTTCGTCGAGAAGGAAGCGACGATCAACGAGCAGATCGACCGGATGCGGCACTCCGCGACGCGCGCGTTGCTGGAGCGGGACGACGTCATCATCGTCGCGTCTGTGTCCTGCATCTACGGTATCGGCGCGGTCGAGACCTACGGCAAGATGACGGTCAATGTGAAGACCGGCAGCACCATCGACCAGACCAAGCTGATGCGTCAGCTTGTCGAGCTGCAATACAAGCGCAACGATGCCAGCTTCCATCGCGGCACCTTCCGGGTGCGCGGGGACAGCATCGAGATCTTCCCGGCCCACCTTGAGGATCAGGCCTGGCGGCTGTCCCTGTTCGGGGACGAGGTCGAGAGCATTCAGGAGTTCGATCCGCTGACCGGCCGGAAGTCCGCCGAGCTGGAGCAGGTCCGGATCTTCGCCAACAGCCACTATGTGACACCGAAGCCGACGCTGCATCAGGCGGTAAAGTCGATCAAGCAGGAGCTGAAGCTGCGTCTGGACGAGATGCACAAGGCGGGCAAGCTGCTGGAAGCGCAGCGGCTGGAGCAGCGCACCGTCTTCGATATGGAGATGATGGAGGCAACCGGCTCCTGCGCCGGGATCGAGAACTATTCCCGCTATCTTTCGGGCCGCAATCCGGGCGAGCCGCCGCCGACCCTGTTCGAGTATCTGCCCGAGAACGCCATGCTGATCGTGGACGAGAGCCACGTCACCGTGCCGCAGATCGGCGCCATGTATAAAGGCGACTTCGCGCGCAAATCTACGCTGTCCGAATTCGGCTTCCGGCTGCCCTCCTGCCTCGACAACCGCCCGCTGAAGTTCGAGGAGTGGGAGGACATGCGGCCGCAGACCGTATTCGTCTCGGCCACCCCCGGCCCATGGGAGCTGGACCGCACCGGCGGCGCCTTCATCGAGCAGCTTGTCCGCCCGACCGGCCTGATCGACCCGGTCTGCATCATCCGGCCGACCGAGACCCAGGTCGACGACGTGATCGCCGAATGCAAGACCTGCGCGGCGCTCGGCCAGCGGGTGCTGATCACCACGCTGACCAAGAAGATGGCCGAGGCGCTGACCGAATATATGCACGAGGCCGGCATCAAGGTGCGCTACATCCATTCCGACGTGGATACGCTGGAACGGATCGAGATCATCCGCGACCTGCGGCTCGGCGTGTTCGACGTGCTGATCGGCATCAACCTCTTGCGCGAGGGGCTGGATATCCCGGAATGCGCGCTGGTCGCCATTCTGGACGCGGACAAGGAAGGCTATCTGCGCTCCAAGACCTCGCTGGTGCAGACCATCGGCCGCGCCGCCCGGAACGTCGAGGGCCGGGTGCTACTCTATGCCGACAAGATGACCAACAGCCTGCAATACGCCATCGACGAGACCAACCGGCGCCGGGCCCGGCAAGAAGAATACAACAAGGAGCACGGCATCACGCCGGAAAGCGTGAAGAAGAGCATCGGCGACATCCTCGAAAGCGTTTACGAGCGCGGCGACCATGTCACGGTCGAGACCGGCTCCGACGAGGGCGAGCTGGTCGGCAAGGACATCAAACAGGTCATCGCCGAGCTGGAACAGGCCATGCATGCCGCCGCCGCCGATCTGGAATTCGAGGAAGCCGGCCGGCTGCGCGATGAAATCAAGCGGCTGGAAGCGGCGGATCTCGGCATGACGCTGGACGGCAAACCGCTGCCCAAGGGCGCCGTCGTCAGGGTCAAAGGGCCCGTACAGCCTCCCCGGGGCAAACCGGACAAGGGCAAATCCCAGAAGCGCGGCTCCGGCCGGCGCCGGTAAAGCCGCCACGGATTATGTCGCGAGAGACCGCGAACTCCGGGCCTCGACTTAAAAGCAACATAAAAGCAATGCGTTACGGGCGCCTTATTTGTCGCCGCCCGCTGCGCAGCGAATCCGCCCGGAAGCCATCAAAGTGATTGAAAGCCGGGGCCAAGGTCTAATATCTAGGAGCAGTCATTTAGGCCCACCCCAGCCGGTCGCCAGATTGGTGAGTCCAGGTCTGTCCCGAGTTCGTTGTGGCCGTCGCCATTGGAAGGCTGTTTCCGTGACCGCAGAGTGTCGTCATAAGTTGCCACATTGTATGCAACCGGGAGTCCCCGCTTGATCGCCCCCCTCGCCCTTTCCATCGGCGGACTCGTACTCCTGCTCGTTGCTGCGGAAATCATGATCCGCGGTGCGGTCGGCGGCTCCCGCATCCTGAAGATCTCCCCGCATGTTATCGGCCTGACGGTCATCGCCTTCGGTACCTCCGCGCCGGAGCTGTTCGTCAGCCTGAAAGCGGCGATGCACGGCCATGACGGTATCGCCGTCGGCAATGTCGTCGGCAGCAACATCGCGAACATCCTGCTGATGATCGGCACCGTCGGAGTAATATATCCATTCGCCTGCGGCGACCCGGCGATCCGGCGCGATGGCTTCGCGCTACTGCTCTCAACCATCGTCTTCGTGATTCTATGCCATACCGGAGTGATCGAGCCCTGGCAGGGTATCACCATGCTCGGCGTTCTGGTCTGCTTCCTTGCCTATTGTTACATCACCGACCGCCGGAACTGCGCGAACGACGACAGCATCCACGCCAAGGAAGTGGACGAATTCGACAATCTGCCGGACACCATGCAGAAAGCGGCGATCTATACAGTCATCGGGCTGGTCGGCGTGGTCTTCGGCGCGCGCCTGCTGGTTGACGGCGCTGTCGATGTTGCCCGGCTGCTCGGCGTTTCGGAGACGGTGATAGGCATCACCATGGTGGCGCTCGGCACCTCCATGCCGGAACTGGCAACCACCGTGGTCGCCGCCGTGCGCCGGCATAACGATGTCGCCCTCGGCAACATCATCGGCAGCAACATCTTCAACACGCTCGGCATTCTCGGCGTGGTCTCGATTGTCACGCCGATCACCATTCCGGCGGAGATCATGGAAACGGATCTCTGGGTCATGCTCGGCGTCACCACTGTCTTCGTCACGGCCGCACTCGGCCTGAAGACCCTCGGCCGGCCGCTGGCGGTGCTGTTCTTCTTCAGCTACGCACTGTTCATCATCGACCAGTTCGTCGACCTGACCAGACTGATCACCGGCTAGTCGGCCGTTACCTCAGCGCTCATACAGCAGGCTGAAGCCGACCGCCTCGCAATCCTCGTACACATCGGGTTTGCGCGTGGTCACCCGGGCCCGGCGCACGACCGGCCGCTCCGCGATCATTTCGACGATGGCGTGACAGAGAGTTTCCTGCAGATTGAAACGGCGGCGCGCCACCAGATCCAGGATCTCGGTGCGGACGAAGTCGTAGTCAAGCACCCGCTCGATTGAATCGGCGGCGCCGGTCGGATCGACATCGACATCCATCTCGACACTGACCAGCACGCGCTGTGGCTTGCCGCGCTCGAATTCGTGGATGCCGATATCCGCGATCACCGCGAAATTCTCCAGCAGGATTCTTGCGTTCGTGATCGGCACGCCTAGCGGCCTCCCTCGTCCGGAGACTCAGTATTGCCCATGAAGGCGATGTCGCGCGGCATGGCTTGCAGCACCTGACCGCCATCGATGGTGATGCATTGCCCAGTGAAGGCTGGTGCGGCGAGGATAAAGCGCAGTGCTGCCAGGATCTGCTCAGGCGTCGAGCCGCGCCCAAGCATGAGCGACGCCTGGGAGCGCTCGAACTCCTCTTGGGTCTGCGGCCCACTCGGCAGGGTCACGCCCGGCGCGATACCGGCGACCCGGATTTCAGGCGCCAGTTCCATCGCCAGCATTTGCGTCATCCCGTGCAGGGCGAACTTGGTCAGGGAATAGGAAAGATAGTCCGGGTTCGGGCCGAACACCTTGTTATCCAGCAGGTTCACGATGCAGCAATCAGTGCGCGGGCTGATGCCCTCTTGAGCTTGTCTGCCTACAATTTCGGCAAAGGCACGCGATAGAAGTGCCGGCGCCCGGACATTCACGGCATGATGCCTGTCGATCAACTCGGCCGTCAGGTTATCCAGCCGGTCATCCTCGAACAGCGCGGCATTGTTCACCAGCAGGCCGAGCGGCGGCGCCCCCTCTTCGCCCGCGCGGCCAACCAGCCGGGTCACTGCCTCCGCGTCGGAGAGATCGCACTGTATGGCCTCTGCAGAGCCTCCGGCGGCACGGATCTCGCCAACCAGGTTCTCCGCATCCTTGCCGGAGCCGTTAAAGTGCACCGCTACGTGCCAGCCATCCTCGGCCAGCCCACGGCACAGCGCGGCACCGACGCGGCGGGCACCACCGGTCACAAGGGCGGTCCGTTTTTCAGCAACGTTTCTGGTCATCTGAAAACTGGTTTCACTCACGCACTCGAAATTAACTTTCTCGACCCTATCCTTGTGCGCCGGGCGCGAAAAGCCACGACTGCGTTAGGGAGAATTTTTTGCACATTTTGCATCAATAGCCACGAAAGACACGAATGGGTCATGACTCCGTCACAAATAGTGATCAGAATCAGCACCCTAGAGTAATTTTTGTTATATTTCAGATACTTAATATACATGCTCAAATTTTGAGCAATGCGTCCAAACTGAGAGAAAATGGGCCTTCGAACCCTGCACACAAGAGTTATTCACAGCCTTGTCCACAAATATCGGGGATAGAGTCTGAGGCTAAAGCATTAACCATAACAACCGCTATGAGGTTGCTGATGACATCCCGTTTCCGGCTATGACCAGATCGGTTACAAAGGCGCTATGTCAACAATAAAACCCGAACCTGATCTGCCGGAACAGAGCTCTTCTGCGGAGCCTAAAGCGGATATCACGCGGGGCGTCCGGGTGATCCAGCAGCAGGTCAAACTGCTGCCCAATGCCCCTGGCGTCTACCGCATGATGGATGCCGCCGGCGACGTTCTCTATGTCGGCAAGGCGCAGAGCCTGAAGAAGCGGGTCGCGAACTACACCTTTCCGGCCAAGCTGCCGCATCGGATCTTCCGCATGGTCAGCGAGACCATGCGCATGGAATTCGTGCGCACCCATACCGAAGTCGAAGCGCTGCTGCTCGAAAGCAACCTGATCAAGAAGCTGCGGCCACGCTTCAACGTGCTGCTGCGCGACGACAAGTCCTTCCCCTATATCCTGCTGACCGGCGATCATGACTGGCCGCAGCTGGTGAAGCATCGCGGCGCCCGCAACCGCAAGGGAGACTATTTCGGCCCCTTCGCCTCAGCCGGCGCGGTCAACCGCACGATCACCGCCCTGCAGCGCGCCTTCCTGATCCGGAACTGCACAGACTCCACATTCGCCAGCCGCACCCGTCCCTGCTTGCAATATCAAATCAAGCGCTGCGCCGCGCCCTGCGTCGATTATGTCAGCAAGGAAGACTATGCCGAGCTGATCGAGCAGGCGAAGGCGTTCCTGAGCGGCTCCAGCAGGAAGGTCTCGCAGCAGCTCGCCGAGCGCATGCAGGAAGCAAGCGACGCGCTCGACTTCGAGAGCGCCGCCCGGTACCGGGACCGGATCAGGGCATTGGCGCACGTCCAGTCACATCAGGACATCAATGTCGAAGGCGTCGAGGATGCGGACGTGATGGCGCTGCATGGCGAAGGCGGATCGGCCTGCATCCAGGTGTTCTTCTTCCGGGGCGGCAGCAACTACGGCAACCGGGCTTATTTCCCGAGCCACGACAAGAGCATGGAGCCCGGAGAAATCCTCGCCGCTTTCGTCGGCCAGTTCTACGACAACAAGCCGCCGCCCAAGCTGGTTCTGGTCAGCCACGACATGCCGGAACAGGAGCTGATCGCCGAGGCCCTCGGGACCAAGGCCGAACGCAGGGTCGAAGTATTGCGCCCGCAGCGCGGCTCCAAACGCAAGCTGATGGAGCACGCGCTCTCAAACGCCAAGGAAGCCCACGCTAGACGGCTGGCCGAGAGCGCATCCCAACGGCGCCTGCTGGATGGTCTCGCCGAAGCACTGGACCTGGACGGCCCACCCGAACGCATCGAGGTCTATGACAACAGCCATATTCAGGGCACCAACTCGATCGGCGCCATGATCGTCGCCGGGCCCGAGGGGCTGATGAAGAACGCCTACCGCAAATTCAACATCCGCAATGTGGTACCGGCGGACAAGCCTCTGCCGGAGACGGTCGAGCCTGACGAGAACGGCGATGCGCCGGTTCAGGCCGGTGACGATTACGCCATGATGCGGCAGGTATTGACTCGCCGCTTCGGCCGGGCCCTGAAGGAAGATCCGGACCGCAGTTCCGGCAACTGGCCGGACCTGGTGTTGATCGATGGCGGCCAGGGCCAGTACACCGCGGTACGGGAGGTATTCGACGAGCTGGGGATCGAGGATGTCGCCCTTGTCGCCATCGCCAAGGGGCCGGACCGGGATGCCGGGCGGGAGCGGTTCTTCTCAGGCAAGCGTGCGCCCTACTCCCTGCCGATCAACGATCCGGTGCTGTATTTTCTGCAACGCCTGCGGGACGAAGCCCACCGCTTCGCCATCGAGACGCACAGGGCGAAACGGACCAAGGCGATCGGCCAGTCGAAAATCGACGAGGTCCCCGGAATCGGTGCCAAGCGCAAGAAGGCATTGCTGCATCATTTCGGCTCCGCCCGGGAGGTTTCCCGCGCCGGACTTCAGGATCTCGAAGCCGTCGACGGAATTAGCAAAACTGTAGCCAAAAAAATCTATGATTTCTTCCATGATGAGGCCTGATTGGTGTAGCGTCTCGGCAATGGAATACGAGGACGGAATCGCCGTCCCGCCCACTCTTCAGACCAGCGCAGAGATATGACCGGCCTCCCCAATTTGCTCACCATGTCGCGTATCCTCGTGATCCCCCTCATTGTGGGATTCATCTGGTATGGCGAGGACACTTACCGTTGGATCGCTTTCGGCCTCTATGCCTTCGCCGGCATCACCGATTATCTCGATGGCTATCTAGCCCGGTCGATGAACCAGCATTCCGATTTCGGCCGCCTGCTGGACCCGATCGCGGACAAGCTTCTGGTCGGTGCCGTATTGCTGATTCTGTGTTCACTCGACCATATCTCCGGCTACGGCCTGCTGCCGGCGCTGGTTATTCTGCTGCGCGAGATCCTCGTCTCTGGCCTGCGCGAATTTCTGGCGGAGATCCAGGTGCGGATGCCGGTCAGTCGGCTGGCAAAGTGGAAGACAGCCTTCCAGATCGGCTCACTCGGCTTTCTGATTGTCGGCTCGGCAGGCCCCGAATGGCTGCCTACCGTGCTGATCGGCGAGGGACTGTTGTGGGCAGCGGCCATCCTGACCCTGATCACCGGCTATGATTATCTCCGTTCCGGCCTGCTGCATGTCACCCCGGAAGCAGAGGCTGAACGGGCCCGCAGGAAATCCGGCGGCACCGGCAAAAGCGCTTCAGCTGATGCATGACTTGAGTCCGGCACGTCCGGCCCTCTAGACTTCGTCCATGAAAATTTTCGGCCTTGTCGGATGGAGCGGCAGCGGCAAGACGACATTGCTCGTCAAGCTGTTGCCTGAACTTGTCGCCCGCGGCGTCAGCGTCTCGACCATGAAACATGCCCACCACGCCTTTGACGTGGACAAACCGGGTAAGGATTCCTTTGAGCACCGCGCCGCTGGTGCCAGCGAAGTGCTCGTCACGTCGGCCAACCGCTGGGCCCTGATGCACGAGAATCGTGGTGCGTCCGAGCCGACTATCGAGGAGCTGGTCCAGCATATGAGCCCGGTCGATCTGCTCATCATCGAGGGCTTCAAGGAGCACGCACACGACAAGCTGGAAATCTTCAGGGAGGCTACCAGCAAGCCCCTGATCCAGCCAAACGACCCGCTGATTCGGGCTGTCGCCTCGGACGGTCCGGTCGAGGCCGCGACTGTTCCCGTGCTCGATTTGAACGATATTGCCGGGCTGGCGGACTATATTCTCGACTTCACTGGATTATCGAAAGCCGCGTAAGCCATGTCGCAACTGACAGATGACTGCTTCGCCTTCGGCGGGAAGTTGATCCCGGTCGCGGACGCGCTTGCCCGATTCCGGGAAATTCTGGTGCCAGTGGTGAGCACAGAATGCATACCGCTCGCGGATGCCCTTGGGCGTATCCTGGCAGCGGATGTCATCGCCGGTCGCTCCGTGCCGCCACACGACAATTCCGCCGTGGACGGCTTCGCTGTCTATTTCGACGATCTGGCAGACGGTGCAGATACGGTGCTGCCGGTTACCGCCACCATCGCGGCAGGACACCCTCTGGACGGCCCGCAGAAACGCGGTACGGCGACGAAGATCTATACAGGCGCCCCGATGCCGACCGGCCCGGACGGCACATCCCCCGACACAGTATTGATGCAGGAAGATTGCCGCCTCTCCGGCAATCGCGTCGTTATTCCGAACGGCATCAAGCGCGGCGCAAACCGCCGCTTTGCCGGTGAAGATGTAAAACAGGACGCCCGAATTCTGGAAGCGGGCACACGCCTGCGGCCACAGGATATCGGGCTTGCCGCTGCCGTCGGACTGACTGAACTCGACACATGCAAACCACTGCGCGTCGCGATCTTCTCGACCGGCGACGAGGTGCGCGACCCCGGAACGACCGCGCCCGACGGCACGATCTACGATTCCAACCGCCACACCGTCTCCGCTCTACTGCGCGGGCTCGGATGCGCAGTGATCGACATGGGCATCCTGCCCGACAGGCTCGATGCAATTCGCGACGGACTTGATGGTGCGGCGGGGAAAGCTGACATGATCATGACCACCGGCGGTGTTTCAACCGGTGGCGAAGATCATGTGCGGAACGCGGTCGAGTCCCTTGGCTCCCTGCATTTCTGGCGCCTCGCCATCAAGCCGGGGCGTCCGGTTGCCCTCGGTCAGGTCGGCAAGGTGCCGTTCATCGGACTGCCGGGAAATCCGGTTGCCGTGATGGTGACCTTCCTCCGGGTTGCCCGGCCGCTGATCCAGCGGCTCGCCGGCGCGGCGGATACGGATCCGGCGCTGTTTCCGGTCCGGGCGGCCTTCGACTACAAGAAGAAGCAGGACCGGCGTGAATATGTCCGCGTCACCCTGAAGCGCACCGGCGCGAGCGGTCTCGAAGCCGTGAAGTTCGATCGGGAGGGAGCCGGGATACTCTCCTCCATGGTGGCGGCCGACGGGCTTGTCGAGCTGCCGGAAGACTGCACCGGCGTGAAAGCCGGAGATATTGTCGACTACCTGCCCTTCAGCGAGGTTGGCCTGTGAAGATTTTGTATTTCGCCTGGATGCGCGGCAAGACCGGCATCGGAGAAGAAGATGTCTCCCCGCCCGAGACAGTGACAGACGTGGCGGGGCTGGTGGCTTGGCTGAAGACCCGCGGCCCCGGCTTCGAGGACGCGTTTTCGGACATGAAGGTGGTGCGGGCTGCCGTGAACCAGGAATTCGTCGAGCTCGACGCAACAGTCGGCCCGAATGACGAAGTCGCCTTTTTCCCGCCGGTAACGGGGGGCTGACGCTGTGATCCGGGTGCAGAAGGAAGACTTCGATCTCGCCACCGAACTCTCCGCGCTCAGTGCCGGGAACCACAATATCGGCGGCATCACCAGCTTTGTCGGTCTGGTACGAGATATGGCCGAGGGCCAGCATGTCGGCGCGATGACGCTGGAACATTATCCCGGCATGACAGAGAAGATGTTGGAACAGATCGAGGCCGAGGCGAATCAGCGCTGGCCGCTCGAGGCGAGCCTGATCATCCATCGCTACGGACGAATGGAGCCGGGCGAACAGATCGTCCTTGTCGCCTGCGCCTCCCCGCATCGGGAAGCAGCCTTCGAAGCCTGCCATTTCCTGATCGACTGGCTGAAAACCAAAGCTCCGTTCTGGAAGCTTGAAGAGAAAGACAGCGGCGCCGAATGGGTGGATGCGCGAGAGAGCGACGAGGATGCCGCAGCGAAGTGGGATTGAATGCCCGTCAACAGGCTTTCCCGCCGCCCGATCTGTCGCTATCAGAGCATTTTTCATCGCTCTCGAAAAACTTCCCTCTCTGCAAGGCAGCTCATTGATTTAGCAAGTTAAATTTTGCCTTTTCCTATGCTCTGAGCGCATGCGGCTTATGCATAAAACGCAATTGCTGACGACCTCCCAGTCGACCATACGGGGGGCGGCAATTACACGGGCCGATTGGCCGTTTGCGCACCCCGCAAACGGCCTTTGCTCTTCCCGGAGCAGTGCACGCCCGTCGCCGGATGAGAAACCGACGATGTGGCAGGGAGACCCGGCGATGGGCATTCGCTTGGTAGTGCGCGATTTACTGGACGTGGCGACGGAGTGCGGCCTTGAGGATTATCCTTATTGGGCCGGAAGCGAGCGCCGTATCACCGATGCGGACATCCATCGCGCGCTGTCCGAAGACCGGCTGATTGCCCCCGACGACAATCGCGATCCGAACACGCCGATGTGCGCCGAGGATCATGCCGCGCGCGTTGCCTGGCTGGTCCGGCACGGTGACCAGAAGCGGATGAGCATCATCATCCGCAACGGCCGACTGTGCGACGGCAACCACCGTTTCGCCGCCTGCCTCTTCGCCGGAATCGAGTATGTCCGCTGCGTGATGATGGAATCCGAAGAGTTCGCCGCCGCAGCCTGACCCCGTTATCTCCGGGAGTTTGTTGTTAACCACCGGAGAGCGGCGCTAGACTCCGGAGTGTCTTTGTCTCCGGAGGTCCCCGATGATCGGTGCCATTACCCTGCTGCTCGGCTGTCAGCTGCTGGGAGAGCTATTCATTGCCGCCACCGGCTGGCCCCTGCCCGGTCCGGTCGTCGGCATGGTCATCCTGTTCACGGGCCTGATGATCCACGGCAAGGTGCCCGCGCCGGTCGCCGCCGTTTCCGACACGCTCCTCCGCAATCTGTCCCTGCTGTTCATCCCGGCCGGTGTCGGAGTGATGCTCCACCTGAGCCTGATCGAGCGTGAGTGGATCGGTGTTACCGCCGCTCTGATCGGCAGCAGCGCCATCACTGTTGTGCTCACCGCCCTGCTCATGGTCGCCCTGAAGAAATTCTCCCGAGTCGGTCCAGATAGCGCCGGGGGAGATGTCTGATGGAGAACGGCTTCAGCGATATCTGGGTCTACCTGTCAGCGAGCCCGCTGCTGCATCTGTTTCTGACCCTGCTTGCCTATCTTGGCGGGCAGAAACTCTATGAGCGGCTCGGCATGCACCCGCTGGTCAATCCGGTGCTGATCGCGGTCATTGTTCTGGTGGTGATCCTGATCGTGACCCGAACGCCTTATCTGGTTTATTTCGAAGGCGCGCAGTTTGTGCACTTCCTGCTTGGCCCGGCCACGGTCGCACTCGCCCTTCCGCTCTACCGGCAGGTCTCGCGGATCCGCAAAGCCGTGGTCCCGATCCTGCTCAGCGTGATTTTCGGCTCCCTGGTCGCGACCGGCAGCGCCGTCGCCATCGCCTGGGCCTTCGGCGTCTCCGAGGCGACCCTGATCTCCATCGCACCGAAATCCGTGACCACGCCGGTTGCCATGGGTATCAGCGAGAAACTTGGCGGACTGCCCTCGCTCACCGCCGTCTTCGTCATCCTGACCGGCATTCTCGGCGCCATGATCGGCCCGCTGGTGCTCGACCTGTTCCGCTTCAAGGACTGGGCGGCACGCGGTTTCGCCATCGGCATTGCAGCGCATGGCATCGGCACCGCCCGGGCCATGCAGGTCAGCGAGGTTGCCGGCGCCTTTTCCGGCCTCGCGATGGGTCTGAACGCGCTTGCCACCGCGATCCTGCTGCCCCTGCTCTGGCGACTGTTTTTCTAGAATATCCCCCATGCGTCGCGCATCCCGGAAGGAGACGGCGCGTCGGGACAAGACATGATGTTTTTTAAAGCCTAGTGTCCGCCGCATGACCGATACATCCGTGACAGCCATCAACCGCCCGACCTTCGGGATCGCCCTTATTCTGGTCGGAATGCTTGCGATCTCCATCAATGACATGCTGATCAAGGAACTCTCCGGCGGCTATCCATTACACCAGATGGTGTTTACCCGCTCGGCGATCGGCATCGCTTTCAGCCTGGTGATCGTGCAGTTCGAGGGCGGCTGGCACATTCTGAAAACCCAAAGACCGGGGCTGCACGCCCTGCGCGGCCTGCTTGTCGTGATTGCGAACATGTCCTTTTTCGCAGCCCTCGCGGTGCTGCCACTGGCAGACGCGACCGCGCTTTTCTTCGCCGCTCCTCTGTTCATCACCCTGCTGTCCATCCCGGTCCTGGGCGAAAAGGTCGGACCGTTCCGTCTCGGCGCCGTCCTCGTCGGCTTTATTGGCGTGGTGATCATGCAGCGCCCCTGGGCCAGTACGGACGATCTCGGGGTCAGTCGCCTGGTGCTCGTGCTGCCGGTGATCGCGGCCATAACCTATGCCGGCATGCAGATCATGACCCGCAAGCTCGGCATGAGCAGCAAGCCGTCGGCGCTCGCGGTCTATATCCAGCTCATGTTCCTGGTTGTGGCAGGCCTGTTCTGGATCTTTGCCGGTGACGGGCGTTTCGCGGAAGGAAGCGACAACGAGAGCCTGATCTTCCTGCTCCGCGCCTGGGTCTGGCCGGAAGGTGTCGATTTATGGCTTTTCGTCGGGCTCGGCTTCAACTCGGCCGCCGTCGCCTACTGCCTCTCTGCCGCCTATCGCGCCGCCGACGCGGCAACGATTGCGCCGTTCGAATATACCGGCCTGCTGCTTGCCGTATTCTGGGGCTGGGCCATCTGGGGGTATCTGCCGGGTCTTGAAGTGATGATCGGCATCTTCCTGATCATGGCGTCCGGCCTGTTCGTCTTCCTGCGCGAGCGGCAGCGCAACCGCCCGATGGCGAGTGACCCGCCCGCCGGAACCGGGGCGACAAGGCGCTAGGTCGCGATCTGATAATCGCCCAGCCAGAGCCGGATTGCCGCGAGATTGCGAAGCGGCGGAACCAGACCTCTCACGGCCAAACGGGCGCGCCGTCCAGCCCTGCGACCTCCGGCAGGCCGCAGATCAGGTTCGCATTCTGCACCGCCTGCCCCGCCGCTCCCTTGCCGAGATTGTCGACCACACCCATCGCGATCACCAGGTTGCGCTCCGGATCGGCCGCATAGCTGACGAACGCAAGGTTCGAGCCGGTCGCCCATTTGGTCTGTGGCGGCTTGTCGGTCACGCGGACGAACGAACGCCCGTCATAGAAACTCCGGGCCGCATCCAGGCACGCGCTCGTAGTGGTACTACCGCGGCAGTACATGGTGACAAGGACGCCCCGGGTCATCGGCACCAGATGTGGCGTGAACACCAGCCCGGCAGCGCTGCCGCCACTCAGAAGCTCGATTGTCTTCTCCATCTCGGGCATGTGGACGTGCTTGAGCAGACCGTAGGGGATCAAGTTCTCGTTGCTCTCGGCATAGCCGAACTTGCTGTCGGAGCCGCCCCGGCCGGCACCGGAGATTCCGGTCTTGGCGTCGATTATGATGTTGCCGGGCTCGATCAGCTTATTGGCCAGCAGCGGCGCCAGCGCAGTAAGCGTCGCTGCGGGGAAACAGCCGGGGTTGGCAACGCGGGTCTGCCCCTCGACCTTCTCGGGCCAGACATCGGCCAGACCATAGGCCCAGCCCTCAACATGGCGATGGTCGCCACCAATATCGACGATCTTCACGTCGCCGGGAACCCGCGCCAGCGCGTCGGCCGAGGCGCCCGTGGGCAGCGACGCGAACAGCACATCGAGCTTCGGCAGATTTGCCGGATCCCACTTCTCGATCACCAGCCCGGCCAGCTTGGTCGGCACACCCGGAAAGCGCTCCACCAACCGGCTCCCGGCCGTGCTCTCGCCCGCGGCATAGACCAGCTCAAACGACGGATGCCCTGCGATCAGGCGCAACGCCTCGCCGCCGCCAAACCCGCTGATCCCGACAATGCCGACACGCATGCTCATGGTGCTGTCCTGCTGCTGAAGTACTGCCGGATGGTTATAGCCGTGTTGTCATATGGGACAAGGAGGGAGTTGAAGAGATGCGTTGGATGGTTGCGTTGTCTGGATTGTATTCCGTCAAATGACTGAAGCGCACGACTGCTTTCGCCGTAAACCCGTTTCATCTCAGAGGGCGGGCTCTCCGCGAAATATGTTGGGATTTGTGGGGCTCAGGTTAGAAGATACTGCGAGACTGCAGACTAAGTGACGGTCGGCAGGAAACGCGCGCACCTACTTCTCGGTTGACGGTTGGCCGCCGATAGCCGCAGCAATCAATCCTTCAGCTATCGTTTTTGCGGTACGGGCGGCCTCCGATATGCCACGGACATGAGCGGTGACGATCGCGCCTTCTTTTAGAAGGGCAAGTTGCTCGGCCAGCTCTGATGGATTTCGGGCGCCAGCATCAGCGCAAACCTTCGTCAGATAATCGACAATACGCCGCTTATGCTCACTCGATATGCGGTGGGCTGGGTGCTCCTGATCGCCGAATTCACTTGAAGCGTTGATGAAGGCGCAGCCGGAGAAGCCAAGCCCCTTAAAGGCTCGCCCCCGGAACCAGATCTCGAGGGCGTCGAACATGGCGATCAGGCGCTCACGCGGATTGGATGAGACCTTCTCCATCTCACCCATCAGCCAATTGCGGAACTGCTCGTCTCGCCGATTCAGAACCGCCAGGATCAGTTCGTCCTTCGACTTGAAATGCTTGTAGAGCGTCATCTTGGCCACTCCGGATTCGGCCAAGACCTTATCGATCCCGGTGGCGTGGAAGCCCTGGGTATAGAACAGTCGCAGGGCAGTATCGATCAGGTCATCGCGGCGCGAAGTCACTATGTTGGCTCCTTCCCAAAGCACAGCGCTTTATCAGACAGGTCTGTCTAATTTGAGCGCCTATGATCACCTCTGCAAGAGGTTCTAAGAATCTTCTCAAAAAAATTTATCTTGATAATAGACAGACAGGTCTGTATATCTCCAATCATCGAAACGACGCGCACTTGCGTATGTCCAAGGAGCCAATGATGACCCGACTTCAGTTTCCCGCCTCGATCGACGGCGCCCCCGCCGCTGCACAGCCCTTCCTGCAAGGAGTGGAAAAGATGCTTGGCAGCGTTCCGAACCTCTTCCGCTTGACCGCTAACAGCCCGGCCTCCCTCGAAGGCTTTCTGGGCCTCAACGGTGCCCTTGCGAAAGGAGCGCTCAAGCCTCAGACGCGGGAGCGGATCGCGCTTGCCGTGGCCCAGATCAACGGCTGCGCCTATTGCCTCTCGGCCCATACCTATCTCGCCAAGAACCTCGCCAAACTCGATGATGCGGAGATCGCCGCAAACCGCGCAGGATCCTCCAGCGACCCCAAAGCCGATGCGGCAATTCGTTTCGCCGTGGCTCTGGTTAACCAGCGCGGTCATGTGAGCGACGACGACGTATCGGCTGTCCGAGCCGCGGGATACAGCGACGGCGAGCTCGTTGAAATCGTGGCGCATGTCGCCCTGAACACGCTGACCAACTACCTCAACGAAGCATTCAGCACGCCGATCGACTTTCCGATCGTCGACGCAAACGCCGCCTGACGGAACATCTTTTTCAGCCAGTAACAGGAGGCAATCAATGAGCCGCCCACCCTTTCCCCCATTCAACGAGGAGACGGCCGCATTAAAGGTGCGGAAGGCCGAAGATGCCTGGAACGGCCAATCTCCAGAGCAAGTGGCGCTTGCCTATACGCCAGATAGCCGATGGCGAAACCGGGCGGAGACCTTCGAGGGGCGTGACAGAATTGTAGAGTTCCTGACTCGGAAATGGTCGCGCGAGTTGGACTACCGTCTCATCAAGGAATTGTGGGCGTTTCGAGACAACCGCATCGCGGTCCGCTTCGCCTACGAGTATCGCGACGACAGTGGTTTCTGGTTCCGGGCCTATGGCAATGAGAACTGGGAGTTCGCACCCGATGGACTGATGCGGCAACGGATCGCATCCATCAATGAGCTGCCGATCAGCGAGTCCCAGCGGCTATTCAGGTGGCGGCAAGGGCCACGACCCCAAGACCACGCCGGGCTCTCGACACTGAGACTCTAGCCAAGACTTCAGATCCGGCCGCGTAGCAGCGGCCTACCAGAAATATCGATCTCCCAATCCGCCGCGGACGAACCTCGCCCGCGAACGGGATGGGTTTGTCCGGCGACAACCGCCGGTTTCTTCAGCCGGCCGGTGCGGTGTGCTGCCTCCCTGGCCAGATCACAAACAAGGAGTTCAGATATGAACAGCAAGCACGATCACAACTGTGGCTGCGACATCACCCATGAACATGTCGATTTGGCACGTCGCCGTCTGTTGGCCGGCGCCGCAGGAGCTACTGTTGTCGGTGCCGTCGGTGCCAGCAGCACCGCATTGGCAGCCACCGAGCAGGCACGCGCCACCTACGCCGATCCGGAGAATCCAGGCCTACCCCAGATCGATATGACGATCGAACCAGGTCGAACCGCCCTTGTCGTGACGGACCCTCAGGTCGATTTCCTCTCGGAAAAAGGCGTCACCTGGGGGGTCGTCGGCGAAAGCGTCACCGAACAGGGAACGGTCGATAACATCGAGCGCCTGTTCATCGCCGCAAAGTCAGCCGGCATACCGGTTTTCATCTCTCCTCACTACTACTACCCGCATGATCACAAGTGGCAATTCGAAGGCACGCTGGAAAAGACCATGCACTCGATCGGGATGTTTGACCGGCTCGGCCCGCTGAACCTGGAAAACTTCGAAGGATCCGGCGCCGACTGGATGCCCCAGTACAAGAAGTACATCGAAGATGGCGAGACAATTGTCTGCTCGCCGCACAAGGTTTATAGCCCGGCGCAGAACGACCTCAATCTTCAGCTTCGCAAGCGCCGGATCGACAAGGTGATCCTCGCCGGCATGTCGGCGAACCTCTGCACCCAAGCGCATCTCTACGACCTTCTTGAACTCGGCTACGAAGTCGCCGTCGTCCGCGATGCGACAGCGGGCGCAAAAGTTCCGGAAGGAGACGGCTACCTCGCCGCCATCATCAACTTCCGAATGGTGGCGAATGCTGTCTGGTGGACGGATGACGCCGTCAAGCGGATGACCAACGGCAGCTAAACCACGCTGGCGCCGATCCTTCCCCGGCGCCGGCCCTTCCCCTGCACAAGCACTTCCAAAACGATCACAAGAAGGAACAGTAAGATGATTCGGAGACAAACGGTCCTGACCTACGCCACAGCCGCACTAATCTTCTATGGCCTGGCACTCTACGCGTCAGCGGCGTATGCGGCTGACGAATACAACGTCTCGAACGGCCTGACGCTGACCGGCAACCCGCTCGGTGTCCACGGCATCGATCCAACGTCCCTATTCGGCGGAGAGGCAGCGAGACTCGGTTCCGCCGATTTCACGGCCGCGCATGACGGCGTCGACTACTACTTCGCCTCGGCCAAAACACGAGATCGTTTCAAGAGCGATCCGCAGGCCTTTCTGCCGCAGTACGGGGGCTTTTGTGCACTTGGCGTGTCGCTCGGCAAAAAGCTGGACGGAGACGTCCGCTATGCCGACATCGTCGACGGCAAGCTCTATCTGTTCGTCAACGAGGCGATTTTCCAAAAGTACCTCGAAAACAAAGAGGCGGTCCTGGTCGGAGCCAAGGAGACCTGGCCAAAGATCCGTACCGCTGCGGTAGACACGCTTTAGGTCGAGAAGCTGGCAGCTCAAGTCGGAGCCACCGGGATCTACCCAATCGAATGTATGTTGGTGGATCCCTTGCCGGCTGCTCCTACGCAGACTGCGCCTGAAGCCTTTGCTACCTAGATTACGGGATGAGGCACCGGACCGGTTCTAGGCCCTATTGGCTTCATTGACAGGGAGACAACAAATCCACTGTCCGGACCGGCGGGATTGGCCAGAGGTCGGCGCCCGGTTGCTCGACCCAGTGCTGATGATTCAGCACTTGCCCGGCCCGACGTGCTTCGGTCACCAGGTCGAGATTGATTTCGGCAAAGAGCAGCATGTCCTCGTCGAACCTGCCTTCGGCGACAATGCCCGTCTCCGGAAAGCCGATATCGGGCGGGCCGTAGACGCCGGCGACGCCGCGATTGATATCGACGGATGGTGACCAGGGCGCCTTGCCGACGGTCGGGCTGACGACAGCGTAACACTGGCTTTCCAGCGCCCGGGCCATGGCGCCGACACGGACCCGGCCATGTCCGCGCAAGGTGTCCGTGCAGCTCGGGATCAGGATCAGCTCCGCCCCGGCCTCGACCATGGTGCGGACCAGCAGCGGGAATTCGCAGTCGTAACAGATGGCAACGCCGATGCAGCCGAGATCGGTCTCGAATACCGACAGCCCGTCACCGCCGCCAATCGCCCATTCCTCCCGCTCGAAGCGGGTCATGATGATCTTGTCCTGATGCCCGTAGCGTCTGTTCGGCGCGAACAGACGCGCCCGGTTCACCGGCAACTCCCGGCCCGGTACCCGTACCGGCAGGGACGCGGCCAGAATATGCAGGCCATGCGTTGCCGCGAGTTCCTGATGCAGGGCGTCCACCTTCGGGGCCAGTTCATCCAGCGCATCGATCTGTCCCTGCAGGTCCGCTTCCACCGCCTCGCCGCAGATCGAGGCCAGTTCCATCGCGCCATATTCCGGGAACATCAGCAGAGACGCTCCGCCACGCGCGGCTTCTTCCGCCTTCGCGGTGATGCGCCCGGCATAGTCATCGAAACTCTTTGGCCGGCCGATACCATATTGGGCGGAGGCGACCGTGAACTTTCGCACCCTGCTCATCAAAGCTCCCGGACCCAGAATTGCATCGGCTTTTCGCTCTGTTCTTCCTGATCCAGGTCTTTCCAGCTGAAGCCCGTCGTCAGGCCCTCGATGCGCCGGTAGCCGAGCCGCTCCCAGACCGCCTCCACCGGGCGGGCCGCGTGGTCCCGGAGCGGGTGATCGGCGGGCCGAACGACGCCGCAGAACGTCTCCCAGCGAAATCCGCCCAGACGCCTCGCATGCTCACGGCGGCGTTCCAGGAACTCCCGGTAGAGGCCACGGCCGCGATATTCCGGCAGCGTCACCGTTTCCGCGCCGTAGAAGACTTCGGCCGGATCGAAACCGTATTCACTGAAAGGGCCGATCAGCTCCTCATGCTCGGACAGCAGCGGCATCCCCGTGGAGACACCGATAACGGCAGCGCCGTCCTTCGCGGCGACGATGATCGCCCCCTCGGCTTCTGAAAGCTTGGCGATGTACCAGCGCTCGAATTCAAGCGTTCCGTCATAGAGGTAAGGCCATTCCCGAAACACGGCGATGCGCAGCGCCGCGACCTGCTCGACCGCTTCCGTGAAGCCCGGGCTTTCGGGGGTCAGAACGGAAAGCACTACACTCATGCCCCGGTCCCAGCCACCTGCGCGATCCAGTCCTCAAGATTATAGTAAGTGGTCACTCGCGAGATCTTGCCGTCACTGATATCGAGGAAAGTACCGCCGGGCAGCCTGTAGGTCTGGCCGTTTGCGGCCGGCAGCCCCTCGTCATCCGCCAGATAGGTGCCGCTGACCGTGAATTCGGCCGCCGCCCTGCTGCCGTCGTCCGAGGCCATAATGACAATGTCCGATAGCTGCTCCCGATAGCAGCGGGACATGTGGGCACAGAATTCCGCGAACAGAGCCTTGCCCTCCCGGCGCGGGCCCTGGTTGACGTCATGCGCGACATCGTCAGAGAGGCAGGCCAGCATTCCCGGCACGTCGCCGGCATTGAAGGCATCGTAGTAACGCAGTACCAGCGCTTTGGCGGCGGATTGACTGTTGGCGGACATGGCGGTGACCTCGGGCTTTCAATGGAGGATGTGCAGCGATCCGGCCCAAGGTATGCCGCCGTCCGCCTTCTGAATCAATGCCGCCCACTCTAGGAAAGCACGGCCCGGCACTATCCCCCGGGACCGACACTATTTTCGCAACGGTGACGCCGCCGCTTGACCGCCCCTCTCCCCGGCTCTATCTGTTGCGCCGATCAGGCGGTTGGATGGCCGCTGGCGGCGCAAGCCGCTGGAGGAAAGTCCGGGCTCCACGGAGACACGGTGCCGGGTAACGCCCGGCGGGGGCGACCCTAGGGAAAGTGCCACAGAAAGCAAACCGCCCGTCCGCTTCGGCCGACGGGTAAGGGTGAAAGGGTGCGGTAAGAGCGCACCGCGCGGACGGCAACGGACGCGGCATGGTAAACCCCACCGGGAGCAAGACCAAATAGGGATGGCCGGTCGCGCCGCGAGGTGGCGGCAGGTGAGTTTTCGCATCGTCATCCGGGTAGGTCGCGCGAGGCGGTCGGTAACGACCGTCCCAGAGGAATGGCCATACAAGTGCTTTCGGGCACTGGACAGAACCCGGCTTATAGACCGCCTGATCCTTCCTCATCAGCCCCGGCATTTTCTTGCCCCGGCGCCTGCATTGCGGGTTTTCGCACAGTACGCACAAGTCAAAGCCGACGAGAACAAATCACGAACATTAAGGTTTTCCCGCGATTTCAAGTCACTTGAAGCACGCGCATTAACCAAAAACATGCCGCACATCCGCGAGTTCTGAAGCTTTCTTTTGAATTAGTTCGAAAACCTTAGAAAAGCCCCGGAATTGCACGGTTTTTTCAGCTCATTCCCATTGCACTCCACTTTAACCCATGGTATCCCATGTAATCCCATACGGGACCGTACCAGACCCATGCCCGCTCCATCGCGGCGGGTCCGGCGGACCGGAAAGGGGCAGACACAAGACCGATGGAGGGTCCGGTGTCTTTCGGGTGGAACGGCAGTCCAGCGGGTGGGGTGTCGGTCGAGAACGGGGGAAGTCGTGGCAGTTTTTCTGTCCACATTTGCGAACAAGGTTGACCGGAAGGGACGCGTGTCCGTTCCGGCATCGTTTCGCAGCGTTCTCGAGCGGCAGGCTTCCTCGGGCCTGATCCTCTACCCGTCCTTCAAACATCCCTGCATCGACGGCTGCGGTGACGAGCGCATTCAGGAAATGGTCGACTCCATCGACCGGCTCGACGCCTTCTCCGAAGAAGCGGAAGATCTCCAGACAATCCTGGCCGACGCGCGGCAGCTCACCATTGACGGCGATGGCCGGGTGATGATGCCGCAGGATCTGCTCGACTATGCGGGCATCTCCGACACCATCATGTTCGTCGGCCTCGGCAAGAGCTTCCAGCTCTGGCAGCCGGACGCCTACGAGGCACACCGGACCGAAAAGCGCCAGCGGGCCCGCGACCGCGGCATCACCCTGCCCATGGTCGGCCGCGGGAGAGACACGTGAGTGGCGCGGTCCATATCCCGGTCCTGCGCGACGAGGTTGTCGACGCCCTGAACATTGCCGACGGCAAAACCTTTCTCGACGGCACCTTCGGCGCCGGCGGCTACACCACCGCGATCCTGGAAGCCGCGGATTGCCGTGTCGTGGCGATCGACCGCGACCCGGACGCCATCAAGCGCGGTGCCGCCCTGAAAGAACGCTTCGGCGACCGGCTGATGCTGCTTGAAGGCCGGTTCGGCGACATGGACACCCTGGCGCGCGAAGCCGGCATCGAGACGGTCGACGGCGTCGCCCTCGATATCGGCGTCTCCTCACCGCAGATCGACGAGGCCGAGCGCGGCTTCTCCTTCCGCGAGGATGGCCCGCTCGACATGCGGATGGAGCAGTCCGGGCCGAGCGCGGCCGACGTTGTGAACAACGAGACCGAAGAAAACCTCGCGAACCTGATTTACCAACTTGGCGAAGAGCGGCTTTCCCGCCGTGTCGCCAAAGCCATCGTCCTGGCACGGACAGGCAGCGCCATCCTGCGGACATCCCAGCTTGCTGAGATCGTCCGCGGGGTGGTGCCGCGCACCCGCGTCAAGGGCCGGGAAGGCATCGATCCCGCCACCCGGACCTTTCAGGCACTGCGCATCTATGTGAATGACGAGTTGGGCGAACTCGATCGCGGCCTTGAAGCCGCCGAGCGCCTGCTGCACCCGGGTGGGCGTCTTGCCGTCGTTTCCTTCCACAGCCTGGAAGACCGCCGGGTAAAGACCTTCATCCGCACCCGCGCCGGCAAGACCGCACGGCCGTCCCGCCATATCCCGGAAACCGGCCAGACCGGCCCGGCACCGTCCTTCATCGAGATCACCCGCAAGCCGATCGGCCCCGGCGAGGAAGAAGAGAAGCGCAACCCGCGCGCCCGCTCCGCCCGCCTGCGCGTCGCCGAACGCACCGATGCACCGGCCTGGGACCGGGAGGCGGCATGATGCGGCGCTCCATGACACTCTGGCTGCTGCTCGCCACCTGCGCCGGTATCTCGCTCTTCCTCATCAAGCACGAGGTGCAGGAGCGCGAAGACCGGCTTAACGCGCTGCACCGGGAAATCCTCGCAGACCAGGAAGCGATCCAGGTTCTGAACGCGGAATGGAGCTACCTCAACCGGCCGGACCGGCTGGAGCACCTGATCCGTGAACTCAGCGAAAGCCGGGCAGCCAATCAACTGCAGCTGACCTCTCTCGACATGCTGCCGCAGCTGCTGAGCGAACCGGACGACCTGGCCCTCGCCAACCGCGGCGGCAACGGCATCATCCTGCCGATGATCCGGCCTGTCTCGATCAAAGCGGGAGCCCAGTGATGACCCATACACGGCTCAATGCGGCGGATATTCCGGTTCCGGAGAAAACCCTGAAGTTCGAGGGCAGCGGCAAGCAGGCTCTTGAACAGGGCCGCACCCGACTGCTGATCGCCGGCACGGTCTTCGCGCTGGCCTTTTGCGTGATCGCCGCGCGGGTGATCGACGTTTCCGTGTTCGAGCGGGCTGAAGAGCCCCGGCTCGCCGAGGAGCGCGGCACCCTGACCCACAAGACCGGACGGGCGGACATCGTGGACCGCAACGGCATGCTGCTGGCGACCACGCTGAACGTGCCGTCGCTCTATGCCGATCCGAAATACATCATGGACCCGATAGAGTCGGCGGCAAAACTCCGCACTGTCCTGCCGGAGCTGGGCCATGCCGACCTGATCGCAAAGTTCTCCGACAAGAAGCGCTTCACCTGGATCAAGCGCAACCTGACGCCGCGCCAGCAATATGCGGTCAACAAGCTCGGTATTCCCGGTCTTTATTTCCAGAACGAGTCGAAGCGGATCTACCCGCAGGGCCCGCTGACCGCCCATATCGTCGGCCGCGCCGGCTTCGACGATGTCGGCCTGTCCGGTATCGAGAAAAACTTCGATTCCATGCTGCGCGACGGCTCCGATCCGCTGCGTCTCTCTATCGATATCCGGATCCAGCACATCCTGCGTGAAGAGCTGCAGACCCAGATCGACGCCTTCGACGGCATCGGCGCTGCCGGCATCGTCATGGACGTCAACAGCTCCGAAATCGTCGCCATGATCTCGCTGCCGGATTTCGACCCGAACCGCCGGGACCAGATCTCCGACGACGCGATGTTCAACCGGGCCACGCTCGGCGTTTACGAGATGGGCTCGACCTTCAAGATCTTTAACACCGCAATGGCGCTCGATTACGGCACCACGACGATGCGCAACGGCTATGACGCCAGCAAGCCGATCCGAATTGCCCGCTTCACCATCAATGACGACCACGCCAAGAATCGCTGGTTGTCGGTGCCGGAAATCTTCATGTACTCGTCCAATATCGGCTCCGTGAAGATGGCTCTGGATGTCGGCGGCGATCGCCAGAAAGCCTTCATGAAACGGCTTGGCTTCCTCGAAGCATCGGCAGTCGAGCTGCCGGAACGCGGCCGCCCGCTGGCTCCCAGCCCGTGGCGCCCGATCAACACCATGACAATCTCCTTCGGTCACGGCATCGCGGTCAGCCCGATCCAGCTGGCGAACGGCGTGGCCAGCATCGTCAATGGCGGTGTCCGCCACCCGGCGACGCTGCTTCGCCGGGACACGACGGAAATGCTTGTTGGCGAACGGGTGATCTCGGAGAAGACCTCCATCGCCATGCGCCGCCTGCTGCGGCTGGTGGTCGAAAAAGGCACCGGACGGAACGCCAACGCCAAAGGCTATCTGGTCGGCGGCAAGACCGGCACGGCTGAGAAACCAGGACGGGGCGGCGGATATCAGCGCAAGGCCCTGCTCTCCTCTTTCGTCGCCGCATTCCCGGTGAACGACCCGCGCTATGTCGTGCTGGCCATGGTGGATGAGCCGAAAGGCAACAAGAGCTCCTACGGCTACGCCACCGGTGGCTGGGTTGCCGCGCCGGCCGTGAAACGCATCGTCGAGCGTGCAGCTCCGTTCCTGAATGTGACGCCGGTGGATGAAGAAGCGCCCGAAATTCGCCGCTCTTTGATGGTGAAGATCCCTCAAACCAAGGGGAAAAAGGCACTTGCGTCTTTCTGAGCTGATAAATGGCGATCTGATCCGCCACGACCCGCGCACCGCCGCCTTGCTGGCATCGGGCGCGCTGGAGCGTGACGTCTCGGGACTGACCGCCGACAGCCGTCAGGTTCAGCCCGGCTACCTGTTCGCCGCACTCAGCGGCAGCTCGCTCGATGGCCGCAAGTTCATCGGCGACGCCGTGCGCCGTGGTGCCGTTGCCGTGCTGGCGGAAGACGGTACGGATGCGGGCGAAGACACAGTTGCCGTGATTGCCGACGATAACCCGCGCCGGCGCCTCGCCCTGATGGCCGCCAGGTTCTATGGCGAGCAGCCGGGCACCGTCGCTGCCATCACCGGCACCAGTGGCAAGACCTCGACGGCCGAATTCACCCGCCGGATCTGGGCCGCACTCGGCAAGAAAAGCGCCAGCCTCGGCACCCTCGGCATCACCACCGACGACGGCACGGACGGCCCCGGCCTGACCACGCCGGACCCGGTGCAGCTGCATGCCGCGCTCTCAAACCTTGCGGATCGTGGCATCGACCATCTGGCTATGGAAGCCTCCAGCCACGGGCTCGACCAGTTCCGCCTCGATGGCGTGAAGGTCGGCATCGCGGCCTTCCTCAATCTCAGCCACGAGCATCTCGACTACCACAAGGACATGGCCTCCTATCTGAAGGCAAAGGCCGGTCTGTTCGAACGGGTTTTGCAGGCGGACGGAACGGTCATCCTGAATGCGGATTCTCCGGAAAGCGCCGGAATAGCAGCCATAGCGACCAAGCGCGGCCTCAGGACAATCCGCTTCGGGACCGCTCCGGACGCCGATCTCCGGCTGATCCGGCGTGAGCCGACCGCTACCGGCCAGCACCTGACCATCGCTTTCGCCGACCAGGAGCGCACCGTCGAGCTGCCTTTGATCGGTGCCTTCCAGGCCATGAACGCCCTTGCCGCAAGCGCGATCGTCATCGCCTCCGGTGTCGATGCAGCGAAGGTCTTCGATTGCCTGCCCGCCCTCGCCGGTGTGCGCGGCCGCCTCGAACTTGCCGTCCGGCACCCGAACGGCGCGCCGATCTTCATCGATTACGCCCACAAGGCCGAAGCACTGGAAACCGTGCTGACGGCAGTTCGCCCGCACGTCATCGGCGCATTACATGTGGTTTTCGGCTGCGGTGGCGACCGGGACACAGGCAAACGCCCGATCATGGGCAGGACCGCTGCCGACCTTGCCGATCATGTCTATGTGACAGACGACAATCCGCGGACGGAAGACCCGGCGAAGATCCGTGCCGAAATCATGGCCGCCTGCCCCGGCGCGAACGAAATCGGCGACCGGGCAACCGCCATTTCCACTGCCATCAAGGCCTTGCAGCCGGGCGATGCCCTGATCATCGCCGGCAAGGGTCACGAAACCTATCAGATCGTCGGAACCGAAACCCGGCCCTTCGACGACAGAGACGCCGCGCGCGCCGTCGTATCAGCTCTCCTGGGGGAAGTTCGATGACCGCTTCGCTTTGGACATCGGACGAGTTGGTCAAGGCGACGCGCGGCACCCTTCATGGGCCCGCCTTCGAGATTACGGACCTGGTTATCGACAGCCGCAAAGTAACGCCGGGTTGCCTGTTCGTCGCCCTGCCGGGCGAGCGGGTCGACGGCCATGATTATGTCGGCACCGCCCTTCAATCCGGTGCAGCGGCAGCGCTGGTCAGCCGCGTTCCAAACGGGCTGAACGGCGATGCGCCCCTTCTCCTGGTCGAAGACGTTCTGGCCGGTCTGTGGGATATCGCCAAGGCGGCTCGCGCCCGCTCATCGGCGACCGTGCTGGCCGTGACCGGCAGCGTCGGCAAGACCGGCACCAAGGATTCCCTGGCGGCGGCACTTTCCGTCTTCGGCTCGGTGCATGCCAGCGCCGGAAACCTGAACAATCATATCGGAGCGCCGCTCAGCCTTTCCCGGCTGCCGCGGGACGCGGAGTATGCCGTGCTCGAGCTCGGCATGAACCATATCGGCGAAATCTCCGACCTGACCCGCCTGGTCCGGCCCGACCTCGCCATCATCACCAATGTCGAGGAAACCCATATCGGGCATTTCCGCGACCTCGAACAGATCGCCGAAGCCAAGTCCGAGATCTTCGAAGGTCTGGAAAAGGATAATGGTCTCGCGGTGCTGAACCGGGACAACGCGCATTTCTATTTCTGCGCCGACAAGGCCGAGGCCACCGGCGCCCGGATCGTCAGTTTCGGGCGCAGCGAGGATGCGGATGTCCGCCTGATCGGCGCTGAATGCGGGTCCGACGGCTCGAACATCGTCGTCCGGGTTGACGGCAGACAACTGGTCTACCGGATCGACGGCATCGGCATGCACTGGGCCTTCAATTCGGTCGGTGTGCTGGCCTGCATTCACGCGCTTGGCCTGGATCTCAACAAGGCCTCAAGGGCCATCCGGGACGTAACGGCGAAAGCCGGGCGCGGTCGTCAGGAAGAAATCGCCTTCGGCGAAGACGGCCTTCTGTTGATCGACGAAAGCTACAATGCCAGCCCGGCCTCCGTAACCGCCGCTCTCGAAGTGCTCTCGATGACCAAGCCTAAAGGCCAAGGTCGCCGGATCGCCATTCTCGGCGACATGCTGGAGCTCGGAGAGCGATCCGACTTCCTGCACCTCGATTTGCTGGCGAAGGTCTGCGCTTCCGCCGATCTCGTTTTCACGGTCGGCCCGATGATGGACCGCATGGGGCGCAACCTGCCGCCGATGCTGTCCGGCGGGCACGGAGCCACTGCGGACGAGATCGTCTCGCAGGTGATCGACACTCTTGGCGAAGGCGACGTGGTCCTGGTGAAGGGCTCTCTCGGCATGGCCATGGCACCGATTGTCGGTGCCATCCGCGACATCGCCAATTCCAACCAGATGACGCCGCCCAGCGCGGCTTACGGAGGCTAGGGGAGCACCATGCTTTATAACCTGCTCGTCCCTCTCGCCGACGAATATCAGATCTTCAACCTGTTCCGGTACCTCACCTTCCGGACCGGTGGCGCGATCATGACCGCGCTCTTGATCGGCTTCGTGCTCGGTCCCTGGCTGATCGACTGGCTGCGCAGCAAGCAGCGCGAAGGCCAGCCGATCCGCGAGGACGGCCCGGAAAGCCACCTGCTGACGAAAAAAGGCACGCCGACCATGGGCGGCCTGCTCATCCTGATCGCCCTCTCGGTATCCACACTGCTCTGGGCAGATCTCAGCAACGGTTTCATCTGGGCGGTTCTGGTCGTTACCGGCGGTTTCGGCCTGCTTGGCTTCGCCGACGACTACCTGAAGCTGACCAAGCGCAACACCAAGGGCCTTCCCGGCAAGATCAAGTTGCTCGGGCAGATCGTCATTTCCGTGATCGCCGTCCTGATGATCCAGGACAGCATGCCGGCCAATCTGGCCAACGGGCTCGCCGTTCCGTTCTTCAAGGACGTGCTGATCGATCTCGGCTGGTTCTTCGCGCCCTTCGCCATCTTCGTCATGGTCGGCGCGTCCAACTCCGTGAACCTGACCGACGGGCTCGACGGCCTCGCCATTGTCCCGGTGATGATCGCCTGCCTGTGCTTCGCACTGATTGCCTATCTGACCGGCAACGCGGTTTTCGCCAACTATCTGCAGATCAACCATGTCCCGGGAACCGGCGAGCTTGCCGTGTTCTGTGGCGCCCTGCTCGGCGCCGGGCTTGGCTTTCTCTGGTTCAATGCCCCGCCGGCCATGGTGTTCATGGGCGACACCGGCTCGCTGTCCCTCGGCGGCGCGCTCGGCACCATTTCCATCGTCACCAAGCACGAGCTGGTGCTCGCCATCATCGGCGGGCTGTTCGTGCTGGAAACCGCTTCCGTGATTGTCCAGGTCGCCTCCTTCAAGCTGACCGGCAAGCGCGTCTTCCGCATGGCCCCGCTGCACCATCACTTCGAGAAGAAGGGGTGGGCGGAGCCGACCATCGTCATCCGGTTCTGGATCATCGCCGTCATCCTGGCGCTGATCGGCCTTTCCACCCTGAAGCTGAGGTAGGAGCGATGATCGTCTGCCGCAGCAAATCCGGTAAAAGCCTGTTCGTCATGGGGCTCGGCCTCAGCGGGCTGGCCACGGTCGAGGCGCTTGTCGCCGGCGGCGCGATCGTCATTGCCTGGGACGACCGGGAAGACCGGCGCGCCGAGGCCGCACGCCTAGGCGCGAGGATCGAAAACCCGGATCAGGCGGACTGGAACGGCATTGACGCTCTCGTGCTCAGCCCCGGCATCCCGCATACCCATCCGGCGCCGCACCCGGCCGCCGCGCACGCCAGGGCGGCAGGCATCGCCATCATCGGCGATGTCGAACTGCTGCTGGCGGAATGCCCGGACGCCAAAATCGTCGCCATCACCGGGACGAACGGTAAATCCACCACGACGGCGCTGATCGGCCACATCTTCAAGGCCGCAGGAAAGCAGGCCGAAGTCGGCGGCAATCTCGGCACCCCGGTGCTGTCCTTCGCGCCGCTCGGTGCGGACGGCACCTATATCCTGGAGCTTAGCTCCTACCAGCTTGAGCTGACGCCGTCGCTGGCACCGGATATCGCCATTCTGCTGAACATCTCGCCGGACCATCTGGAACGGCATGGCGGGCTGGCGGGTTATATCGCCGCGAAGCAGCGGATCTTCGCCAATCAGGCAGCGGGCGCGACGGCGATTGTCGGTATCGACGATGCCGATGCCGCCGCCATCGCGGACACGCTGGCACAGGTGATCCGGATTTCAGGCAACGACAACGAAACCGCCGATATCCTCTCGGCCGGCACCCGGCTCGTCGAGGGCGACAAAATTCTGCACGATCTGGCCGCCGCGCGCACCCTTCCCGGCGCGCACAACCACCAGAATGCCGCAGCCGCCTTTGCCGCGGCCCGCGCCGCCGGCATCGCCGGAGACGTGATTGCCAAGGCGATCGACAGTTTCCCCGGCCTTGCCCATCGTCAGGAGCTGGTCGCCGAGTGCGGCGGTGTCCGCTATGTGAATGACAGCAAGGCGACCAATGCCGATGCGACGGAACGCGCGCTTGGCTGCTACGCGCCGATCTACTGGGTCGCCGGTGGCCTGGCCAAGGAAGGCGGTATCGCGCCGCTGAAACCCTATTTCCCGCGCATCCGCCACGCCTTCCTGATCGGCGAGTCCGCAGCCAAATTCGGCGAGACTCTGGGTGAAGCCGTCCCGCACACATCCTGCG
Organism: Nisaea nitritireducens; assembly: GCF_014904795.1. GTDB lineage: Bacteria > Pseudomonadota > Alphaproteobacteria > Thalassobaculales > Thalassobaculaceae > Nisaea > Nisaea nitritireducens. The sequence continues at coordinate 72,823 of NZ_JACZFS010000024.1, forward strand.
GCACGCTCGACAAGGCCGTCGCGGCCGCGCACCAGATGGCCAAGACAGAGCATCTGGACGGCGCGACGCTGCTGCTGTCCCCCGCCGCCGCCTCCTGGGACCAGTTCGACAATTTCGAGCAGCGCGGCGACCGGTTCCGTGACCAGGTACTGCAGCTGACCTCCGGCGCAAAATGCGGGGAGGCACGGCCATGAGCTCGATCGCCCGCACCGATACAAGCATCCTCGGTCGCTGGTGGTGGACCGTGGACCGCTGGACCTCCGGCGCCCTGCTGCTGATCATTCTGTTCGGCGCTCTGATGATCTTTGCCGCCAGCCCGTCTGTGGCGGAACGCATCGGGCTCGACAGCTACCATTTCGTGCGCCGCCAGCTGATGCTGCTGCCGGTCGCTGCCGGCATTCTGTTCGTCTGCTCGCTGATGACGCCGCTGCAGGTCCGCCGGATCGCGGTCGTCGGCTTCATCGGCTGCCTCGGCCTGATGGTCCTGACCCTGATGTTCGGCGCCGAGATCAAGGGCGCCCGGCGCTGGCTCTCGATCGGCGGCTTCTCGCTGCAGACCTCGGAATTCCTGAAGCCCTGCTTCGCTGTCGTGGCCGCCTGGATGTTCTCCGAATGGCGCAAGGATAACGGTTTTCCGGGGCAGTGGATCGCCATCGTCCTGTACAGCGTCGTCATCTCTCTCCTGCTTATGCAGCCGGATCTCGGGCAGACCGTGGTGATCTCTCTCGTCTGGTTCGGCCAGTTCTTCCTGGCCGGTCTGCCGATGATGTTTGTCGGCGGCGCCATGCTGTGCGGTGCCGGCGGGATGGTCGCGGCCTATTTCCTGTTCCCGCACGTAAACGACCGGATCAACCGCTTCCTCGATCCCGCCGCCGGCGACAGCTACCAGGTCGAACGCTCGCTGGAGGCTTTCCGTAATGGCGGTCTGCTCGGCACCGGCCCCGGCGAAGGTCAGGTGAAAGCCTATCTGCCGGACGCCCATGCCGATTTCGTCTTCTCCGTCACCGGCGAAGAATTCGGCGCCATCGTCTGCATCCTGCTGATCTCCCTGTTCGCCTTCGTGGTGCTGCGCGGTTTCGCCCGGCTGTTCGCCGAGCAGAGCCTGTTCGTGCTGCTGGCCGGCGCCGGTCTGCTGGCCCAGTTCGGCCTGCAGGCGCTGATCCACATGGCCTCCGCCCTGCAGCTCATGCCCGCGAAAGGCATGACCCTGCCCTTCATCAGCTATGGCGGCTCCTCCCTGCTGGCGCTGGCGCTGGGCATGGGCCTGATGCTCGCCCTGACCCGCAGCCGCGCGGGCCGGATGGAGGCGCTATGACCGGCAAGACCGTCATTCTCGCCGCCGGCGGCACCGGCGGGCACATCTTCCCCGCCCTCTCCCTCGGCGAAGCCCTGTTGCGCCGTGGTGTCTCCGTCGCGCTCGTCACCGATGACCGGGGCGGACGTTTCGAGGGCGAGAACCCGGATATCGCCGTCCGCCGCATCCGCGCCGCCAGCCCGAGCAAGGGCGGCATGGCCGGCAAGGCGAAAGCAATCATCGAGCTTGGTTTCGGCGCCGTGCAGTCTGCGCTGCACCTGAAGAATCTGAACGCGGCCATCGCGGTCGGCTTCGGCGGCTATCCCTCGGTGCCGACCGTGCGGGCCGCCGCCTTCCTCGGCCTGCCCGTGGTGCTGCACGAACAGAACGCCGTGCTCGGCCGGGCCAACCGGTTCCTCGCCCCGCATGCCCGGAAGATCGCCACATCTTTCCGCGAGATGACCAATCTCTCGGCGAACGAAACGGCGAAATGTCATTTCACCGGCAACCCGGTCCGCCCCGCCGCGCTCGCCCTGCGCGGCGAGAAGGAGCCGTCGGGCGACGGGCGCCTCAACCTGCTGGTCTTTGGCGGCAGCCAGGGCGCGACCGTGTTCTCCACCGTTGTTCCGGAAGCCATCGCCGGTCTGCCGGCCGACCTGCTGCCGCGCCTGCGCATCACCCAGCAGAGCCGGGCCGAGGATGCCGACCGGGTGAAGGCCCGGTACAGCGCGCTCGGCGTTGCCGCCGACGTGCGGCCGTTCTTCGACGACCTGCCGGACCGCATGGCCTCGGCGGATCTCGTCATCGCCCGCTCCGGCGCCTCGACCATCGCCGAGCTGACCGCAATCGGCCGCCCCTCCATCCTGGTGCCCTATCCGAGCGCCGCCGACGATCATCAGACTGCCAACGCCGAAGCCTGCCAGGCGACGGGCGCGGCCTGGATGATGCCGGAGCCGGATGACTTCACCGCCGAGAAACTGGCTGGCTCCCTGCTCGGCCTGCTGAAGGCGCCGGACAGGCTGCAGCGCGCCGCCGACGCCGCGCGCGTCGCCGGCACACCGGATGCAGCCGACCGCCTCGCCGATCTCGTTATCGCCACCGCGCCGGCGCTCTCCGCCGCGGCAGGCTCTGTCCAGCAAGGAAGTGCCGCATGAGAGAGATGCCGCTCAACATTGGCACCATCCACTTCACCGGTATCGGCGGCATCGGCATGTCCGGCATCGCCGAAGTGCTGCACAATCTCGGCTATTCGGTGCAGGGCAGCGACCTGTCCGAGAACCCGAATGTCAGCCGCCTGAAGAAACTCGGCATCACGGTGTTCGTCGGCCAGCAGGCCTCGAATATCGACGACGCCTCGATCCTGGTGATTTCCACCGCCATCAAACCGGACAACCCGGAGCTTCTGGCCGCCCGCGAGCGCATGCTGCCGGTCGTCCACCGCTCCGAGATGCTGGGCGAGCTGATGCGGCTGAAATGGTCCATCGCCTGTGCCGGCACCCACGGCAAGACCACGACCACCTCCCTGGTCGCCGCCATGCTGGATGGCGCCGGGATGGACCCGACCGTGATCAATGGCGGCATCATCAACGCCTACGGCACCAATGCCCGGCTCGGCTCAGGCGACTGGATGGTGGTCGAGGCTGACGAAAGCGACGGCAGCTTCAACCGGCTCCCCGCGACCATTGCCGTGGTCACCAACATCGATCCCGAGCATCTCGATTTCCATGGCGATTTCGACAAGCTGCAGGAAGCCTTCCGGGCTTTTGTCGCGAATATTCCGTTCTACGGCTTCGCCACCATGTGCATCGACCACCCGACGGTGCAGAAGCTGATCCCGCGGGTCTCCGACCGCCGCATCATTACCTACGGTTTCTCGCCGCAGGCCGATATCCGCGCCAGCAATCTGGAGATCACCAGCTCCGGCGCGAAATTCAACGTCATTGTTGCCGACCGTGCGCATGACAGCGAACGGGTGCTGGAAGGCATCGCGCTGCCGATGTACGGCCAGCACAATGTCTCCAATGCGCTCGCCGCCATCGCCATTGCCCTCGAAATGGACATGAGCGACGACCAGATCCGCAAATCCCTTGCCGGCTTCAGTGGCGTCAAGCGGCGCTTCACCAAGACCGGCGAGGCGGGCGGTATTTCCGTGATCGACGATTACGGCCACCACCCGGTCGAAATCAGCGCCGTGCTGTCCGCCGCCCGTTCCGCCTGCCCGGACGGCCGGGTCTATGCCGTCGTGCAACCGCACCGCTATTCCCGCCTGCATGACCTGTTCGAGGATTTCTGCGCCTGCTTCAACGACGCGGACGGCGTAATCGTCGCGGACGTCTACGCCGCCGGTGAAGAGCCGATCAAGGGCGCCGACCGGGACAGTCTGGTCGCCGGTCTGCGCGCCCGTGGCCATCGCCATGTCTACCCGCTGCAAGCCCCCGAGGAACTGGCCGGACGGATTGCCGAGCTGGCCGAACCCGGCGACATGGTGGTCTGCCTCGGCGCCGGAAACATCACCAATTGGGCACAGGCTCTCCCGGCCCAGCTCGAACACGTCATCGGCGGCACCAGCACGGCTGCCGGGAAGGACGGGCAATGATCATGGCCGCCCTTCGCTCAGATACGCACCCCTCCCTGATCGAGCGCCTGCCGCAGGTCCGCGGCCGCTATCAGGAGAATGTCGATCTGGCACCACAGACCTGGTTCCGCGTTGGCGGTCCGGCCGAAGTCGTGTTCCGCCCGGCGGATGCGGAAGACCTGGCAACCTTCATGCGCGGCAAACCGGAGAACGTTCCGGTCACGGTGATCGGCGTCACATCGAACCTGCTGATCCGGGACGGCGGCATCCCGGGCGTCGTCATCCGGCTCGGCAAGGGTTTCAACCAGATCGACTTCGACACCGACACGGTGACGGCCGGCGCGGCCGTACTCGACCTCAATCTCGCCAAGGCCGCTCTCGCCGAAGGCCGCACCGGGCTCGCTTTCATGTCCGGCATTCCGGGCTCCATCGGCGGCGGGCTGCGGATGAATGCGGGCGCCTATGGCGGCGAATTCAAGGATGTCCTGTTCTCTGCCGAGCTGGTGACCGGCGACGGCATCCTGCGCCGGGTTCCGGCTGGTACCCTCGGCATGTCCTACCGTCACTCGGACGCACCGGCGGACTGGATTTTCACCGCAGCCACCTTCCTTGCTCCGGCAGGAGACCGGGACGTGGTCGCCGCGGCAATGGACGAGATCAAGCGCTCCCGCGAGGCCAGCCAGCCGATCCGCGAACGCACCGGCGGCAGCACCTTCGCCAATCCGGAAGGCCACAAATCCTGGCAGCTGATCGACGCGGCCGGGTGCCGTGGCCTCCAGATCGGCGGCGCCATGGTGTCCGAAAAGCACTGCAACTTCCTGATCAACACCGGCACCGCGACCGCAGCAGATATCGAAATTCTGGGCGAGGAAGTCCGCCGCAGGGTGAAACAGACCAGCGGCATCGAACTGCGCTGGGAAATCCGCCGCATCGGCGTCGGCGGAACCGCCAACAACACGCAGCGGGGAGACGGCTCATGAGCAAGCATGTCGCGGTTCTGATGGGCGGCTGGTCCGCCGAACGCGAAGTTTCCCTCTCCAGCGGCCGCGAATGCGCCAAGGCGCTGCGCGAAGCCGGCTACCGGGTGACCGAAGTCGATGTCGACCGCAGCATTCCGTTCCGTCTTGCCGAGCTGAAGCCGGATGTCTGCTTCAACGCGCTGCATGGCCGGATTGGCGAGGATGGCAACATCCAGGGTCTGCTGAACATTCTCGACATTCCCTACACCCATTCCGGGGTCGAGGCCTCCGCCATCGCCATGGACAAGCCGCGCGCGAAGGAACTGTTCATGCGGGCCGGGCTGAAATGCCCGCCGGGTGTCGTCCGCTCCCGCGCCGAGGCGCTTGAGAGCGAGGCCATGAAGCGTCCCTACGTGCTGAAGCCGATCGACCAGGGCTCCAGCCTCGGCGTGCATATCGTCCGCCCCGGCGACAATTACAGCCCGACAGCGGAAGACTGGCCGTTCGGCGACATCGTGCTTGAGGAAAAATTCATTGCCGGACGGGAGCTAACCGTTGCCGTTCTTGATGGCGGCGCCCTTGCGGTGACCGAGATCACGTCGGAGCACGGCTTCTACGATTACGATGCCAAATACGCCGATGGCGGCTCGATCCATATTCTCCCGGCGCACCTGCCCGAGGCAATCACGAGCCGCGTCCTGGAGATGGCCGAGCAAGCACATGCCACCCTCGGGTGCCGGGGTGTCAGCCGGGCCGATTTCCGCTTTGACGATACCGGCGACGATGTCGGCCCCGGCGACCTCTACCTGCTGGAAATCAACACCCAGCCGGGCATGACCCCGACCTCTCTTGTGCCGGAACAGGCCGGGTTTCGCGGCATGAACTTCCCCGCGCTCTGCGCCAAGCTGGTGGAGGACGCGCAATGCGACTACTGAGCGCCGGCAAAGGCAAGGCTAACAAGAAAACCGCAACCGCCCGGCGGCGCCAGACCCGGCGCCCCAGGCTGTCGGCCCGGCGCATGCGTCAGGTGTTGATCGGCACCGGGTTCGCGACACTGACCGCCATCGTCGCCGCCAGCGGCTGGCATGCGGCCCGCACCGGAGCCGTGGACGAAGCGGCCCGGATGATCGACACGGTCGGCACGGAGATCTCCAACGAACTCGGTCTCGTGGTTTCCGACATTCTGGTCGAAGGCCGTTACCGGACCGAACGCAGCGCTCTGGTTACGGCGATTGCGACGGACCGCGGCGCGCCGATCCTCGGCATCAATCTCGCTGCGCTTAAAACCCGTATCGATGCCCTGCCCTGGGTGCGCACCGCTGCGGTCGAAAGGCGCCTGCCCGACACCCTGTTCGTCCGCCTTGAGGAACGCACACCGCTGGCTCTGTGGCAGCGTGACGGCGCCCTGACCCTGATCGACGACCGGGGCGTCGAGGTGCCGGGCCAGAACCCGCGCCGCTTCGCCGACCTGCCGATCGTGGTCGGTGCCGATGCACCGGCCCGCGCCAATGAATTCCTCTCCCTGCTGTCTGGCGAGCCGGACCTGAAGCAGCGCGTCCGCGCCGTCACCTGGATCGGCGAGCGGCGCTGGAATGTCCGTCTGGATACCGGCGTCGATATCGAGTTGCCGGAGCACGCGCCGGACAAGGCCTGGGCCCATCTCGCCAAGCTGCAGCGCGACCATGGAGTGCTCAACCGGGACGTCATCGCCATCGACCTGCGCCTGCCCAACCAGCTCGTCGTCCGGGTAGCACCGAATGTAACCAGCCGCCTCCGGAATCCGGGGAAAGACACCTGATGCGCAAGAGCCTCGCCAAGCCCAGGACCGGCACCGTCGCGATCCTCGACATCGGATCGACGAAGATCTGCTGCCTGATCGCGCGGATCGGCGAGACCGGCACGCGGGCCGAACATCATGGTGAAAAATCCCCGAGCCTGCCCGGGATCCGGGTTATCGGTATCGGCCATCAGGTCGCTCGCGGCATCCGCAGTGGTACGGTCGTTGACATGGCCGAGGCCGAGGAGTGCGTCCGCGCCGCCGTGCATGCCGCGGAAAAGATGGCGGACGAAACCATCCAGCGCGTCTTCGTCAATCTCTCCGGCGGCTATCCGCATTCCCAGACAGTCGGCGTCGAAGTCTCCATCGGCGGGCAGGAAGTCGGCGATTCCGACGTGCGCCGCATCCTCAGCCAATGGCAGAAGGTCGAGGTCGAGGCGGACCGCCAGCTCATCCATTCGATCCCGGTCGGTTTTTCCATCGACGGCAGCCGCGGCATCCGCGATCCGCGCGGCATGTGCGGCGACCGGCTCGGCGCCAACATGCATCTGGTGACCGCCGCCTCCAGCGCGGTGCGGAACATCGCCAGCGTGGTTGAGCGCTGCCATCTCGGCATCGAGGCTTTCGTGGTCTCGCCCTATGCCTCCGGGCTCTCCTGTCTGGTCGAGGACGAGCGCGATCTCGGCGTCACCGTCATCGACATGGGCGGCGGCACCACCACCATGGCCGTCTTCTTCGACGGCAGCGTGATCTATACCGACTGCGTGCCGGTCGGCGGTGCCCATATCACCAGTGACATCGCCCGCGGCCTCGCCACCCCGGTACACGAGGCCGAGCGCCTTAAAACGCTCTATGGCAGCGCCATTCCCTCCAGCCTCGACGAGCGCGAAGTGATCGATGTGCCGCTGGTCGGCGAGCAGGACGAGAACCATCCCAATCACGTTCCGAAATCCCTCCTGATCCGGATCATCCATCCGCGTCTGGAGGAAACCTTCGAGCTTGTCCGCAACCGGCTGGAAGCCAGCGGTTTCGACAAGGTCGCCGGCCGCCGCGTGGTGATCACGGGCGGCGCGAGCCAGATGCCGGGCATCCGGGATCTGGCACAGGAAATCCTGGACAAGCAGGTCCGACTGGGCCGGCCGATCCGGGTGAACGGGCTGGCGGATGTCGCCAGCGGTCCGGCCTTCGCGACGAGCGCCGGACTGCTTGCCTATGCCGCCGACCCGGCACTTGACGCGTCCCGCCAAGGGCACGTCGCCAACAAGGAGACCGGAGGCGGCCTGTTCGGCCGTGTCCACTCCTGGCTGAGGGAGAACTTCTAATGCAGCAATTCCGGTTCACACCCAACGCACTGTCAGGCCCGTGCCCGACACGCCCGGCCGAAAGGCCGCGCCGTGACCAGACCACCAGTGACCAGACCAAACCAGAACAGTACCCGGCCAGAAGGCCCAAATCCCGCGTGCTCCCCCAGGCGCGCATCCCCCAGACAACCCTCTAACGCGAGATCAGGAGGCCACCAATGACCATCAATATCTCAGTCCCGAACGATGACGATAACGAACTGAAGCCGCGGATTAGCGTCGTCGGCATCGGCGGTGCGGGCGGCAATGCCGTCAACAACATGATCCGCTCCAATCTCGAAGGTGTCGAATTCATCGTCACCAACACCGACGCCCAGGCGCTGAAACAGTCGCTGGCCGATCGCACCATCCAGCTCGGTCACGGCGTGACCCAGGGCCTCGGTGCCGGCTCCCGTCCGGAAGTCGGCCGGGCGGCCGCCGAAGAGGCGATCGAAGACATCATGGACAACCTGCGCGAAAGCAACATGGTGTTCATCACGGCCGGCATGGGCGGCGGCACCGGTTCCGGCGCCGCTCCGGTGATCGCGCAGACGGCCCGTGAAAACGGCATCCTGACCGTCGGCGTGGTGACCAAGCCATTCCACTTCGAAGGCCAGCACCGGATGCGGATCGCGGATCAGGCGATCGAGGAGCTGACCCAGTATGTCGACACCCTGATCATCATCCCGAACCAGAATCTGTTCCGGGTGGCGAACGAGAAGACCACCTTCGCCGACGCCTTCAACATGGCCGACGACGTGCTGCATTCCGGTGTACGCGGTGTTACCGACCTGATGATCATGCCCGGCCTGATCAACCTCGACTTCGCCGACATCCGTACGGTGATGAGCGAGATGGGCAAGGCAATGATGGGCACCGGCGAAGCGAGTGGCGAGAAGCGCGCCGTCGACGCCGCCGAGGCCGCGATCAATAACCCGCTGCTCGAGGACACCACGATGAAGGGTGCCCGCGGCGTGCTGATCAACATCACCGGCGGCATGGACATGACCCTGTTCGAGGTCGACGAAGCCGCCAACCGCATCCGCGAGGAAGTCGATCCGGAAGCCAACATCATCTTCGGCTCCACCTTCGACGAGAAGATGGAAGGCACCATGCGGGTCTCCGTCGTCGCCACCGGCATCGCCGCCGAGGGCATGGCGCAGAAACGCCCGCCGCTGACCGTGGTTCCGACCAAGGCGAAAGCCGCACCGGTGAAGCCGGCAGCCGACTCTGCCATCTCCGCCACGTCGGCACCGAGCGCACCGGTCGGGGATATCCCGGCCATCTCGGCAAAAAACGAAACGGTTCATGTCGCAGGTAATACCCTGGTGATCGGTGAAACCGACCTCGACGACGCGGCGCTTACCGCCCAAACCCAGGCCGACACAGCCCGGGCCGAAGCGGAAGCACCGGCACCGGTTGCGGCCGAGCCGAAGGCGAACGACACGTTCATCGCACCGCCGCCGGCGGTTCCCGAAACCAAGGCGAGCCATGAGCCGGACCCGTTCCAGGCTGCGGCCATGGCGAATGCCGGCCGTCGCGAGGACACGGGCGCCGACAAGGCACCGAGCCTGTTCACCCGGATGACCGGCATGGTCGGCAAGAAGCCGGTCGAGCCCGCTCCTGAAGCCAACCCGCAGCGTTTCGTGGACGTCAATGCGGCCGAACCGAAACAGGCCCGCCTCGGCGCTTTGGACCAGTCGGAACGGGTTGCACCGGCACGCCAGGATGACGATCTCCTGGACATTCCGGCCTTCCTCCGCAGACAGGCGAACTAACCCTGAATTTACGCCGCTAAATCAGTGCATTACGGCGTAACATTCAGTCATAAAGAGTGATTTGAGAGCCCCGGGAGATATTGATACATCTTCCGGGGCTTATATTTTTATTTACCAATATTCCGACCCTGATTTTCCGAGAAATCGGAACGAATGGCCCAGGTCGGCGTCAGGAGCATCCTTGTGATTGCGCAACAGACCTTGAAGACGAGTATCTCTTGCCGGGGTGTCGGGCTGCATGGCGGTGTCGACTGCATAATGACACTGCATCCCGCTGCTGCCGATCACGGCATTGTCTTCAAGCGCACCGATGTCTCCGGCAAGGACCCGCTGGTCCCCGCCCGCTGGGACATGGTGCATGACGCCACCATGTGCACCCGGCTGCAAAACAATGACGGCGTGACGGTCTCCACGGTCGAGCATCTGATGGCGGCGCTTGCCGGCTGCCGCATCGACAACGCCCTGATCGAGATCGACGGGCCGGAAGTGCCGATCATGGACGGCAGCTCCGAGCCGTTCGTGCTGCTGATCGAATGCGCCGGCACCGCCCCCCTCGCCGCGCCGCGCCGCGCCATCCGGATTCTGAAGACCGTCAGTGCCCAGGACGACAAGCGCCGGATCGAGATCTCCCCGGACGATCACTTCTCGGTTAATTTCGAGATTGAGTTCGACAGTGCCGCGATCACCGAGAAAAGCCTCGACGTGAAGCTGGTCAACGGCACCTTCAACGAAACCATCAGCGGCGCCCGCACCTTCGGCTTCATGCAGGATATCGACCGCCTGCGCGCCGCCGGCCTCGGTCGGGGCGGCAATCTCGACAATGTCGTGATCGTCGACGGCGACACGATCCTCAACGAGGGTGGCCTGCGCTTCAAGGACGAGTTCGTCCGGCACAAGATCCTCGATTGCGTCGGCGATCTCTATCTCGCCGGTGCGCCGATTCTCGGCCGCGTCGATGCATCCAAGTCCGGGCACCTGTTCAACAACAAGCTGCTCCGGACCCTGTTCGCGGACGAGACCGCTTGGGAGCTGGTCGAGTTGACCCCTGAGATGGCTGCGGCGGACCACGATCATCCGTTGCTTGCCGCGACCGCGTAACTCCTCTATCCCAACAGTGTTATTCGGCGGGTACCTGCCGGGAAGCGGATTCCTCCGCAAGCCCCTTGGCGTCGGCGCCCGGGAGCCGTATTTTCTTGAGGACACATGTCCGGGGAAATCCGATGAAGTTCGCCTTTGGTGATTTTGGCCCGCTGCGGCTGAAGAACCTTGCTCTGCTGACCTGCGTGCTGGCCCTTGCGGCCTGCAGCGATGACAAGCAGAAGCTGGAATATGTCGAGCGCCCGGTCGAGGAGCTCTACAACGAGGCCGTCGATAGCGCGCTGGAAGGCGACTATAAGAAAGCCGCGCCGCTGTTCGATGAGGTCGAGCGTCAGCATCCCTATTCGGTCTGGGCGACGCAGGCCCAGATCATGGCCGCCTATTCCCTCTATCAGAGCAACAAGTACGACGAAGCGATCAACGCTCTGGACCGGTTCATCCAGCTGAACCCGAGTAACCAGAACGTCGACTATGCCTATTATCTGAAAGGCCTCAGCTACTACGAGCAGATCGTCGATGTCGGTCGCGACCAAAAGCTGACCAGGAACGCCATGGATACGCTGCAGGAGCTCGTGCAGCGCTTTCCGGAAAGCCAGTATTCCCGCGACGCCCTGCTGAAACTCGATCTGACCCGGAACCATCTGGCCGGCAAGGAAATGGAAATCGGGCGGTTCTATCTCCGTCAGGGCAAGTATCTCGCCGCCATAAACCGGTTCAAGAGCGTGGTCGAGAATTACGACACGACCGCTCAGGTCCCCGAGGCGCTGCATCGCCTGACCGAGGCCTACAGCGCCCTCGGCCTGTATGAGCAGGCGGAACGTACGGCTGCCGTGCTCGGGCATAACTACCCGGGCAGCGAATGGTACCAGGACAGCTACGCCCTGATGACCACCGGCGCCAATCGCGGCGCGGGAGCGGACGATGACGGGCTCCTCGGTCTTGATCTCTGGATATTCTGATCAGCCATGCTGACCAGCCTCACGATCCGCGATGTGGTGCTGATCGACAGGCTCGACCTCGCGTTCGGGCCCGGTCTTTCCGTTCTCACTGGGGAAACTGGCGCCGGTAAATCCATCCTGCTTGACGCGCTCGGCCTCGCCCTCGGCGCACGGGCCGACAGCGGCCTCGTCCGAAACGGCGCAAAACAGGCTGTCGTCACCGCAAGTTTCGACGTGCCGGACGGGCACGGCTCCGCCGATATCCTGGAAGAAATGGGCATAGAGGTTGACGGCCCGGTGATCCTGCGCCGGATCGTCACGGCAGACGGCCGCAGCCGCGCCTTCGCCAATGACGAGCCGGTCAATGTCGCCACCCTCAAGCGTCTCGGGGAAACCCTGGTCGAGATCCAGGGCCAGTTCGACCAACGCGGCCTGATGGACCCGGCAACCCATCGTGACACCCTCGACGACTATGGTGGACACGGACCGTTGCAGGCAGCCGTCCGTACAGCCCATGCGGCCTGGAGCGAAGCCCGCTCGGCCCATCAGAGGGCCCGCGAAGAGCTGGAACGCGCCCGTACCGAAGAAGACCTGCTGCGGCACAATGTCGAGGAACTGGATGCGGCCCAGCCTGAAGATGGCGAGGAAAGCCGTCTCGCCCAGGACCGCACCCTGCTGGCCAACGCCGCCCAGATCCTGGAAGCAATGAACGCCGCCGTCGGCGCCCTGCAGAACGAAGACGGTGCTGACCGGGCCGTCGCCGGGGCCCAGCGCAGCCTCGAACGGGTGCACGACCGGGCTGGGGACAAGCTCGACGCCGTGCTCGAAGGCCTAGATCGCGCCGCCGCCGAGATACAGGAAGCCCAGCACGCCCTGACACAGATCGCCTCCGACGTGGACGCGGATTCCGGCCGGCTGGAAGAAGTCGACGACCGGCTGCATCTGCTGCGCGGTCTTGCCCGCAAGCACGACACCGAAGCCGACCGGTTGCCGGAGATACATCGCGCCCTTTCCGCCCGTCTGGCCGCGCTGGACGATGCCGGCGGCGGGCTCGCCGATCTGGCCCGGGCGGAACAGGACGCCCGCGATGCCTATGCAAAGGCCGCCGAGGCGCTGACCGCCGCACGCACGAAGGCCGCCGCCAAGCTCGATACTGCAATCACCACCGAACTCGGCCCACTGAAGCTCGACAAAGCGACAGTGAAAACCCGGCTCGACCCCCAGCCCGAAGCCGAATGGGGCGCGGGCGGCATGGAGCGGGTCAGCTTCCTGATCTCGACGAATCCCGGCGCACCGCTCGGCCCGCTCGGACGGATCGCGTCCGGCGGCGAGCTTTCGCGCTTCCTGCTTGCCCTTAAAGTCGTGCTGTCCGAGGCCAACCCGGTTTCAACGCTGGTGTTCGACGAGGTCGATAGCGGTGTCGGCGGAGCTGTCGCGGCAGCCGTCGGAGAGCGCCTGTCACGCCTCGGCATCGACACGCAGGTTCTTGTCGTCACCCACTCCCCGCAGGTCGCCGCCCGCGGTATCCGGCACTGGCATGTCGCCAAGCAGGCCGACGGCGAGCTGGTGAAGACCGCTGTCTCCCAGCTTGAGACCAGCGAGCGCCGCGAGGAGTTGGCCCGCATGCTTTCCGGCGCGACCGTGACGGACGAAGCCCGTGCAGCGGCCGACAGCCTTCTCAACCCAGCCTGAGGACAGACTGCGATGACCGCCCCGGAAACCAGCAAACCGGTTGAAGCCCTCAGTCGCGACGAAGCGGATTTCGAGCTTCGCATCCTCGCCGCCCAGATCGAGAAGCACGACAAGCTTTACCATCAGAAAGACACGCCGGAGATCAGCGACGCAGACTATGACGCCATGCGCCGCCGGAACGAGGCGCTCGAAGAAGCTTTTCCAGACCTGATCCGCCCGAACAGCCCGTCGAAGCGGGTCGGCGCCGCGCCGTCCGCCGGCTTCTCCAAGGTCCGGCACAAGAAGCCGATGCTGTCCCTGTCGAACGCGTTTTCGGACGAGGATGTGACGGACTTCGTCGCCCGCATCCGGCGCTTTCTCAGCCTCGGCGAGGATGCCCCCGTGGCTCTTGTTGCCGAGCCCAAGATCGACGGCCTGTCCGCATCGCTACGCTACGAGAACGGCACGTTCGTGCAGGGCGCGACCCGGGGAGACGGCACCGAGGGTGAGGACATCACCCGCAACCTGCAGACCATCGCCGATATCCCGAAAACCCTCCCCGCCGGCGCACCGGCCGTATTCGAGGTACGCGGCGAGGTCTTCATGGGCAAGGCGGAGTTCCGCGCCCTGAACGAACGCCAGGAAGATGCCGGGAAAAAGGTCTTCGCCAACCCGCGCAACGCCGCCGCCGGATCCCTGCGCCAGCTCGATCCGAGCATCACCGCCGAACGCGCTCTGCATTTCTTTGCCTATTCCTGGGGCGAGGTCTCGGAAATGCCCGCCGATACCCAGACCGGTTTTCTGCAGAAGCTGAAGGAATGGGGTTTTACGATCAATCCGATGACGAAGCTCTGCGACGGATCGACAACGGCGCTGGAAGCCTACCGTGCCATCGGGGAGGCCCGCGCCGGGCTCGATTACGATATCGACGGCGTCGTCTACAAGGTCGACCGGCTGGACTGGCAGGAGCGGCTCGGCATGGTCAGCCGGGCGCCGCGCTGGGCCATCGCCCACAAATTCCCCGCCGAGCAGGCCGAGACCGTGCTTGAAGGCATCGACATACAGGTCGGCCGCACCGGCGCCCTCACCCCGGTCGCCCGGTTGACGCCGATCACGGTCGGCGGTGTCGTGGTCTCGAACGCCACCCTGCATAACGAGGACGAGATCCAGCGCAAGGGCGTGCGGATAGGCGACACGGTTGTCATCCAGCGGGCCGGCGACGTCATCCCGCAAGTCGTCCGCGTTATAGAAGAAAAGCGCCCGGCCGATGCGGTGCCCTACGACTTCCCCGATCATTGCCCGGTTTGCGGCAGCGAGGCCGTACGTCCCGAGGGCGAAGCGATCCGGCGCTGCACCGGCGGCCTGATCTGCGCCGCCCAGGCGGTTGAGCGGCTGAAGCATTTCGTCTCCCGCGACGCCTTTGATATCGAGGGGTTGGGGGCAAAGCAGGTCGAGGCCTTTTACGAGGACGGTCTGATTACACAACCAGGCGATATCTTCCGTCTGAAGGACCGGGCCGAAGAGATTTCAACCCGTGAAGGCTGGGGGGAGAAATCCCTGACCAACCTTCTGGCCGCCATCGAGGACAGGCGCAACATCGGGCTCGACCGCTTTATCTACGCTCTCGGCATTCGCCAGATCGGTCAAGCCACCGCGAAGCTTCTGGCCGCCAACTACGGCACGCTCCCGGCCCTCACCTCCGCCATGCTGGAAGCGTCGAATCCGGAATCGGAAGCCTATGCGAGCCTGATCAATATCGACCAGATCGGCCATTCCGTGGCCACCGACCTCATCGCTTTCTTCCATGAAGACCATAATCGCGCGGTTCTGCAGGATCTCGAAAATGAGCTGGAGATCGAAGCCTTCGAGCTGACCGTGGCCGATGACAGCCCGGTTGCGGGCAAGACCGTGGTCTTCACCGGCACCCTGACAACAGTGAGTCGGGGCGAAGCAAAGGCAAAAGCAGAGGCCCTCGGCGCAAAGGTGGCCGGTTCGGTGTCAAAGAAAACTGACTTTGTAGTGGTTGGCGCCGATGCCGGATCGAAGGCGAGGAAGGCCGAAGAGCTCGGATTGACCATCCTGAGCGAGGATGAATGGCTCGCGATGATCGGCGCAACCAGCTGATTTTGAGTAATTTTTCAAATTCACCCCCACCAGACGACCACCGCATGCCAATCGCCATGCTTTCAGCGCATACCAACCCTGATGTTTCTCGATTACTCGCCCAACAGTAGATCGCTTAATTGAGGTTTGTACCGCACAGCGGAACGAACCCCGGGCCCATTGCCCTCTCACCCCCCTTAGGAGGAAGCGATGACGAGTTTTCATTATGTTGGACTGACGAACATGGCCGCGATTGGCCTTTTCACGCTGGTTCTCTCCGTCATCGGTTGAAGAGCCCGGGTTGGAGATTTCCCCTCCCGTAAAAACGGGCTCCGGTTTTCGGAGCCCGTTTTTGTTTGTCCGGGATCAACTTTGCAGCTTCGCGCCCTTGGTGATTCTTCTCAGTCAGCCAAGGGCTACGCTCAGCATCCCTTGAAGACCGGCTTGCGCTTGTTCAGGAAGGCATCGAGGCCCTCGCGGCCGTCCTCGGTCTGGGCCAGTTCGGCAATGGTCCGGGTCTCATCTTCCATCTGAGCTTCCACCGACTGCTGAAAACTGGAAGCCAGCAAGCGCTTCACGCCGCCATAGGCCCGCGTCGGACCGGAGGCGAATTTGGCCGCCAGCTTGTTGGTCTCCGCAGCCAGGTCATCATCCTCAATCACGCGCGTGACGATGCCCCAGTCCTGCGCCTCTTCCGCGCTCAACGGCCGGTTCGTCAGCATCAGTTCCTGCGCCCGGCGCATGCCGACGATACGCGGCAGGAAATAAGTGGAGCTGCCGTCTGGCGACAGGCCGGCCGCCGTGTAGGCCATCTTGAACTGCGCCGATTTCGCCGCCAATACGATGTCGCCGATCAGGGCCGTACTGAAGCCGGCACCGGCCGCCATGCCCTGCACCGAAACGATGACCGGCGAGTTCATCCTGTACAGGCGGGAGATAGCCGCGTGGAAATAGGCCGTTGTCTCTTTCAGGCAGGCGCCGATCCGGTCGCTTTGGGACTCGAAATATTTCAGGTCGCCGCCAAAGCCAAAGACCGAACCGCTGGCATCCAGAATGACGGCGCGGACGTCGGGATCCTCGCTGGCATTGATCGATGCTTCCAGCAACTCATGCGCCAGCGCAAGGTTCACGGCATGGCCAGCCTCCGGCCGGTTCAACGTGATCCGCGCGACACCGTCCACCGCCGAATAGAGAATGGTCTCATAGGCCATTTTACGTCTCCCTCTTGCCCCTGAATTCTACGCACCCTGCGGCGCCAATGGCACCGTTGCTTCCGCCAGCCAGACGGCCGTTTCCGGATCGAGATCCGGGCTCAATGTCTCCCGTACCCGCGCATGATAAGCATCGAGCCACGCGACCTCACCACTGTCGAGCAGGGAAAGATCGATCAGAGCCCGGTCAATCGGCGCCAGCGTAAGCGTCTCGAAGCCAAGCATCGGCCGTTCCGCGCCCGGCACGTCTCGCGGCTCCACGGCAACAAGATTCTCGATCCGGATACCGAACGCTCCTGCCCGGTAATAACCGGGCTCGTTGGAAATGATCATGCCGGGTTTCAGCTCAGCCCCGCCGCCGGACTTGGATATTCGCTGCGGCCCCTCATGCACGCCGAGATAGGCGCCGACGCCATGCCCCGTGCCGTGATCGTAATCGAGCCCCGCTTCCCAGAGCGGCCGCCGGGCCAGCGCGTCGAGCTGACCGCCGGTGGTGCCTTGCGGGAAGATCGCGCGAGACAGCGCGATCATGCCTTTCAGCACCAGCGTGAAGCAGCGCTGCTCCTCCTCGCCGATAATCCCGGTCGAAAGGGTGCGGGTGATATCCGTGGTGCCGTCGAGATATTGCGCGCCGGAATCGACCAGATAGATCTCGCCCGGCTCCAGGTTCCTGTTGCTCTCCTCGGTCACCCGGTAATGCACAATGGCGCCGTTCGGTCCGGCGCCGGAGATCGTATCGAAGCTCGGCCCCCGGAACATCTCATGCTCCGCCCGGAAGCCATGCAGCCGCTCCACCAGCGTCATCTCGTCCAGCCCGCCCTGATGCGCCCGGCTGGAAAACCAGCAAAGGAAACGGGCATAGGCAAGCGCGTCGCGGTAATGCGCGGCCCGTACGCCGATCATCTCGATATCGTTCTTCGCCGCCTTCGCCGCGACGATCGGATCTTCCTGGAGATCGAGTTTGCCTTCGGCCTTACGAACCCTCTCCATCGCCCAGACTGGTGCGCTCGCAGGATCGATCCGGACTGTCAGCCCGTCGCCGGAAATCCGGTCGAGCGCGTCGCCGAGTTCCCCTTGCGGGCGCACGGTCACGGCATTGCCGAGATGCTCCAGAATGTCGGGGCCGAGTTTTTTGCCGTCAATAAAGAGCTCAAGCGTCCCGTCCGCAGACAGGATCGCGAAACACAGGCAGAGCGGTGTGTTTCCGACATCGTTGCCGCGCACATTCAACAGCCAGGCGATGGATTCCGCCGAGGTGATCAGCAGGGCATCGGCCCCGGCTTCCGTCAGCGTCCCGGCGATTTCCGTCCGCTTCTCCTCGGAGCGTTTTCCGGCATAGGCAACCGGATGCGACAGCATCGGCTCCGCCGGTTCCTGCGGCCGGTCGGCCCAGACGGCATCCAGCGGATTGGCGTCGAGCAGAACAAGCTCCCCACCGGCCTTATCGACTGCCTTGCGCAACCGCTCCACCTGCTGGTCGGTGTGCAGCCAAGGATCGATGCCGAACCGCTGGCCGTTGCCCAGCTCTTCCCCGATCCAGTCCGCCGCGGTTTTGTCTGCAATGTTGAAACGCTGATAAAGGGCGCCATCGACCTGGTTTTCGATCTGCAGGCTGTAACGGCCGTCCGTGAAGACCGCGGCCTTGTCCCGCAACACCACGGCCGTACCGGCGGAGCCGTTGAAGCCGGTCAGCCAGGCCACCCGCTCGGCGGAGGTCGGAAGGTATTCGCTCTGATGTGCGTCGGCCCGGGGTACGATCATCCCGTCGACCCCCGCCTCCGCCAAAGCCCCCCTGAACGCGTCAAGCCGTTCCGCTGCCGTGCCCGTTGCGGACATATCCCTGCTCCCTGCCTTGCCTGTATCCGGATGCCGGGCACCAGATTAGGCACCACACGTGGCGGGAACAAGAAAAGCAGACAATCGCTTCAGATTAGTTTTGTTAACAGACAGTTAAGCACGACGCATGGCAAAAGTCACAACGCATGCACAAAATGCATGACTGCGCTGCAAACACATCGCTCCTCGCATGTCAAGGATCGATCTATATTCCGATCATCAGAACAAAACACCCGTACAAACATCCCTCTGGGACGCCAACGATGAACTACTACAAACTCAGCAGCAGCCTCGAAGACCTGAAAATTCAGGAAGCGGGTCCCTTTGTCGCCCGGGTCACGGATCCCGGCGACACAGTGCTCCGCCGTCATAGCCTGTACAGCGCCGAGATGCATATCCGGGCTGAGTGGAATCGTTACATCGGCACCCTGATCGCCAAAGGAGCCAAGTCCATGTTCAAGAACATCATCAACCGTCTGCGCATTTCCCGGACCATGTTCGAGCTGAACAATCTCGACGACCGGATGCTGGCCGATATCGGCCTGACCCGCAGCGAAATCACCTCGGTTGCCCGCCGTATCGCCAACGTCTCGACCCAGCCGGTCGCAGCACGGACGATCATCACACCGGCCGCAACCATGACCGAAATTCCTGCTGGCTTCGTTACCGAAGCCGCCAACACCGACGAGCAGCGGGAAGCCGCCTAATTCCCCCCCGAGGCGACTTTTCCAGCGCTCGAAAGTCGGCGGTTCCGAATATTCCTCCCGTTCGGAACCGCCGCCCCTAACCTCAAGTGCGTTCCTGCCGGTGCAGTCCCTAGACTGCGCCGGTTTTCTTTTTCAGCATCAGCGTCATCCAGTCGCCAAACCGCCACTTCCCGGCCAGCACCAGCCCCTGCTGACGGTGCGCCGAAAGCACGGCCGCGGTCTGGTGATAAAGCAGCCCCGACAGCACAGCGGTCCCGCCAGGCTTCAATGCCCGATTGAGCGACGGCGCCATCTTGCAGAGGGGCCGCGCCAGAATGTTGGAAAGGATCAGCTCATAATCCCCGGCCGGGCGATCCTTGAGAACCGCATAACCGTTTCCGGACCGAGCGGCGACCCGCTTTCCGACGCCGTTCGCCAAGGCATTTTCCAGCGTCGTTTCCACCGACACAGGATCGATATCGACCGCCATGATCCGGGCTGCCGGCCAGATCTTTGCCGCCGCCATGCTGAGAATCCCTGACCCGCAGCCCATATCAAGCACTTTTGCCGGTGTCATCCGTCGGGACAGTCTGTCAATCGCCCGCAAACACCCCTCGGTCGTACCGTGCGAGCCGGAACCGAAAGCCTGTGCCGCATCAACCTCGATATTCAGGGTTCCCACCGGCGCCTTGCCACGCAAATGCGAGCCATGGACCAGGAACCGGCCGAACTGCATCGCCGGGAAAGATTCCCGGTTGAGACGCAGCCAGTCAGTATCCGGCAGCAATCCGATCTCGACCTCCGGCAGATCGTGTCCACCCAAAGTCGCGGCGATGGACAATGCGCCGACAATCTCGCTCCGAACCGGCTCTTCGGTCGAAACGCCCTTCAGGATCCAGACCTTGCCTTCTTCCTGCTCGAAGACCGAAATGGCCTCGACAAAGGGCTCAAGCGCATCGGACAGCGGCAACGCGGCCTCGGCGGAGGTTTCCAGGGAAACTTGCCAAATTGGCTTCATCATTGGCTCACTAACTGGGTTTACTCACAAAACTTGCGACGAGCTTCTTGCTGCCCGCCTTGTCGAACGAAATCTGAAGCTTGTCGCCATCGACGGACGACACGGTGCCCATACCGAACTTCTGGTGAAACACCCGCTCGCCAACTGCGAAGGGCGGCGGCTTGCTGCGATCCACGACATAGCCCTTGCCTTCCAGCAGGGGTGCCTTGGCCCGGCTTTCACCACCGCGCCGGCCATATCCGGGACCGCGCCCGCCCTGGGCCGAGCCATAACCGAAGCTGCTCCCGCCCCAATCGTCTGCATCGCCGGAAGAACTTCCGAACCCGCCATAGCGCGAGCCCTGAAACCCGGTCTCGCTGCTAACCTCGACCTGATCGGGCGGTAATTCATCGACAAAACGGGACGGGATCGAGCTCTGCCACATGCCATGCACCCGGCGGTTGGCGGCGAAGCTGATATGGATCTGCTTGCGCGCCCGGGTCAGGCCGACATAGGCAAGCCTGCGCTCCTCCTCGAGACCAGCCGCGCCGCTCTCATCGAGCGCCCGCTGGTTCGGAAACATGCCGTCCTCCCAGCCGGGCAGGAAAACCTGGTCGAATTCCAGTCCCTTGGCGGCATGCAGGGTCATGATGCTGACCTGATCCTGATCCGTGCTCTGGGCGTTTTCCATGACCAGACTGATATGCTCGAGGAAGCCCGCGAGGTTCTCAAACTCCTCCATGGCGCCGCAAAGTTCCTTCAGGTTCTCCAAGCGGCCCGGAGCTTCCGGCGTCTTGTCCCTTTGCCACATCTCGGTGTAGCCGGATTCATCCAGGATGATGCGGGCAAGATCGCTGTGATCCTCGACATCGATCAGGGAACGCCAGCGCTCGAAATTGCCGATCACATCGGCCAGCTTGCGCTTGGCCGCAGGCTTCAGCTCGTCCGTCTCGATGATCCGGGACGCCGCCCTGAAGAGCGACATGCCCTCGTTCCGGGCCAGATGATGCACCACCTGCATGGTGGCATCGCCGATCCCGCGCTTCGGTTTGTTGACGATGCGCTCGAAGGCGAGATCGTCGTCCCGCTGGTTGACCACCCGGAGATAGGCCAGCGCATCCCGGATCTCCATCCGCTCATAGAAGCGCGCCCCGCCGATCACCCGGTAGGGCAAGCCGATAGTCAGGAACCGCTCCTCGAACTCGCGGGTCTGGAAACCGGCCCGGACCAGCACCGCCATCTGGGCGAGCTTCACGCCCTTCCGCTGCAGCGCCTCCATCTCATCGCCGACATGACGCGCTTCGGATTCCCCGTCCCAGAGACCACGCACATCCAGCTTTTCGCCTTCCGCGCCTTCGGTCCAGAGCGTCTTGCCAAGCCGTCCCTCATTGTTCGCGATCAGCGCGGAAGCCGCGGCCAGAATGCGTGAGGTCGAGCGATAGTTCTGCTCCAGCCGGATCGTTGCCGCGCCCGGAAAATCCTTCTCGAATTTCAGGATGTTTCCGACTTCGGCACCGCGCCAACCATAGATCGACTGATCGTCATCTCCGACGCAACAGATGTTCCGGCTTTTCTGCGCCAGCAACCGGAGCCAGAGATATTGAGCGACGTTTGTGTCCTGATATTCGTCCACCAGAATGTAGGTAAACTGATCGTGATATTTCGTGAGCACATCGGGATGGCTCTGAAACAGGTCGACGCAAAGCAACAGCAGATCGCCGAAATCGACCGCGTTGAGGATCTTCAGGCGCTCCTGATATTGCCGGTAGATTTGCACCAACCGGCCACCCGCCGCATCGCCAGCGTCGTCGCGCCCGACCTTGTCCGGGGTCAAGGCGCGATCCTTCCAGCGCTGGATGACACCCATCATGGCGCGCGCCGGCCACTTCTTGTCGTCGATGTTTTCGGCTTGAAGAATTTGCTTCAGCAGGCGTTGCTGATCGTCCGAATCAAGGATCGTGAAATCCGGCCGCAATCCCGCGAGTTCCGCATGACGCCTCAGAATTTTGGCTCCGAGCGCATGGAAAGTACCAAGCCAGACCTGCTCTGCCATCGGCCCGATCATGCCGCCTACACGCTCGCGCATTTCCCGCGCGGCCTTGTTTGTGAAGGTCACCGCCAACACATTCCAGGGTCGGGCACGGCCGGTCGCGATCAGATGCGCGAGACGAGTTGTCAAAACCCGCGTCTTGCCGGTCCCGGCTCCCGCGAGGACGAGCAACGGTCCGTCAAGAGTGCGAACAGCCTCGGCCTGCCGCTCGTTCAGGCCGTTAAGATAGGGCGCGTCGGCATCCGGTCCCGCGGGCGGGGTTTCGGGCTCTTCGTCGAAAAACAGGTCAGACATACGGTGCAGCAGGAAAAATTTCGGGTATGATGAAGTCCATAGGCCTTTAACAAAATTTTAGTGAATCCGGATCTATCTTAGCACCAACAGCCCGACGGGCTCCGAAGATTTGGATGAACGCCTATGTAAGAACGGGCTCGGTCTATTGCCATAAGTGCTTCTGGCGCTACCCTTACCACAATAGATCCTGACTCGCTTAACTACTGGCTAACGGATCCGTTGTCGCACCTTTCAAGAGCCGGTCCCAAATGGTCGCGACAAACGGTAGACGGGGTGTCAATCCCCTGCTTGTCCCCAACGAGCAGACGGAGGCACCCCGTCGCCCTTTTCAGCCTATATATCCGCCGGGCTTGGCCTGGTCGCCATGCTCCTCGTCGCGGAGCTTTTCCAGCTCGTGGTTATAGGCACGCATCACATCCGCTTCTTCAAGCCAGCCGGTCAGAACAGGCGTGTCGCGCCCGCTGACAACCGGGAGGACACCGTCGCCAACCCCGGCAAAACTGTCGATCACCGGCCCCACACTTTCGGACGCACGTAAAACCGGACGGGATTTGTCGAGATACCGGTCGATGTCGAATCCGGCCCCATCGTCGGCGGCAAAAGCATCGGAGCCGAGCGCTGCCAGTGTCAAGACACCGGCCAGCCGGCCATCCCCGTCCGTTACGAAGACAACACCGCCATTCGCCTTCAGCAACGCCGCCCGCACGTCCCCGAGCCCGGCATCGCGCCGGACCGTTGTCGCGCCTTCATGCATCAGGTCAGACACCGTCATTCCGCCCAGCACCTCGACATCGTGACCGCCACGAACCATCACGCCACGCGCCTCAAGTTGACTGTGAAAGAAAGACGGGCCGTGCAGCGTGCGTGTCAGCAGGGACGCGATCACGACCGCCACCATCACGGCGATCGTCAGACGATAGTCACCGGTCAGCTCCACGATGATCAGCATGGTCGAGATCGGCGCCCCGAGCACCGCGCCGGATACAGCTCCCATACCGACCAGCGTATAGGCGCCGTGGCCCGACGAGAGGTGCGGATAGGGAATCGTGGCCACAACGCCGAAGGCCCCTCCGACCATCGCACCGATGAAAAGACTCGGGCTGAAGATCCCTCCGCCAAAGCCAAAGCCGAGTGAAATCGCGGTTGCCAGCATCTTCAGGAGAGCCAGCGCAATCAGCGTTCCCAGTACATACTGTTCGTTCAGGGCGTTATCCATCGCCTCGTAGCCGACCCCCAGAATCTCCGGAAAAAAAATCGCCAGAGCGCCGACGGCGAGTCCGCCGAAGACCGGCCGTATCCAGCCCGGCAAACGGGTGCGATTGGCCAGGGACTGCATGGCCGGCACCAGCCGCATGAAGATTATCGCCGCCCCCGCCGCGACGACCCCCAGGAGCGCAAAGGCGCCGAACTCGAAGAAAGAAGCGATCTCGTGCGGCGGCACGACAAAAGCCGGAACGTCTCCGAAATAGGTCCGCGAGACAATCGTACCGGCGACAGAGGCAATGACGATCGGGGCGAAAGCAGTCAGCGCGTAGTGACCAATGACCACTTCAAGAGCGAAGAACACACCGGCGACGGGTGCGTTGAAGGATGCCGCAACGGCTGCCGCGACACCGCAGCCGAGCAATGTGCGCGATTGGGACCGGGCCAGCCTGAATCGGCGCCCGATGTAACTGGCGATGGTGGCGCCCAGATGCACCGCGGGCCCCTCACGGCCAACGGATGCGCCGGCACCGATGGAGGCGGCGCTGACCAGAGCGGCGCCAAGGCCGGCCCGGCCGGACATCCGGCCGGCCCTGAGGGCATTCGCCTCGATCACATCGGCCACGCCCTGGGGCCGCCCTCCCGGCATCAGGAACCGGATATAAAGGCCGATCAACAGACCGCCCAGAGCCGGCGCCAACAACAGATGCCACCAGGCGAGCCCCATGACACCGGAGGCGATTCGCTCATGGTCGAAACCGTAAAAGCCTGTCTGGATCAACCCGATCAGTTCGCGAAACAGCACCGCGGCAAAGGCGGCGGCGATGCCGACTGCGACCGCAAGCGCGGAAAGCAAAACCTGGTCGTTGCGGATGCCCGCCGACGCCCGCCCCCGTAATGTCTGCAACCAGGCGCTCAGGCGCTCACCGGCCATTCCCTACGACCTCCTGATCGCGATTGTGCGACCGGCAGCAGCAGGTCTCGGCAGCGCGTCATGATCCCGCTTCAGATTTTGCAGGCGCTCCAACGCCGCTGCGGGAAAAGGCGCCGAGCGCCGGGTTTTCAAATCGACATGCATGATCATCAACTCATTGGTCGCGGCGAGATAGTGATCCACCGCATGATACATCCGGTGGAAAACATGCATACGTTTTGCATCATGGTCGAGAATTTGCGTGGTGAAACGGAGCCCATCGCCGGACACTACCTCGCGGTCGTAAGTCACATGCGCCTCCAGCACGAAGACCGAGGCATCGCGCTCATGGCGGTAGGATGCGCCAAGCCCCAGATGGTCCAACAGAGCGTCGGTTGCCTTGTCGAAGGCAACGACATAGTAGCCGACATTCATGTGACCGTTATAGTCGACCCAGTCTGACTGGACCGTCAGTTCGCCGGAAGCG
The DNA here is from genome assembly GCF_014904795.1 of Nisaea nitritireducens. GTDB lineage: Bacteria > Pseudomonadota > Alphaproteobacteria > Thalassobaculales > Thalassobaculaceae > Nisaea > Nisaea nitritireducens. The sequence goes on from NZ_JACZFS010000024.1 coordinate 98,033, forward strand.
AAACACTTATTCGAATCAACCTGTTCCATAAGCCGGACATTAGCGGCAATTGTTTTGTCCCGCCACGGTACACAAACGGAAGTTCAAGGTGAGGCTCTTACAGTATCTAGGACGGCGTGCCGCGCTGGTGATGGCGCTCGGAGTCTTTATCGGCCTTGCCCTGCCCGATTTGGCAGCCGTGGCAAAGCCCCTGCTATCGCCAACCGTCCTGATCATGCTCACCGTCGCCATGACCAGGACCGATGCCTCTTCACTCGGTCGGACCAGCCGCCGGGCCGGAACCCACCTGATTGCATTGATCTGGCTGCTCGTCGTTACACCATGCCTGATGTATGCCGCTCTGGTCTTTCTCAATGTACCGCCGGAGCTGGCCACCCCAATGCTGATCTGGAGCGGCAGCCCGCCGCTGGTGACAGTCCCGGTCATCGCTCTGATCATCGGGCTGGACTCGGCAGCCGCCCTGTTCCTGATGGTGGTCTCGACCTTCGTCTTCCCGTTCATCCTGCCCGGACTGCTGTTCTGGCTGATCGGCATCGAGGTCGAACTGAGTGCCGGTGCCTTGACCCTGAAACTGGCACTGATGATCGCCGGTTGTGCCCTTGTCGCGACCATCGTCCGGCGCAAACTCGGCCCCGAGACCCTGCGGGAGAAAGCCGCGCTTTTGGATGGTATCGCGGTTGTCCTGATGCTGGTTTTCGCCGTCTCGGTCATGGACGGCGTACGCGACTGGCTAGCCACCGATCCGGCAACTGTATTGCTCTATGTCGGTGCGGCCTTTGCCGGCAGTCTGGGCCTGCAATTGGCCGGCGGATGGGCGTTTTTCTGGACCGATCGTCAGAATCAACTCTCTGTTGCCTTGTCTTCCGGAAACCGCAACATGGCACTGTTCATGGCAGCGGCAGGCTCGGCGCTCGGGCCGGAGGCCTTCCTGTTTTTTGCCGTCGCCCAATTCCCGATCTATATACTTCCGGTGATGCTTAGGCCGGTCTACCGGAAACTGTCTGCGCAGAAGACTTGATCGGCTGCTGGACGCCCACTAAATAATCTCGTGATATTAACTAATTAACGTCAATTTTGAATTACACTGCCGATAGGTTCGGCAACGCCTTCCAAGGCAAAAAAGGAGAACGCCTTTGCGTTCTGCGATCACACGGGCAAAGCGCAGGGGCCGGCTCGGTCTCTGGCAAAGGCGGCTGACGATTATCGCGCTGACCGTCACCGGGGTGTTCGCGAGTTACTTTTTCACCCTCGGAAGAGCCGAGAACTATCAACACCTGGTTGGCGCTACGATCAGCGTTTTCGGTATCTGCGCCCTGATCGCGGATTGGGTGGTGTCCCGCGACATCAAACGCGGCGGCGGTGTCCAGGCTATGCGCTCGGGCGGCACGCTCAGTACCGGCCCCGGCGCCATGGCCGGACGTCTCTGGGCCCAGGGCGAAGGGTTCCGGCTGCATGGTCTCAACACAGAAGCCCGCGAAAACTTCCATGAAGCCGAGAGCCTGTTCAAGGAGGCCAAGGACACAGAAGGCGTGATCGAGTGCATCATCAGCCTCGGAAAGCTCGAACGTGCCCGCGGCCAGGCGGACGATGCCTCCAAGAAATTCGAGGCCGCCTACAATACGGCGAGCGAGGCCAAGAACCGGACTGGAATGGCCAATGCCCTGCTGCAACAGGGCTACCTGCTGATTAACAAGAAAAGTTCCGATGGCGCGCGGCAAGCCTTCGAAGAAGCCAGCAAGCTCTATATCGAGGAGAACAGCCGGTTCGGTGAGGCGAACGCCGCACTCGGGTCCGCGGAAGCCTCCATGCAACTGACCAAGCTGGATGAAGCCGCCGCCACATTCGAGCATGCTCACTTTCTGTTCAGCCAGGTCGGGGACCGCAACGGCGAAGCGCATGCGCTCTATTGCCGGGCCGAAATCGACCGGCAGAAACGGCTGTCGGCAGATGCCCAGAACCGCTTCGAGCGCGCCCTCACCCTCTATCGCCGGACCGGCGACTTTCTCGGCGAGGCGGCCGTTCGTCTGGCCATGACAGACATCCTGCGCCGGCTCGGACGGACCCAGAACGCGCAGGCCTCCGCTCTGGAAGCCGCGGACCGGTTCCGCGATGCGGCCCGGCGGGTCGGCAACAGTCCGATGCTGGCCGGACGCGGAGACATCCGGCGCGCCCCGATCCGATTTGAAATCGCCCGCGCCCACGGCGGCATTGTTCGCACCATGCTCGCCGAGTCGAAGGATGACAGCCTGGAAGCCCGGCTGCTCATCGGGCTTGGCGAAATGGAGCGTATGGGCGGCCGGCTTGAAGACGCCCGAATGAACTTCGATCGGGCGATCCAGCTCTCGAAAAGCTCCGACAAGCTGGCGATCCTGGCTGACGCCCTGAAAGGCAAGGGCCGCGTCGAAATGCAGAAAGGTAACTCGCGCGCTGCCCGCGAGGTGATGAAGGAAGCGCAGAACCATTACAAGAATGCCGGCGGCGCTCGCGACGCCGCGCAAACCTTGATGGATATGGGCCAGATCGACCTTTTGGTGGAAAATCCGGACCGGGCCCGGGTGACATTCGCACAGGCACGAACCATGTATCGTGGGCTCAATGAAATCGGACTCGAGGGCGCGGCCCTGAGAGCGATAGGAGATCTCGAATCACAACTTGGACGATTGCCTCAGGCGCAGCAGGCTTACGCGGAGGGCCGCGGATTGTTCCAGCAGGCCGCCGATCATATCAGCGAAGCCGATTCTCTTTTAATGATCGGCCTTCTGTCCATCAACGTAGACAATGCGACCGCCGCCGCCTTCACGATTCAGGCGGGACGCCTTTACAAGGCAGTCGGTACGGTCGAATGGTATCGGCGCGCTTTTTCCCTGGCGCGCCGGATCAAATAACACAGCACAAAACACGACTTGGGAACGCGATATTTTTGCAACATCATCGCGGTAAGAAATCGAGGATAAATTGCGGGGCCTTGGCCTTGCGGAAACCTCTGTGGTACCAGCTTATCCTTCAGATCGAGGGTATCCGGTCGGTGGAATGCAGTTTGCAAAAGACAGACGCAACACACCAGTCCAACGGCGGCTAATCGCTGAAATGCGCAGGTAACGGGTTGAGATTATGAATTTTCTGTCTCGAATTCACTGGGCCGCCGGTGTTCTTTTCGTGCTTGTCGCGCTGGCGGGGTGTGCGACCCAATCGGAAGAAACCACCGCCGGCCCGCAGATTTACGACCCTATTGAACCAGTCAACCGCATGTTCTTCGCAGTGAACGAAACGGTCGATACGTTCATGCTGCAGCCTACCGCCTTCGTCTACAAGACCGCTCTGCCCGACCCGATGCAGGAGATGGTCCGCAACTTCCTGCGCTGGCTGCGCTCCCCTGTGGTGATCGCCAACAGCCTGCTGCAGGGCGACACGGATAACGCCGGCAACGCGACCGAGCAGTTCTTTGTGAACGGTATCACCGTCGGCCTGATCGATTGGGGCCATGGCCAGGACTGGGGCTACCGCGATGAAGATTTCGGCCAGACCCTCGGCCTTCACGGCGTCGATGGCGGCCCGTATCTCGTGCTTCCTCTCCTCGGCCCCTCGAACGGCCGAGATCTGGTCGGCCGCGTTGTTGACATCTTCTTCGACCCGCTGACCTATATCGTCAGCGGCCCGGGCGCCCAGAACGCGATCACCATAGGCCGCAATGGCACTGAAGCCGTCGATTTCCGTGCCCGCAATTTCGATCAGATCAACGAACTCAAGGCTTCCTCGCTCGATTACTACGCCCGCCTGCGCTCCATCTACCTGCAGCGCCGGGACGCGGTAATCCGGAATGGAGAGCCTGACCCCGAACCGCTCACAGCTGATGGCAGCAAGGAATTCGAGGACTTCACTCCGTCCGACCGGCCGAATTCCGTCACCGGCGAGCTTCCCACCAAATCCAATTGAGTCAGGCAAACACGATGAACTCCTTCCATCGCTCGATTTTCCTGCTTTTCCTCTGTATCGCGTTGCCGCTGGCGCCGGTTCATGCCGACGAAAAAGGGGCCGCTGCGGAGAAATTTGTGGCTAACCTCGGTGAATCGGCACTTGCGCTGGTGACCGACAAGGCGGTCGTCGGCGAGGCGCGCCGCGAGAAGTTCCGCATGCTGCTGAACGAGCATTTCGATCTTAACTGGATCGGTCAGTTCGTGCTTGGCCGCAACTGGCGCCGGGCCAGCCCGGAGCAGCGGGAGGTCTACCTGAAGCTCTTCGAGGAGAGCATCGTCTTCACCTACACGAACCAGTTCGACAGTTATTCGGGACAGATGTTCGAGGTCACCGGCAGCGGCGAGAATGGTCGCTATACCGTGGTAAAGAGCAAGATCGTCGATCCCGCAAGCGCGCAAGGAAATGTGCTTATCGACTGGCGATTGATCGAGGATGACGGCAAATTCTGGATCGTCGATGTGGTGATCGAGGGTATCAGCATGGGCATCACCCAGCGCAACGAATATTCCTCCGTGATCGAGAGCAATGGCGGCAAGATCGATCCGCTGCTGGCGCGCATGGAAGAGATCCTCGAAGGGCTGCGCAAGCGCACCTAATCCTTCGAGCATTCCACTCATAAAAAAACGCCGGCTTCGAAGCCGTCGTTTTTCGTTACAGCATATAGGCTATCAGGCGCGGGCGATCGGCTTGTACTTGATCCGGTGCGGTTCCACCGCGTCGGCGCCGAGACGGGCCTTCTTGTCTTCCTCATAGGCCTGGTAGTTGCCCTCGAACCACTCGACATGGCTGTCGCCCTCGAAGGCGAGGATGTGGGTCGCGATCCGGTCGAGGAACCAGCGATCATGGGTGATGACCACGGCGCAGCCGGCGAATTCGAGCAGAGCCTCTTCCAGCGCCCGGAGCGTGTCGACGTCAAGATCGTTCGTCGGCTCATCGAGCATCAGCAGGTTGGCGCCGGATTTCAGCATCTTCGCCAGATGCACCCGGTTGCGCTCACCACCCGACAGCTGGCCGACCTTCTTCTGCTGGTCGGAGCCACGGAAGTTGAACAGGCCGCAATAGGCCCGGCTCTGCATCTTGCGCTTGCCGAGATCGATCTCGTCCAGCCCGTCGGAGATTTCCTCCCAGACGGTCTTCGTGCCGTCGAGGGAATCGCGGGACTGGTCGATATAGCCGAGAACCACCGTGTCGCCGACCGTGAAGGTACCGCTGTCCGGGGTTTCCTGGCCGGTGATCATCCGGAACAGCGTGGTCTTACCGGCGCCGTTCGGGCCGATCACGCCGACAATGCCGCCCGGAGGCAGCTTGAAGGAGAGATCGTCGATCAGCAGCCGATCGCCGAAGCCCTTGTTCAGATGATCGGCCTCGATCACCTGACCGCCGAGACGCGGCCCGGCCGGGATGACGATCTGCGCCGTGTCGTTGCTCTTCTCCTGGCTCTGCGCCAGCAGTTCCTCATAAGCGTTGAGACGGGCCTTGCTCTTGGCCTGACGGGCACGCGGCGACTGCCGCACCCATTCCAGCTCCTGATTGAGGGAGCGCTGGCGGGCATCTTCTGTCCGGCCTTCCTGCTCCATCCGCTTCTGCTTCTGTTCCAGCCAGCCGGTATAGTTCCCTTCGTAGGGAATGCCCTTGCCGCGATCGAGTTCCAGGATCCAGCCCGCGACTTCGTCGAGGAAGTAGCGATCATGGGTCACGGTCACGACGGTGCCCGGGAAATCGTGCAGGAAGCGCTGCAACCAGGCGACTGACTCGGCGTCAAGGTGGTTGGTCGGCTCATCGAGCAGCAGCATGTCCGGGGAGGAGAGCAGCAGCTTGCAGAGCGCCACCCGGCGGCGTTCACCACCCGACAGCTTGGTCACGTCCGCATCGCCCGGCGGCAGCCGCAGCGCGTCCATGGCGATCTCGACCTTGCGGTCCAGGTCCCAGGCGTCGGCAGCGTCGATCTTCTCCTGCAGCTCGCCCTGCTCGGCCAGCAGATCGTTCATCTGATCGTCGGTCATTTCCTCGCCGAACTTGGCGCTGACCTCGTTGAACCGGTCGAGCAACTCTTTCGTCTCGCCCATGCCTTCCATGACGTTGCCATGGACGTCCTTGTCGCCATTCAGATCCGGCTCCTGCGCGAGGTAGCCGACCTTGATACCGTCGGCGGCCCAGGCTTCACCCTGAAACTCCGTATCGACGCCGGCCATGATCTTCAGCAGCGTCGATTTACCGGCGCCGTTCGCGCCGAGCACGCCTATCTTGGCGCCGGGCAGGAAGGACAGGTGAATGTTCTTCAGAACCTCGCGCCCGCCGGGCCAGGTCTTGCTCAGACCTTTCATCACGTAGATGTACTGGTACGCAGCCAAGGCGACGCTCCTATGAAGTATGAGAATGAGGGCGCATTTGTAGCCAAGTGCGAGCACGGCGGCAACTGGCGGGTTACAGCGGGTTGCATGACAGCCTGAACGGGGCCGATTATGGCGCTCTGCACGAACGGGTTTGGCCCAGGAAACCGGACTGTTCCCGTCCCGGCTGCGTTCGTCATCCCGACGCAGGTCGGGATCCATGGAAAACGCGTGCTGCCCCACGATCATCTGGGTCCCGGCTCTCCGGCCGGAATGACGATGAGAAACACGACGCCCTCCCCCCAAACACCGTTATTCCCGCGCACGCGGGGACCCAGAGATGACGCACACCGCCCTATGATCGGTGGATCCCGACCTGCGTCGGGATGACGGCGATTGGGGCGCCACCACACAGCCACCGCTTGCACCGCCCCGCGCCACACGCAAGGATATCAATGGGGAGGACCAGCATGGCATCTGACGCGAAACAGGCGGAAGTAGAACAGGCGGCGAAGGACGCGACCGTCCGGGCGGCGGCCAATGCATGGCGCAGCCGTCCAAAAGACCTCCCCGCCCATGCCCGTGCCGCGCTTTGGGAAGCCATGTGGGAAGCCTACGATTTTTCTTGGAACGGCCTTGCCGACGCCGGTTGGGAACGGGGCGACAAGGCCAACGAAGGTCAGAGACTAAAGCGCTGGCGCGCGCCGGTGGGTGTCCCTGGCACCGGCCCGGTCCATGGCCACAGTTCGGCTGCCTGGAAAGAGGCGACGCTGCAGGATTACTGGCGCTGGTCTATCGGGATCGGACAAATCTCCCCCGGCGCGCCTATGCTATCCGACTTTGCCCTCCACAATGCCGGTCTGTTAGTTGAGGACAGTACCGGAACCCTCTGGCACATCCTGCACCTGCGTTCCGATGCCACCCATGACAAAGATGCCACACAGCCCCGCTTGCAGCGGACGACGCAGGACGGGAGCGCCGAATACCGGGAGAGCGAGGGCGGCTCGCCGTCCCGGAACCCGCATGCTCTAGTCACGGGCCAGATCACGGCCCGCCTTGTGGCGGCGGCGGACGATCCGGCAGGCGGTCCTGATACACGCCTGCGTCTCAACGGGGCCCGCATGCCCGGCTTGGGAGAAACACTCCGGCAGGCCTCCGCCAAAGACACCGAACCCAACCCGATACGCTTGACCGCAATCGCCGCCGCCTTCGACCATGTCGATCTGAGCGGCGCCAGCTTCGCGAGCACAGCCCGGTTCGACGTCGCCCGCTTTGCGGGCACAGCCCTGTTCGGCGACGCCAGCTTCACGGGCGAGGTCTGGTTCGACGGCGCCAGCTTCACGGGCGAGGCCTGGTTCGGCGGCGCCAGCTTCACGGGCGAGGCCTGGTTCGGCGGCGCCAGCTTCGCGGGCAAAGCCTGGTTTGGCGGCGCCAGCTTCGAAAACGAGGCCAATTTCAACAATACCCATTTCATGGGTGAAGCTTGGTTCAGTGGTGCCCATTTCGAGGGCAGGGCTAGTTTTATCGGCGCCCATTTTGAGGACTTAGTCAGGTTTGGCCTCGCTCACTTTGCGAGCACAGCTAGATTCACAAGAGTAATCTTCGACGCCAAGGACGGAGCCGGGCCGATCCGTTTTCAAACTGCGATTTTCGAGAAACTTGCCGACTTTTCAGGCGCCCAGCTTCCGAACCAACCGGAGAGGATACAGGGCGCCTTCAAAACCGCGCGCTTTCTCGAAGAAGCGCGGTTCGAAATCCCACAGCTCACCGCTTTCGCCGCGTTTGACGGCACCGTCTTCAAAGGCAAGTTGCTGCTGGCGGCCGCCAGGACCGAGGCGGAGGAACAGGCGCGCTTTGCGTCTGTCCTGTGCGCCACCGGGGTAGCGGTCAGGACGGATTTAGAGACCACATCCGCCAAGGGTTACGATCCCATCAAAGACCACAACAAACTGGAACGCGGCGCGAATGCGCGTTTTTCCGCTCTGGAGCGCGGGCTTCGGGAACTGAAGAGGGCGATGGCCGAGGAAAAGGATCACGGCCAGGAGCACCGGTTCTTTCGGTTCGAGCTTCAGGCGAAACGGCACCGACCCTCCATCCCGCTCTGGGAGAAGATCGCGTCCTGGTCCTATGGAGTGCTGTCGGACTATGGCAACTCCATCGGCCGGCCACTGTCAGCGCTGGTACTATCCGTGCTCGCTTTCTGGGTGATTTACTGGATCTGGGGCGCCAGCCTCGACCAGAGCTTCCACGGGTTGGAGAAAGAGCGCAGCGCGCTGGAATTCTCGATCCGCAATGTCATGCAGCCGTTCGGGCCGTGGACCGCGACGGTGAAATCGACGCTGTTCCAGTTGGAGATCGTGAAAATCGTCACCTGCGGCGGCCCGCCAGCGGAAGCATGTACGCCCACCGGGCCGGGTTGGTTATCGTTCCGCCTGCTCGCCACTCTGCAATCGGTGTTATCCCTGTTGCTCGCCTTCCTCTTCGCCCTCGCGCTGCGGAAGAAATTCCAGATCAGTTAGAGGCGCACGGTGCGGTGTGGTCCGCCCCCACTCCCCTACTCGTTCGTCATCCCGACCTGCTTCGGGATGACGAACGAGTAGGGGCGGCAAAACGACGGAGGAGCGGGATGACGATGGAGGGGTGTGTTAGGGAGCTGCCACGCGGCCTCATCTACCGGCTGACAGCCCCCGCGACCATCGGCTGGATGATATCGACCGTCGTCAGATGCGCGCGCAGGGTCCGGCGTTCGTGGCGGTCCAGGATCGCCGGGTCGATTTTTGACGAGGGCTCGATCCCGGCTTCGATATCGGCCAGTTGCTGGCGCAGGATTGTGGCCATGAAAACCTCCAGCGCCTCCGTCACGGCCACGGCGTCTCCGGCGGAGATCAGTTTCCGCTCTCTCAGTTTCCGGAATCTCTCGAAAGTCGAAGTCGCCTCGATCCCGTGCCGCAGGGCGAGCACCCGGGCGGCGGAGACCAGCGGCAGGAGCCCGCCCAGTTTCAGATCCACCCGGCCATCCTGAAGCTGGAACCCACAGGTAAGGCCGAACCAGTCCCAGCAGAGCGGCGGGCGGAAGGCGCCGATATGCTGGACCAGATTGCCGAGGAACACGACCTCTTGTCTCGCTGCCGCGATGGCATCGCGGCGGAGCGCGGCCGCAAGTCCCGCCTCGCCCAGAACGGGCGCGAAGTCGAAGAAGATATCGACATTCATCAGATTCTCGCCCCGGCCGCGCCCGATCCACTCTCCGACCCGCTGGCGCCAGTCTTCCGGTGTGCCGCGCCAGAGCGGGTTGGAGGCCATCACCCCACCGTTGCAATAGGGAATTCCAGCCGCATCCAAAATGTCCGTCAGACGCGTGCCCCACTCCGCGAACCAGGCATCGTGCTCCGGGGTGCCGTCGAAGATCACCGCATTGTCCTGATCCGGCGCCAGCAGGCTCTCCCCGCGGCCGCCACTGCCCAGCACAAGCAGGGTGAAAGGCACAGGAGGCGGGCCGAGACCGGACCGCTCCATCGATTCAAGCGCCAGCACACCGGCGCGCTCTGTCGAGTCCCGCATCGCGGCACTGATGGCCCCCGCCACCGTCGCCGCGCCCGACCCGTCCTGCAACAGCGCACTGGCGAGGGCAGGCAAGCGGGCGCGGGCCGCCGCGATGGCGGCACTGTCCGGCGCGGACTCGATGGCATCGCCGAGAGCAAAAGCCGCTGTGTTCCGGGTCTTCAGGATGGTCCGGAGCGAGACGACACCGATGATCTTTCCGTCCGGATCGGTGACCGCCAGGTGCCGAATACCAAGCCGTTCCATCCGGCCGAGCGCCTTGTAGACCAGCGCGTCCGCAGGCAATGACACGACCGGGAATGACATGACATTGCGCACCGAACTGCCGCCGTCCTCGCCCATGGCGATCCGGCGCATGATGTCGCGCTCAGTCAGAATGCCGACATGCGTACCGTCCCCATCGCGCACCAGGATCGAGCCGACATTTCGCGACGCCATGGCCGCCGCGGCCTGGGCGAGCGTGGCCCCCACGTCGATATCCAGCGGCTCCCAGGTGAGCACATCGCTCAATCGGTGCCGGTAGGGGTAACTGTCGAATGCCGGGCTCGCGTCCATCTGCACTCCTATTCCCGGCCCCAGGGAGGCGGTTTCGCAGTCTGACGGGCGGAGTCGAAATCCACAACGGAATGCTCCCGCAGAGACGGCAGCATGGCATTGAAAAGCTCGGCGGTGACAATCGCATCGCCAAGCGCCGTATGTCGTCCGAAGACGCTGAGGCCCAGAGCCTCCGCCGCGCTGTCGAGCCCGATCCGCTGATCGGGCGCAATCAGCCGGAACAATGCCATGGTGTCGAGAGCGGGCAGATCGAGCTCCGGCAGATCGTGCCGCCGGGCCTCCGCCGACAGCACCGCGAGGTCGAAGCCGATCTGGTGACCGATGATAACGCATCCATCGACGAAATCGGCCAGCGCCTGCCAAAGTTCCGGCAAGGGTGGCGCATCAGCGACCAACTCGTCCGAGATGCCGTGGACGCTGAAGGAACGTTCCGGGATCGGGATGCCCGGCCGGACCAGAAGATCGAGGCCGGCGGCGGTGAAAACATGACCGTCCTGCACCCGCACCGCCCCGATGGAAACGATCCTGTCATGCGCTGCGTCCAGCCCCGTCGTCTCCAGGTCGAGGCTGACGAGCGGCAGCGCGCCGAGCGGTGTGCCCGGCAGGCAGGGCTGCGGCCGTGGCGGGAGCGCCACCGCACCAAGACCGAGATCCATCGCGGTCTGTTCCGGCTCCACCTCTCCCGCCGGTGCCATGAAGGAAATCACGCCGCCGTCCGCCATGGCCGCGACCTGTGCCTCCACCGGCGCGCCTTCCGTGTCCGAGAGACTGAACTCAACAGGCTGTCTGATCTGACGTGCCCGTGCCAATGCCGTCTCCAGCCGCCCGTGATCGACAAGTGTGAAGATGCTGTGGCCAGGCCCGGTACCATAGTCGCCGAGACGGCGCCGGGCCGCTGCATTCGAAAGCGATACGAGGCCCGCCCCCGTGAACACGATCACCGCACTCGGGATACCTGCGAGCACGCCCGCGATCCAGGCCCCTTCGGCGCCATGCCGCTCCCGCCGGATGAACGCCCGTTCGATGGTCTGGGATAATCCTGCGATTTCCCCCGGACCGCCGGTGAATTGCCGCCAACGGGCGGGGAGCCGACCGGTGGTGGCGGCGAGGTCGAGATCCTCCTTCATCCGGTCGAGGTCGCCGATATGGGCAGCAATGATGCCATAGACGGCATAGGCCAGAATGCTCGCCAGACCCGCCCCGACCGCCGGAAGGATCAACGCGGACCAGTCCGTCCCGCCGTCCGGCATCCATATCCTGATCGCAATGAGGCAGACCATTGCAACGAGCACGACAGGAATAGCAGTGAGCAAAAGTGCATGCGTCCGCCGGGTACGATAGCGCATTATAATGGCGCGCCTCAGCGGCGAATCCTCCTGGATTGGGCCCCCAGCCATCTACCGCTAATCGCCCGTAGCTGCGGCAGTGGCGGAGGCAGTGGCGGCGGCAGGCCTGAAATCCCGCAACACGGCCTCTGCCTGCAACAACGTACCCGCCCGCTCCCGGACATCCTTCCACTTGAAGCGGATGGAATTGCGCACGATCCCCTCGTCCAGCACCTTCAACTCGTCCGAAATCGGCGCCCAGTGAACCAACGCATCGGCGCTTCCCGTAAAAGCCATGTCCGCATTCGGCGCTTCCGACCGGGCAGAAAGCAGCCGGGTTTCCGCGCGTTTCACCTCGTCGTCCCAGTCGGGGCCCGCCCCTTCCGGCTCCGGGTAATCGGACAGCGCTCCCCGGAACAGGGCAAGCGCCAACCGCGCCTCGGTCTCCCCGTCCGCGTCCTCGCACACGGACGCCGCAACATAGCCGGCGAGATCGGCAGTACAGGCAAGAAAAACCTGCCACTTCGCAATGTTCAGAGACTGGACAAACAGGTCTTCGTCAAACAGAGCTGTGTATCGGGTGCCCGCCCGGGTTCGTATATAGCCATAAAGTGTTGTCTGGGCGACAAAAGCAGCCCTTGTACTGACGAACTTAGCCGCCGATTCGACTGTATCCAGCGGATTTTCGTTCCACCGTGTGGTGAACGGCATGAAGAGCCGCGCCTTGCGCCAAAAACCGCCTAAAAGACCATGAAACATAACAATTTTCCGAGTTTCATCGAGTTCCCGTTTCGCCTATGAGTTTCATAAATCTGTAGCTGAAACCCTTAATCCATTATAGACTAAGGTCATTGCGCGTAGAGCGCGATACACAAAATCGCCACACTACAAAAGGCGATGGGCAAGAAAGGGGGGTGAGTCATGGCTACAGCCGACTCCAATCACGAAGCCCACTGGCAGCGCACCAAAGGGCTGACTATTACAGTACTCGCTATCTGGTTTATCTTTGCTTTCGTCGTGCATTGGTTTGCACCGCAACTCAATGAATTCTCCATTCTCGGGTTCCCGCTCGGCTTCTACATGGCCGGACAGGGTTCCCTGTTTGCGTTCGTCGTCATCATCTTCTGGTTCGCAAGAGCCCAGAACAGGATCGACGAGGAATTCGGCGTTGCCGAAGACGCAGACGATGACGAGTAGAGGAGACCGGACATGAAGGGTGATTTCATCCAGAATCTGGGGAAGATCTACGGCCTCTATACAGGCGGGTTCCTCCTCTTCATCATTTTGATGGCCATACTTGAGCAGGCCGGTGTCAGTCCAGACACGATCGGCTATCTGTTCGTCGGCTTCACAATCGGTATTTATGCCCTGATCGGCGTGCTGTCGCGCACCATGGCGACGGATCAGTACTATGTCGCGGGCCGGCAGGTACCAGCACTCTATAACGGCATGGCGACGGCGGCGGACTGGATGTCTGGCGCCTCCTTCGTCGCGATGGCGGGCGGTATCTATTTCGGCGGTTACGGCTACATGGCCTTTCTGGTCGGCTGGACCGGCGGTTATGTGCTCGTCGCCTCGCTGATGGCGCCATACCTGCGCAAGTTCGGCTGCTACACCGTGCCGGACTTCATCGGCACACGCTACGGCGGTAATTTTGCCCGGCTCTGTGCGGTGATCGTCCTTGTGGTCGCGTCCTTCACCTACGTGACGGCGCAGATCAATGCCACCGGCACGGTTGCGGCACGCGCCCTGCAGATCCCGTTCGGGGTCGGCGTCTGGTTCGGGCTTGCCGGTATCCTCGTCTGCTCCATGCTTGGGGGCATGCGGGCGGTGACCTGGACCCAGGTGGCTCAGTATATCGTGCTGATCATCGCCTATGTCGTCCCGGTCGTCTGGATGTCGAACAAGAGCGGCTTCGGGATGATCCCGCAGCTCTCCTACGGCGACGCCGTCCAGCGCGTGCAGGAACTCGAAGCCCTGCATCAGGTCGGCGCACTGAAACCGACGGAATCTTTCGCCGGACTGAAGGCCCTGACGGTGCCGATCAATGCGCCCGGCGAGACCTTCATGGACAAATGGAAGTTCGCAACTCTGGTGCTTTGTATGATGTGCGGAACGGCATCTTTGCCGCACGTGCTCATGCGCTACTTCACGACACCGTCCGTGCGGGCCGCGCGGATCTCGGTGGGCTGGTCGATCCTGTTCATCTTCCTGCTCTACTTCACCGCACCGGCCCTTGCGACCTTCACCAAACTGTCCCTGCTGGACCCGAACCTTGCAACCGGGATCATCGGCAAGTCCATTGCCGACGTGAACGCGCTTGAATGGATCCAGAAGTGGTCAGCGGTGAACTTCCTCCAGGTCTCGGACTCCAACGCGGACGGGATATTACAGATCAACGAGCTCTTCATGCGCTCCGGCATCGTTGTGCTGGCAACGCCTGAAATCGCCGGTCTGCCCTACGTGATCTCCGGTCTGGTGGCGGCGGGCGGCATGGCCGCGGCCATGTCGACGGCGGACGGGCTGCTGCTCGCCATCGCCAACGCGCTCAGTCACGATCTTTACTACAAGATCATCGACCCGCAGGCGGAGACCAAGACAAGGCTCATCGTTGCCCGTGTCCTGCTCCTCGGCGTCGGAGCGGCGGGAGCGTTCGTGGCCAGCCTGAAACTGACCTCGATCCTCGGGGCGGTGGCCTGGGCATTCGACTTCGCCTGCTCCGGGCTGTTCTTCCCGCTGGTACTGGGGATCTGGTGGAAACGGGCAAACCGGCAGGGTGCCATCGCCGGCATGGTCGGCGGCTTCCTCGCCGGAACCGCCTATCTCTACTATGTCCACTTTGCCGGTGGCGAGCCGTGGATGGGCATCGACCATCTCCGGTTCGGCATCATCGGTATGCCGGTCAGCCTGATCTGCATGATCGTGGTCAGCCTGATGACGGAAGAGCCGGACGAGGAAACCCAGGCGATGGTCGACGCCGTGCGCACGCCACGTGGCGGCACGGTACTCGCCAGCAATCACTAGACGGCACAACTCCACCCCGGGACGGCGTCAAATCCGTCCCGGCCAGACTTGAAGACAAATCCGGGACGCGGCTAAGCTTCGTCCCGGATTTTTTTCTGCCCGCGCCGCCGGACCAGTGGTTCAACGGGCCAATCAATCAAGAAACCAGCGTCAGGAGGAACCGCCCCCATGGACATGCCAACGGATATCGGCGCCTTCCCCCTCTGGGTGATTATCATCGATTATGTGCTGGGCACGGTGATGTGGACCCTGTTCGGCCGCTTCGCCATGTCGATCTTCCTGCCCGAGGACAGCAATTTCTTCTTCATGCGCTTCTTCGTCCGCGTGACCGACCCGATCATCCGCGTCTTCAAGCCAGTGACGCCAGGCTTCCTGCTGCCCTGGCTGCACCCGGTTTATGTCGCCTGGTTCTTCTTCATGATCCGCTTCTACCTGATGCCCTGGCTGCTCGGGTACAGCGTCATGGGCATGCTGTCCTTCCCGCTGGAGAGCGAGGTGTCGTTCATGATCTACGATCTGTTCGGGAAAATTCTGAAGTAAGAGGAGGCTCCCTCCACCTCAAAATCGTCATCCCGGCCGGAGAGCCGAGACCCAGGCGATCGAAGAGCCACCCCTGCCATTCCTGGGTCCCCGCGTGCGCGGGAATGACGATCCAGAGGAGTGCAAAAAGATCCCGGATCGGAGTCCGGGATGACGCCGATTTGTGAGTTAAGAGTTCCCAGCGATCCGGTCGCGCAGCACCAGAACCCGCCGGGCCCGCTCAACCACCGGCACATCAATCATCTTGCCGCGGAAGCTGACGGCGCCGAGGCCTTCGGCCATGGCTGCATCATAGGCGGCGACCATGGCGTCTGCCGTCTCCACCTCTTCGGCGGTCGGGCTGAACACCTCGTTCAGGATCGGCACCTGGGCCGGGTGGACGCAGGAGCCGCCTTCCATACCAAGGGCACGGGCACGCTGGGCGCTGGCCCGAAACGCCTCCATGTCGGTGATCTCGGCAATGGAGCCGGCATAGCCGAGCGGCAGGATCTCCGCCTCGCGGGCGGCGCGCTGGACCAGACGCATGTCTTCCAGCAGATCCTCCGGGCCGAGGGACGGCATGCCAAGGGCCGCGGAATAGTCTTCTTGGCCGAGGGACAGGCCCATCAGGCGCGGACTGGCCTTGGCGATCTCCCGCACGTTGTTGAGGCCGCGCGGGGTTTCGATCAGGCCCATGAAGCGGACGCTCCCGACCTGCATGCCGCGCTCGCGCTCCAGCTCCTCCACCGTCTCGTCGATAAAAGCGAGATGGTCGGCCGATTCCAGTTTCGGCAGGCACAGGCCGGAGACCTCCGGCCAGATGGCGGCTTCAAGATCCAGAACAGTCATCCGCCAGGGCCGGTTGATGCGGACCAGCACTTCGGTGCCAGCGTTGGAGATCAACTGCGCGGCGTCGCGTACGGCCGCCCGTGCGGCGGGTTTTTCCGCCGGCGGAATGCTGTCCTCAAGATCGAGCTTGATGACATCCGCGCCGCGCGCGGAGGCCTTCTCGACAAAACGCTGGTTCGTGACGGGCACATAGAGCAGAGAGCGCCAAAGTGGCAGGGTTCCGGCCATGTCAGATCACTCCTGCGTCGGTCAGTTTCACCCGCTCGGCGGCATCAAGGCCAAGAGCGGACCAGATTTCATCATTGTGCTGTCCAAGTTCCGGTGCCGGGCTGCGCACGCCGCCCGGCGTGTCCGACATGCGCGGAATGACGGCATGCATCGGCAGGGCACCGATTTCCGCGTCAGGGAAGCTCTCGATCACGCCACGGCCTTCCATGTAATCGTCATCCGCAAGCTGGGCGACATCGGCGACGGGGCCGACCGTCACGCCCGCTTCCTCGAAGATGGCAAGACATTCGGCCTGGGTCCGCTCACCCATATAGTCGGCGATGATTGGGTCCAGGATATCGTTATTCTTCACCCGGTCGGAATTGGTCTTGAAGCGCGGATCGTCGATCAGCTCCGGCCGTCCGATGGTGCGGAACAGCCGCTCCGCCATGGCCTGGATGGAGCCGGACAGGGCCACGTATTTGCCGTCCTTGCAGCGGTAGGTATTGCGCGGGGCGGTCAGATTGGAGCGGCTGCCGGTGCGCTCCGGCACCTTGCCGCTGAGCGCGAAGTTCGCCGCTTCCGGGCCGAGAATGGCGTGGATCGGCTCGAACAGGGAGAGATCGATGCTCTGGCCCTTGCCGCCGGACACCTCGACATTGCGCAGCGCGACCATGACGGAAAAGGCGCCATATAGGCCGGCGATCATGTCCGCCAAAGCCAGTGGCGGCAGCACCGGCGGCCGGTCGCCGAAGCCGTTCAAAGCCGCAAACCCGCTCATCGCCTCGACCAGCGAGCCGAAACCCGGCTTGTGCTTCCATGGGCCGGTCTGGCCCCAGCCGGAGACGCGGACCAGTGTCAGCTTCGGGTTCAACCCCTGCAAAACGTCAGGCCCAAGCCCCCAGTCTTCCAAGGTCCCCGGCTTGAAGTTCTCCACAATGGCATCGGCGGTTTCCGCCAACTTCAGGAACAGCGCCTTGCCTTCCGGCTTGCGCAAATCGAGGGTGATGCTCTTCTTGTTCCGGCAATAGACCTTCCAGTGCGTCGGCACCCCCTCGGTCCGCCAGTTGCGCAGATCGTCGCCGAAGCCCGGCCGCTCGATCTTGATCACCTCGGCGCCGTAATCGGCCAGTACGTGCGTCACCATGTTCCCGGCGACGAGCCGGGAGAGGTCGAGTACCCGCACGCCATCCAGCGGCAGCTTGGCATCACTGTTGTAATCGCTTTCGGGATAACGTCCGGCGGTGCTCATGCGGCGGCCTCCCCGGCACCGGCACGGGCCGCAGCCAGGAAATGATCCGTATCGGCCTCGGTCGTATTGAAAGCGGTGACGAGGCGAATGCCCACACTGCCGTCATCCGCCTCGGCGAAGGCATAATACTGGCACCCGGCCGAGCGCAGCGCCTGATGCACCGGCCCGGATATCCGGGCGAAGATCTCGTTGCCCTCGACAGCGTGCAGCAGCTCCACGCCTGGCAGCGCCATCAGGCCGTCCGTCAAGCGCCGGGCGGCGGCGTTGGCGGTCTTTGCGTAGCGCAGCCAGTTATCGTTCTCGAGATAAGCCGCGAGCTGGGCCGACAGGAAGCGCATCTTGGAGAACAGATGACCGCCGCGCTTGCGCCGGAATTCGAAATCCTTTGCCGCCTGCGGATCGAAAAAGATCACAGCCTCAGCCGCGAAGGCCCCGTTCTTGGTGGCACCGAAGGACAGCGCGTCCACACCGGCCTTCCATGTCGCCTCGGCAGGCGAGCAGCCGAGGCTCAGCATGGCGTTGGTGAAACGGGCGCCATCCATATGCAGCTTCAGCCCATGCGCATGGGCGACGTCGGCAATCGCCCGGATCTCGTCCAGGCTGTAGGCCGTGCCCTTCTCCGTCAGCTGGGAGATACTGACCGCCGCGGGCTGGGCGTGGTGCACCGCCGAGGCTGCGCTCGGATCGCCGAGCTTTTTCGCCAGGGTATCTGCGGAGAACTTGCCGTTTTCTCCGGGCAACAGAGTCAGCTTGCCGCCGCCTATATAGAATTCCGGCGCCGCGCACTCGTCTTCCTCGATATGCGCACCTTCATGGCAGAAGACCACGCCATAGGGCGGCGACAGCACCGACAGCGCCAGCGAATTCGCAGCCGTTCCGGTGGCGACCGGATAGGCGATCAGATCCGTCTCGAAAGTCTCGGCCAGCCGGTGACGGACAATATCCGTCAGATCGTCATTGCCGTAAGGCATGGCGAAACCGGTCGAGGCATCCTGCAGCGCCGCCATGATTTCCGGTGCAGCGCCGGCGACATTGTCGCTGGCGAAGTTGACGTTCCAGATATTAGGATTACTGGTCATTCTTACTTTTCCCGGGTGATATTGAAGACGCCCAGCTCCTTGCCGGTCGCCAGATCGTAAACCAGCAACCGAACCTTACTGTTCTGAAGGTTCATCCGCAGGATCATCCTGCCCGCATCGAACTGGACCGCGCCGAGACGGGCACCGTTCGGAATCGCCACATCGATCGTACCGAACCCCGTTGCGACCTGCCGCACTGTTGGAGCTTCCGCCTGTACAGCAGCCGGCGCTGCCGGTGCTGCCACCGGCTTCTCATCACCGCCGCTCAGCCGGGTGGCGACCGTATAGGCGATCACACCCAGGCCGCCGAGGATCATCAGCCCCATCACAACGACAGCTATTTTTGCCGGCAGAAGCCAGCCCGGTTCAGCCCGCTTTTTGTTTTCATCGCTATCGGGTAGGTTCGCCGCCATGGATCCTGCTTCAGAAAAATTTCAGATAGAGATCGTGTCCGGCGATGCCGAGGCACGGGAAGAGAATGTCGACCGCGTCGACCGTTGGCTCGCCGGGCGCCTGGCTGAAATGCCGGACAGCCCGAACCTGTCCCGGAGTCGCTTGAAAAACCTCATCCTGGAAGGCCGCGTCTGCTGCGGAGACGGGACGATAACCGACCCCTCGGGAACGGTCAAACCGGGCCAGACCTACCGCATCGATATTCCGCCGCCGGAACCGGCGGAGCCCGAAGCCGAAGAAATCCCGCTCTCGATAGTTTACGAGGATGACGATCTGATCGTCGTCAACAAGCAGGCCGGTCTCGTGGTGCATCCGGCGCCCGGCAGCTGGGACGGTACGCTCGTCAATGCCCTGCTCGCCCATTGCGGCGGCAGCCTCTCCGGGATAGGCGGGGTGAAACGGCCCGGCATCGTGCACCGGATCGACAAGGACACCAGCGGCCTGATGGTCGTGGCCAAGAGCGACGACGCGCATCAGGGTCTGGTGGTCCAGTTCGCCGCGCACACTATCGAGCGGCGCTACCGCGCCGTGGTGCGTGGGGTGCCGACGAAATCAGCGGACCGGATAGAGGGTCCGATAGGCCGCAGCCAGCGCAACCGGAAAAAGATGGCGGTTACCGCAACCGGCAAGCCGGCTGTGACCCATTACAAGCTGCTGGAACGATTCGGCATGAAAGCCGCGCTGGTCGAATGCCGCCTGGAGACCGGGCGCACCCATCAGATCAGGGTGCATATGGCCAATATAGGCCATGCGCTGATCGGAGACCCGCTCTATGGACGCGGCAACAAGGCATCCGATCCCGAGCCGATCAAGGCTTTCACCCGGCAGGCCCTGCATGCCGCGGTGCTTGGTTTCGAGCACCCGGTAACCCACGAAGCGCTTCGTTTCGAGAGCCCGCTACCAGCCGACATGGAGCGACTTCTGGACGGATTACGCAACGATTCTGAATAGGTTATTTTCCTGCTGTGTCCAATTGAACGTTAAACAGGCCTTAAAAAGTCCACATTCACACACAATATTAGAGATCAAGGGGGAGGAACCAGCGCTATAGCTATGCGTTACCCCCCTAGAGACGATGACATTAATAATCGTCGAAAAGAATTGTAGGGGAACCATGGCACAAGCGACACAGCTCCCGACACTGTCGGCAGAAGGCAACCTGACCCGGTACCTTCAGGAAATCCGCAAGTTTCCGATGCTGAAGCCGGAAGAGGAATACATGCTCGCCAAAAGTTGGCGGGAGCATGACGATTCCGATGCCGCGCATAAACTCGTGACCAGTCACCTCAGGCTCGTTGCCAAGATCGCTATGGGCTATCGCGGTTACGGCCTGCCGGTCGCGGAACTGATCTCCGAAGGCAATGTCGGCATGATGCAGGCGGTGAAGCGCTTCGATCCCGAACGCGGCTTCCGTCTTGCCACCTATGCCATGTGGTGGATCCGCGCGGCCATTCAGGAATATATCCTGCACTCATGGTCGCTGGTGAAAATCGGCACCACGGCGGCACAGAAGAAGCTGTTCTTCAACCTGCGCAAGCTGAAAGGCCAGATGCAGGCCATCGAGGAAGGCGATCTTTCCCCCGAACGGGTGACGGCGATTGCCACCAAACTCGAGGTTCCGGAGCAGGACGTCATTAACATGAACCGCCGGCTTGCCGCGCCGGACCATTCCCTCAATGCGCCCCTGCGTGTTGATGGCGAAGGCGAATGGCAGGACTGGCTGGTCGATGAAGGCGAAAGCCAGGAATCGCAACTCGCGGAAAGCGAGGAGCTGGACCAGCGCCGTCAGCTTCTGTCCGTCGGCATGGAGACCCTGAACGAGCGTGAGCGTCATATTTTGACGGAGCGGCGGTTGCAGGAAAGCCCGACAACGCTCGAAGATCTCAGCCAAGTCTACAATATCAGCCGGGAACGGGTCCGGCAGATCGAGGTCAGGGCCTTCGAAAAGCTTCAGAAAGCAATGCGTAACGCTGCCATGGAGCAGCGTCTGGAAACGGTCTGAAGAAGACCAGTGGCCGGGGCTTAGCCGTCCCGGCCTTTTTCCTTCGTGTCGTCCAGCGGCTCGCTATTGTCCAGGGCGCCGGCAACACCCGGCCCCCATTCCTCTACAAGCTCTCTCTGACGGCGGCGCAGCCGCCCGATGCGCTGTTCGATCCGCATGGCGATCCCCATCGAGACCACGCCCGGCGCCAGCAGATAGATGCACCAGCCGAGACCGGCCGCTCCGAGCATTGTCAGCCAGGCAAACGGATCGACCATGATCTCGAACGCCTTGGCGTAGGAATGGTCCTCTGACCAGAGCCGGGCGACGAACGGCAGCACCCCGACGAAATTCATGCAGCCGACGCAAAGCGTCGTGTATTTCTCGCGCCGCTGATCAACCATCATGGCGGCGAAGGTCGGCAACATGCCAAGCCCCAACAGAAGAACGGTCGGTAGCGTGAACAACATCAGGCCGCCAACGATCGTGAAGACGATAACCTTCAACGATGATGCGCTTGCCGAATTTGATGCCATCTCTGTTTCCGATTGCCCGTTACGTTCCGCCTGCGCCCCGGCAAGGATGCGGCTGGATGCAGTTTAAACCAAATAGAGGATGACGATAGCCGTCGTTCCAACGCTGCCGACGACACCGGAGATCACGGCCGCTGCCTGCTCCCCCAGTTCCGCCGCCAGACTGTCCTTGTTCTGCAGATCGAGGTTCATCTGGGCAACCTGCACCGCGCAATGGGCAAATTCCTGCTGCGCCCGCGCAAAGCCCTGCTGATCCCGCTGCTGAGCCCTCTGATCGTCGAAGATTTTCAGGATTTCGCCGAGCTGACCGCTCTCGGACGCCTTCATCACGCTGGTCTCGACCGCCGCCCGTGCCTTCAGGTTGTGAAAGCCGTTCACGGCCGGTTTCATCAGTTCGGTAAACCACTGGCAAAGCCCCGGCATGGGGCCGTTCCGCGACAGGGTCTGTATCCGTGCAAGCAATCGCATGACATTCAGCGCATCGATCGCGGGCCGTTTGTCCGAGGAATTACCCAGCGGGCGTAGCAGTCGGTCATCAATGTCGGAGGAACGGGCACCAAGAAACGCGGCGAGGTGCCGGTCCATCGGAATTGGAGGCCGGTTCTGACCCTGTGCCACAGCTTCCAGCGACGGAACAACCTCTTCCGGATCCGTGACACAGAGATGCTCGATCATCGAGCTCATGCAATGAATGTCTTCATTCAGCTCGTACAGGACGCGCTCGATGCCATAACCGGGCCCGGTGCTGTTGAGGAAAGTCGGCAGCTTGTCGAACTTCGAGAACAGCTCCAGCAGGTCCTGCTTCGAGCGGGTCTGAACCGACATCCACGGACCGACCGAGCGGCTGCCGATGAAGCCGGCAATCATCTGGCGGGTCGCATCGTCGTTGAAGTTCATCGCCAGGGTCGGGCCGACACCATCGATATGGCAGGAAAAACCCTTGTGGCGGATCGGTGCGCTCGGATCGAGGCCGATGGCGACCCGGGTCACCAGGCGGGCATCCTCTTCCTTCGGCGCGCTCTGGATCCCGTTCGCGCCGCCGGTCACCTTGTTGACCGCCTCGACTACGTTCTCGTCACCGAGCGAGCGCCGCAGCCAATTGTCGAAATCCTGTCCCCGGACCAGTTCGGCCGCCGTGTTCCAGTTACGCCCGATAGCATGAGCGACAGCCCGGACATTTTCGTAGGTACCACCGCCGACCGTCAGCGGCCTTCCAGCCTTCGGCGGAAGTTTCACCTGCTTCGGAGTGAGTCGGCGGCCGCCGAGCCAGAGTTCGAGGTCACGGATGGTCCACCGTTCCCGGGGTTCGTCCGTCAGCAGCCCCCGCAACACTTCAACCATGTTCATCTGCAGCCTGGTGTTGCCGACAAGACAGGCATAGGACCCGAAATTGATGCGGTCGAAAATCATCCGCTGCGGGTCGGTCGCTTCCGGCAGCATGCGGCCCGTCAGCAGCGAGAGCAACGTCACGCCGACAGAGAACAGGTCATCCAGCACCCCGCCCTCGCCCCTGGCCGTGCGGTCGGCCATGACACATTCCAGGCTTTCGCAACTATCCGGCTGGTAGAGACCGGGAGGGGCGCTGACACACTCCCCGACCATGACGGAACGGCGCGCGGGATCAGAGTAAAACAGGTTGTCGGGACGGATATTCCTGTGCGTGACGCCACGCTGGGACATCTCACGCATGGTGGCGACAAGCGGCGTCAGGAAGCCTCGCGCCAATTGTTCGTCCGTGAATGGCTCGATCGCCTGCCCCGGATCGGCAAAAAGGCGTGTCCCGCGCGGCCGGTCAAGGATGAGGACGGGCATACGCCGACCGGAAAGGGTCCAGTTGACCACCCCATGATCGTGCACGCGCATCAGATTGTGTTTGGGAAAGCCCTTGAGCCCGTTGATGGTCTCGACCCGCAGCGGCACCTTCGGATCGCAAACCAGCGCAAAAAACTCGGTTCCGCTGCCCTCTGTACAGACATAGGCTTTCGCCGACGGTGAATCGAAGTCGGGCAAAGGTTGAGCGGGATCGATTTCAAACCGGTCGCTGAGTTTGACTAGATCGGCCATACGCGGCAGGTCTCTTCTTCCTGACACAGGCTCCGACGCGGGCATTATTCCCGCACCTAACCCTGCATCTAGTCGAATTGATGGAACCTGACCGGCCGCACGGATCGACATGATCCCGACATATCAGGTTCCAGTACCTGTCCGGTTTCCCAATCTTTCGCTCCAAATGCAAGAAAAAGCATCCGGAGAAGACCAGTTAGCCGCCTGATTTTATGGTGTTCTGACGCATTAGCCGCGGAACGGGTCATGCACCAGAATGGTGTCCTCACGCTCGGGACTCGTGGACAGAAGCGCCACCGGGGTTTCGATCAGCTCTTCCAGATAGCGGATATATTTCACCGCATTTGCCGGAAGGTCCGCCCAGGAGCGGGCACCGAACGTGCTTTCCGACCACCCTTCCATGGTGGTGTAGATCGGCTTGACCCTGGCCTGCTTACCGGCACCGGCCGGGAAGTAATCGAGGGTTTCGCCGTCCAGCTCGTAGCCGACGCAGATTTTCAGCTCGTCGAAGCCGTCCAGTACATCGACCTTGGTCAGCGCGATACCGTCAACGCCGGAGACTTTCAGGGCCTGCCGGACCATAACCGCGTCGAACCAGCCGCAGCGGCGCTTGCGCCCGGTTACGACGCCGAATTCCTTGCCGCGCTCACCCAGTTTCTGACCAATCTCGTCCTCCAGTTCCGTCGGGAACGGGCCAGAGCCGACGCGGGTGGTGTAGGCCTTCACCAGACCGAGCACATAGCCAACATCGCGTGGGCCGAGCCCGGAGCCGGCAGATGCCTGCCCCGCCACCGTGTTCGAGGAAGTAACGAACGGATAGGTGCCGTGATCGACATCGAGCATGACGCCCTGTGCGCCTTCGAACAGGATGCGTTTGTCGGCGGCGACCGCCGCTTGCAGCTCGCGCCAGACCGGCTTCACAAACGGCAGCACCGTACCGGCGATCTCCGCCAGCTGATCCAGCGTTTCCTGCGGATCTATCAGCTCTTCACCGGCGCCCTTCAGGAACACATTGTGATGGGCGATCAGCGCGCGCACGCGCACGGCCAGGGTTTCCGGATCGGAAAGATCGGAAACCTTCACCGCGCGGCGGGCGACCTTGTCTTCATAGGCCGGGCCGATGCCGCGTCCGGTGGTGCCGATCTTGCCTTCTGCCAGAACCGCTTCGCGGGCCTGGTCGATCCGGCGGTGCACCGGCAGAATGAGAGAGGCATTGTCGGCGATCACCAGATTATCGGTGCTGATCTTCACCCCGGCCTTGCCCAGCGTCTCGATCTCACTGGCAAGTGCCCAGGGATCGACGACCACGCCATTGCCGATGACAGAGAGTTTGCCTTCGCGGACGACGCCGGACGGCAACAGGCTCAGCTTGTAGGTCTGATTGCCGATAACGAGCGTATGGCCGGCATTATGACCGCCCTGGAAGCGCACGATCACGTCTGCGCGTTCAGAGAGCCAGTCGACAATCTTGCCTTTGCCTTCGTCGCCCCACTGGGCGCCGATTACCGTGACATTTTTCATGTGTCGTCTCGTCTTTCTTGAATTCCGGCCGCGCGATGCGGCACCGGCACAATCAGAGCGCCACCGGCGCTCCGTCTTTCAGGATATGAGTACAGCCGAGGCGGGACGCTTCTAGCGCCGGATCGGGGTCCTTGTCCAATGCTGCGATGGTAATCCAGCCCTGCTCCCGGAGCGCACGAGCCTGATCGACAGCGGTCCCGGACGGCAAATAAAGCCGTTCAGGACGCGTCGGGTCAGGCAGAGCCCGCAGCACGGTTTCCATGTAGAGCGTGAAACCGGTCGAGCCGATCCCGTCGCCGCCATCCACCTGATAGCGTCCGCCGCGCCCGAGCTCGCCGCGTACGCCGCGCGCGAACAGGCTGAAGCCGAAGCCGGTGTAATATTCGAAACCGCGATTCTCCACCGGATCGATGGTCATGGCAAGATCGGGCTCGATCTCCGCAACGCTCCGCGCGATGGCGGCAACACGGTCGATGGCGGCACGTGCCGCCTCCGGCAATTCAATATCCGACAACTCGCCAAGCGCGTCCTGCCAGGAGCCTGCGGCATCCATGAGCTGGGTCAAAACCGGCGCCAGATCCCCCGCCAGGCGGCGTACTTCCGCTGTATGTTTACGGTCGATGGCCATGCGCAGGGACCGCAACGTGTCCGCCGGCAGATCAGAGCCGGCCAGCAGGATAGGGATCACCCGCGGCGCCGTCAGATCGACGGAAAGATCGGTCACACCGATGGAACGCAGGGCTTCCACCGCCAGCAGAACCGGCTCCGCATCGGCCGCCACGCTGTCACCGCCAAGGAGCTCCGCGCCAACCTGCACCAGCTGGCGCTCCGGGCTCAACTGATTGGCCGAAACGCGCAGCACCTCGCCCGCATAGCAAAGCCGCAAGGGACGCGGCTCCTGCTTCAGACGGGTTGTCGCGATCCGGGCTATCTGCACGGTCATATCCGCGCGCACGCCCATCATCTTCTGCGAAACCGGGTCCATCAGACGGAAGGTGCTGTCGCTCATCGCGGCACCCGGCCCGGCAAAGAGCGAGGTCTCGAATTCCACCAGCGGCGGCTTTACACGCTCGTAGCCATGCGACGCACAGCGGGCCAGCAATGCTTCGATTACGGCAGCCTCGTGCGCGGCATCAAGCGGCAGCACGTCACGCAGGCCCGCGGGAAGCAGGGCACGCTTGGTCAATTCGCTCTCGCTGTCGGGATGCGACACGCGGTCTCTCCGGATAAGAAGACTTGGAAATCGCCTTGTCCTAGCTGTTTTGGGCCGCTGCCGCAACCGGATGGTGCCCCCGGCCCCGCTCCGCGCGCACTTGCCGCCGGGTAATAAGTCGTCATGTGCCTGGCGATCGTCAGCGCCGTCGCCGTGCTGCCCATCATTCGGCAACCTCAGACCTTCCGGAATGACGCCGCCGCGACCACCATCGTGACGATAAACATCAGCGCCGCGACAACGCCCAGCGCCACCGGTATGGAGAAAGCGGTCAGCACCCCGCTCGCGCAGATCACCCCAACCGCGTTCGAGGTACGCAACAGGGCAAACACTTCCGCGCGCTTATGCGGTGGAGCGAGCGTATCGAGGATAAGGGAGTAATACGTCCCCAATGGCGCGAGGACGCAACCGATCATTACGGCCCCGATAATGGTAGCCGTGAGGGACAGCTGAAACGCGGCAAGCGCGGCCCCGGCAGCCATAAACGCCAACAAAAGCACCACTGTCCGGCGAGCAAGGGTGCGATTGTAAATGCTGATCAGGACACCTCCCGTCACGGAAGACAGACACAACGGGACCGTGAACATGATGGCGAGTGCGGGCTCGTAACCGAACTCCAGAGCGAGGGCGACAGCGCCGATTTCTATGGAGGCGACGGTGGCTCCGCCGGCTGCCCCGCACATAAGCCACAAGGCAATCGCGGGAGTGAGCACCGAGGTCTTGGCCGCACGCACCTTCTCGCCGTGAACCGATTTGATATGCGGGATGAGCAAGGCAGGCACGGCGCCAAGAAGAGCCAGTGCCAGGATGGCAAAGACCGGCGAGATCGTCCCGAGCCCCGACGCGGCTACCGGCGCAAGAACGAATGTGACCTCGTTGAGTGTCGCCGAGATACCCAGTGCCCGGGGTAGCCTTGTCGTCGATGTCAGGCTGTTGAGGATGGAGCGCAGATATCCGAAAGCCGCGCCATTCACCGACCCTGCAAGCGCCGCGAACACGAACAGCCAGATAAAGGGGACTCCATGCGCGGCCATGGTCGCCATCAGGATCAGCGCAAGCGTACGGATCACGACCAATATCTGCAGGAACCTTGCCGCCGGGAAGTTCCGGCCCAGGCGTGTGATCGGGACCGCACCGAGCACCTGGGCCAGTGTCATGGCGAGGATCAGTGCAGCGCCTCCGCTGGAATCACCGGTGAGGCTCAGGGTAAGCAGAGAAAACGCGACCGGAGATGCCGCCTGCGGAACGTTCAGGGTCGCAGACGAAATGAGCCACCGCAGCAATGCCCACCGGCCGGGAGGCCGACCAGAGAGAGAGGTTTCAGGGAGCGGGCGGCCGGAGCCACCGGACTGGATATCGGTATGGTTTGTCATGGCAGGAGCTAAGCGCTGGCCAGTTTCAGCCCGATAGGCCGACCAGTTTCAGAAATGCCTGCGGGAACAAGATCTAGCCAAGCCATGGACGGCCCCTTCTTTCAAATGGGCCGGGCCGTTCCCGGGCGTTTGTTCCCAAGCTGGGGTAAGGACGTTACCTCACGGGCACGAACGTACCGCCCCATTCAGGCATGTCAATGTTGGCTTCGGCGGAATGAACGCCTACCTCATGGAGGTAGCGGCTTCTCCGGCAATCCGGCCCAGTGCGACCGCGGTCAGCAGGCCGTTGCCGGAGAGATAGCCCGAAATGTCCGGCCCGGAGACGCCGACCGCGGCACCGCCTGCGGCAAACAGGTTCGGAAAGGGACTGCCGTCGTCACGCAACACACGAGCCTCACCGTCGATGGCGAGGCCGCCCTGTGTATGGAACAGCGCGCCCGTGACGCGGACAGCAAAGAACGGATCCTCCAGACCAGGCGTCTTGCCAAGATCACGGCCAAACCGGTCAACCTCATCCGTGTGGGTTGCGGCAATGGCAGCGTCCAGATTGTCAAACGGCACGCCGATATGCTCGGCCAGTTCCTCGACGCTGTCGCATTGCCTGACCGCACCGGCATTGACCGCGTCCTTGTAGTCGGGAAATTCCAGCCCGAGCGCATGCAGCCGGGCGTCATAGATATCGAAGGCCACGCCATCCGGCTGCTTCAGCACGTCGACGGCCTGTTCGCTATAGCCCTGATGCTCATTGGCAAACCGGTCGCCGTTCTTGTTGACCTGGATACCGCCTTCCATCATCAGCGCCCAGGTGATCAGGATCCGGTGCGGCATGGCCAGCGAGCCGTGGCCCTGACAGGCCGTGAGGTCGCGCACCTCGGCGCCGAGCGCCTCGCCCCACAGCACCGCGTCGCCGGTATTGCCCGCATGGCCGTGATATTCCGCCTCGGCCATGGCGGGGATGTTCGCCGCCACCATCTCCGGGTTTCCGCCATAGCCGTTGCAAGCCAGGATCAGGCTGTCGCAGCCGATCAGCTCCGTCGTGCCATCGGGCCGGGTTACCTCGACACCGGAGATCAGGCCGTCCTCATCGGCGAACAGTGTCGTCACCCTTGCGTCGGTCATCAGCGGAATACCCGCCGCCATCACCGCCTGCAGCAGCCGGGTCAGCAGGGCTTCGCCGGTGCGCTCCGGCACGGCATGCATCCGGTGCCGGCTGTGCCCGGGATAAAGAAAGCCGTCCAGCACCTCGAACGGGATGCCGTGCTCGTCCTCCAGCCATTCCAGCGCCGGGCCGATGGCCTCGACCACCTCCGCCGCCACCGTCGGATCGGAGCGGTCATGCGACTTCCGTTGAATGTCTTCCAGAAACAAGCTGGGATCGTCGTCGATCCCCTGTTCCTGCTGCCAGCGCGTTGCCGCCGCCGGGATGAAGCCTGACGACATGGAGGTGGAGCCGAACGGGCTTTCGTCCCGCTCCAGCACCAGCACCTCGCCGCCCGCATCCTGTGCCGCCAGCGCCGCCGTCAACCCGCAAGCCCCGGCGCCGATGACGATGGTCTGGACCCAGGCGGGAAACTCGACATCTTCCGGAGATGCGACGCCGATCATGGCTTCAGCCGCCCGATCACGCTCGCGCAGGTGTCGATCGCGGCGACGCTTTTCAGCGCGGCGATATTCGTTTCGTGCACTTCCGGAGAGAAGGCTGCACAACCGTCAGACAGCACGGTGACATGGAAGTCCCGGACATGGGCATCGCGCACGGTCGAAGCGACGCCGCCGTTCGTGACGATCCCGCCAACGATCATATGCTCGATCCCGGCCCGGTTCAGCACCCACTCAAGACGGCTCATGTAGAAGGCGGAGAAAGCCACCTTCTCGACCTTGATATCGGCGGGCGCCAGCCCCTCAATCAAGTCCTGACCGAAACTGCCGGGCTCGAAATCGCCCTTGCGCAGGAACGGACGGAGCTGCTTCAGATGCGGCGAGATGAAGGGCTCGCCCTCCTTGCCCGGAACCAGCGTGAAATGGGTGGAGACGATACAGCCACCGACTTCCCGCATTCTGTCCGCCACCGGTTTCAACGTCTCCGGCAGGGCCGCGATCTCGGCCGCCCCGGCACCGCCACGCGCATAGGCCCCTGCCGGGTGCAAAAAGTCATTCTGCATGTCGACCAGCAGCAGCGCCGTCGTCTTCGGATCGAATTCCCCGCTCATCAGGCTTTCCTCGCAATGACGAAATTGCCGTAGCTATCGACTGTGCCCGTGAGGTCTGGATCGACCAGAATGGTGGTGTCCGCCTGCTCCAGCACGGCCGGACCCGGCACTTCCGCACCGACCGGCAGGGAGAGACGATCATAGACCGGGCTGTCCCACCATTTGCCGTCGAACCAGATCTGCCGTGCCCCGGTGCGCGAGGCATCAACCGAGCCGCCTTCTGACGGTGCCAGCAGTGCCAGATCGAATTTCGGGCGTGTGCCGATCACGGCGACCCGCAGGTTCATCACCCTTATGCCGATGCCGTCCAAAAGGCTGCCGAAGGTGGCTTTGTAAGCCTCCTCGAACGCCGTCTTGATCTTCACCGTATCGAGAGCCGATTTGCTACCACTCATCGCGTCCGGAACCGGCACGGAAACCGTATGTGTCTGGCCAAGATAGAGCATGTCGAACTCAACCAGACGCTCGATGCCCTCGAAAGCGACATTGGCGCCGTCCAGCAGGCCTTCGGCCTCGATCACGATTTCCTCGACCGCCTTGTTCAGGGCCGAGAGATCGAGCATGTCCAGCATGGTGTTCAGGGTCTGCACCCGGTCATGCCGCATGTCGGCGATGACGCAGCCGAGCGCACTGGTAACGCCCGGATAGCGGGGGACAAGCGCACGGGCGAGGCCGACTTCCTTGATCAACGCCCCGGTATGCAGCGAGCCGCCGCCGCCGAACGGCATGGCGGTGAAGGTCTTCGGGTCGTGCCCGCGCTCGATGGAAACCAGCCGGATGGCGCCCGCCATCTTGGCATTGGCGACCCGGACGATGGCTTCCGCCGCCTCCATCACCTCGATACCAAGCGGCTCTGCCACATGCACGCGAATGGCCTCTTTCGATGCTTCCACGTCGAGCCGGTCCAGCTTGCCGCCAATCGGGCGCTCCGCATTGATCCGGCCCATCACCACGTTCGCATCGGTCACGGTCGGGCGCGTATTGCCCAGCCCGTAGCAAACCGGCCCCGGATCGGAGCCCGCGCTTTCCGGGCCGACCTGCAGCAATCCGCCCCGGTCGACCGAGGCAATGGAGCCGCCGCCCGCACCGATGGTGGTGATCTCGATCATCGGGGTCCGGACGACCATACCGAAATCGATGGAAGTCTGGGCGCTCAGTGCGCTCTGCCCGTCGGCGACGAGGGAGACGTCGAAACTCGTGCCGCCCATGTCGCAGGTGATGATGTTCGGCTCGCCCGCCGCCTCGGCGATATAGGCCCCGGCGATGACACCGGCTGCCGGGCCGGAAAGCGCCGTGCGCACCGGCAACTCCCGCGCGACCTTGGCCGACATGACGCCGCCGTTCGACTGCACGATCAGCACCTGGCCGCCGAAACCGCCATCGCGCAGACCGTCTTCCAGCCGCTCAAGGTAGTTGCCCACCGGAGGCTGAAGATAGGCGTTGAGGGAGGCGGTCGAGCCGCGCTCGAATTCGCGGATTTCCGGCAGGATCACGCTGGATGCGGTGATATGCGGGTTCGGCCAGATCTCGCGGACGGCCTCCAATGCCACCTTCTCGTTCGCGTCGTTGGCGTAGGAATTCACGAAGAAGACGCAGACGGACTCGGCGCCGCGCTCCAGCAAGGTCTTGGCAACCTGCTTCACCGCGTCAGGATCGACAGCGGTATGCACGGAGCCGTCCGCCAGCACCCGCTCATCCACTTCAAGGCGCAGGTCGCGCGGCACCACCGGGTCGAAACTGCCCCAAAGGCCCCAGGTCTGCGGCCGGTCGCGGCGGCGCATTTCCAGCACGTCGCGGAAACCGGTCGTGGTGATCACCCCGGTGCGGGCGCCGTTGCGCTCGAGCAGCGCGTTGGTGCCGACCGTGGTGCCATGCACGATGGTGCCAATGGCGCCGAGCTCTACCCCGCCTTCGCCGATGCCGCCGCGAATGCCGACCGACTGGTCCGGTTTGGTCGACGGGACCTTGGCAACGCCACAGGTTCCGGCTGCTTCGTCGAGGAAAAACAGGTCGGTAAACGTCCCGCCGACATCGACTCCGACGACGGTCTTCCGGCTCAGATCATTCATTGCGCAGACTCCGCGCGCAGGACTTCAGTAGCCGCTGTGTCGACGGTTCCGTCGCCAGCGATGATGGTGCGATAGGTCTTGGCAGCCGCGTCGGCGCTGACATAGCCGAGCCGGACATCCTCCGCGACGGCGCCCGGCGCGCGTTCCAGCACGTCGCCATAACCGCCGCCGCCCGGCGTCTCCAGCCGGACTTTCTGGCCCTGCGCCAGCTTGATGCCGACCATCTTCGAGGCCATTGGCGGTGTGTGAGTGCCATCCGCCTGCTCATAGGTGAATGTGTTGAGGGCAGCATCCCCGCCGCCGACCACACCATGCGGCGCGAACCGGCCGCGCTCACCAAAGAGGAAGACATCCGCCTTCTCTTCCAGCAGCTCGATCTCGTAGATCGCCCCGAGCCCGCCGCGATGGCGTCCGGCACCGCCACTGTCCGGCCGCAGCGCCCATTGCGTGAAGCGGACCGGATAGGCGGCTTCGAGGATTTCCATCGGCGGGATAGTCGCAGTCGAAATCGGCGCGTTGCCATGGTTCAGCCCGTCGCCTTCCGGATTGCCGCCATGGCCGCCACCGAAGAAGGAGAACATCACCCAGCGCTGGCCGTTCTTGCGGTGCCCCGCCAGCGAGAGCGCGTTGATGGTGCCATAGGCGCAACCATTCACCATCTCCGGCGCCGCGGTACTGAGGGCGACGAACACGGTGTCGATGATGCGCAGGATGGTTTCAGTATACCCGCCGACAGGCTTCGGCGCCTTGACGCTCAAAAGGCTGTCGTCCGGAATGACGAAGGTGATCGGCTCCAGCACACCCGCATTGGCCGGCACGTCCTTGAAGACATGCTTCAGCGCCACGTAGCAGGAGGCGATCGCGGTGGAGCGGGAAATGTTCACCGGGCCGGCGCAGGCTGGCGAGGTGCGGGAGAAGTCGAGGGTCATACTCTCGCCCTCGATGACGATGTCGAGCGCGATACGCAGCGGCTCATCCACGATCCCGTCATTGTCGAGGAAATCGTCCGCCGAATAGCGCCCGTCCGGCATGTCGGCGATCAGGCTGCGCATGAGCTGGCCTGCCCTGTCCCGCAGCTCGGTCATGGCGCCCGCGACAATGTCCGCGCCATATTCGCCGAGCAGCGCACCGAGCCGGTCGTTACCGAGACGCAGCGCGTTGATCTGGCCGTTCAGATCGCCATAGAGGCTGCCCGGCAGGCGGGAATTGGCCTGCATGATGTCGATCACGTCCTGCCGCAGCTCTCCCTTGGAGAACAGCTTCACCGGCGGGATCATCATGCCTTCCTGGAAGCTTTCGGTCGCGACCGGGTTGTAGTTCCCCGGCACATTGCCGCCGACATCGTGCCAGTGACCGACCGAGGCTAGGAAGCAGAACAGCTTGCCGTCCCGATAGAAGGGCTGCACCAGCTTGAAGTCGGACAGGTGGGTGCCGCCTTCATAGGGGTCGTTGAAGATGAAGACATCGCCTTCGCTGATACCGCCCGTTGCGCCGAACTTGTCGATCACGGCCTTCACAGCGAAAGACATGGCGCCGACGAAGATCGGTAGGCCGGACTTGCCTTGCACCAGCGTCTCGCCTGTCTCGGCATGATAGAGCCCATGGGAAGCGTCATGCGCCTCGGCGATGATCGGGTTGAAGGCGCTGCGGAACAGGGTCGCGTCCATCTCGTCCGCGATCTGTTCGAGCCGCCCCTTCAGAACCGCGAGGGTGACCGGATCGAGAGCCGCCATCATTCGGCCTCCCCGTCATATTTGCGGCCAGCCTCAAGGATGCCGGGCGTGCCGAGCAGATCGTTGAGCTGTTTGAAATCAAGCATCCGGTCCTGGAACGGCTTGGTGCTGCCATTGGCATGCAGGCTCTGGAAATACTCGGTGATCGTCACCGCAAGCGCGCGCATCAGGCCGCCCGGGAAAATCACGATGTCGAATCCGGCTTCCTGCAATTCCTCGGCGGACTTGGTTGGCGTCTTACCGCCCTCAACCATGTTCGCCAGCAGCGGAATGTCAGCGCCGAAGCGTGAGATCACTTCGGCAATCTCGGCCTCGTCGCGCGGCGCCTCGACGAACAGCACGTCGGCGCCGGCTTCCTTGTAGGCCGCGGCCCGCTCAAGAGCCGCTTCGAACCCCTCGACGCCAATGGCATCGGTGCGGGCGATAATCTGGGTCGCCTCATCCCGCCGGGCATCGACGGCGGCGCGGATCTTGCCCGCCATTTCCGACATGGAGACCAGCGCCTTGCCGTCCAGATGACCGCAGCGCTTTGGCATCGCCTGATCCTCGATCTGGATCCCGGCGGCGCCGGAGCGCTCCAGCAGGCGGACGGTACGCTGCACGTTCAGTGCATTGCCGAAACCGGTATCCGCATCGACGATCAGCGGCAGGTCGACCCGCTCGGAGATATGCGAGACCACATCCGCCACTTCCTCCAGCCCGAACAGGCCGATATCCGGGCGCCCAAGGCGGGTATAAGCAATCGAGGCGCCGGAGACATAGAGCGCCTCGAAGCCCGCATTGGTCGCCGCCATGGCGCTGAAGGCGTCGAACACGCCCGGCACCACAAGGATCTCGGGCTGTTTCAGCCGCTGTTTCAGGACGCTTGAAGGCGTCATGAGTGTTTCTCCAGTTTCTGCTCGAGATAGGGAACGAGCCCGCCGGCCGCGACGATGCGGCGGAGATGCTCGGGAACGGGTTCGGCGGCGATCTGCGCACCAGTTGTTGTATTCGTGATGGTGCCGCTGGCCGGATCGAGGTCCAGCTCGTGCCCGGCCTCGATATCCGCCTCGGCGTCGGCGACCAGCGCCAGCAGCCCGAGATTGAAGGCATTGCGATAGAAGATCCCGCCGAAGCTCTTGGCGATAACCGCTTTCACGCCCAACAGGACCAGCACTTCCGCCGCCTGCTCCCGGCTGGAGCCGATGCCGAAATTGCGGCCCGCGACGATGACGTCGCCCGGCTGCACATTCGGCGCGAACTCAAGATCGATGGCTTCAAGACAATGTTTCGCCAGCTCCTCCACCGGGCCTTTCATGTAGGCGCCGGGGGCGAGCAGGTCGGTATCGACATTGTCGCCGTATTTCCAGGCTTTACCGCTCATGACCTGTTCTCCGCCAGGAAGGGGCGCGGATCGGCGACACGGCCACGCACGGCGGTGGCGGCAACGGTATAGGGCGAGCCGAGATAGACTTTCGAGGAGCGGGCGCCCATCCGGCCTTTGAAGTTCCGCGCAGTCGAGGCCATGCAAGTCTCGCCCGCAGCCAGCACACCGGCGCCATATCCGGCACAGGCACCGCAACCGGACGGCATCAGGATTGCGCCCGCTTCCGTCAGCTTCGCAAGTGTGCCGTCAGCGGCAGCAGCCGCCGTGACACGGGTCGAGGCCGGCGCCAGTAGCAGGCGCGTCCCGCTTGCAACCTTGCGGCCATTGAGCAC
>NZ_JACZFS010000025.1 GCF_014904795.1 Nisaea nitritireducens
GGCTGCCATATGCAGGTCTTCCAGCTTCGCGCCGGTACAGGCGCCGATATAGCATTGGTCGACCGGCGCATCGTCGGCATCCTCGACCGGGCCGGAATTGGCCGGGCTGTCCGGCGCGGCGACCTGCGGGCCAAGCGCGCTGGCATCGAACTTGTGGACCACGCGGTAAGCCGCATCCTCGTCCCCGGCGAAAGCCGTGCCCTCGTCCGGATCGGCACCCGCCGCGCGGATGTAATCCGCCGTCACCCCATCCGCCGCGATCAACCCGGCCTGCGCACCAAGCTCGGCCGCCATGTTGGACATGGTCATGCGTTCCGTCATGGACAGCCCCGCAATCGTGCTGCCGGTATATTCCACCGCCTGGTAGTCGCCGCCATCCATGCCGAGCGTGGCGCAGAGCTTCAGCATAATGTCCTTGGCCGAAGAGCCATGCGGCAACGTCCCGCTCCAGTCGATCCGGATGGTCTCCGGCACCCGGATCCAGGTCTCGCCGGTCACCAGCACACCCGCCATGTCCGTCGCCCCGACGCCGAACATGTAGCAACCGAACGCGCCGCCCGTCGGAGAGTGGCTGTCGCCGCCAACCACGAACATGCCGGGTTTGAGATGCCCACGTTCCGGCAAGACCACATGGCAAATACCCTGCTGGTCGTAGAACCCCTCGATCTCCTGATCCTTCACCCAGTCTCGGGTAAGCTTCAGGATCTCGGCACTCTGCTGATCAACAGCCGGGACGTAATGATCGGAGATCACGACCACCTTCTTCGCGTCCCAGACCTTCACCCCAAGGCGCTCCAGCACCGGTTTCACCCGGCGCGGCCCGCCACTGTCATGAATCATCGCGAGATCGACATTGCAGGTGACGATCTCCCCCGCCCGGACTGATTCCTGTCCGGCAGCCTTCGCGATGATCTTTTCTGCCAGTGTCATGCTCATGGCTACATCCCCAGATAGGAGCGGCGCAGCTCCTCGTCATGCATCAGATCCTGTGCCGGTCCCTCGACCGTGATCAGGCCGTTTTCCATGACATAGGCCCGGTCGGCGACCTCCAGCGACTGAACGACGTTTTGCTCGACCAGGAAAATCGCCAGCCCTTCGGCGCGCAGCTTCTGAATCAGCGCGAACATCTCCTCCACCAGCAACGGCGAGAGGCCGAGCGACGGCTCATCGAGGATCAGCAGACGCGGCTCGGCCATCAGGCCGCGTCCGATTGCCAGCATCTGCTGCTCGCCGCCGGACAGCGTGCCCGCAT
Organism: Nisaea nitritireducens; assembly: GCF_014904795.1. GTDB lineage: Bacteria > Pseudomonadota > Alphaproteobacteria > Thalassobaculales > Thalassobaculaceae > Nisaea > Nisaea nitritireducens. Next base: position 1,253 of record NZ_JACZFS010000025.1, read on the forward strand.
ACTGATCAAACCGTTCTTTCAGGCGCGGGAAGATTTCGACCACCCGGTCGATGTTCCGGGCCCGATTCGGTGTGGCCCGGCGGTAGGAGCCGAGCTCCAGGTTTTCCCGCACAGACATGTTCGGAAATACCCGTCGCCCTTCCGGTACCTGGATCAAACCCCGGTCGACGATCTCTTCCGCAGACGTACCGGCAATCTCGGCGCCGTCGAACCGGATGCTGCCGGCGAACGGCTTGTAAATGCCCGAGATATTGTTGTTCAGTGTCGACTTGCCCGCCCCGTTGCTGCCAAGCAGGGCGACCAGCTCGCCCTCCCTGACCTTCAGCGAGACGCCGTGCAACACTTTCGCATGACCGTACCCGGTCTTGACGTCCGTGACCTCAAGCATCGGCACCCCCTGCGGACTTCATCCGCTCGCTCGCCCCGTGTCCGAGATAGGCTTCGACCACCTTAGGATCGTGGGCGATCTCGACCGGACTGCCTTCGGCAATGATCTCGCCGTAATTCAACACATAGGCCCGGTCGGAGAGCTTCATCACCGCCTGCATGACATGTTCAATAAGGAGGATAGTGATTCCGCTGTCCCGGATCTGCTGGATGATCTCGACGATCTCCAGAATCTCCGTGGCATTGAGCCCGGCCATGACTTCGTCCAGCAGCAGCAGCTTCGGCTGTGTCGCCAGCGCCCGGGCAAGCTCGATCCGCTTGCGGCCGGCAACGGTCAGGTCACCCGCCGACTGATCCAGCAGAGGCGTGAGGCCGACCTGCCCGGCAATCTTGCCGGCAAATTCGAGCGCGTCCTCCCGCCCGGCGATCCTGGTATGCGCACCGACGGCGATATTCTCCCGCACGCTGAGCCCGGCGAAGGGTTTCACCACCTGGAAGGTGCGGACCATGCCGCGCCTACAGATCTCGTGCGGCTTGTGTCCGGTGATGTCCTGTCCGTCAAGCACGACACTACCCTCATTCGGCTTCAGGAAGCCTGCGATGGTGGCGAACAGCGTGGTCTTGCCAGCACCGTTCGGGCCGATCAGGGAGACGATCTCCCCCTCGTTGACGGTCAGGCTGGCGCCATTGACGGCAACAAGGCCGCCGAAGCGTTTGGTCAGGGAAGAAACGTCAAGCATTGCCGCCTCCCCGCTTCGTCATAAGTTTCCGCCAGAGCAATTCCACAAGACCGACCAGCCCGCGCGGCATATAGGCCAGCATCAGCACAAGGATGATCCCGAACAGGATCAGGTCGACCCCCGGCCGGTCCCCCAGCATGGCGCCAATGGTCTCCTTGGCGAACTCGCCGACAATATGAATGAAGGCCGAGCCGAGCAGCGGGCCAAGCACGGTGCCAACACCGCCGATGATAGCCGCGAACAGCGCCTCTACCGACTTGCCCGGCCCGTAGGCGATGCCCGGATCGACGAACAGGAATTTCTGCACGTAATAGATTCCGGCGAGCGACGTGACACCGGCCGAAAGGCAGATCGCGCTCATCTTCACCCGGAAGGGGTCGATGCCGAGCGCCGAAGCCGCATCCTCGTCCTCGCGGACAGCCTGAAGCTGGGCCCCGAAACGGGAATGGTTCAGCCAGCCGGTCACCGCGAAGCCGATCAGCAGGAAGATCAGGATGGTGTAGTAATATCCGGCTTCCGACAGGAACGGCCCGGCGAAGGTGAACTGAAAGGTCGCCAGCGCCTGCTCCGGGTCCTGGTTCAGCGGAAGCTGCACGCCGCGCCCGCCCTCTGTCACCGAAACCAGCGAGCGGGACAGCACGTGGAACGCCTCGGCGAAGGCCAGCGTCACCAGCGCGAAGTAGGAACCGCGCAAACCGTAGCGGAAGCTGAGAAAACCAACGAAAGCAGCGACCGCGACCGAGCCGCCGATGGCGATCCAGAGGGTCAGCCACGGGCTCCAGCCGAGCTTGTATTGCAGCAGCGCCTGCAGATAGGCCGCCGTGCCGAAGAACAGCGCGTGGCCGAAGGAATACTGCCCGCCATAACCGCCGAGAATATTCCAGCCTTGTCCGAGCAGCGCGGCGAAAAGGGTCAGCTCGATGAATTCCATCCAGCGGCCGGAATGGATCGCAAAGGGCGCCGCAAGCAAGGCACCGATCAGAACGGCCCAGCCGATCCGCTGCATGTTTCCGGTACTCATGGTGGTCAACATACTCATAGTCTTTGCCCGAAGAGGCCGGTCGGCCGGAACAGCAGGATCAGGATGAAGATCGCCGAAATGGTGATCAGCCCGAGGCTTTCGCCGAGATAGAGCCGGCCGATCTGCTCCGTCACGCCGATCACAAGACCGCCGACCAGAGCGCCCACGAAGCTGCCCATGCCGCCAAGCACGACGACGGTGAAAGCAATCAGCACGAAGAGATACCCGACCTGCGGAAACACGGCGTAGGTCGGCGCCAGCAGACTGGCGGCGGCGGCAACGCATGCCGTGCCGATGCCGAAGCTGACGGCGAATATGTGCTCGACATTGATGCCCATCAGACGGGCGCCCTGCCGCTCCTTGGCGACCGCCCGGATGGCCTTGCCGGTATCGGTGAAGCGCATGAAGCACCAGAGCGCTGCCGTGATCAGCAGAGAGCCAACAAGCGCGGCGATCTGCGGCCAGACGATATAAACGACGCCGAGGTCGATACCGTCGAAATCGTAGGGCACCTGGACGTTCCGCTCATTTGCCGAGAAGGCGAACAGGGCGAAATTCTCCAGCACGATGGAAACGCCGAGCGTGGTCAGCAGAATGATCTCGTCCCGGCCATGACTGGTCCGGCCGATCACGCTGCGCTGCAGGGCGTAGCCGAAGAGATACCCTCCCGGCACGACGATCAGCATGGCGAGATAGGGATCGACCCCGAACACGCTCCAGAGGAAGAAAACCGCGTACATGGCCAGCATCAGAAGCGTGCCATGGGCGAAATTGATGATGTGCAGGACGCCGTAGATCAGTGTCAGTCCGAGCGCGACCAGAGCATAGATCGCGCCAAGAAAAACACCGCTGATGGCGGAGCCGAAGACCGTCTCGAGAGAATAGGACGGCAGGCTGATACCGAGAAAATCCATGAAACACTATCGCGTTCGGGCCGCGTGGAACGATGGGGGCGGAGCACCCGCCCCCATTGCAGTTTGTCAGAGCCGGTAGTTAGGCCGGGCGCGGGAACACCGCGGCCTTGGTCGCGAATTCTTTCGGTGCGACGACTTCGATATCCTTGTTCAGGACCTGCATGACCATTGCCTGAGCGCCTTCGTTCTGGCCGTTGACCATCTTGGTCGCACCATACGGCATGAAGTGATCGGACCAGGTGCTGGAAGCCATCGCCTCGATGATCTTGGCGCGATCGGAGGAGCCGGCACGCTCCATGGCGTCGGCCGCGAACATCATCGCTTCGTAAGCCAGGAAGACTTCGTAGGAGAAGGACTTGCCCGCATCTTCGGTCTTCTTGCGCAGGGCCTGAGCCGCTGCTTTCCGCGGATCGAACCAGTGATTGCAGTCCATCACGTAATCGGCCGCATCCGGGAACTCGTTCACGAAGCGGTACTGGGAAGAGGCACCGCCGAGCACGGAATAGATCGCCTTCGGCTGCACCCGCTGACGCTGCAGGGTGCGCAGGAACAGCACACCATCGCCATAATAGTGCGACGGGATGACCAGGTCCGGGTTCGCTTCCTTGATCTTCAGCGCGATATTGTTGAAGTCCTTGTTGCCGGTCGGGTGCGGCAGAACTTCCTTCACCTCGAAACCGGCCGGGGTCAGGTTCTTTTCCAAGAGGCCGGCCATGAAGCTACCGAACGGCGTGGTGTTTTCATGCACGATGACGACCGATTTGGTCGGCTTGCCGGCGGCTTCGTTGATGGCGATCAGGTGATCGACGCCAGCCTTGGTGATGCTGCCGAAACCCGGGCCGAAACGGAACGTATTCTCGAGACCGCGGCCGACGATCTTGTCGTTCACCCCGACATCGACAACATGCGGGATGCCGTATTTCGCAGCAGCCTGTGTGGTGGCCAGGCAGATACCCGAGGCATAGGCACCGACGATTGCGGAGACACCGGCCTCGTTGAATTTCTCGACCTCGGCCGCGCCGATTTCGGCTTTCGACTGGGCATCGCCCAGGACTGCCTCAAGCTTCGCGCCACCGAGCGCCTTGATGCCGCCGGACGCGTTGATTTCCTCGATCGCGGCAAGCGCGCCGAAGCGGCACTGGGTGCCGGAGAACTGCAGGAAGCCGGTCACCGGATGCACGACACCGACTTTCACGGCATCGGCAGCACGGGCGATATGCGGCATGCCGAGCGTTCCGGCAGCTGCAACGGCGCCGCCCGCGGCAACACCGGCCAGCACCTGGCGGCGCGAGAGATGATTAAACGTATAAGACTTTTTCATAGCCATTCCCCTGTTTGACAGCTCGTCTGGTTTATCGGTTCATTCAGCTGCGGTCGTTGCCGCATCCTGGCTTGGCGTCCAGGTATTGTGCGTCTCGCCCTGAACCCGCGAGAGCACCATCCGGTACTGGTATTGATCCGGGCGATAGAGAGCGGTGATGTACTCGACCGGACGCCCGTCCCGGTCGCGCACGATGCGATTGATCTTCAGCAGGGCCGACCCGGCCTCTATCCCGAGATACCCGGCAACCTCGGCATCAGCGAGTGTGGCGGAGATCATCTGGCTGGCGGCGTCCACCTGAATGCCGCCGCGCTCGAGCAGCGACAGCAACGGCTTGTTCGCCAGATCCTCGGCGCCATAGCGGCGGCCGATATCGGCGGGAACAAAAGTGGTGAGAAAGGAAAATGGCTGGCCCTCGACACTGCGCACCCGGACCGAGCGCTGCACCTCCTGCCCGATCGGGCAGGACAGCGCCGCTGCGACTTCCTCGGCGGCCGGGACATAACCGAAGGACAGAAGGTTCACTTCCGTCTCCAGCCCCATGGCGATGAGGTTTTCCAGCAGCCCGTCCATCGAGGCCTTGTAAGCCCGCGCCTTCGGCCGATACCGCACCCGTGTCCCGCGCCCGCGCTCCCGGACAACCAGACCTTCGGCAGCCAGCTCGTCCAGCGCCCGCTTCGCGGTGATACGGGAGACGTCATAGGTCTCGGCAAGCTCCTGCTCGCCCTGGATCAGCGCGTCATATTCGTGCAGCCCGTCCATGATCTGCTGCCGCAAGATCAGGAAGATCTGGTGGTAGAGCGGCATCCGCAACGCCCCGCTCGCCCCCTGCACTCCGATTCTGATCGGCCGATCCGTCATGAATTCTCCTAAACGCTAAATGATATATTGATATGCGTTTAAGAGAGTCGGCAAGTGGAAAATTCTTTAGACCCAATTCGTCATGATACTTGCCGTTGACCAGAGCCGATCTCCGACTTTAATCTCCGCCCCGCATGTGCGGCGATGGCGTCGCCGCGAACGTGGTTCACGCATGCGGCCTCCGGGAGACATCGGGGGTGATCCAGCATCCTGCACGCCCGGATGGATTACCGGGCGCGCCCCGCGTCCTTCGGACAGGAGATCAGGATGCTGACCCCACAACAACGGCCCACGCATTTCACCCGGCACAATGGAGAGAAGGCGCCGCTGCCCTTTTCAACGGCGGAATATGAGCGCCGGCTCTTCGAGTTGCGGGAGGTCATGGCCGAGTGCGGCCTGCCCGCCGTGCTGTTCACCTCAATGCACAACATCGCCTATTACTCCGGCTTCCTATATTGCAGCTTCGGACGGCCGTTCGGCTGTGTCGTCACAAAGGACGCCTGCACCACCGTCTCGGCGAACATCGACGGCGGACAGCCATGGCGCCGCAGCGTAGCCGACAACGTCATCTATACGGACTGGCAGCGGGATAATTTCTGGCGTGCGGTCCGCGAGTTGATCGGCACATCGGACCGGATCGGCATCGAGGGCGATCACCTGACCCTGCAAGCACGTAGCGCTCTGGAAGACGTCACCGGCATCAGGCAGATCATCGATATTGCACCCGCTGCCATGCGCAAGCGGATGGTAAAGTCGGCGGAGGAAATCTCCCTGATCCGGGAGGGTGCCCGCATCGCCGATATCGGCGGGGCCGCGATCAGGGACGCGATCCGTGCCGGCACACGGGAAATCGACGTCGCCATGGCCGGACGGGACGCCATGGAGCTGGCCATCGCAGAGGCCTTCCCGGACAGCGAGATGCGCGATACCTGGGTCTGGTTTCAGGCCGGGCTCAATACGGACGGCGCGCACAATCCTGTCACCATGCGCACGCTCGAAGCAGGCGACCTGCTGAGCCTCAACACCTTCCCGATGATCTCCGGCTACTACACAGCCCTCGAACGCACCCTGACGCTGGGGGAGCCGGACAAGGACACGCTCCGGCTCTGGGAGGCCAACGTGGCCGCGCATGAGCTGGGTATCTCGCTGATCAAGCCCGGCGCCCGCTGCAACGAGATCTGCGCCGAGATCAACAGGTTCTTCCACCAGGAAGGCCTGCTCGACTACCGCTCCTTCGGCTACGGGCACTCCTTCGGAATCCTGTCGCATTATTACGGCCGCGAGGCCGGGCTGGAGCTACGGGAGGATATCGAGACGGTGCTGGAGCCGGGCATGGTGGTCTCCATGGAGCCGATGCTCTGGGTGCCGGAAGGCATACCGGGTGCCGGCGGATACCGCGAGCACGACATCCTGGTGATCGAAGCGGACGGTGCGGAAAACATCACCGGTTTCCCCTACGGCCCGGCGCATAACGTGATAGCGGCCTGAGCCGACATTGAACAACGATCTCCGGAGCCTCTGCCCGCAGGGCTCCGGAGTTGATCTTCGTGGCACCCCGGAAAGGCAATACGCCTTGCCTTGAGTTGCCCCCGCCTCCCGCCTATAGTCCCGCCTCGATGGCATCCATATCCCCTTTCTTTCCGCTGCTTCTCAGCGTCGCGATACTCCTTATGGGCAACGGCCTGCAGGGTACCCTGTTGCCTGTGCGCGCCGGCATGGAGGCGTTCGGCTCGTTCGAGATCGGGATACTGGGCTCGGCCTATTTCTGCGGTTTCATGGCCGGATGCATTTACGGCCCGCGCGTCATCCGCATTGTCGGCCATATCCGCACCTTTGCCGGCATGGTCGCCGTCGCCTCGTCGGTCGTGCTGATCCATGCGCTGGTGCTCGAGCCCGCCGTCTGGTGGCTGTTGCGCGCAACGACGGGATTCTGTTTCGCCGTGCTCTACATGGTGATCGAGAGCTGGCTGAACGAAAAGTCGACGAATGAGACAAGGGGCCTCGTCTTTTCCGTTTACACGATCATCAACCTGACTGTGATCACGGCCGGTCAGATGCTTCTGATGACGGCAGATCCGACGAGTTTTCCGCTTTTTGCCTTCGCCTCGATCCTGGTGTCCATCGCCGCCGTTCCGATCGCGCTGACCCGGATAGAACAGCCGGCACCACTCGACATCGTCCAGTTGCGGCTGAAACGGCTGTTCAAGATTTCTCCGGTCGGCGTTGTCGGATGTGTCGCGGTCGGCCTCGCCAACGGCTCCTTCTGGTCTCTCGCCCCCGTCTATGCCTTGACCTCGATGGGCGAAGCATCGGTTTCAAATGTCGCCTGGTTCATGAGCATCGTTGTCATCGCGGGAGCGATAGGCCAATGGCCGATTGGCAGCCTGTCCGACCGGATGGACCGGCGCAAGATGATCATCGTCGCCTGCCTCGGGGCGGCGGCGTCCGGCCTCTGCATGGTATTGTTCGCAAATGCCGTGCCGTATGGCCTCTATATCTTCGGGTTTGCCTTCGGGGTTTTCGCCTTCCCGGTCTATTCCCTCAGCGTCGCCCATCTCAACGATTTCATCACCGAGCCGTCAGACTATGTCGAGGCGGCGAGTGGGCTGTTGCTGGTATTCGCCGTTGGCGCCATCGCCGGGCCGTTGATCGCATCGGCGCTGATCGATCTGGTCGGCATCAAGTATCTGTTCGCCTACACGGCAGCCATCCACATTCTTGCCGCCAGCTTCTGCGCGTATCGCATGAGTGTGCGGAACCCGGCCCCCGTGGAAGAGCACATCCCCTTTGGCGATGCCGTGGTGCTTTCGCAGACGCTTTCCACGGTGGACCCGCTGCCACCTGTCGAAGAAGACACGGAAGCGGCGGACAGCGGGAACGACAAGCCCGTCAGCTAATTCCCGGCCCTTTCGGCGCTACTGCCGCGTGGCAATCGCGATCGCGGCCCCGCCCATCACCGTCGCGCTGGTCCGGTTCGCGATGCGCAGCGCACGCGGGCTGCGCATAAGGGTCCGCGCGCCAGCCGCCATGACGACATAGCTGAGGTCAATCGCCGCCAGCACGAAGACCAGAGTGAGCGCAATCGAGGTCCAGTCGACAAAGGAAACCGAACCGAGATCGATCAGGGTCGGCAGCAGGGCGAGATAGAACAGCATGATCTTCGGATTGCCGAGAGTGACCGACATGCCGGAGAGGAACATCTTCAGGCTGCTGCGCGGCTCTGGCAAACGCTCGCCCGCCGTATCCACCGGCGCGGTCCACATCTTCCAGGCAAGAAAGGCCAGATAGCCGACGCCGAGCCATTTGATCACCAGGAAGGCCGAGTGAAAGGCCTCCGCGACAGCGGCAAGGCCGACAATGGCCATGGTCAGCCAGACCAGCTCGCCCAGCCACATCGCCACCAGGAACGGCAATACCGCCCGCCAGCCCCGGGCCAGCACCTGCGCCACCAGCGCAGCCAGACTCGGTCCAGGCGACCCAGCGGCAAGCGCGAGAGCGACGGCGAAAACCAGAAGCGACGATATATCCATGATCCGTTTCCTTGATAGACTTGTGCGCCAGTTTGACGGGCTGATCCGACCGCTGCAAGCCGATACCTTTCTTGCAATGCTGAGCCCTGTTTTTCGCAGGTTCTGGCATGCATATCCGCGAGACAGAAACCGCGACACTCGCTAATCTCCCGCATGGGCAACGGGAGACGGCGGGATGCCGGTCAAAGTCCGCGCCCTTGATCAACGACATTTCCGGAGTATGGCGGGTGGCCTCGTCAAAAGGTGAGAAACAGCGCCTGCCCGATCCATCAATAAATATGACGGAGATGCGCATTCGTGCCGCGACACCGGCGGATCTGGACTCCCTTGTCCGTATTGAAGAGGCTTGTTTCGATAGTGACCGGCTCAGCCGCCGCAGCTTCCGCGATTTCATCCACCACGGCCACTGCACGCTGCTGGTCTCCGAAGGCGACGGCGGCATTTCCGGCTACATTCTGATCCTCTATCGCCGGGGCACAGCGCTGGCCCGGCTTTATTCCATTGCCCTCGCCCCATCCACGCGCGGCACCGGCCTCGCAGCGGGGCTGATGAGCGCCAGCGAGGATATCGCCCGCGACGAGCATGGCTGCCTCTCGCTCCGACTGGAAGTCCGGCCGGACAACAAGTCCGCCATCACCCTCTACACCCGTCTCGGCTACAAACAGTTCGGAAAATATCTCGACTATTACGAGGATCATGCGGACGCCCTGCGGTTCGAGAAGCGGCTCGTCCGCTCGACCCTCACGGCAAATGCCCCCTCCTATTATTCCCAGACCTCCGAATTCACCTGCGGCCCCGCCTGCATGATGATGGCACTGAAGGCGTTCGATCCTTCAGTTACCTTCAGCCGGGTCGAGGAATTCCGGCTCTGGCGAGAGTCGACAACGGTCTTCATGCAAACGGGCCATGGTGGCTGCGAGCCGGTCGGCATGGCGGTGGCGCTGGCCCGCAAGGGACTCTCGGTCGATGTCTTCCTCAGCCAGGAACCGCCGCTCTTCATCGACAGCGTGCGTCTCAAGGATCAGCGCGAGGCTCTTACGCTGATCCAGGAAGACTACCGGCGTGAGGCTGAAGAACTGCGCATCCCGGTTCATATCGAACCGCTGGACAATACCGCCCTGAGCACGGCCCTCGATGAGGGAGCCTACGCAATCGTCCTGGTCAGCCTCTATCAGATGCTGGGCAGCAGAACACCGCACTGGGTGCTGGTCTATGGCGAAGAGAATGACCGTTATCTGATCCACGATCCGTGGATCGAGACAGACGCTTTGGAAACCGAAAGCGCGGCAGCCGCCCTGCCCATCCCCAAGGAGGCTTTCGAACGGATGGCCCGCTGGGGCCGCGGAAGGCTGCGGGCCGCGATTATTGTTCGAAAGGAACAGACGGAATGACGGATTGGCTGGTTCTTACCGAAGGTCGGAAGGATATCGACCAGGCCGATACGCAACACAAGGTGATGTCCGTGCGCGACTATCTCGCCGCACCCGCCCTGTTCGAACGCTCGCGCCCGGTCGTCATCAACATGGCCCGCAGCTACGCCTACCAGAGCGCCGGCTATTACGCCTCGTTGCTGGCCGAAGCGCGTGGGCACCGGGTTATGCCGAGTGTGCAGACCATGCTGGAGCTGTCACGCAAGAGCCTCTATGCGTCCTCCCTGCCGGAACTTGAGGAAGCGCTGAACAAGGATCGCGCCCGCGCCGGAGACACCGGCGATGAAGGGTTCGAGTTCATCGTCGCCTTCGGTCGCCCGTCCCGGCCGGGTTACGAGAAATTCGCCCGTCTGCTGTTCGACTGGTACCGCTGCCCGGGCATCACCGTGAAAGTGGATGCCGGAGAGTGGGCCCGCATCCGGCATCTGAAGCCTATCTCGCTGAAACGGATCAGTGCGGACAACAAGGCCTTCCTGATAGAGGCCATGGACATTCACAGCCGCCGTTCCTGGTCCGGCCCGAAATCCAAGGCCCCGCTGCGCTGGAGCCTCGCCGTTCTGCATAACCCCAAGGAAGCGCTGCCACCTTCGCAGCTCAAGTCCCTGAAACGCATGGCGGCGGTCGGGGAAAAAATGGGCATCGAGGTCGAGCCGATCCAGAAGAAGGATCTGCCGCGTCTCGCCGAATTCGACGCCCTGTTCATCCGGGAAACCACCTCGGTCAATGACCATACCTTCCGTTTCGCCCGCAGGGCGGAGCAGGAAGGCATGCCGGTGATTGACGACACGATGTCGATGATCCGCTGCACCAACAAGGTGTTCCTGAAAGAGAAGCTGGAGGCGGCCAAGCTGCCGATCCCGAAGACGGTCGTACTGTCGCCGGCAAGCGATCTCTCGAAAGCGACCGACGCAATCGACTTCCCCATGGTGGTCAAGATCCCGGACGGCTCCTTCAGCCGGGGTGTGCACAAGGTTACTGACGTGGCTCATCTAAAGGCACTGACCGCTGAGCTGTTCCGCAAAACGGACCTGCTGCTGGCGCAGGAATTCATGCCGACGGATTTCGACTGGCGCGTCGGCGTGCTGGCCGGCGAGCCGCTTTTCGTCAGCAAATACCTGATGGCCCGCAAGCACTGGCAGATCGTGCATCACCGCCCGGACGGGCAGGTCCGAGAGGGCGGGTTCGAGACCATGGCTGTCGAGCAGGCGCCGGCAGAGGTCATCGATATCGCGGTGAAGGCCGCCGCCCTGATGGGCGACGGCCTCTACGGTGTCGATCTGAAGCAGAACGCGAACGGAGTGTTCGTCATCGAGGTCAACGACAACCCGAACCTGGATACCGGTATCGAAGGCGCCTTCCTTGGAGACGAGCTATGGCGCCGGGTGCTCACCTGGTTCCGGGACCGGCTGGAGCCGAAACCGGTTCCGGTGGCAGGAGCCAAGGCCCGCTAGGCGTTGCGAACCTCATCCAGGAACCGACGTACCGTATCGTTCAGCGTGTTCGACTGCTGAGCAACCTCGCGTGCCGTTTCCAACACCTTGCTGGCAGCAGCGCCGGTATCCTGAGCCCCTTCGGTCATGGAGCCGATGTTCGCCGAAACCATCTGGGTGCCCTGCGCCGCTTCCTGAACATTCCGGCTGATTTCATTTGTTGCCGAGTTCTGCTCCTCAACGGCCGAAGCAATCCCGGTCGCAATCTCGCTGACCCGGGCCACTGTCTCCGAAATTGTCCGGATTGCACCGACCGCGCTGGTCGTCTCTGACTGCATGGCTGAGATCTGGGTGGTGATCTCTTCCGTCGCCTTGGCCGTCTGGGTTGCGAGGTTCTTTACCTCGGAGGCCACCACCGCAAAGCCCTTGCCGGCCTCACCGGCGCGAGCGGCCTCGATGGTCGCGTTCAGCGCCAGAAGATTGGTCTGCTCGGCAATATCGTTGATCAACCCGACGATCTCGCCGACCTTCTGGGCCGCCTGATCGAGGCCGACGACGGACTCCCGGGTATGCTCCGCCTGCTGGGATGCTTCCGCGCTGATCCGGGTGGATTCGCTGACCTGCTGGCCGATTTCCCGGATCGAGGAAGCGAGTTGTTCTGCCGCCGCTGCGACCATATCCACGTTTGTGGAAGCTTCGCCGGACGCCGCCGCGACCGATTCCGCCTGGGTCTCGGTATTGCCGGCAATCTCGGTCATGGATTGTGCAGTGGTATCGAGCTCGGTTGTGGCACTGGCGACACTACGGAGAGATTCGCTGACAGCATTGTCGAATATCTCGGTGATCTCCTCGATACGCCTGGCCCGGGCTTCACGCTGCTCGCGGGCCTTCTCCTGCTCGGCCTGCATTTCCTCGTTCTTGATCATGTTCGCGCGAAACACTTCGACGGATTCCGCCATCTGGCCGATCTCGTCACCGCGTCCCGTTCCGGGAATCTCCACACTGAGATCGCCTTCGGAGAGAGACCGCATCACCCCGGTCATCTGTACCACCGGCCGCAGCGCAGTACGCGCCGTCGTATAGCCGATCCCCGCCAGCAGCAGGAACATGACCACACCGACAGCAGCCAGAATGTTCCGCATGTCCTGCACCGGGCCGAGAATCTCGGCCTCGCTCATCTCTCCGAGCACGGCCCAGCGTACCCCCTCGAATTCCAGCGGCTTGAAGACCGAATAGACCGGCTCGCCGAGATAATTGCTTTCCTGAACCGTGCCTTCCTCTCCTGCCAGCGCCTTTCCGGCAGCATCGGTGTTTGCTTCCGCCGTCAGAATGGCGGCGGCGCCCGAAACGCGCGAACTGCTCCGCAACAGCATGTCGGCGCCGACCAGGATGGTCTCCCCGGTCTCCCCCATGCCGGAGGTATCGCGCATCAGCCGGTCGATCATTTCCGCCGGAATATGGATCACCAGCCCGCCGGCGAACTCTCCGCGGACGAAAAGCGGTGTCGCAATAAAGGCTGTGGGCGCATTGGCGCGCGGCGCATAGCCATGGAAATCAGTCATCACGACCTGACCCGGCTCGGGGTTTTCCGACAGCCGGGCAAAGACCGTCGCCAGCTCCGTGTCCTTTGCCGGCCCTTCGATCAGGTTGGTCGCATAATCCGCAGCCTTCAGAACGCTGTAGACAATATTACCGTCGGAATCGATCAGCATCACATCGGCATAACCGCGGCTTTCCTCCAACTTGCGGAACCAGGGATGGTTCTCGCCGTGGTACTTGGAATAGCCGGAGCCGTCTTCCGCAAGATCCAGAAGCTGCTTACTGCCCTCGGGATTGGGATTGTCCGTGATATAGAGCTTCTGCAGCGTTTCGGTCGGATCGCCCTTCCGGGCAAACAGCCGGAAGCCGAACTTGAATCCGTTCAGCGCCTTCTCCGTCCCGCTGTTCGCTGCCACGATCAGCATATCGTCCCGGATGGTTCCAAGCAGGGTCTTGAGGGCATCGACGCGCGCCACAGACAAGGCCTGCAACTGATCGACCGCGCGTTTCTCAAGCTGATGCGCTGACTGGAAGTAGCTGAAGGATGCGACGACCAGAATGGACAGCGCGGTAGCAATTCCGACAAGCGCCGGAATTTTTGCCGATAGATTGATGTTTTTCACGTATTCCAACCCCAAGGACTTTATTTTTTTCGATCTAGAAGATTTTCAGAAATTATTTCAACTAAAACCTCAACCACCACCTTCACGAGAACTATTAAATTCGAAAAAAACATCCCAAATCGCAACTATCGCAAACAAAATTTTTTATTTGTTTCAAAATTTATTTAATTACTCAAGAGAAAGGCGGGAATAGCTGCACAATGAGAATGACAAACAGCCAGGAAAAAAACCGCGCCCACAGCCTTTCCGGCATGGCACTTTTCCCACAAGCTCCACCGGTTCTAACTGGGCCAGCCGGTAGCATTGAATCACCCCTCGCCTTGATGAACGACTTCGCCTTCAGAGCACCATTTCACCCACATATCCCGACAGGCCGCTTCAAAGTCTCGCGCGAAAGACGCGCCGTCCATAACCGGTGAAGAAAGCAAGTCGCGACGCAAGCTGGATCGCAATTCCGGTAAAGCCAGAGGATCCGACGCAATTTCACAGGCAATACGGACGTAATCTTCGACCGTTTCGGCGATCCACTCCGCCCGCCCTATCTGCGTCAGCATGGAACTCCCAAGTGTCCCGATAGCGGCCTTGCCCCGCAGCGTCACTGTAGGCAGCCCCATATAAATGCCTTCGAATCCCGTCACGCCGTTATTATGCGGGAAGGTATCGAGCATGATATCGATCTGAGCATATGCTTCTTGGGATTGTGTGCAGAAACCAATACTCAGCCGTTCAGAGCCAATCCCCAGCCGCCCGAACCGGTCAATCATGTCTTGACGGACCGATGGCTCACGACAGGCGTGATTAAACAGGCTGAAACGGGTTCCAGGTGTTTGATGCAAAATTTCCGCCCAGACCTTAAAAACATCATCACTGAGCTTCACCGCGCGGGCAACTGAGCCAAAGGTAACATAGCCGTTCAGCTCAGCTGGCGGCGGCGTTTCCGTCTGCGTCCATCCGATGGGTTCAAAGGGAAAGACAGACTTGGGAAGGTTCCAGATTTTCTCTGTGAACAAATCCGCGGAATCCTCCGGCGTGAATACCGGATCTCCCAGAAAATAATCGATCGCAGAGAGGCCAGTCGTCACACCATGGTCAAGCCAATGAAATGAAACAGGTGCCGGCTTTTCCGCGAAAACCCGGAGCCGGTTGCCTTTCGTATGTCCCGCCAGATCGACAAGAATATCGATCCCGTCATCGCGGATACGTTTGACCAGCGCGTCATTGCTCATTCCCATGGTGGAGATCCAGTGATCAGCGTTTGAGCGCATCTCCTGCGTGATACAATCTTCGCCACGCGGGTAGGATGCATAGCAGAAGATCTCATACCGAGCGTGATCATGGTTTTTCATCAGAGGCATGAAAAAGCTTGCGCTGGAATGCCAGTGAAACCCTGCCCCGACATAGCCGATCCTGAGCCGCTTCCGCGGATCGCGCCGGTTACTATGCGGTCGCCATCGATTACGGAGCGGCCTGCCGATAGCGTCATCGAAAAACCTGTAGTCCCTCATCATTTCGGCGGTTGAGAGCTTTGGCTTGTAGTGCAGGTAGAACAGCAAGGAATTGTGGACCATCACATTATCCGGCGCCCCCCTCACGGCTTTGCGACCGAGCACGACGGCTTCATCGAGGCGACCGAGTTCAGCAAACAATTCACCCAGCTGCATGAGAGCCTTTGTGTGACCGGGTGAAATGATCAGTCCCCGGCGCAGGTCTCGTTCAGCATCATGCAACCTGCTCTGTGCACGCCGCACAATGTTCAGGTTGACATAAAATGCGGTGTCTCCCGGTGCGACGCAAATAACCGCGCGTTTCCAGTATTCTGCATCGACCAGACGACCGCTTGCCCGCAAAGCGTCGGCCCGAACCGTAAGGAGTGCAGCTGAAAGCGGCTCGACGACCAGTCCCCGTCGCGCCAAAAGGAGAGCCCTGTCGAAATCGAGAAAACTTTGGGAAACCAGAACACTGTTCGCAATGGAGGCTGTGGCTGCGGGCTCAAGACAGAGCGCTCTACGGTAAGCGTCCCGCGCCGCGTCCATATCGCCGAGCTCTTGGCGACAAATGCCTAGATTTCCCCAGCCGGCTGCATTCCGGGGGTCTGCCTGCACAACGGCGCCGAAGGAATCAATCGCCACCTCGAATTCCTTCAAAGCCAACTGAACCAAACCGCACGCCATCAGGGCAGCCGGATAATCCGGCCGGATGCTCAATGCGAAACGGCTCCAGCGACTTGCAAACTCGTAAGCCTTTGACATTCTTTGGATAGTGGCAAAATTGACGCAATTTTCCGCAATAGCAGGATCTAGAAGCAGAGCCTGACGGAATGCCCTAGCAGCATCCTTTTCATCGCCGCGCTTCTGTAGTGCAGTACCAAGATTGCGATACGCAGCCCCGAACACCGCATTTGCCGAAAGTGCCTCTCGATAACTCGCAACCGCCTCGTCATAGCGTTCGAGTCCAGCAAGCGCGTTTCCCAGATTATTGTGCCCCTCGGCGAGTTCCGGCGCCTTGCTCAGGCCTGTACGGTAAGCTGCTACAGCCTCCTCCTTCCGATCCAGCTCAACGAGAACCAAACCAAGATTGCACCAAGCCTGGGCAAGATCGGGAGCATATCGGGCAGCAGCTCGAAAACTGCGCTCCGCCGCCTCCAGCTGGCCTGCATCCTTTTCCAGATTTCCCAGATTGTAATGTGCCGCTGCATAGTCCGGCTGGCAGCGGATCGCCTCCCGAAATTCGCGCTCCGCATCGCTGGCACGTCCCAGGGCCAAACAAGCATTGCCCAGATTGTAATGCGCTTCGGCATTGTCCGGCTGTTCAACGAGCGAATTGGAGATCAGTTCGACAGCCGTTTCCGGACGTCCGACTTGCAGGGCAAGGACGCCGAGCAAATACAGTGCAACCGGGTGCTTTGGCGCGCGGGACAGAACTTCCCGGTAAAGCGGCTCGGCCTTGGCAAACCGCCCGGCTCCATGCTCCGAGACCGCCTGTTGCAGAAGAGCCTGAAGACTTGCTGGCTGATCCGTCATGAGCACGCCACCCGAAATATCCATTACGGGTTAAACATGCGCCCGTTACGTCAACATACAGTCGGATAAACCATTGGGAAGGAAAGATTCGCTCCATTCTGCCCCAAATTTAGCGGGAAGCCGACGGACCGACTGGACGCAACGCACGACTTCAACTTTCGACTGCACTCCGGCGTTACAAGTAACTGTTTCCGGATCTGCGTCACATTTCAAAAAATGGGGTCCTTCACCAGCTATTCGTCTTCCCGCTGCGCCTGTGAAGGCGCATGGCCATAGATTCGGCGGTAGGCCGTGGCGAAATTTGCGGCTGAGGTATAGCCGGCGATATGGGCCGCCTGCTGGATGGGGAGGTGCTCTTCAACCAGGGCTTTCCGGGCAAGGTCGAGGCGGGCGCGCCTGAGATGGTCGACCACGGTGACCCCATAGGCCTCCTTGAAGACCCGCTGCATGGTACTGACGCTCATTCCGTTGGCGGCCGCAATTGAGCTCAGGGTCAGTGCCGCACCCAGATTGTCCGCGATATAGCGATGCAGCAACGCCGCGCGGTCGCCGTCATCCGAAAGCGCCGCCGGTTGCCCTATGCAGGCAAAGGCATCGCGCAGAACCCCAAGAGCAAGCATTTCAAGCGAGAGCCGGTTCAGCAATCCGTCGCTGCCGAGGCATTCAAGCAACTTGCGGGCGCCGCGCGCCGTGTCCGCCGAAGGATACCAGGCGTGGATCTCGGTATGGGATTCAGCAAACCGCCGCACGGCCTGATCCTGGCCCGTATCCCGACCGAGAAATTCCTCGATCCAGCTTTTGCTGACCGAGACGTTGACCTTTTTGACCGTCTGGCCGGACCGGATGGTTCGCCTCAAAAGCGCGGGTCTGGCGACGGACCAGATGAGCCCGCCTGCCTGCGCCCCGTCAGGAACGGACAGATCGAGCTCGATACCGTCGATCGCCGCCGCGGGCGCTCCGGCGAAAACAATGGACACCGAAACCTGCGGCTCCAGACGGAGTTCCGTCACCGTATCGCTCTGCTCGACCGCGTCCGTCGCGTGGATATGCAGACCGGACCGGAAGCTCTCGACAAAGAAATCGCCACGCAGCACGGCCGGCGCTTCTTCTCCGGTGCTCCCGAGCATCCGGTAGAAGCTTGCATCCGCTTTTACCTGGCGGGACAGGTCTTCAAAACTGAGGTCTGCATCAAGCATCGGGACAACCTGCCGGTGGCGAGACAATAGGCTCTGACCAGCGGACAAACGGGATTGACGATCGTGCAAATGATCGATCAATTGCGAATGATTGTCAATTTCAGATACCGAAAGATCATGATTTACAAGAGCTTTGGGGGATAGTTCAAACCATGGTTTACGCTCGAAAAAGCGAAGATAGCAATCAGCGCGTCCTACGTGCGCTTTTGCTCGGCTCTGCCATGGTGAGCGTCGTTGCGCTCTCAGGCGGTGCCCATGCCCAGCAGGCCGGCAGCAAGCCCGTGACGCTCGACAGCATCGTGGTCGAAGGCGCCCCGGGCGTCGTCACGGAAGACACGGGCTCCTACGCCACCAACAGGTCAACGGTCGGCTACAAGCAGCCGACGGATATCCGGGAAATCCCGCAGACCGTCAATGTCCTGACCCGCCAGCGGCTGGACGACCAGAACGTGAGCACGCTGGAAGAAGCGGGTTACCTGCTGCCGAACGTCACCACGGCGACCGGCAACGGGTTCGACGGCTCGCTCTATTCCCGGGGTCACGAGGTCTTCACCTATAATGTCGACGGCGCGCCGCGGCCATTTCTCAGCCTTTACGGCACTGCGCCGGATCTTGTTTTCTTCGACCGTGTCGAGGTCCTGTCCGGGCCGTCCGGCGTGTTCCAGGGGTCGGGAGAGCCGGTCGGAACCGTCAATCTGGTGCGCAAGCGCCCGACCGGGGAAAATGCCGGCCGGGTGACGGGAATCGCCGGCAGCGAGGAGCATTTCCGGGCAGAAACAGACCTGCAGGCCGCCGCCGGGGACGACAAGCAGCTGCGCGGCCGAATCATCGGCTATGGCTACACCAAAGGCTCCTATCTCGACATTGCCGAGCAGGAAAAGGGCGGCGGTTACGGGACCCTCGAATATGACCTGACGGACAAACTGACCCTCTCCTTCGGCGGCATTCACGAGAGCGAGGACACGGTTTCGATGAGCGGCCAGCCGACCTATTCGGACGGCTCCTTCCTCAACGTTCCGGTCGAGACATTCTTCGGCGCGCCCTGGGCGCAGCGCGAGATCAACACCGCCGAGGGCTTTGCCGAAGGCGAATATGCCTTCGATAACGGCGGCGTCTTCAAGGTGACGAGCCGGGTCTACAACCGGGACACCAACATCAAGAACGCCCTGGCCTCGACCGCGGTCGACCCGGCCACCGGCGATTTCACCATGTTTGTGTTCGCCCGCCGGTTCGACGAGGTGTCGTCCTATGTGGACGCGAACTACTCGGCACCCTTCACTTTCTTCGGACGGCGCAGCGAGTTCTCTGTCGGCACGGACTACCGGCGCTCCGAGCAGGACATGAAGCAGAATTTCGACTTCTCCCTGGGCACGCAGAATATCAACACGTTCGATCCCTACAGCCTGGTCGAGCCCAGCATTACCTATCCGGGCGTCGGCCCCGGCTTCCGGCTGAACACGGAGACCGAGAACAACGAATATGGCGGCTACGGCTACACTCGCCTGCAGGTCTATGACGGCCTCAACCTGACCCTTGGCGGCCGCTATACGAGCTATGACAGCGATACGCTGGATACCGGCCGGTCGACCACGACCAGCATCTCCGAGAACGAGTTCGTGCCGATGGTCGGCCTGAGCTACGACATCGTGCCGGAGGCAACGGTCTATACGAGCTATTCGGAGATCTTCCAGCCCCAGAGCGAGCAGAAGGCCGACGGCTCCCAGGTCGAGCCGGTGCGCGGACGCCAGATCGAGATCGGCACCAAGGTCTCGCTGTTCGACGGCTTCCTGAACGGTCAGGCTTCCGTCTACTGGCTGCAGGACGAGAACAGGGCGATCAGCGATCCGGATAACACCGGCTCCTTCATCGCCTCCCAGGAAGAAGACACCCACGGCTTCGAGCTGTCCGTCTCCGGCAGCCCCTATCCGGGCCTCGAACTCAGCGCCGGCTACAGCTATGTCGACACGGATCTCGAAACCGACCCGACACCGGCGCATAGCGGCGTGGTCTGGGGCCGCTACACCTTCCTCGACGGCGCGCTGGAGAATCTCTATATCGGCGCCGGCGTGCAGGCGGTCGGTGAGTTCGAAGCCGTGAGCAACGGCGTGAAAATCGACGCGCCAAGCTATGCGGTCGTGAATGCGTCGGCCGGGTACCCGATCAACGAGAACTTTGAAGTCGGCCTGTTCGTCAAAAACCTGCTAGATCATGAATATGTTGAGCGTGTGAACACGACGGCACGCGGCGTCTTTTACGGCGATCCGCTGACCGCGACGCTCAGGCTTACAGGCAAGTTTTAAGGGCGCTGAATGCCGGGACGATTACCCACCCTTCTGGGAACATTTGTTATCGCGGCGGCTCTCCTGATCGGGGGAGCCGTCTCCGCGTATGCCGTACAGATCGTCGATCTCAAGGGACGCACCGTCTCGCTTGAGCACCCGGCACGGAAAGTCCTGCTCGGGGACGGCCGCTTTCTCCTGGCCCTCGCCCTGTTGACCAGAGATCCGGTCTCCCGCGTTGCCGGCATGCTGACGGACTTCGAAAGCCTCGATCCGGACGGGTTTGCCAGCTTCCTCGCGGCGTATCCCGCCTTGGCGGACGTCCCGGTCTACGGCGGCACAAGCGCAAAAAACGGCACTCTGGAAAGCGCCCTCGCCACGAGACCCGACGTCGCGATTTTCGGCCACGGCGGGCACGATCTGACACCCCGGTCCGAGCAGGCCATCGAGATGCTGACAGCGGCCGGAGTGCCCATCGTCTTCATCGATTTCCGCGACAACCCGATCGTGAACACCCCGCGCAGCATGCGCGTTCTCGGGCAGGTTATCGGCCTGAAGGCGAAAGCGGATGCTTTCGCGGCGTTCTACGAGAGCGAGGTCAGAAAGGTCACCAGCCGGATGGTGATGTATTCAGGCCCGCGTCCGACCGTGTTCCTGGATATCAGGGCCGGTCTCAGCGCCGAGTGCTGCTTCACCATCAAGAGCGGCATGCTCGCCTCCCTGGTCGAGGCGGCGGGCGGCCGGAACATCGCGAAATCGGTCCTGCCGGACACCGCCGGTCTGCTGAAGCCGGAATTCGTCATCGCCAGCAATCCCGGCATCTATATCGGCACCGCCGTCGGCTCCCGCAGCCGGGGCTGGAAGCCGGGCGGGCCGATCGTGCTCGGGGCCGGGGTCGACGAGGTGCTGGCCCGGCGCTCGCTGATCAGCGCGACCTTGCGCCCGGACATCGGCTCGCTTGGCGCCGTCGATACCGGGAAAGCCTTTGGCATCTGGCACCATTTCAGCAATTCGCCGATGAACGTCTACGCCCTGCAGAAATTCGCGACCTGGCTGCACCCGGAGCTGTTCGCGGACCTCGATCCGGAAAAGACCAGGGCCGCGCTGATGAGCCGCCTGCTACCGGCGAAGTTGGACGGTATATACGCCATCGGCACGCCACCCATGACAGAGAACAACCCTGAACAAAATCAGTAATCTGGAGAGAATGATGCATTCCGCCCACGCCACCGTCCGCTCGGAAAAAGCCGGCCGTTACCTGGTCCAGCTCTGCAAGCATTTCGCCCACAAGATCCCGGCCACCTGGGAGGAAACAGAGGGCGAAGACACAAAAGGACATGCCGATTTCGGTATCGGCACCTGCGACATGACGGCAAGGGACGGCGCGCTTCTGCTTGCCTGCAACGCCCCCGACGAGGATGGGCTCGGCAAGGTAAAATATGTGCTGGAAGACCACATCGTCCGGTTCGGCTGGAAGGAAGAGCTGAAGGTCGACTGGCAGGACGGCACCCCCGCCGGAGCCTGACCGCCAGAGACCAGCCCCAGGTCAGCGGGCCAAGTCAGCGGGCCGGATCAGCGCGTGAGGGGACGGAGCGCATCCTGACTTGGGGCACTGTCGGCGACCGACGCGATGGTGTCGTAGGCATCCGACCAGGCGGCAAGTGCCGGATAACTCTCCCGCCAATCCGGCACCAGCGCGTAGAACTGCATCATGCCGAGCGCCGCCACGACGCAGAGCGCATCGAAACTGATCGGCGGGGCGCCTGCGGGGGCTTTTACTGTAGCATTCAGATGGTCCAGACCGCGCCTGACCTGAATATCGGCCACCTCCTGCATGAACCCGGAACGCTCCCCCTCGGCGCGCCTCATCTCGCGTGACCAGACCGTGACCACATCGAGAAGGGCAAGCGACTGCGCCTCCGCCGCGACGGCCTGCCAGTCGCCATAGGGCGCAACGGTCCGCTTGCCGGATTTCTCGTCCAGATAGGCGCAGATATGCCGCGCCTCCGAGAGCGCGAGATCGCCATCCACCAGCAGCGGAATGCGCCCCAGCGGAGAGACCGGAATGACCGGGCTGTCCTGCGTCCGCAGCCCCACCCAATCGAGCTCCAGCGCATCGCCCAACCCGCTCTCGATCGCGGTAATCCGGCAGATCCGGGCATAGGGCGAATTCGGGGTGTAATAGAGCTTCATGGTGGTGGCCTCCTCCCGGTTTTATTGATTAGGAGCCACCCTAGCGCAGACCGCCCTGTGTGGGAGGGGGAAATGAGCGGGGGCGCGCGGCCTAACCGTCTCTCGGATCATCGAGGCCGAACCGGCGCGGTGACGGTGATGTCGTCGAATTTGAGTACGGGTGAAGCGGGCGGGGAGTTTACGTGATCAAGTCTGGCGGATAAAGCGCGCATGTAAAACAGTCGCTCACGGCGACTAGGATAAATGACTTAAATCGGACCGGTTGCTGTCTGCCTGAATCTGGGACCGAAGAACCCATAGAGAGCACTCATTCCTGACAAGGGAATACCGACGCCCAACAACGGGCGAAGCATAAATCTGTAATGCGTTGCGTTACACCTTACAAATCACTATACTTAACATATGAACAAGAAATCCCCCCCCATCCATCCGGGCATTTATGTCCGCGAATATGTCCTCACTCCCCGCAAGCTCACAGTTACCGGGGCGGCAAAGCTGATCGGCGTCAGCCGCCCTGGCGTATCGAATTTCCTCAACGGGAAAGTATCGGCGACACATGATATGGCGGCACGCCTCGAACGTGCCTTCGGCGTTTCCTCTAAAACCATACTTGACCTGCAAACCGCGTACGATGCGGAAGCAGGAAAAGCGGCGGGAACTGCCCAGTTGGCACGCACGTACGTAGCTCCATTTTTGAACGTGCAGGCCAACGATCTCGAGAGTTGGTTCACGAAGACGATCCCAGCGCGCACTAAACTTTCTGTATTGCTGCGAACGCTTGTTCACTCGACGGGCCACGATCTCCAGAAGGTGGATTTTCCCGGTAATGACGATGCAGAACGCGCGGGTTGGGACGGCTTCATCGAAGCCAATTCCGGCACGCCATGGATTCCTTCCGGCGCCTCCGGATGGGAGTTCGGCGTCACGGAAGCGATCAAGGGCAAGGCGGACGGCGATTTCGCAAAGAGTGTGAAAGCAATCAAGAAGGCGGATCGGGACAATATCACCTTCGTCTTTGTCACTCCTCGGCGCTGGCATGGAAAGGCTGCTTGGATCACCGCTATGAAGGCCAAGAAACTCTGGAAAGATGTTCGCGCCTACGACGCCAGCGACCTTGAACAGTGGATAGAGCAATCACTCGCGGCGCAAACATGGTTTGCAAATCAGACGGAACGCCCATCTAGCGGTGTAAGGACGCTCGAACGCTGCTGGACCGATTGGGCAAACGTGACGGATCCGGCGCTTCACCCCACACTATTTAGCACCGCCGTTCAGGCTTGGAATGCCAAAGTTAAAGAATTCGTGGTGAAAGAACGTTCTGCCCCCCTTGTGATCACCGCCGACTCAGTTGAAGAGGCCCTTGCCTTCCTCGCCCAGGCATTGACGGGGCCAGAACTTGAACGGCACAAAGACCGTGTACTCGTCTTCGATAAACCGGGCGTGCTGCCCAAGCTCGCACAAGGCAGCACCGAATTCATAGCTGTTGCACATACTCGAGAAGTAGAACGTGAGTTTGGGCCATATTTTTCTGCGCTCAGCACCATTGTTGTTTATCCCCGAAACGCCACTATCTCCGAGCCCGACATTGAGTTGGAACCGCTTGGCTACGAGGCCTTCAACAATGCCCTCGAAGCAATGGGCAAAGAGCGCGATGACTTGACTTCGCTTGGCAATAAGTCAGGCCGTTCACTAACAGTTCTGCGCCGTCAACTATCAACGATTCCTGCTATCCGCACCCCCGTTTGGGCCGAGGACCACGGAATATCTTCGAGCCTAATTCCACTGGTGTTGCTCGGCGCTTGGGATGCCCATAACGAGGCCGACCAGACGGCGCTTTCTCTGCTCGCTGGCGACGTCCCTTTTAAGACGCTAGAAAAACGTACTCAGGAGCTTGCGAAGTTGAACGATTCGCCTGTGTGGTCAATCGGCGGCTATCGTGGAGTCATCTCAAAGATTGACTCGCTCTTCGCCATCGCAGGAGCATTTACCAAAGACGACCTCGACCGTTTTCTGGAAATCGCTCGCATGGTGCTTGGCGAAGACGACCCTGTGCTTGACCTTCCGGAAAAGGATCGCTGGGCAGCATCCATTCACGGTAAAAAGCGAGAATTCTCAGGTGCAGTTCGCGAAGGCATCTCAGAGACGATTGTCCTACTTGCGGTGCACGGCAAGAACCTATTCGGTAAGCGCCTCGGCTTCGATGGAGAGCCGGCAGTCGCAAATCTGGTGCAAGACCTTTTAGTGCCGCTCTCGACTCGCAAATTAGAAGCAAATGATCGCGACCTTCCTCTGTATGCAGAGGCTGCGCCGAACGCATTCCTCAATATTATCGAGCGCGACCTTCGCTCAGCGCGGCCTGAGGCTCTGGACCTCCTTCGCCCTGCCAACGCTGGCCTTTTCGGCTCGTCTTGCCCACGCACCGGTCTACTCTGGGCGTTGGAGGGGTTAGCTTGGAACCCCATAACCTTCCCTCGCGTTGTGAAAATTCTAGGCCAACTTTCCGAAGTTGAAATTAACGACAATTTCGCGAACAAGCCTATCCGTTCACTCGGCTCGATTTTCCGCACATGGATGCCGCAGACTGCCGCAGACCATGAGATGCGGCTCAAGGGCATTCACATATTGTTGGACAAACATCCGTCTATCGGCTGGAAGATTTGCCTTGAGCAGTTTGGCGACGACGGCAACCGCGTCGGCGACTACAGCCACAAGCCGAGTTGGCGGTCTGATGGTTACGGCTTTGGCGAACCCTTCAAGACCACGGAGCCCATCTACGCTTTCGAATTGGAAATGGCCAAGATAGCACTAAGCAGGCCGTCCTACACGGTGGATATGCTTTGCGATCTCATTGGCAAGCTACACGCGCTTGGACCCGAATTTCAGGAGCGGGTCTGGGAGATAATTGACGAATGGTACAAAGGCGGTGCCAACGACGAAGACATCGCCAAAGTCCGCGAAAAAGTTCGCGTGACAGTACTCTCCCGACGTGGTCGTAAAAAAGCTGTTGCGAAAGGGGCGGCGAGCCTCTCGACAACCGCCAGAGCTATTTACGATGCGATGCTTCCGACAGATGTCGTCAATCAGTACGAATGGCTTTTCCGACAGAGTTGGGTCGAGGAATCCGCTGATGAACTTTTCGAAGTCGAAACCGACTTTCAGGCGCGCGAAAAACGGATCGAGAAGCTTCGCACCCAAGCGCTAACGAAGATCGTCGAGCTCCGAGGCCTCGAAGGCATATTTGACCTCGCTACCAAGGGTAATTCACAGCGCCAGATCGGTGCGTATTTGGCTAGCGGCATTCTTCCAGAAGATCAGCTTTCGAGCCTCGTTCTCAATTGCTTGCGCGCACCTGCCGATGAAACAGGTAGAGACGGCATTGCGGCAGGCGCTATGTGGTGGATGGATGCTGATCGTCGCAAGGCTCTCTATGAGAAACTGCGTGTAGAGCTAACGGAAGAAGAAGCGCTCCGCCTACTGCTTCTTTCCCCTTATCGCCTTGCCACGTGGGAACTCGTCGAACAGCTCTCAGAAGAAGCACGTGCCATCTACTGGCGTGATGTCATGCCTCAGTATGCATCCAATGCAATCGATGAGAACAACGAGAGTGTGCGCCGTCTACTCGACGCGAAGAGGCCACGCGCTGCCTTTGCAGCCCTGCACTTTAAGCTGGACGAAATTCGTCCGCCGCTTCTTTTACAAATGCTCTCAAGCATCGTGCGAGACGGAAACGACAAGGACGGGGAATATCAGCTAGACGGCTATTACATCCAGCGAGCGTTCCAACTGCTCGACATAAACCCAGACGTTTCTCTCGAAGATAAAGCCGGGCTCGAGTTTGCTTATCTGGACGTACTTACCCGCGGTTCGCGACGTGGTGACGACTATCAGATCCCAAACCTCAGACGGTATTTAGAAGATCACCCCGATATGTTCGTGCAAGCAGTGGCCTGGGCCTACAAGCGAAATGATCGCGGTGAAGACCCACCTGAGTATAGCATCGCGAAAGGCCGCGAGAGCCTTGCGACTAGGGGGCGCCATTTAATTGAGGTTCTTGAACGTATCCCTGGTCAGGATAGAGCAACAGAAGAGGACCAGCGTAAAAAACTATCCGAATGGGTCTCCAATGTCCGCAAGGCCTGCGCGGAACTCGATCGCGCTGACATTGCTGACGTGTGCCTGGGTAAACTCTTCTCATCCGCACCAGTTGGCAAAGATGGGGTGTGGCCCAACGAAGCTGTTCGTGACGTGATGGAAGACCTTCAGTCGGAAGAGATTTCAAACGGTGCTCACACTGGGCTCTACAATGCGCGCGGCGTTCACTGGCGCGGCGAAGGCGGGGCACAAGAGCGCGAACTCGCCGACAAGTATCGCAAGTGGGCAGACGCGCTTCAGTTCACACACCCATTCGTCTCCTCCTCTCTGCTTATGTCGATGGTGCGAACATATGAGCACGAGGCTGAACAGCAGGACACGGAATCAGGGATACGGCGACGTTTGAGGCATTAACGAGCAGAAATCATATGTCTCAGTGTACCTTGTCTTGTCGTTAAAGAGTGTGGCTCACGGCCTTTGTCGACCGTTACGTCGGATAAACAGAAAGGGAAAAACAGAAAACAACTGTTGGATCTTGCCCCAAGATCTAACTTGGAGCGCCGCCCCCGTACAGAACCGGCGCTCCATGCTTCTCACATCCAGATCAGAGCTTCTGAACCGTCTCAAACCCCTCGAACTGCGGGTGGCCCTGATAGAGCGGTTTCCGGTCGGCGTTGCCGGCGTTGGCGTGGGCCTTGCGGAAATGATCGGACTTGGTCCAGGCGACGAAGGCGTCGTGGTCCTTCCAGAGCGTGTGCGAGGCGTACAGCGTGTGGTCTTCGGCCTCGGGGCCCTTGAGCAGGCGGAACTCGACGAAGCCCGGCACCTGGTCGAGCTGGGAATCACGGGTTTTCCAGACGGTCTCGAAATCCTCTTCGGAGCCCTTGGTGACCTTGAAGCGGTTCATGGCGATATACATTCTGTCTCTCCTGGTTTTTTTTAAACGTATCGGGTTTCTAAGCTTCCGGTGCTTCTAAAGCTCCGGCCCGGCATGCGCGTCCGGGCCATAGACGGGGAGGATGCGCGGCGCCTGGCCGTCCTCCCGTTCAACGGCGATTTCCGTCTCATAGATGGCACTCAGACGGTCGGCTGTGAAGATCTTCGCGCCCGGCCCGTCCGCGACCATGCGTCCGTCATGCATCAGCGCCACCCGGTCGGCGAAGGCGGCGGCGAGGTTGAGGTCGTGCAGCACCACCAGCACCCCCGCCCCCTCGCGGGCCGCCCTGCGGGCGATGCGCATGGTGGTGATCTGGTGCGCGATATCGAGGCTCGATGTCGGCTCGTCCAGCATCAGATAGCCCGTGTCCGGAGTGTCGGAAGCGGCGAGCTGTACGAGCACCCGGGCCAGATGGGCCCGGTGGCGCTGGCCGCC
The DNA here is from genome assembly GCF_014904795.1 of Nisaea nitritireducens. Classification (GTDB taxonomy): domain Bacteria; phylum Pseudomonadota; class Alphaproteobacteria; order Thalassobaculales; family Thalassobaculaceae; genus Nisaea; species Nisaea nitritireducens. The sequence goes on from NZ_JACZFS010000025.1 coordinate 29,201, forward strand.
GGAGAGGATCTGGCAATTGTCGCCGATCCGGTCGGCGAGGCCAACGGAATGCAGTTTCCTGGCGATCAGCGCGTCGGCCTGCTCCGGCGGCACGTCGCGCGGGATGGAAAGCGCCAGCAGCTCGCCAACGCTGAACCCGGCGGAGAGCGACGGCGATTGCTCCAGCACCGCCCGGCGGCGGGCCAGCTCCGCCGGCGGCAGCCCCGTGATGATCGCGCCCTCAATGAAGACCTGCCCGCGTTCGGGCTGAAAGTCGCCTGCCATGGCGGCGAGCAGCGTCGATTTGCCGGCCCCGTTCGGGCCGCACAGGGCGACCAGCTCGCCCGGCCGCACCCGCAGGCTCACGTCCCGCAGCACGGTCGTCTTGCCGAAGCTGACGGTGATCCCCTGGGCTTCAAGCATTGCCGCCTCCCCTGTTCATCCGGCGCATCAGCAGCCAGAGGAAGAACGGCCCGCCGATCATGCTGGTGGCGAGCCCGATGGGCGGCTCGCTCGGCGGGACCGCGAGCCGGACCCCGAGATCGGCACCGAGAATGAGAGCGCCGCCGATCAGGGCGGCTGCCGGCAGCACATGCCGGTGCGCCGGGCCGACGATCAGCCGGGCCATGTGCGGCGCCACCAGCCCGATAAAACCGATCGGCCCCGCCGCCGCCGTGACAGCGCCGACGGAGAGAGCGGTCAGCAGCGCGATGCGGCGCTTTTGCCGCTCGATATCGACCCCGGCATGAAAGGCCGCCCGCTCACCAAGCTGGAACAGGTCGAGGGTCCGCCCCATGCGGAGCAGGAACAGCCCGGAGGCCACCGCCACCACCGAGGTGACGGCAACCGACATCCAGTTGCCCGACGCGATGGAGCCCATCGACCAGAAGGTCAAGTCCCGGAGCTGCTGGTCGTCGCTGATATAGACCATGGCGCCGATCAGGGCGCCGGCAATGGCGTTCACCGCCACCCCGGCCAGGATCAGCATGGCGACGTTCGTGCCGCCGCTCCGGCTGGCGAAGGTGAAGACAAAGCCGGTGACGAGAATACTGCCGACAAAGGCGCCGAGCGGCAGGGCATAGGGCCGCACGAAGGCGGGCAGCTCGCCGATGAAGAAATTGCCGAGGACGATGACGGTGACGGCGCCGACCGCTGCCCCCGCCGTGACGCCGATCAGCCCCGGATCGGCCAGCGGATTGCGCAGCACGCCCTGCAGCGCGCAACCGGACAGCGCCAGCCCCATGCCGACGGCAAGGCCGAGCACCATGCGGGGCAGCCGGATCTGCAACAGGATCGCCGTCGGCCCCGGCTCGCCATTTCCGATCAGGACGGAGAACAGATCCACAGGCCCAAGCCGGACCGGCCCCAGAGCCACTTCGGCGAAAGCCACCAGAACGACCAGCGCTCCGAGAGCGCCGAACAGCGGCCGGCGTCCGAAAACGCCGGCAACCCGCCGCGGCAAAGTCGTTGTGACCGCCATCTCCGGATCAGTCGCTCTGCTCTGTCTTGGTCAGGGCCGTTGCCAGCTCCCGCACGGCTTCCGGCAGACGCGGGCCGAAGGTGAGCATCAGGATACCGTCCATGGCGACAAAGCGCCGGTTCTTGCCCGCCGGTGTGAGAGAGAATTCGGGACGCGCCAGCAAGGCGTCGATGCCGCCTATCCGATCCAGCGTCTGGGACATCATCAGCAGCACATCGGGCGCGGCGGAGATAATCGCTTCCTGGGACATCGGCTTGTAGCCCTCGAAGCCCGTGACCGCATTCACACCGCCCGACAGACCGATGATCGCATCAGCCGCAGTACCGGCTCCGGCCACCAGCGGCGCCCCGTCCCGGGTATTCAGCACGAAGATGACCCGGGTGTTCTCCGGAACGGCCCTGGCGACTTCGGACGCGCCCTGCATGTCCGTCTCGAGCTGCTCCGCAAGCGTGCCCGCGGCTTCCGGCATGGCCAGCACATCCCCGACAAACCGGATCTTTTGCTGAACTCCGGCCAGCGAGTCCCCTTTCGGGGCCAGCTCAACTCGCAGTCCGGCGGATTTCAGCTGCTCCACGGCGGGCGGCGGTCCCGCATCATGCGCGGCGATCAGCAGATCGGGCTGCAACGACAGGATGCCTTCGGCCGCCAGCCGGCGAATATAGCCGATCTGCTCCTTGCCCGCCGCCTCGGCCGGGAAGGTCGAGGTGCTGTCCACCGCGATCACCCGGTCGCCAGCGCCAAGCTGATAGATGATCTCGGTGATGTCGCCTCCGGCGGAGATGATGCGCTGTGGTTCCGCCGCGCCGGCAGCGCCGGATGCGAGCAAGAGAACCGTCAGCAGTGACGCCGCGAAAGATCTCATGCCGCCACTCCTTCGACATACCCGTTGATCAGCGACAGCCAGGCCTCCGGCTCCTCCGCACCTTCCTCCCGGACCGGGAAGAACTGACATATCACCGTGCCGTCGGCCGCGAAACAGTCGAGCGAGGTGATGTTCAGGCCCTTTTCGGTCGAGGTCTTGCAGACCGCGTAGCAGGCGTCGATCGCCTCGTCCTTCAGATGCAGATTGAAGCGCGGATCGAGGATGTTCAGCCAGCCGGCGGCGCGCTTGATGCGCTGGACCGGGCCGGAATGAACCTGGATGCATCCGGGGCCGCGCACGAAGCACATGATCGGCAACCCGCTCTCGGCGACGCTGTGCAGCATGTTCTCGACGGCGCTGACCGGAACCGGATTGGCGAAATCGCTCCCCGCCAGCCGCAAGGCCTGCTGGCGGCCAATACCGAGCTCGGCCAGCATGCGGGTGAACTGGTGCCCGTTGCCGAGCCGGCTCCAGCGCGACCGAAGATCCTCGGCGTCGATCTGATCGTCGGGACGTTCCGCCTTGGGCGCGTCGGGTGCCTCGAACAGCAGCGGCTCCGGCGTCAGGTTGGTGAAATCGCGCGTCAGTGCGACGAACCTGTCCATATCGGTCCCGCCGACCGCATAGATCTTGAAGGCGGCGGCACCTGTCTTGTCGAAGAATTGCAATGAGTGGCGTGTGAGTTTCGGAGACTCATCGGTGACGTAGAAGCCCGTCTTCCACTGCGCGAGGAACATCCGGAGATCGATTTCCTTGCCGAAAGCCGAGCCCATATGGGTGTTGAACCGCATGTTCTCGAAAGTTCCGGTCTTCTCGTGCACGCAATGATCGTTGCGTGTGAGGACCATGACGTCGCCGACCTCGGGCATACGCTCGATAAGGCCGACGACGTCCATGCCGGAGACAGACAATCGGCGGACACTGCCATCGCGCTCTCTCGCCTCCAGAAGGGCTGCCTCGGGAACACCGAGTTCCTCGGCCGCTGCCCGCGCACGGATAAATCCCTGCTCTTCCTTCATGCGATTGAGTTCAATCAGCAATTCTTCCGCCGATCTGGTCGTCATTGTCGTCTCCCGTTTTAGTCGCTGGGCTCAGTCCTCAGAACTGATGGGCCAGCGTGATCCGGAACGTACGGCCCATGCCGTTGTCGCCGGACAGATGCTCGCGATAGGTTTTGTCGAGAATGTTCTCGATGCCGAAGCGGAACTCGGAATCCTGCAGAACGCCTTCATCCGGCTTCCAGCTGGCAAAGAGGTTGTGCACCGTGTAGCCGGAGGTCGGCAGCGTGGTGCCGGAAACCTTGTCCTGGCCTGCCGCCATGACACCGCGCCAGCCGAAATCGACGTTGTATTCCGGCATCCGTCCACCAACAGTCAGGACGAGTTCGTCCGCCGGGATGGAGTTGAGGTCTGTATCCTCCTCCTTGTTCTCGCCCCGGATCGCGGTATAGGCGGCACGGGTGAAGAAATAGGTGGACTGATAGGATGCCTCGAACTCGACACCGACAATTTCCGCCTCGCCTACATTGTAGTAGGTGGAGCGGGTATTCTCGCGCTCGATCAGGTCCTTGATGTCGTTATGGAAGAGCGTGGCCTTTGCGGTGAAGGCGTCGTTCTCAAGAGCGAGATCGCGGAAGGATGCGGCGACACCACCCTCGACGTTGAAGGACTTTTCCGGATCAAGATTGAGATTGCCGCTTGTCGTGTCAAAGACCTCGTCGAGGACCGGCATACGCTCTGTATAAGCTGCGGAACCGAATACACCCCAGTTCGGCGTCAGCTGATAGTGAGCGGCGAGTTTCGGCGAGAAAGCCGTATTCTCGACACTCTCGCTCACGCTCAGATTACCCGCCGGAGTGAGCTCGGTGTAGTCGACGCGGACGCCCGGAATAATGGTCAGCTTGTCCCAGAGGACGAGTTCGTTCTGGACATAGGCGCCGTATTGCGCGCTTTCGCCACCCGGGTGGAACGATATGCTGCCGGACGGGTTCGTGCTGGAAGTCGGCTGATCCGCTGTCCGGGTCTGGAACGCGTAGCTGACACCGGTGATGAGGTAGTTCTCATAATTGTCACTGGTGAATGCCGCTGTGTTCTCGGCCCGCGCCTGCCAGGTCTCATAGGCGTAGAACGTGTCCTGGAAAAGCGCGGAGGCGCTGATGTCTTTGAGTGTGGAATTATACTGATCGACTTCGGTATTCGAGTAGGAACCGAAGAGTTCCAGATCGATCAACGGATTGCTGCCCGGCTGGTAATTATAACTCAGCACACCTGTCTGGTCGGTAACGTCACGGTCGATATTGCCGAACTGGACTGATGTATTGGTCTGCGCGTAATCGTCGTTCTTGTCCTCAGTCATCCAGTGCTGGTAGGACGCACGGAGCTTGTGCTCCATATCCGGGCCGAACTGGTAAGTTCCTTTGAGCAGACCGGAGGGTGCCTCGAAATCGGAGCCGGTAACCGCATTGCCGTCTCCATCCTCATATTCACCTGCGCGCCGGTAGTTAAAGGCGCCGAGCAGATCAAGGCCTTCAACAGGCCGCGCGGCGGCAATACTGGATGTCAGAAATCCGGACTCGTTGCTCTGAAACTCGAACTTCTGGCGAAAGCCGAATTTATCGTCGCCTTCCAGATAATCGGCCGCGTCCTTGGTGGTCACATCGATAACCCCGCCAAGCGCACCGGCACCGTAAAGGGTCGAGGATGCCGGGCCACGCAGCACTTCAATTGCCTTGAAGAGCTCTGGATCGGCAAAGAAAGAGCCCATCCGGTACTGTTCATGGAACTTGGTGGCGCCATCGACCCGCACAATCAGCCGGTTCTCGTCCGAAGCCCCAAGCGCGCCGATACCGCGGATGTTGAAGCTTTCGCCGAGCACACGCTCAGATCCAATCGCCTTGACGCCGGGCAGATCGGTCAGCACATCGCCGATTGTGGTCGGCTGTGCCGCCTCAAGATCTTCCTGGTCCACGACGGACACGGATTGCGGCGTCTCGATTGCCACTTTCTCTTTACCCGCGGAAATTACGATACGGTCAAGTTGAGTGGCCTCGCCGGCATGGGCGGACGACACCACAGCGGTGGCGATGGTCGCCGCCGCAGCAATAGCTAAACGCATTCAATAGCCTCTTCGTCAGGTCGCTGCTGTTAGCTGCCTAGCGAAGGGCTGGGTGGCTACTCTCTGTCTAAGCCGGAAAAACCCTCCGGCGGGTCAGTTCATTTCGTGAGGATCAACTTGTTGTTGTTGGTCACACGCAGTCTGTATTCGGAACCGTTGAACAGCAGGAAAACTTCCCGTTCATCTCCCATCAGATCGCTGACGAGAATCCGGTTCTTTTCATTTGAAATGGCCGAGTCCGCGCCGGATGACGGTGCTTCGTTCGGCTCGTTCGAGGGTGTCCCCGCCAACAACTCAGCTCCTCCTTGGCAATTTCACGAACACAACGCGGGCTTTCCCGCTGAATTTGATGAGGAATGTCATAAACGATGCTTTCTGCAAATACAAATGCAAATCATTCGCATTAGTAAATACGTATGACGGCCAGACAAGCCGGCAGGACACAGAAGTTATTTAACGGAGATTGTATTCGATGGAGGTGGTGAAATCGAAGGTCGCCCCGCTGATTTCAGGAGGCATCGGCGGCATAGGGTCGGCCCGCTTCAGGAGATCCAGAAGCGCTTCGTCCAGGATCTTCCTGCCGGAGCTCTTCACAATGGAGCGCTTCATGATGCTGCCAGAGCGGTTGATCTGGAAGCTGAACGCAACCGTGCCCTCATAGCGCCGCAGCCGGGCCGCGCGCGGGTATTTCTTGTGCCGCTCAAGCCAGCTCTGGATCGACGCAAAATAGGATTTGCGTGCGCCGGCAGCACCACCGCCGCCGGATGAGGCCTGGGTCTGACCGGGGCCGGCGGCACGATTCGGCGCCGAAGAGGCAATGTCGAACGTTCCGCTGCCCTTCTTTTTCTGGGCTTTCTGAACCTTGTCAGCCAATACGGCGTCGGTCGCCTTCGGCTGTTTCGGTGCAACATCCACCGGCTTTGCTTCGACCACTTCGGTCTCGACTGGTTTCACCTGCTCGACCGGACGCGGAGGGGCCGGTCGCGTTACCGGCAAGGGAGGCGGTTGAACGGCCGCCGTCACGGTTTCCACCGGAACGATTTCAGCAGCTTCGGTAACCACTGTTTCCTGAGGCACAGGCACCGCCTCGGTGGTTTCGACCTGTTCGGCCTCGACAGGTTCGGCTTCCGCCGTCTCGACCGGTTCAACAACGGTTTCGACGGGAACGACCGGCACAGGTGTCGCCTCTGTCACTTCCGTCACCGGTGTTTCCGGCACGGGTACCGCAACGGTCTGCTCGATAACCTCTTCCACGGATTCCCCGTCTGGCACACCGCTCGCCTCGGCTGCCTGAATGTTTTCAGCCACAGTCTGCGCGGTGACCCCGCCAGCGTCCCCCATCATGACGACAAGACCGCCCTCGCCCGTGTCCGCGCTGCTCGTCGCAGGCTGTTCGAACGCGACGAAGGACAGAAGCGCCAAGCCATGTAACGCGAGCGCGACAGCAAATCCGGCAAACATGGAGGGGCTCGTACCGCGCTGTTCCACGATCGCGCTCATGACGCACCCGTGGCCAACAACCCGAGCTCCTTGAGGCCCACCGCCCGAAGTTCCTCGATCAGGGCGATAACCATCGCCGCGTCACTCTGCGCGTCAGCCTTCAGCTTCAAGCGCCCGTCCGGATGCTCCGCGAAGTAGGACTTGAGGTGCCCGACGACATCTTCCCGCTCAAGGATCTCATCCCGGAAGGAAAGCCGCCCGTCAGCCGCAATCAGCAGAACAGCCGTGGTGTCGTCCGGCTGGCCGGAGTTCGACGTCTCCGGCGGCGTGATGTCCAGCAGTTCCGCTTTTTCGAGCGCGCCCGCCAGCATGAAGAAAATCAGCAGCAGGAATACGACGTTGATCAGCGGCAGAACATTCTCAGCCGCCGATTTTTTCTTGGGTTTGATAAGCCGCATCGCGTCAGCGCTCCGACCGGCTCGCCAGGGTCACGTCGGTCAGCCCCCGCTCGGCCGCCATATCCACAGTCTTGACCACGGCCTGTACCGGCACGCCTTTCTCTGCCTCGACCACGATCCGGGGCTTGGGCTCGCGTCCGGAGAGGGTTTTCAGTCGCTCGGAGAAATCCGCCAGGGTCATCCGCTCGCCGGAGACCTGATAATCCCCGTCGGCGCGCAGCTTCACCAACACAGAGCCTTCGGAAGCGGCACCGGCCGCATTCCCGAGCTTGGCGGTCTTCAGGCCGATGGCCCGCCAATCGAGGAAGCTGGAAGCCAGCATGAAAAAGATGAGAAGGATGAAGACGACGTCGATCAGCGGCGTGAGACTTATCTCCGCCGTGGGGCGTCGGCGCCCGGCATTGAGCCGCATGATGGCCTCACTCCGCGCCTTGAAGCGCGGCTTCCGAAATGGCCTCTGCCACAGCCCGGCGACGGACCGGTGCCGGAGCAGCAGTGAAGACCTGCGTTGCCGCATCCTCCATGGCCCGTCCCGCACGCTCGACAATGCCGTCGACAAGCTGATGTGCCGCAGTCGCCGGGATGGCGACGACCAGGCCCGCGGCCGTGGTCAGCAGCGCCACCCAGATACCGCCGGAAAGGATCGAGGGATCGACCTTGCTGCCCGCGCCTTCAAGCGCCTTGAAGGCGTCGATCATGCCGATCACGGTACCGAGCAGACCGATCAGGGGGCTCAGCATGGCAATGGCGGAAAGCAGCCGAAGCCCCGATGACAGCCGGTCCATGAACAGTCCGGCGACCCGTTCCACCTCTTCCCGCGCCTCGGCCTCGGAAATATCCCGGTTATGCCGGAGCTGCATGGCGTAGCGGGCAATTGCCGCCGCCGGGTGCGAGCCGTCTTCAAGCAGATCGAGCGCCGCCTTGTTATGGCCGGAACGCCACATCGCGAGGGCCTCGTCCCGCTCGCGGCCGTTCCAAAGGCGCAACATCAGGAACTGCACCATCTTGGAGGCAAAAACGGTCGTCGCCACCACGGACATGATCGCGAGCAGATACATGATCGGACCGCCCGCATCCATAAAGCCCATGATCTCTTCGATCGCTGCCGTCATTGACTTTCTCCTGCCCTGTCCGGGCGAGCGCCGCCGCCCTGCCTATATCGACCGGGCGTTCGGTTATTGCGTAAAGGGCACTGCTGCCCGGGATGCCGTCTGCAGACTGTCCGCGCAGAGCCCCGGTGCGACGGCCTCGGCCCCGCCCTCGCAGGTCCTCACACCGTTCATCAGCACGCGCCCGACATGGCCGCAGTCGATTTCCTTCAGGTCGAACAGTTTCACCCGCGTGTGCTCGGTATGGATCGGCCCCATGTCGGCGA
>NZ_JACZFS010000026.1 GCF_014904795.1 Nisaea nitritireducens
GAGCCTACCTTCACGGACGAAATATTATTGCGAGTCATTCGCATTACTGACTTGAGGATTAGGTACAGGAACGACATGCCTAATGCAACCACTGTCATGGTGCTTTTCGGCAACAAAAGCGGCCGGTTTTTACCGTAATTCGGCTCTGGCGGCCTAAGAGCCGCGCAACTGCGGGGGAAGATCGCGTGCAGCCCCGCCATTTCCGAGGTCAAGCGCGCCCTGCCAGATCGCACGCGTCCGCAGCAGTGGCAGCTCCCGCACCCTGATGGCGCTGCCGTCAAACGTCCTGACAACGGCATCCCAATGCGCGTCTTCCAGATCGCGCCACACCACATTCAGATGCACGGCGGAGTGGGTAAAAAGATGGCGCAGCGCCTGAGCCGGCAGTGTCGCCCCCAGATCGATCTCGGCGTCGCGCTCCGCCGCCGAGGCATACATCGGCGTCTCGATACCCGTCCGCCCCCAGTCGGCAAGCCGGGTCAGGGCCCGGGCGTGATAGCCGACATGGGCGACCAGATGCCGCCGGGTCCATCCCGGCACAAGTGACGGCGCGTCGAGATCTCGGTCCGTCAGCTCGTTCAGCTTGCGGGCGAAATAAGCCGTTCCCCGGCGGGCGAGGACGAGGTCCTCCGCCGGGGCCGCGGGAGAATCATACCGGGCGCCCGCACCGAGCCGGGCCCGCAGCGCGGCACGTTCCGCATCCAGAGAGTCGGTCATTCCCGCCCCCAGGCTCTATCAGTCCTGCACGCCTTCGATCTTGGTCCGGGCGAAATTCAGCCGCTCCATGATCGGGGCATCGGAGAACCGGAACAGATCGAACCGGGTTTCAGCCTGAAGAGACCACTGGATCCAGGACGGCACCACGAACATGTCGCCCTTCTCCAGCTTATGTTCAACACCATTCAACACCACCGCTCCGGCGCCCTCGAACACCTGGAAAACAGAAGAGCCAACCTCGCGCCGCGGCCGTGTCTCGGTCCCTTCACGCAACCGGTGGAACTGAGTGCGGATGGTCGGCATCACATCGCCGCCCGTGGTCGGATTGACATAACGGATGGCCGCATGGCCAGGCTCGACCGTCGCGGGCTGGCCCTCATCCTCAAGCAGCAATTGCTCGGTCAGGGCCCGGTCGGTGAATTCCCAGCGATAGGCGCCGATCGGCGTGCTCACCGTGTCCTGCAGGCCGGAGAGCGGCCGCAGCCCCGGATGGCACCAGAGCCGCTCACCCTGCGAGAAATCCGGTGTCGCATAATCCGTTACCTTATCGGAGCCGAACTCGAAGAAGCCGACATCGTTCTGCTGCGAGAACGGGATATCCAGACCGTCGATCCAGGTCATCGGCTTGTCGGTGACATTGTGGTGGCCATGGAAATGCCAGCCCGGCGTGAGCAGCAGGTCGCCCCGGCTCATCCGCACGGGATCGCCATTCACCACGGTCCAGACACCCTCGCCCTCGACGACGAAACGGAAAGCATTCTGCGCGTGCCGGTGCTCCGGCGCGGTTTCCTTCGGGCCGAGATACTGGATCGCGGCCCACAGCGTCGGGCTGACATAGGCGTTGCCGCCGAGCCCCGGATTGGCGAGACCAATGGCCCGGCGCTCCCCGCCACGTCCGACAGGCACCAGCTCGCCGGACTTCTCGGCCAGCGGCAGCAGCTTCGACCATTTCCAGACATGCGGCACGGCCTTTGGCTTCGGGTGCATCGGCATCAGGTCGCCGAGCTGGGTCCAGAGCGGCATCAGGTGTTCGTCCTCGAACCCCTTGTAAAGTGCGCGCAGCTCCGGGCTGTCGTCCGGTTGCATGGCATGCGCAACATTCGAATGATCCTGTTCTGCGCTCATCTCTTCCTCCTCCGTGCGTGTCGCGACTGGCCCTCGTTACTTCCGGCGGCCGCGCTCAGTTCTGTAATCCGTTAGAGCCGTACAGCCAGTGCAGGCGATCATACCATTCGGCGGGCGTCCGACTGGACAGCACCTGATTGCGTGCCGCCGCCAGCGCCCCGTCCGGGTGATAGACATAGTCGCCGATCAGCCTGCTGCCGACCTGTACCCGTGCGGTGCGGGCGATGCGCTGCTGCTGATAGGCTCGCAGCATGGCTTCCATATCGCCGTCCCCACGCTTCATGGTCTCGGCGAGACAAACCGCGTCTTCCATCGCCATGCAGGCGCCTTGAGCGAAATATTGCAGCATCGGGTGCGCAGCATCGCCAAGCAGGGCGACACGTCCATCAACCCAATTGTCCACCGGATCGCGGTCGCACAGCACCCAGAGCTTCCAGTTATCGCCATGCTCGATGATCTGCCGGGCACGCGGATGGATATGCTCGAAACCTTGCGCCACCTCTTCCTTGGAAACCGGGCGGCCGGAAATCGCTTCCTGCAGGTCCCGGTGATAGGTCACCACCAGATTGAAGACCTTCCAGCCCTTCAGCGGGTAATGGACGATATGGCATTTCGGCCCGGCCCAGAGCGTCGCCGCGTTCCAGCGCAGATCCTCCGGCATCTGTTCGGTCGGGATGACGGAGCGATAGGTGGTGTGTCCAGAAATGCGCGGCGCGCCATCGCCGACAAGCTGGGCCCGCACCGGCGAATGCAGTCCCTCGGCGCCGATCAGCGCGCTGCCGACAAGCGGATCGCGGCCTTCAAGCTGCAGGGTGACACTGCTGCCGTCCTGCTCATAACCGGTCGTCTTGTGGCTGGTCCGCAATTCGACCAATGGGCTGGCAATGCAGTAATCCAGCAGCGTCTTGTGCAAGTCCGCCCGGTGAACCACGGCATAGGGATTGCCCATATGGCGGCGGAAATCCTCGCCCAGCGGCACCTGGGCGATTTCCTCGGCAGTCTGCGCATCCATCAGCCGCAGCGCATCGATATAGACGGCCTGCGCCCGCGCCTCGTCCCCGATGCCAAGATAGTCGAAGGAATGAAATCCGTTCGGGCCGATCTGGATACCCGCCCCGATCTCGCCCAGCTCCGCCGCCTGCTCAAGCACCAGCGACGCGAAACCGTTCTGCGCAAGGCCTGCGGCAGCCGCGAGGCCGCCAATGCCGCCACCGGCAATGAGTATGGGTCGGTCCGCCATCTATCCTCCCTGCCCGGGCCGTCTTGCTGCGGCCGTTACCGTTAAAGGCAATCTTCAGCGCACAACAGAATACCTGTTGCATCGAAAGGTCAAGTTAGTAAGCATACTTATTATATTGCACGCGACGCACGGAGCCATGATGGCACTTGAGATTCACGGCATGGCCGGACACATGATCCGGCGGCTGAACCAGATTTCGGTCTCGGTGTTCCAGGATCGCCTGAAGGCCGCCGGCTATGATCTGACGCCGGTGCAATATGCCTGCCTTGCGACGCTGGAGCAGAAGCCCGGCATCGATCAGGCGACGCTCGCCGGGCTGATCGCCTATGACAGGGCAACCATCGGCACCGTTCTCGACAGGCTGGACACAAAAGGGCTGGTGACACGCAAGGTCAGCCCGCGGGACCGGCGTGCCCGGGAAATGCATCTGACCGAAATTGGCCGCGCGCTTTACCGAACGGTGACCCCGCTGGTTCAGGAAATCCAGACGCTCATGACCGGGGGACTCGAGCCCGGTGAGCGCGCCGAATTCCTGCGGCTGGCGGCCAAGCTCGCCAGCACCGGGAACGCGTTGAGCCGGGCGCCTATGGTCGAGCCGGACTGAGCCAGTCCCCGGTCAGTTCTTCCGGATCATGTACTCGACCGGCCAGGTCACCAGCTCCGGCACCAGGGCGATGATCAGGATACCGACCAGCATCAGGAAGAAGAACGGCACCGAGGCCTTCGTCACCTGAATGAGGTCTCGCCCCGTCATGCCTTGCAGCACGAACAGGTTGAAGCCGACCGGCGGGGTGATCTGCGCCATCTCGACCACGATAACGGTGAAGATACCGAACCAGATCAGGTCGATCCCGGCGCTCTCCACCATCGGCAGGACCACCGCAGCGGTCAGCACCATCATGGAGACGCCGTCCAGGAAGCAGCCGAGGAAGATATAGAGCACGGTCAGCAGCACCAGCAGCATGCCGGGCGACAGGTTCCAGGCATCGACATAGCTGGCCAGCACGCGCGGCACGCCGGTGAAGCCCATGGCGATGGACAGGAAGGCCGCGCCAGCGAGAATGAAGGCAATCATGCAGGACGTGCGGACGGCCCCCATCAGGCTGTCCATGAAGGAGGCCCAGTTCAGTGTCTTCGACCACCAGGCCAGCCCCAGCGCGCCAAGCACGCCGATGGTCGCCGCTTCCGTCGGCGTGGCGAAGCCGCCATAGATCGAGCCGATGACGCAGAAGATCAGCAGCACCACAGGGAACAGCAGGCGCGAGGCCTTCACTTTCTCTAGGAAACTCAGGCGCTCTTCCTGCGGCGGGGCGAGTTCCGGGTTCAACAGTGCCCGGATCGCGACATAGGCCATGAAGATCGAGATGATCAGGATGCCCGGCACAACCCCGGCGATAAACATCCGCGAGATCGACTGCTGGGCGATAACGCCATAGACAATCAACATGATCGAGGGTGGGATCAGCAGGCCGAGTGTGCCCGACCCAGCAAGCGTGCCGATGGACAGTTTCTCGTCATAGCCGCGCTTCTTCAGCTCCGGAATGCTCATCCGGCCAACCGTGGCGCAGGTCACCGCGCTTGAGCCCGCGACCGCCGCCATTACGCCGCAGCCGACGATATTGACGTGCAGCAAGCCGCCAGGCAGCCGGGCAAGCCAGGGCGCGAGGCCGTTGAACATGTCCGACGAGAGCCGGGTCCGGAACAGGATCTCGCCCATCCAGACAAACAGCGGCAGTGCCGTCAGCGCCCAGTTCCAGCTCGCATCCCAGACCGTGCTGGCCAAGAGAGAGCCAGCCGGCGCGGGCGAGAAGAATTCCAGTGCGAAGAAACCCACGGCAAGCAGGGTCGGCGCAACCCAGATCCCCGATGCCAGCAGGCCGAGCATCAGGATGAAGAGAATGGCAGAAATCATTCCGGCATCCATCAGTCGTCCTCCCCTTTGAACAGAGCGGTCGAGTTTGCGATATAGCTCGGCGTCTGGCCGCGCAGGATGCCGATGAATTCATCGATCAGGGCAATGGTCAGGATCAGCGAGCCAAGTGCCATGGCGGAGCGCGGAATCCAGAACGGAATGGCCAGCAGCCCCGGGCTGATATCGCCGAAAATGTATGAGAAATAAACGAGGTCGCAGGCCCAGTAGGTGAGATACCCCATGGCCGCGGCACAGAAACCGACGCTCCAGAGCTCTGTCAGCTTCGCCAGCGGGCCCTTGGCCAGGCGGATCAGCAGCGTGACCCGGATATGGCCGTCATGCCGAAAGGTATAGGCGAGGCCGAGAAAGGTCGAAGCGGCCAGGCTGAAGCCGGCGCTTTCGGTTGAATCGATGGCAACCCCGAAGAACCGCCCGATGATCTGGGCCACGATGGTGAGCGAGATCGCGACCAGGAAGAAGGCTGCGAGATAGCCGCTCCAGAGATAAAGGCCGTCCAGTAATCGTCGTGCCGCCATGAGATGTCTCTCGGGGTTTTGTCAGGGCCGGAAAAGGCAGGGGCCGCCCC
>NZ_JACZFS010000027.1 GCF_014904795.1 Nisaea nitritireducens
CTTCACGCCAGCCTTTCATCATTTCGAGACCGATGGTCTTCATCTTGGCGGTAACCTCTTCAGGCGCGGTGGCGGCGGACATGCCGTTATCCGTCAGCACCTTGATCTGGGCGGCGGTGGTTTCCGCGCTCATTTCCCAGGCCCGCAGCTCGGCTTTCTCGGCCGCAGCGAGCATGCCCGCCTGATCTTCCGGCGACAGGGCAGCGAAATATTTCTCGCTCACGATGACGGCGTTCTTGGAGAAGATCGCACCGGCATAGGTGAAGTTGGAGGTATTGTCCCATGCCTGGATGTCGATACCGGTCTGCGGCGAGGTGAACAGCGCCTCGATCAGGCCGGTGGAGAAGGCCTGCGGGATTTCCGCGAACGGCAGGATGGTGGCGTCGAAGCCGAGCATTTCACCCATCTTCTGGGTCGCCGTGGAATAGATCCGGAGCTTCTTGCCCTTGAAGTCGTCGACCTTGGTCACCGGGAATTTGGTGTAGAAGCCCTGGCCCGGCCACGGCTGGTAGAACAGCACCCGCAGGCCGGCCTTCTTGAAGATCGCATCGAAGTACCCCTTCTGCAGGTCCTTCAGCAGCCACGCGGAAGCATAGTCCGGAGCGATGAACGGCAGACCGGCGAGGATGTACATCGGATCTTCATTGCCGTAGACGCCGAGGCGAATTTCGCCGATCGGAATCTGGCCGCGCTGCACTGAGGTCTTGATCGCGTCGAGCTTGATCAGGCTGTCATTGGAGTTGAGCTGGATATCGACCGAGGTGCCGGCTTTCACATCCTCGACGAACAATTTCAGGTTCTTGGTCAGGAAGTTGCTGTCCGGATAGCCGGACGCCATGATCCATTCCACCGCCTGCGCATTGCCGGCGGTCGCCAGCATTCCGGCGCCGATCGCGGCGGAAGCCAAGAGAGTCTTGAATTTACCCATTTGCCACTCCTGTTCTTTGTTTAGAGCGGCAGAACACCGCCCTGGAAGGAAGAGAACGCCAAGGAAACCAGGCCCTGTAGAAAGGGACGTCCAGTTCAGCGCCTGCCAGAAGATTGCAAGAAGAGGACCAGAACCGGTTCAGATTTTATTCTTTAAAATCATTAACTTCTGCATCTTACGCTCCTGTCTCCGCAACGTATTATGCTCAGATTCTAAGCATCCCGCATAAATTTGTGACCGCTAACCGGGCAGCAAGCCAGATTTACCGGAGCGGTCCTGCCATTCCGGCAAGCCCGTACGCGCCCGCCAATGCTTCGCGATCTCGTCGCGGCGGGCAATCCAGACGCCATCCAGCCCGCTCAAATGCTTCAGCACCTTGTCCAGCCCGCCAATCCGGCCCGGGCGGCCGATGATCCTGAGGTGGAGTCCGATGGTCATCATTTTCGGCGCCGATGCGCCCTCCGCCCAGAGCCAGTCGATGGCATCGATGCAGTATTTCGCGAAATCGTCGCCATAGGTGAAACCGCCGCCGCGCTGGAAGCGCATATCGTTGGTATCGAAGGCATAAGGCAGCACCACGTGGGAATGCCCGTCGACCTCCTGCACGAAAGGCAGATCGTCGTTATAGGCATCGCTGTCATAGAGAAAGCCGCCCTCCTCGACCAGCAGGCGCCTTGTGTTCTGACTGGGGGCGGAACGGGTGTGCCAGCCGACCGGGCGGACACCGGCGGCAGCCTCGATCTCGGTCACGCAGCGGGCAATGATCTCCCGTTCCTGCTGCTCGCTCATCCCTGCATGCCGCTCCCACAGATAGGAATGACAGCCGATCTCGTGACCACGCTCCGCCATGTCCCGCGCCATCCAGGGCGACAGGGTCAGGGCCCGGGCGCAGCAATTCATGTAGGCCTTCATGCCATAGCGGTCGAGCAGGTCCATGATGCGCCAGTAGCCGGCGCGCGTACCGTAATCGAAATGCGTGTCCTTGCAGGGATCGGGCGCGCCCTCGACTTCCTCGACGATCTCGTAGACCGACTCGTTCCGCTCGTCGCCAAGGCTGACGGAGTATTCCGCGCCTTCCTCGACATTCACGACCAGCGAGACGGCAAGCCGCGCCCCACCCGGCCATTCCGGGTTCGGCGGGGTGTTGCCGTAGCCGAGAAAGTCGCGCCCGCTCACCTCACGCATCCTCGCCAAGAATGAGTTTGCGGATACGCCGGGCAGCGGCGGGAACCGGGCCGACAATCGGACAGGGCGGATTGCTGGCAGCCAGCGCCTTCGCCGCATCGGCCAGCGGACCACCACCGATCACCACCGCGTCCACATCGCCGCGCGCGACCGCCTCGTCGATCATCCCGCGCAGGGTTTCAACCAGCGCGTCGGGCTGGCTCATAAGCACATAAGCGTCTGTCTTGGTGGTCAGCAGGGCAGAGAGCTTGTCCCCGACACCATAGCTGCTGGCGAGACCGGTAATCGCGTCGAAGAGGTTCGGCGTCGGCGCGACGATAGCGAAATTGCCATGCTCCGCCGCTTCCAGCATGCCGCACTCGGCGATACCGACGACCGGCACCGGCAGATTGGCGCGCAACTCCTGCAGTGCAGGATCGCCAAAAGCCGCCACGATCACGCCATCGAGCGGATCGCGCCCGTTCTCGAAAGCCTGAACCATCAGGTCCGTCGCCAGCTTCAGCCCCGCATCGTCGGTGATGATGTCGGGCGCTCCCTCGTTCGTCATCTCCTCCACGTACCAGTCCGCGCCCAGCTCCTCGCGGACAGCGACGGCCATCCGCTCGGTCACGTATTTGGTGGCGTTCGGATTGATCAGAAGAATCTTGTGCTTGTGGGTCATGCTTTATCTCGGGGCAGCAAGGGGAGAACGGTCACGGGAGAGGTGCTTGCCATAGCCTTTCCCGCCGACCAGCGTTTCTTCGTCGATCACGACCGCGCCGCGCAGGATCGTGGTGACCGGCCAGCCGGTCACCTCCATCCCCTCATACGGCGTGTAATCGGCACCGTCGCGGGTCATGGCCTCGGTGATGGTGACTTTGCGCTCCGGGTCCCAGATTGCGATATCGGCATCGGCACCGACCGCGATGCTGCCCTTGCGCGGATAAAGGCCGTAGGTCTTTGCGTGATTGGTCGCGCTCAGGGCGACAAACTCGTTCAGCGTGATCCTGCCTTTCGACACTCCTTCGGAAAACAGGATCGGCAACCGGGTCTGCACTCCCGGTATGCCGTTCGGCACCCAGCGGAAACTGGTGCGCCCCTTCGGGATCAGCTTGCCTTCCGGATCGTCATACCGGAACGGGCAATGGTCGGAGGAGAAAACGGAGAAGACGCCGGTCTGGATACCTTCCCAGCAGGCCACCTGGCTTTCCTTGTCCCGTGGCGGCGGCGAGCAGACATATTTCGCGCCTTCCATGTTGAGGCCGTCCATGTCCTGCTCGGTCAGGACCAGATATTGCGGGCAGGTCTCGCCATAGACCTTGAGTCCGCGCGATTGCGCCCGGCGGATCTCTTCCATTGCCTCGCGGTTAGAGACATGCACGATCATCACCGGGACATCGACCAGCTCGGCCAGGCTGATCGCCCGGTGCGTCGCTTCCCGCTCAACCACGATGGGACGGGATTTACCGTGATAGAGCGGCGCCGTCTTGCCGGCCCGCTCCAGCCGCTCGGTCATGAAACGTATGGCGTCGTAATTCTCCGCATGCACCATGACCAGAGCGCCTGTTTCCCGGGCCGTCGCCATGACATCGAGGATTTCCTTGTCGTCCAGCTTCAGCCCCTCGTAGGTCATGAAGACCTTGAAGCTGGTATAGCCGTCCTCAACCAGGGCCGGGAGTTCCTGGCCCAGAACCTGCTCGGTCGGATCGCTCAGGATCAGGTGAAAGCTGACATCGGTGTAGCAGTTGCCATCGGCCAGGCCGTGATAGGCGGTCACCGCTTCACGCAGGCCCTTGCCGTTCTCCTGCAGGCAGAAAGGCATGATCGTGGTGTTGCCGCCGAAAGCCGCCGAGCGGGTGGCGCTCTCGAAATCGTCGGCCATGACAATGCCCTCGCCGCTTGGCTGGGCGATATGCACGTGGCTGTCGATGCCGCCCGGCATGATCAGCTTGCCGGTGGCGTCGATCACACGGTCCGCCTCGCCGAGGTCAATTCCGAGTGTGGCGATGACCCCGTCACGAATGCCGACATCGCATTGCGTCGTATCGGATGCGGTAACCACAGTCCCGCCCTTGATGATCAGATCGTAGTGAGGCATCCGTGCCATCCCCTGCCTGTCGTTTTTGGGCGCTAGTCTTTCCGCGCCAGTGCTGGGTCGATGCGCTTCGCCTCTTCCGGCGTCACACAGCCCTTGGTTCCTGTAATCAGCTTGTAGCTGTCCGGCTCCCGGTGCCGTTCAAAGGCGAAAACGCTTTCCCGGTAGGACCGGCAGAGATCGAGATCGCAATCGGCCGTGATCACCTCGTCGCCCTCGCCCGTTACAACGGCGATGGTCTCACCGGTCGGCGCGATGATCTGGGTGCCGCCCATATGATGCACGCCTTCTTCCATACCGGCCTTGGAGACACCGATCACGAAACAGGCGTTCTGATAGGCGCCGGACTGCATCACCAAAGTGTTGTGATGCCAGGAGAGCCGGTCATGCTCCGGCGCCGGCGGGTTGTGGATCGGCGTGTTGAAGCCGAGCAAAACCATCTCGACGCCCTGCAATCCCATGACCCGATAGGTCTCCGGCCAGCGCCGGTCGTTGCAGATGCACATGCCGATCCGGCCGGCGAAACCATCGAACACCCGGAAGCCGAGATTTCCCGGCTGGAAATAGCGTTTCTCCAAATGCTGGAAGGCCCGCCAGGGCTCATGCTCGGGATGCCCCGGCAGATGAATCTTCCGGTATTTGCCAAACAGCGTGCCGTCCGGGCCGACCAGTATGGAGGCATTGAAGCGCTCCCCCTTCGGGGTCAGTTCCGCATAGCCGATGCTGAAACCGATGCCGAGCGCCTTCGCCTTCTCGAACAGGGGCGCGGTATCCGGCCCGGGCATTTCACGCTCGTAGAAGCTGTCCAGCTCCGCATCGTCCTCGATATACCAGCGCGGAAAGAAGGTGGTCAGGGCCAGCTCCGGATAAACCACCAGATCGGCGCCACGCCTTGAGGCGGTTTCCATCATCGCGATCAGCCGGTCCATCACGGCGGAGCGGCTGTCCGATCGGTTCACCGGCCCCATCTGGGCGGCGGCAACGGTTACATTTCGCATGGTCACGCTCCGGACTGGTACGCGTGGGAGGAGTTCGCAACCGACCTGCAAGATACAGACCGTACCCGGCGGCCAGAAGGAAACAAGCCGAAACAACCAGCAAGACCAAGCATCACAGCTCGAAGAACCCGCCCCACATTTCACAATAAAATAAGAAAACCATGACCGACGGATGAGAAGTGCACATAAAAACGGCACCAACTCGGTTGCATTGCACAAAATTTAGCAGGAAATTCGAATATTAATTGACGACAAAAACATCAACACACTGAACTATAGGATTCATTTCCTTTGGTACGGGAATTGCGATGCTTGCTGTAGCGCAGCATCGCTCCGGCGATAGCTTATTGGTTGGCGTGCCACCCACTGTTGCGGCGATGCAATTGCATTCCTCGATAGTGCCGGTAGGCGCTACTTGATGTCTCTTCAAGGCACCTGAGGATCATCATCCTCCTTCTGTGCCTTACCTTGAATGCAAACCGCTCCCGCAACATCGCCCCGTATCACGGGGCGCGAGGGGGCTTATGCGCCCTCTCTGCAGCGTTGGACCGAACCGAAAAATCGGCGGCCAGCGTCTAGCCACAGGGAGTGCTAAAATGTGTGAACGTCACGGACACCTCGATCTGCCTGATTTCGAGGCCATCAGAATGGATCGGCGTAAATTCCTGAAATCGACGGCGGCCGGCCCCGCCGGGGTTATTACCATGGCGGCCGGCCCCGGTATGTTCGGGTCGGCGGCAATAGCTGCCGAAAGCTCGATCAAGTCGACGCACGGTTCAGGTTTCTGCAATCTCAACATGTTCCTGTCTCACGCCGTACAGACGGCAAAGGAAGACGGCCTGACTCTCGATTTCGTCAACACACCGACTTTTGCCGAACAGGTCACGTTCCTCGGCATCGGTCAGGTCGATGTCGGCCTTATGCCCTATACCAGCTTCATGGCGCTCTACGATGCGGGTGCACCGGTGAAGGTCGTCGCAGGCGGCGGCATCGAAGGTTGCGTCATCGTCGCCCGTCCGGGCCTCGACAGTGCGGAAAAGCTGAAAGGCAAAACGCTTGCGACCTTCCAGCTCGATACTCTTGAAGTCATGCCCTACGACTGGCTGAAAAAGCATGGCGTCGACTTCAAGGACGTCAATGTCCGTTACATGGGCTCCACCCCGGAAGCTGTCGAAGCCTTCAAGGCCGGTGCGGTGGACTGGATCTGCACGATCGAGCCTTACGGCACGGCGCTTGTGAACGATGTGCCGGGAGCGGTCATGCTTTCCGACGGCACGGACATCTACGGCAAAGGCTACACGGACTGCGTGCTGGCAGCCAGGTCTCCGCTGATCGAGGAAAACCGGGAAGGTCTGAAGGCGCTCATCAAAGGCATGATGAAGGCCCAGCTCATGGCGGAAAGCGATCCGGCGGGTACGCTCGAGAAACTGGTCGGCACCTACTACAAAACCTCGATGGAGAACGCGAAGATCGCCATGGCCAAGCAGCCGGCCGTGGTCGATGCCCGGTCCCAGACCGACTTCATCCTCGACCGGACCGACAGTCTGGTGGAGATGGGCTACATCAAGAACAAGCCCGACCGCGCCGCAATCGACTGGACCCCGCTTGAAGAAGTCATTGCGGAGAATCCCGAGCTTTACGGCAAGCTCAAGCTGAAGGCGGCCTGATCATGGCCTCGGTCTCAACTGACCGAACTCCGGTCGGCGGGACCGGCACGGTTGCCGGCGGACAAGACAGTCCGCCGGCGCTGGCCGGCTACACGCTGCCGGAACCGCTTCGGGAGTTTCTGCCGAAAGTTGGCTGGACTCTCGTCTCCGTCGGCACATTCGCAGCGCTCTGGGAATTTCTCTGGTTCATCGGCTGGGCCGACCCCAAACTGTTGCCGCCGCCACATGTTTTCCTTGGCGCTTTCGCGGACCAGGCCAAGTTTTTCAACACCGCGCAACGCTGGGCGATCGGAGTTTCCCCGGATGCAGGACCAACGCCCTGGCAAGCGGTGCTGATCACCGTCGTCTCCTCGGCCATGCGGGTATTCATAGGCATCACACTCGCCGCAATCCTTGCTCTTTCGCTTGGTGTCGCCATTCGCTACTGGATCGTGGTCGAGCGCCTCACACTGCCGACAGTCACTCTGCTGTCCCCGGTCTCCCCTATTGCGTGGCTACCGGTTGCGATTTTTCTGTTCGGCATCGGCAATGCGCCGGCCATCTTCATGGTCGTGATCGCGCTCTTCTTCCATATGACGATCGCAACTATTAACCATATCGACGGCGTGAACCGGAACCTGATCAACGTCGCCCGCACCATGGGCGCGACAAAGGCGCAGATCTATCGCCGCGTGATCATCCCGGCCATCCTTCCTGGCGTGTTCGTCATCCTGCGGCTCAATTTGTTTGGCGCATGGATGGTGGTGCTGATCGCCGAATCCACCGGAGTCGGCTACGGCCTCGGCCAAGTCATCATGCTGGCCCGCAACACATTCAACCCGTCGCTCGTTTTCTTCTGCATCGCGCTTATCGGCTTTCTTGGCTTTGCCACCGACTGGGCGATGCGGATGACACAGAAGCGGGTGCTTTACTGGGTCAATGATCCATCGGGGGTGCTTCGTGGTCTCTGACAACAACACTCAAACCGCCGGACCTGCCGTGTCTTGCCGCGATGTCGGCAAGATTTGGGCGGCAGGAACGTCACGCGCACACGAGGCGCTGGCCAATATCGACCTCGATATAGAGCCCGGTGAATTCGTCGTTCTGCTCGGCCCCTCGGGCTGCGGCAAGAGCACGCTGCTCTACCTCATCGCCGGACTGGAACAGCAGACCGGCGGCTCGCTGACCTATTTCGGCGAGCAGGTGAAAGCGCCGTCACCGGACCGCAGCCTGATCTTTCAGGAAACCTCGCTCTTCCCGTGGCTCAGTGTCTGGGAAAATGTCAGCTTCGGACTTCAGATCCGGGGCGAAAGCGAGCCGGATCGGCGGGCCGCGGCAAAGGATGTGCTGAAGCGTGTCGGCCTGACGGAGGCCGGATCGAAACGCCCGGACGAACTCTCAGGCGGCATGCGGCAACGCGTGGCTGTTGCCCGCGCGCTGGCAATGCGGCCCAGGGTTTTGCTGATGGATGAGCCCTTCGCGGCCCTGGATGTCCAGACACGGCAGAAGATGCAGGATTTCCTGATCGATGTCTGGCGGGATAGCGGTGCATCAGTCGTCTTCGTCACCCACCATATCGACGAGGCGGTTGCGCTCGCGGACCGGGTCTGTGTCTTCACCTCCCGCCCGGGACGGATCAAGGAAACCGTGAAGGTAGACCTGCCGCGCCCGAGAGATCCGTTCTCCCCGGAATGCGAGGCGTTGCGAAAACGTCTGACGCAACTCCTCAAGGATGAAGTGGACCGCGCCTTCGCGGAACAGGAAGGCATGGCCGAAGCCGTCTGACCGGCGGCGTCTCACGCCTCATCCGACATCCCAGTTTTTAGTAATGGAGCGACTCCATGACCAGTTGCCTGATCAGAAGCCGCGCGATGATCGCGCGCACCATCGACCGCGAAACCGTCGAAATCGTCGACGATGGCGCCGTTCTCCAGGAAGACGGCATCATCACCCAGATCGGCACCTATGCCGACCTGTTAGCCAAGAACCCGGACGTGCCGGTCGTCGGCACCGGGCAGGAAATCATGATGCCCGGCTTCGTCAACGGCCATCACCATGTCGGCCTGACGCCGGTCCAGCTCGGCTCGCCCGACATGCCGCTGGAGCTCTGGTTTATCACCCGGATGATCTGCCGCAATGTGAACGTCTATCTCGACACGCTTTATTCAGCCTTCGAGATGATCGCCTCCGGTATCACCACAGTGCAGCATATCCACGGCTGGATGCCCGGAAAGATCAATCAGGTCGAGGGCTATTCCGAACAAGTGCTGAAAGCCTATGACGATATCGGCATGCGGGCGTCCTACTGCTTCGCCCTGCGCGACCAGAACCGTCTGGTCTATCAGGCAGACGAGGAATTCGTCGCATCCCTGCCGAAAGAGCTGCAAGACCCCATGAAACGCTGGTTCGAGCGCTTCGAGATGGGCCTCGATGAATCGATGGCGATGTTCGAGAGCCTGCACGGCAAGCACCAGAGCAAGTCGCGCACAAAGATCCAGCTGGCCCCGGCCAACCTGCACTGGTGTTCGGACAAGGCCCTGACAGCACTCTCCGATGCCTCGAAGAAGTACGACGCGCCGATGCACATGCATCTGGTCGAGACCGCCTACCAGAAGGAATATGCGCGACGGCGGGGCGACTGCACCGCGCTCGAATACCTCGACCGGTTCGACATGCTGAGCCCGCGCCTGACGCTGGGACACGGCGTCTGGCTGAACGAGAGCGATATCGACCGGATCGCCGAGACAGGCGTCTGCGTGTGTCACAACTGCTCGTCTAACTTCCGCCTGCGGTCGGGACTGGCAGCACTGAACGTGTTCGAGATCAAAGGGGTTAACACCGCCATCGGCCTTGACGAGGCGGGCATCAACGATGACCGGGACATGCTGCAGGAAATGCGGATGGTTTTGCGGGCACACAGGGTCCCCGGCATGGACGACGTGGTCCCGACGTCCCCTCAGGTACTGCGCATGGCGACATCAGGGGGAGCCAAAACAACACCTTTCGGAGACAGCATCGGAACCCTCGAAGTCGGCAAGAAAGCCGATCTGTCGCTGATCGACTGGAAGCAGGTTTCCTACCCCTATCTCGACGAGGAAATGCCCCTGCTCGACGCCGTGATGCAACGCGCCAAAACCGAAGGCGTCCGCATGGTGATGTGCGACGGCGAGATCATCTATCGCGACGGCGTATTCACCAAGGTGGACAAGCAAGGCGCCTTGAAAGCGCTGCATGACGATCTGCAATCCGCGCTCTCCAATGACGAGGTGGAGCGCCGGCAGCTCTCCAAGGCGCTGCTGCCGCATGTGAAGAAATTCTACGAGAACTACTTTGACCCGGCCCAGCACGAGCCTTTCTATAAGCCAAGCTCACGCATCTGATGGTCAATGAGAGCCGGGGAGAGAGGCAAAGCCTCGCTTCCCGGTCTTGTCCTAACCAAGCTCGAAGGTGGTGACGCCGAAGACACGGCCGAGATCAATATCGGGCGCCGTCCCGCGATACATCCGGGCGGTCTCGAATACCGGCTCAAGCCCAAGCTCGCGAGCGAGTGCGACGGCCTGTTCAATTGGCTCCGGCGCATCAAGGAAAATCTCGCCGCCCCCGGCGGCATCGACAGCCGCTTTCGCAAGCTGGCGCGCAACAGCCGCATCATCGGCGAAGAGCGGGCCGATCTTGCTGCCGGCCCGGCAGGGCCTCACCACCGCATAACCGACAAGTGCTCCGTCCCGCATCGCGGCGAAACCGGTATGGTCCGAAGTGGCGAGCCAGGCATCGAGAAAGCGATCGCGCGGCGCCGGGAACAGTTTCCTGTCATAGGCTACCAGCTCATCGGAAAGCGCGGTGAGCGGCTTCAGGAAGGCCGCATCCTCAACGGTCAGCGCTTTCGGCACACCGCCGAACCGGATGTTCCGGTAGGCGAAATCGAAACCGGAGCGCTTGTAGTTTTCCTGCTCCGCCACAACCCCGTCGAGCCCGATCGTGCGCGATCCCGCATGAGCCATTCCGGCCTTCCAGAGTGTGAAGCCGTAGCCCTTGCCGCGAAAATCCGGATGCACGATGTAGAAGCCGAGAAAAGCAAAGGACGGGTCGTAATTCACCACCGAGATCGAGGCGATCATACGGTCGCCCAGGAAGCCACCGATGAAGCCTTCCGGATCGACCGAGGTGAAACAGGATGCGTCCTGGCCGCCCGGGTTCCAACCCTCGGCAGCGGCCCAACCGACCGCCTCCCCGGCTTCGGCTCCGGTCATGGCGCGTATTGTGTACTCTTGCTCCATTATTCAGAGCTCCCTCTTCAGGGCTTGGGTGCAGCATCGGCGAAGGCACCGCCATAGGATTTCGGCCTTGGGCTTTCGTAAGCCAGACGTTTGCAGGTTTTCAGGCCGAGTCCGACGAGCGCTTCGGAGAATTTTACGGCCGCCGCCACACCGTCAATCACCGGCACGCCGGTTTCTTTCGTCAGCGCATCGGCGAGATCGGTCATGCCGGCACAGCCAAGCAGGACAGCTTCGGCATGGTCCCGCTCGATGGCGGCGATAACTTCCTCGCGCACCTTCGCGGCAGCGCCGCCGCCCTCTTCTTCCAGTGCCAGCACCGGAATCTCGGCGGAACGGACCCGGCGGCACTGCCGCTCAAAGCCGTATTTGAAAGCCAGAGCCTCGATAATCGGCACCGCGCGCGGCAATGTCGTGACAACGGAGAAACCGTGCCCGACCATGGAGGCCGCCGCCATCGCCGCCTCGCAGATGCCGATCACCGGAATGTCGAGCAGCTCACGGCAAGCTTCCAGGCCCGGATCGTCGAAACAGGCGATGACCAGGGCATCGGCTCCGTCCGCCGCGCCCTTGCGGGCCTCGTCGAGCAGGCCGGGCAGGCAATATGCCTCGTCGTAATGGCCTTCGATGCTGACCGGCCCGTCCAGCGGATTGACGGCAACAATCTCCGTGCCCGGCGCAGCGACGGCACACGCGGTTTCACGGATCTTGTCCGTCATGGAAGCGGTTGTATTCGGATTTATGACGAGGATTTTCATGGCACTGATTAAACCATACCCTTGTCGGCATCGGAGCCGAATCTTTTCTGCCGCCAGCGGAAAGCCAGCACCAGCACGAGGCTTACCCCGATCACCACCAGCGACAGCGCGGTCGTGTAGGCGCCAAGCGCATAGATCACCGGTGTCGTCACGTTGGTCTGCATAGCCTGCAATTCCATCGGCAGCGTGTTCAGCGCGCCGACCGACTGGGAGGTCCGGGCGATCTCGTCATAGGACAGGGTGAAACCGAACAGGGCGACGCCGATCAAGCTGGGGGCGACGATGGGCAGCACGACATGACGAATGGTCTGCCAGCCACTCGCGCCGAGATCCCGCGCCGCTTCCTCATAGGCCGGATCGAACCGGTTGAAGACCGCAAACATGATCAGAAGGCCAAAGGGCAGTGTCCAGGTAAGATGCGCGCCGAAGGCCGAACTCCACCAGGACCGCTCGATACCCAGCAGCTCGAACATGGAGCCAATGCCGAGGCTGACCACGATGGACGGCATGATCAGGCTGGCAATGACCACATAGAACAGCACGGAACTGCCGCGAAATTTCTTCCTGTAGGCAAGCCCGGTCAGGAACGAGACCACAACGGTCGCCAGCATCACCATCATGCCGAGCTTGATGGAGCGGTCGAACGAGCCCCAGATATCGCCGATGGATTGCGGCTGAAAGATATCCGCAAACCAGTGCAGAGAGGCGCCGTTCATCGGGAAGGTCAGCCCGCCGTCCGGGCCCTGGAAAGCCAGCAGGATGACGGTGACCATCGGGCCGTAGAGGAACAGCACGAAGGCGCCGAACAGGATCGACAGTGCGTAAAAACTGCGGGAGCGACGGCCATGCACCATGTCAGAGCTCCTTCCGGATATCGGCGAAGCGCATCAGCAGCATGATCAGCAGGATCACCACACCAAGCAGCACCATGGAATTCGCAGCCGCCGGCGGAAACTGCAGATAGGACAGCTCCGCCGCGATGGCCTTGCCGACAGAAGCGACCTGACCGCCACCAAGCACGTTCACGGTGACGAAGTCCCCCATCACCATGGCGACCACGAAGATCGAACCGATGGCGATGCCCGGCTTGCAGAGCGGTACGATGACGTTCCACGTAGTCTGCCAGCCGCTCGCCCCGGCATCGGTCGCCGCCTCAAGCAGGCTGCGGTCGATGCGCATCATGGAATTGAAGATCGGGACGATCATAAACAGCGTGTAGAGATGGACATAGCCAATCACCACGGCGAACTCGCTGTAGAGCAGCCACTCCACCGGCGCGTCGGTAAAACCCGACGCAACCAGCGCATTGTTCACCAACCCGTTCCGGCCAAGCAGCGGAATCCAGGCGATCATCCGGATCACAATCGAGGTCCAGAACGGGATCGTGCAAAGCAGGAACAGCACGATCTGCATGGTGATCGTGCGGATATGGAAGGCGAGGAAATAGGCGATGGCAAAGCCGAGGACGAGCGTGATGGCCCAGACCATCAGGCAGAACCGGAAAGTGATGAAGTAGGTCCGGTAGGTGACCTCGGACGAGAACACGTCCTGATAATTGAACAGCACGAAATCCGGGATCAGGATCTGGTAGGCCTGATAATCGAAGAAACTGACCACAACCACCATGGCGATGGGCAGCACGAAGAAGAGCAGGAAGATCAGGCTGAGCGGCGCAGCCTGAAGGTAAGCGCTCCTGGATCTCAACCACTCCATGTCAGACGTCCCGGTCCCGGTTAAAGATATCCGGGGGCCGGTCGACCGGCCCCCGGATGGTCAATGCCTCAAGCGGCGATGAACTCATTCCACTTGCGGACCATGTAGCGGTCCTCGTCCATCACCGTGTTCCAGACGGTCACATTGCCCATGCGGTCCCAGAAAGAGCCGCCATCGCGTACGGATCCGGCGCTTTCGATCTTCTGGCCGGTCGGGCTCATAATGTCGGTCGCAGCCTTCTTGCCTTCCATCCAGAAGCCCCACTCATCCTCGGACATGAACGGCTTCGCTGTTTCCAGCACGGCGGTGTAGTAGCCCTGACGGTTCAGGAACGCGCCGGCCCAGCCGGACATGTACCAGTTGATGAACTCGTAGGCGGCATCCAGCTGCCTGCCTTCGAGATGGGACGGCAAGCCGAGGCCGCCGGCCCAGGCGCGGTAGCCTTCCTTCAGCGGCTGGTACACGCAGGGAACACCCATGGAGCGCACCTTGGTGACGGCAGGCGACCACATGGACTGGATCACCACCTCGCCGGACGCCATCAGGTTGACGCTCTCATTGAACTCTTTCCAGAAGGCGCGGAACTGGCCGTCCTTCTTGGCCTCCGTCAGCACCTTCATGGTGGTGTCGATCTCGGCCTTGGTCATGTTGCCCTTGTCGCCATAGGTGGCGAGCCCGGACGCTTCGCAGACCATGGCTGCGTCCATGATACCGATGGACGGGATGTTCAGGATCGAGGCCTTGCCCTTGAACTCGGAATTCAGCAGCTCGGCCCAGCTGTTGATCGGCCGGTTGATGAGATCAGGACGGATACCGAGCGTATCGGCATTATAAACCGTCGGGATCAGCGTCATGTAGCCGCTCGGGTCGGTCGCGAACTCGCTGGACTCTTCGCCTGCGAGATAGCTCACCTTGATCGGCGCGATGCCCTGACGGGACATTTTGGTGCCATCCGGCAGCTCGCCCTTGGTGAAGATCGGCACGATCTTGTCGTAATTCTTGATCTTGCTGACATCCATGCCCTTCATCTTGCCGCTGGGCACGATCTTCTTCAGCATCCAGTATTCGGCATCGAGCATGTCGAAGGACGAGGACTGGGTCACCGCCCGCTTCACCACGTCATCCGAGGTAAGCGAGGTGTACTGGATGGTGAAGCCGAGATCTTCCTTGGCCTTGTCAGCCAATTCCTTGAACTGGTTCACACCGGTTCCTGCGATCCGCAGCGTGATCGGCTCGGATGCATGAACGAAAGGCGCGCCCTTGATCATCGCTCCACCGGCGACCGCCCCCGCGGCCATGCCCTTCAATACCCCGCGGCGCGACACCGCTCCTTTTGGCGTAGTCTGGTTTTTGTTGTTCGACATCTGAAGCCTCCTCTTTCGATGTTCTACCGATCCGCCCCAAGCCGGTGCAGATCGGAAGAACGCCAAGACGCAGTCACGCTTTCGCCCACCGTGAAGCCCTGATCGAAGAACTGGGAATCCGGTAGGGCGACAGTAAAATCTTCCAGTTCCGGGGCATCGAGACGCAGCTTCGCCCACAAGCCGAGATACTCGACCGCTGCAATTCTCGCGGTAATGTCATGGGTTTCGCCGGACTCGTCGCCTGCAGCCCGCCCGGCACGGGCCAGCCGGACCCGGTCGGCCCGGATGGCCACGGCACTTGCCGGATCTTCCCCGACCACCGCACCGCTCATCACGTTATGGCCGCCGATGAAACGGGCGACGAACACGCTGGCTGGACGCTCGAAAACATCGCGCGGCGCTGCGGCCTGCTCGATCCGGCCATCATTCATCACCACCACCAGATCGGCCAGCGCCATCGCCTCTTCCTGGCTATGGGTGACATGAATGAAGCTGATCCCGAGCTCCGACTGCAGCCGCTTTAGCTCCTCGCGCATCCTGATGCGCAGGAACGGATCGAGCGCAGAGAGCGGCTCATCCAGCAACAACACATCCGGTTTCGTCACCAGTGCGCGGGCCAGCGCAACCCGTTGCTGCTGGCCACCGGAAAGCTGTGACGGGAGCCGTTGGGCATGTTGCTCCATCTCGACAAGAGCAAGATATTCAAGCGCGGATGCCCGCCGCTCGCTCTTCGAGACACCACGCATCTTCAAGCTGAAGGCGACATTGTCGAGGCAGTTCAAATGGGGAAACAGCGCATAGCTCTGGAACATCATCGCCGTCCCGCGCCGGGCCGGCTCAAGCTCGGATACGTTCTCGCCGCCGATAATGATGTCCCCGTCGGAGACGCCCTCATGTCCGGCAATCATCCGCAGCGTCGTGGTCTTGCCGCAGCCGGACGGACCGAGCAGGCAACAATAAGTACCTGCGGGTATTTTGACGTCGATTTCCTTCACGGCTTCGACGGCACCATATCTTTTCGTCAGGCCGACAAGTTCGATCCCAGCACCCGAGCCCACGATATCTTCCCCCATGAAGCAAATGTTTGCCGCGAACATATTTGCTGCAACGCAACATTTTCACAAGAGAACAGCAATATATATGCCACGGGACGCCGCCGCACTGGGTCACGGTATTTACGGGCACACGACCTTACCGTGCCTATAAAATTCGCAGAAACCCGACAGCTTTTGACTAAAAACTGAACAAGAAAAAACGGCCCGCCATGATTCTGCGGGCCGCTTACGATGAATGGAAATTGCATGGAAAGCCGGCTCAGGCGGCGCGCGACACCCTGCGCCCCGGCCGGCGCGCGGACACTGTGTCCGCCCCGGCCCGGCGCCAACCGGCAATCAGCCGCCTGCTTGCCTGATAGACATGCTCCCGCGCAAGGTACTCTGCCCGCGAGCCTTGCCCGTGCACGATTGCATCGAACAGCTCTTCATGGTCGCTGAAGGAGACCGCCAGTGTATCCAGGTCGTGCCAGCGAAACTTGACGGCCTTCAGGAGAGGAATCGACCGGGATTTCTCAATGAGCTCGCTCAGGTGCCGGTTACCCGCAGCCTCGAAGATCGCTTCATGAAATTCCTCGTTCAGGCGCCCCCAGCTATCCCGAACCTCGTCCGTCCAGTCGCCGTAATCCAGCAGCGCCTCGGTCTCCGAGAGGTTCTTGTGCAGCATTCCCCGCGCAATGTCGCTGAGGCCCTTCTCCGCCACGGTCCGTGCAGCAAGTCCTTCGAGAACAGCACGCGCGGCGTAGACGCCTTCAATGTCCTGCGCCGAATAACTACGCACCACGTACCCGCTGTTCGGCACATATTCGAGCAATCCCTCGGCTGCGAGGATCGCAAGCGCCGCCCGAACCGGGGTCCGGGATACATTCAGCGTGTTTGAGATATCGATTTCGTTCAGGCGCCCGCCCGGTGCGTATTCACCATCCAGGATCTTTTCCCGGAGAGCGCGCACTACAGATTGTCCGCGTGTCGACATATGACTTCACCCTAATCGTATTCGGCAGGACCGTTCGGCTCTCTCACCGTTGCCTGCTGCATTTCCTGAGAGGCCGTAACCGGCTCTTTCCAGCATTTCCCCCGTGCGCCGATATCTCGGTTCGCACCGCGAGCTTAACACAAACGGTGCGCCGGAGGTAGACAGCCCAAGGGTCTTTCTGCGAAGATTGAATCCAATTCAGACAGCAATAATCAAAAAGCGATCCGCTTCGCGCGCCTCGCCATTCGCAGCGCAGCCTTCGAAGGACCCACAAAGTGGTCACCGACCCCGACCGGAATACCCCACAAGAACCGCAGCCCCTACAGCCTACACCGTCCTTTTTCAACAGAATTTCTTCATCTGTCGCCATCCTGGGACAGCCGGTCACGGTTCCGTTCAGGGCCTTGCCGGGAAACGCGCGGGGCGCCATATGGGTCGCCATCGCCGCCCTCTTCTTCACCGTGATGGTCGCCCTGATCAAATCGATCGGTGATACAATCCCGGTTGTGCAGATCCTGCTGTTCCGGCAGATCGTGATGACCTGCACGGTGATGCCGGTCCTGATCTCCGGCTTTCCCGACATTCTGAAAACCCGCCATCTGGGGCTACATCTCACGCGCGTCGTTCTGGCCCTGATCGCCATGACCTGCGGCTTTACCGCCGTAGTCCACTTGCCACTGGCGGAAGCCACCGCGCTCGGCTTCGCCAAGAGCCTGTTCGTGACGATTTTCGCCATGGTGGTTCTGTCGGAAATCGCCGGACCCCGGCGCTGGTTCGCAGTGCTGATCGGCTTTGCCGGCGTGCTGGTAATGGTGCAACCCGGACCGGACGGACTGAACATCTATTCCCTCATGGCCGTCATCGCGGCCGCCTGCGCCGCCGCCGTTATGGTGATTATCCGCAAGGTTTCCCAGTTCGACCGCCCGGTGACCATTCTCAGTTATCAGGCCATCCTGGTCGGCTTCCTGATGGCGCCACCCGCGATTTACTTCTGGGTCACGCCCAGTCTGGAGGAATGGCTCGTCATGGGTGCTATCGGCCTGTTCTCCGTCTGCGGCCAACTGTCAAACATCCAGGGCTTCAAGGAAGGCGAAGCCTCAGCCGTGGCCCCGATGGACTATATCCGGCTGGTCTTCGCGACGCTTATCGGCTTCCTGGTTTTCGCGGAAATTCCCGATCTCGAAACCACGATCGGCGCCATCATCATCATCGCCACATCCCTCTATACGGTCCGGGCGGAGAAACGCGCCGCAACCGCCAAGAAATAGCGGCACTCCGCAGGTAAAGCGGATGCCTCTCATTCATTTTTGGATGCACATTTATGACATCTCGCAAATTGTATCCAATTTAGCGCTTTGATAGCCTGACCCGACAAAATCAAGTCGGATGGGGGCCTTCAAACAATGGATGACGCGGCATTGAAGCGGCAATACGACGCCGTGGTTGAACGGGCAGGTCTGCAGATCCCGAAAGACCGGGAAGAGACCATGTTCAACACTTACAAGAACGTGGTGAGTTGGGCCGATATCGTCCGGAACCGCCCACGCCCGGCGACACTTGAGCCGTCCAACGGCTATTTCCTCGAAACCGTGACACGCGCGATCGCCGCCTCCGGGGAGAAATCCGATGTCTGACATCAAGGCTCTCTCCATCGCTGAACTCGGCAAGGCCTATCGCGACCGCTCGCTTTCGCCCGTGGAAGCGACCAAGGACGCGCTGGCAACCATATCCGCTCACAATGAAAGCCTGTGCGCCTTCAATACAGTCGTCCCGGAAATTGCCCTGGAGCGCGCCGCCAAGGCTGAACAGGAGTTGATGTCCGGGGTGGATCTCGGCCCGATGCACGGCATCCCGTTTGGCGCCAAGGACATTTACGACACGGCCGGGATCCTGACCTCCTGTCAGTCGAAACTGCGTCCGGACGTCATTCCGGACAGCAATGCCCATTCGGTGCAGAAAATCCTGGATGGCGGCGCTGTGCTGCTTGGTAAGTGCGCGACCATCGAATTCGCCACCGGCGGACCAAGCCCGGAAACCCTGTTCCCGCCGGCCCGCAATCCCTGGAACACCGACCATGTGCCAGGCGGCTCCTCCTCCGGCTCCGGCGCGGCCGTCGCTTCCGGCATGACCCGGATGGCGCTCGGCTCCGATACCGGCGGCTCGATCCGCGGACCGGCAGCCTATTGCGGTACCGTCGGCATCAAGCCGACCTATGGCCGGGTCAGCCGGCGCGGCGTCTTTCCGCTGTCTTTCACCATGGATCATTGCGGCCCGCTGAGCTGGAGCGTCGAGGATGCCGCTATCTCGCTGAATGGGATGGCCGGTTTCGACCCGCTCGACCCCGCTTCGGCGGACGTGCCAACTCCCGATTTCACCGCCAATCTCAGCACCGGCGTCAAAGGCATGAAGATCGGTTATGTCGCCAACTGGCTGGACGAGGACGAGAATACCAACCCGGAGATCCGGGCAGCGATCACCGAAGCGAAGAACGCGCTGAGGGCCGAAGGCGCCATTGTCGAACCGGTCACTCTGCCCGCACATGACGTCTATCACGCCTGCGGCCGGATGATCATCCTGGCGGAATGCTATGCCATCCACGAAAAGGACCTGATGGAGCGCCCGGAACTCTATGGCCGCCCAACGCGGGAACGGCTGATGGCCGGCGCCTTTGTCCGTGGGTCGGATTATGTCGAGGCGCTGCGCATGCGGCGGGAGATGACCCATTGGTTCAACGCGGAGGTCCTCGGCCAGTACGACATGGTGATCGCCCCCGCCACATCCCTTCCGGCAGGTCGGTTCGATGCCCAGCCGAACGATCCACTGGCCCTGTCCGGATACCTGACCGTGCCTTTCAATGTGACCGGCAGCCCGGCCATGTCGGTCTGTTGCGGTTACACAAGCGAGGGGCTACCGATTTCCATGCAGATCGTCGGCAAACCGTTCGACGAG
Source organism: Nisaea nitritireducens (assembly GCF_014904795.1). Taxonomy (GTDB): domain Bacteria; phylum Pseudomonadota; class Alphaproteobacteria; order Thalassobaculales; family Thalassobaculaceae; genus Nisaea; species Nisaea nitritireducens. The sequence continues at coordinate 19,918 of NZ_JACZFS010000027.1, forward strand.
TCCGGGGTGTTTCAGGTCGGCGCGGCATATGAACGAGCAACGGACTGGCGCAGCCAGCGACCGCGCCTGGCCGATGGCGACGCTCTGGCAGCGGAATAAAGGAACAGGAAACGCCCTACCCTGCCGCACCCCGTGCTGCCGCGCTTTCCTTGCGGTAGACCACCCAGGTGCTGAGCAGAACCAGGCCGGCGCCGGCAAGCACCACCGGCGCCGGCCAATCCCCGAAAGCGAAATACCCGATCAGCAACGCCCAGATCATCTTGGTGTAGCCCATCGTAGCAACCGTGGAGACGGAGGCATGGAACAGCGCCCGCGTTGTCATGTATTGCGCCACGCCGGACGCGCCCCCCATCGAGACGAGCCCCACCAGCTGCAGCGGCGTCGGCGTGACCCAGACGGCAGGCAGTAACGGCAGCATGACGATGCTGGATATCGCCATGAACAGGAATACGATGGTCGTGGTCGGATCGTGCTTGCTCAAATGCCGGGCCAACAAGAGACCGCAGGCGCTCAACACCGTCCCGGCAAAACTGTAGATCGCGCCTTCCCGGATGACGTCCCCGCCTGGCCGCACCATGATCAGCACACCGACGAAGCCGACGAGCACAGCGCCCCATTTCAATGCGCCGACGGGTTCCCGCAGGATCGGCACCGACAAAGCGCAGACCACCAGCGGCGCGGCGAAATTGATCGCCGTCGCATCCGCCAGCGGCAGGGCACGATAGCCCATGAAGATCAGCCCGATCGCCCCCGACACCAGAACGGCATGCAGCAGATGCCAGAGCGGCCGCCGGGTTATCAGCGACGGCCAGCCGACCGTATGGCCTATCAGAAAAGCCAGCGGCAGCAGTGCGAACGCATTCCGGAACACCATGATCTGCAGGATCGGGAACAGCTCGGTCTGCGCCTTCACCACCCCATTCAGGACAGAGAACAGCATCAGCCCAAAAAGCATGAGGAAAACGCCTTTCCTGCCGTCAGGAGCAACGTCCGCTCCGGCGCTGAAAGACCCTTTCCTCGGTGCCATGGCGCGACTTTCCGGTCAGTAGGTCCGGAAGATCCGCTCGATCTCCGCCGGGTCCTTGGTGACGCTGAGCGCCAGGGACAGCAGGATGCGCGCTTTCTGCGGGTTGAGGTTATCGGCGACCAGGAAGCCGTTTTCCGCAAGCTTCGTGCTCTTGAAGGTGCGCCCGCTTCCGGCCCGCGTGGATTGCACCACGGTGACGCCCTTCTTCACAGCCTCGCAAAGCACCGCTTCGTCGCCTGGGCCGCAGAAGCCCGGTGCGAAACCGGCCGAAACGATACCTTCGGCTCCGGCTTCAAGGAACGCCCGCGCCGCTGTGCCGTCAGAGCCGGCATAGGCATAGACGATATCGACACGCGGCATGCCGTCGATGGTGCGGATATCGAACTCCGTATCCGGCGCATGTTTACGCAGCGGCTTGCGGTAGAAGGCGACCGCATCCCCGTCCGCATGGCCAAGGCAGCCGAAATCGGGACTGCGGAAGGTCTGCATCCGGTAGGTGGAGGTCTTCGTCACCTCCCGGGCACACTGGATCTCGTCATTCAGCAGGGTCATCACGCCCATGCCCTTGGCATCCGGGGAGCCAGCGGTACGAATACCGTTCAGCAGGTTAAAGCCGGCATCGGTAGAGAGCGCGCTGGACGGCCGCTGGGAGCCGACGACGACAACCGGGATGTCTGCCTTCACCGTCAGATGCAGCGCATAGGCGGTTTCTTCCAGGGAGGCAGTGCCATGGGTGACGACAATGCCGTCCAGATCCGGATCCTGCGCCAACTCGTCGATCTTCAGCACCAGATCGCGCCATTCGGCAAAGCCGACGGAAGGGCTCGGGATCGCCCGGTACGGCACTGGCACCACTTCGGCAACCTCATGCACGATCGGGAACATGGCAATGATCTCGTCAACCGGGATCATGGTTTTGTTAGCGCCATAATCGAGAATATCGAGAGGGGTTTTGCCGATAGAGGCGATGGTGCCGCCGGTTCCGATGACCGCGACCTTGGGCTTATTCATGATGGTCCCATCCGGAGTTGGAGAAGGAAGAAATTATTCCGCGGCGGACCTGGCTCCACCGGCGTTCTTGTGTAGGCAATCGATCAGCTCGTCGGTGCTCATGATGTCACCGAAGGTGAGGTAGAAATTCACGAGAGAGCTGTTGTGCTCCTCGTCAGTATTCGCGGCGTTGCCGTCTGTGACCATGATGGTCTTGAAGTTCATCATCATGGCGTCGCGCGCCGAGGATTCACAGCACACATTCGTCACGGTACCCGTGATCAAAACAGTATCGTAGCCACGTGCTTTCAGAATATCCGGCAGATCCGAATAGCCCGGCAGAAAAGCTGAATAGCGGTACTTGAGAACCTTGCTGTCTTCCGCCCTGACATCCAGATCGGCCCAGAGCTGATGCCCCAGCGTTCCCTCGCTCATCGACTCTATGCGCTTGGCGGTCTTTTCCGGCGGCGTCATGGCGTGCAGATTGGACCAGCTTTCAAGGCAGGCATCGTCATGGGTGTTCTGGATCCAGAACACATGCCCGCCCGTCTCCCGGACCGTCTCGGCCAGCCGGTTCACATTCGGCACAATCTCCCGCGCCATGGTGCAGAGCGCATGCGCCACATCGTCCATCATGAAACCGTTCTGCAGATCGACGACAATCAGCGCCGTCCTGGCCGGATCGAGATCGGCGAAAGGGTGCGCCGTGCCCCGGCGCTGGACGACGGACTGGGTAACACGCTCTGGTATGGCGATTTTATGCATCTCGTTTCTCCCTTTTCCGTATTCCCTGCTCAAGCCGGCATAGGCTCCCTGATCTTCGGTGCCGCCGTTTCGTCCAGCTTGAAGCAACGGGCAATACGGCCGGGGCCAAGCGTCACTTCGGCCGGAACCTCCGCACGGCAGCCATCGTCGGCTATCCGGCAACGCGGTGCGAAACTGCATCCGGTCGGCAGCGACCGAAGATCCGGCGGACTGCCGGGAATGGCCTCGATATCCTTGCCGCGCATGTTGCCGTGCACAGTCGAGGACAGCATGCCCTGGGTATAGGGATGACGCGGGCTGTTCAGGACTTCCTGCACGGTCCCTGTCTCGACAATACGCCCGGCATACATCACCGCCACCCGGTCGGCGATTTCGGCGGCAACGCCAAGATCGTGGGTGACGAAGATCATGCCCATGCCCATCTCTTCCTGCAGTTTGCGCAGCAGGATCAGGACCTGGATCTGCACCGTCGCATCGAGCGCGGTGGTCGGCTCGTCCGCCAGCAGCAGTTTCGGCCGGCAGGAAAGTGCCAGCGCGATCATTGCCCGCTGGCGCAGACCACCGGAAAGTTCATGCGGAAAGGCTTTCAGACGGCGCTCGGCCGAAGGAACCTTCACCAGCTCAAGCAGCTCAAGCGCCCGCTCGAGCCCCTTCTCCATGCTGCAGCCTTCATGCCGGCGCACGGTCTCCGCAATCTGATGACCGATGGAATAGACCGGGTCGAGCGCGGTCATCGGCTCCTGAAAGATCATGGAAACAAGGCCGCCGCGGAAATCCGACAGCTCCTTGCCCTTCAACGCGAGGACATCCTTGCCATCGACCTCCAGAGCACCGGTGATTTTGGTTCGCCGCTCCGGCAGCAGGCGCAAGAGCGCCCGCATGCTGACACTCTTGCCGGAGCCGGACTCACCGATAATGCAGAGCACTTCTCCTGGATCGAGCGTCAGGTTGACGTCATTGACGGCATTCACCGTCGACTCGCGGCTGACGAACTTGACGTTGAGGTCCTCAACAGAAACAAGGGGCGCGGATGATCCATTGCTCATGATGCGCTCCTGACTGCTGCTTGCGGTTTTTTGCCCGCGAGACTTGCCGCTTTCGAATGCCCGGATTGCGGGACATGCATATGGCAAGCGGTGACATGCTCCGTTGCCGAGGCATGGCCGGGCAGCACCGGAGTCTCGACTTCGCAGATCTTCTCCGCGAACTGGCACCGGGTGCGGAACCGGCAGCCCGAGGGTGGGTTGATCGGGTTCGGCGGATCGCCGACCAGAGGCGGCTCCTCCACCCGGTCGTCCGGGTCCATCGAGAGCCGAGACGCCAGCAGGGCCGTCGTGTAGGGATGCTTCGGGTTATCGTAGATCTCGTCGACCGGGCCGATCTCCACGACCTCGCCGAGATACATCACCAGCACCCGGTCGCTGACATACTGAACAACGTTCAGGTCGTGGGAGATGAAGACGTAGGTCAGGTTGAAATGGTCCTTCAGGTAGCGCAGCAGGTTCAGGACCTGCGCTTCGACCGACTTGTCGAGCGCCGAGACCGCCTCGTCGAGAATGACCACGCGCGGCTCCAGAACCAGAGCACGGGCGATGTTGACGCGCTGCTTCTGTCCACCGGAAAGCTCGTGCGGATAGCGCGGGCCGAAAAGGTTCGGATCAAGCCCGACCTTCTTCATCAACTCGCGCGCCGCGTCCTTGGCATCCTCCGAGGAGGCGCCATGAACCATCTTTCCATAGGCGATCGAATCCTCGACCGGCATGCGCGGGTTCAGCGACGAGTAGGAATCCTGAAACACCATCTGCATCAGGCGCCGCATGTCCCGCACAAGCAGACCATCCTTCTGCCCCACGCCGTCGCCATCGAAGATCAGCTCGCCGGAATCCGGCACGATCAGATGCATCAGCAAGCGGGCCAGCGTGGACTTCCCGCAACCGGATTCGCCAACGACGCCGAGCGTCTCCCCCTTCATGACGGAGAAGCTGACACCGTCGACGGCCCGTACATGCCCGATAGCCCGGTTCAGGACCCCTCCGGTGATCGGGAAATGTTTCTGCAGGTTGCGGGCGATCAACATCGGCTGCGCCTCGCCCCCACGATCTCTCGCATCATTCATATCGACCTCGCTGAGGACGGAAGTTTTTTCGGCAATGCTCATGCTTCGGCCCTCACATTCTGACGTCCATGGCCGAGCGCAATCCGTCGCTGACCAGATTGAAACAGACCGAGGTGATCAGGATCGCAACGCCCGGAATGGCGCAGACCATCGGGTTGATGTAGATCGCGCCGCGCAGGGTGTTCAGCATCAACCCCCAGTCCGGCTCCGGCGGCGTAACGCCCAGGCCGAGGAAGGAAAGACCCGAGGCCAGCAGGATCGAAACACTCACCAGACTGGAGGAATAGATCAGGATCGGCCCCAGCACATTGCCCAGGATATGCACCCGGATAATGCTGAGGGTTCCGGCACCGGTCGCCCGCGCCGCCTCGACGAAATCCAGATTCCGGACCTGGGAGGTTGCCGTCTCCGCCACCCGGCAGAGCGGCGGAATGAAAACAAGCGTCAGGGACGCCATGCCGTTGAAGATGCCGCCACCAAGTGCGCCGGAAATGGCGACCGCCAGCAGGATCGACGGGAAGGCGTAGAACACGTCCACCGTCCGCATGATCGCCATGTTGGTCTTGCCGCCGAGAAATCCGGCGAGGACACCGAGGCTGCCTCCGACGATGGTCGCGATCAGGACCGGCATGATCCCCATGGCGAGCGAGATTCGGCCGCCATAAAGCAGGCGCGACAGGATATCCCGCCCGAGCTTGTCAGTACCGAAGAGGAAATCCTTGTAGCCCATCGGCTTCAGCCGGTTGATCAGGCTGCTCTCGTACGGGTCCATCGGCGCCAGCAATGGCGCGAAGATGGCGGAGAGAATGATCAGGATCACGACGCTTCCGAAGAACAGCGTCATGTAATCGTAGCGCAGCCGGTAGCCGACCGTCTGCCAGTAGCTTCGAACCCTGACCACCGGCGCCGCCTGGTCGACGGCGTGGGCCTGAGCGGGTGTCGCGGTGATATCGGTCATTTCAACATCCCTTTTCCGCTCAACTGCGCTTCAGACGCGGGTCGACCGCAGTCTGCAGCAAGTCGATCACAAGATTCGTGGCGACGAAGATGATGGCGAGCACGAGGATCGTGCCCTGCAACACCGGAAGATCACGGGTCAGGATCGCCTTGTTTAGCAGGAAGCCGGAGCCCGGCCAGGTGAAGATGGTCTCCACCAGGATCGAGCCGCCCATCAGATAGCCGAACTGAAGACCCATGACGGCCAGCACCTGTGGCAGGGCATTCTTGATGACATGGATCAGGATTTCCGTTTCCAGCAATCCCTTTGCCCGCAGCGTCTCGACAAAATCCTGATTGAGCACTTCGGCGACGGCTGACCGGGTGGTCCGGGTGATGATGCCGATCGGTATCAGCGAGAGGGTGATGATCGGCATGATCACGTGCCGGAAATCATTCCATACGAGGATGTCGAATGAATCGGACCCTCGAGGCCCCATGCCGGTAGCCGGCAATACATTGAGTTCAACAGCGAAGATGATGACCAGGACGATGCCGAGCCAGTAGTTCGGCACACTGACGCCGATCACCGCGATGCCCGTAACGGCACGGTCCAGCGCCGATCCGATGCGATACCCGGCAACTGTTCCGAGCGTAAAAGCGAGCGTGAAGGCAACAAGCACCGCACCCGCAGCGAGCAGGATGGTGTTCCCGAGCGCCTTGAAAATCTCGTCCGTCACCGGTCGGCCCGTGGCAATGGAAAGACCGAAATCGCCGGTCAGGACCTTGCCGAGCCAGATGAAGTACTGAACAGGGATCGGCTTGTCGAAACCGTAGGCCTTCTTGACCATCAGGATGGTCTCTTCGCTGGCATCCTCTGGAAGGATGGTCTGCAGCGGATCGCCGGGGGCGATATAGACCAGCGCGAAGCAGACGATGCTGACGCCGAAGGCAATGGGAATAGCATAGAAGAGACGCCGGATTATGTAGGCGGTCACGGAACTTGCCCTCCTGTCGAGCCCGATGACGGGCGACGGAAAAATACAGGGTTCCCCGGGCCCGCCGCCTTCGGAAAGGACAGCGGGCCCGGGGTGGTGGGTTCTGTTATTCGACGACGATCGGCGTCAGGTCCTGGAACCAGCTCTGCGCCTGCACAAAGCCCTTGAGATTCGGGGCCAGGGCACGCGGGTTGACGTCATGCGCCACCCACAGCAACGTCGCTTCCTCGACCATCAGCTCGTGCAGCGTGGTCAGCTTTTCCATCCGGACTTTCGGGTCGAAGGCGAGATAGACCTCGTCGATCAGGGCATCGACCTTGGGGTTCGAATAGTGCCCCCAGTTCGAGCCTTTCGGAGCGTGCTGCTTGGTGTAGACGTGCCGGATCAGGGCGCTGAACGGATCCTGCAGGGCACGGCTGATGTTGATGCCGTCGATATCCGGGTTCTTTTCCCGGCCTGGACGGCCGACATCCAGCAACGCGTTCCAGTCCATCACCTTCAACTCAATGTCGAAGCCGACCGCGTCGAGCTGGGACTTGAGCAACTCGTTCATCGGCAGCGGCTGCATCTGACCGGAGCCGGAGGTCGAGATCGCCAGCTTGATCTTGCAGGGATAGCAACCTGCTTCCTTGAGCAAGGCGGTGGCTTTTTCCGGGTTGTACTCGTACTTCACCGACGGGGTGCCGTGATATGGCGTGGAAGGCGGCACATTGGTGTAGCCTTCTTCCATGTAGCCATTCAGCAGCGCCTTCATCTCCGGACGGTTCAGACCGTAGTTCGCCGCCTGACGCACTGCCTTGTGCTTGAAGTTTCCGTCGACGAAGTTCAGCTGGTACGACCAGTTATGCGGATAGGACGCCGTGACGATCTCCATGCCCGAGGATTCGAGACGCGGGATGGTATCGGGGGACGGCGCTTCGATGAAATCCACCTGTCCGGAAAGCAGGGCCGCCGCGCGGGTGGTTGCTTCCGGCATCGGGATCAGAACCAGCCGGTCATGCTTCGGGATCCGGTCCTTGTCCCAGTATTCCTCGTTCTTCACCAGCTCCAGGCGTTCCTGCGGAACGATGCTGTCGAACTTGTAGGGACCGGTGCCGGACGGCGCATTGGCATAGGCTTCGTAATCGTTCTTCAGCTCGGTCAGACGGCATTTGCTGATCATGAACCAGTAGCTGAGCTGATACGGGAACAGCGCGTCCGGATCCTTGGTGACGATGGCGATCTCGTTCTTGCCGAGGACCTCGACCTTTTCGATGCTGCCGGTACGGTTCCGGATCATGCCGAACTGTTTGACGTTGAACTGCGGCGCGTCCTCTTTGGAGATACGCTCGAAGTTCCAGACCACGTCCTCCGGGGTGAAATCGCATCCGTCATGCCATTTCACGCCTTCGCGCAGGGTGATCAGCCAGCGCTTGTTGTCATTCGGGTCGATCTTCCAGGATGTCGCCAGACCCGGCTTGATATCTGCAGCGGTCTCTCCCTGGGACAGGTCCCACAGCACGAGCGTGTCGTAGAGATTGTAGCCGACGAAGCGATAACCTTCGAAACCCTGGTCGGGCTGGCCGATCACGATTGGAATGTCGCCGGCAGTCATTGCAACGCGCAGAACCGACTCTGCGGACGCCGCATGTCCCGATACCGCCAAACCGGCGGTGACCGAGACGGCCGCGGCGAGCCTTTTGAACAATTTCATTGAGAAGCCTCCTTGTTTTTGAACAAAACAGCCCGCCTCAGTGATGTCCGCGCCACACTCTCCAGAACGGAGACCGCGCATGGTCGGCACGACGAGCATGCTCTGCACCCCGCTACCGCAGAGCAAATGCCATGCCACGTGCATATAATTGTATCCAATTTATAGATTAAGCCGCTCAACACGACCAAAGGGCGACAAAGCATCTCATTGAATCAACGGCGATATCACTGATTCAAACTTAATTTTCTCAATCAACAAAAGGATTTGATTCAGTTTTAGCGCCAACCTCGGCGCCAGGATACCGCACACCACAAAACCCGAGAATGTGCACAATCCTTGACCAGATTCGCCACCAAATTACAGGACCATTTCAGTCACTCATTTTCCTGAAAAACCACAAGATACTGATTTTCAATAAAATTTCTTCATATACCAACTAGAACATCAGGTCATTTTTTGTGCATCGCACAATTTTATTGCATGACCACCACCATTTTTGGATACAATTTGAAACGCAATTCAAAACGCCGCGCATAACCGTCGCACAGATCGGCGTATCGCGGCCCGTCAGGAGCCTCTCATGACCATGACCCAGGATGAAAAAGCAGACCGGCTAATGTTCCAGAAACTGACACAAACTTTGGGACTGACACTGCCGGCGGATCGCGAACAGGCTATTTTCGAAGGCTATGCCGGATTACGCGCCATGGCCGACGGCTTGCGCCGCCCACGGACGGCCGCCTCGGAGCCGGCTGGCATGTTCGATCCGACAACGATTGGCCGGGGAGTGGGTCAATGACCGGCGTCGCGGACGGCAAATCCATCGCCGAGCTTGGCGCCGCGCTGCGGGGAGGCTCCCTGACCTCGGTTGCCTTGACCGAAGAGACTCTGGATCGGATCGACCGGCAAGACGGGCAGATCGACAGTTTCATCGTCGTGACCAAGGAGCGGGCACTTGCTGACGCGGCCAAGGCGGACAAGGAACGCGCCGACGGCATGGACAAGGGGCCGATGCACGGCATCCCCTACGGCCTGAAAGACATCTATGACACGGCGGGCATCACCACCACCTGCCATTCCAAGCTCCGGCTGGAAAACGTTCCGGAGGAGGACAGCGTCTGCGCGGTAAAACTGCGCGAGGCGGGCGGCGTGCTGATCGGCAAAATGGCGACCCACGAATTCGCGTTCGGCGGCCCATCTTTCGATCTGCCTTTTCCGCCAGCACGCAATCCCTGGAACCGTAATCACGGCCCCGGCGGCTCCTCCAGCGGCTCCGGCGCGGCAGTCGCAGCGGGATTCCTGCGCATGGCCATGGGCTCGGATACCGGCGGCTCGATCCGCGGACCGGCGGCGTATTGCGGCATCGTCGGTATGAAGCCGACATATGGCCGGGTCAGCAGGCGCGGCGTCTTTCCGCTGTCCTATACGATGGATCACTGCGGCCCGCTCTCCAAGAATGTGGAAGATGCGGCAATTACCCTGCAATGCATCGCCGGTTACGATCCGCTGGACCCGGCCTCGGCGAACCAGCCGGTGCCCGATTATCAGGCAGATCTCGGCAAAGGCGTCGCCGGACTTAAAGTCGGCATTCTCAGCTCTTTCTATAAGGGCGCCGAAGGCCTGTCGGACGAGACCGTTGCCGCTATCGACAATGCCGCCGCGACATTCCGCAATCTCGGGGCCGAGGTCGAGGAAGTTGCCGCCGTCTCGCCTTACGCGGATTACAACAATTGCGGCCGCGTCATCCTGCTTGCCGAAGCCTATGCGATCCATGAGCAGGACCTGCAGACCCGGCCGCTGGATTACGGCCGCCTGACCATGGAACGGATCGTTCTCGGCGGCTACCTGACGGCTGCCGACCTGATGCAGGCCCAGCGCCAGCGGCGGGAGCTCTGCGAGGAAATCAATACCGGCTTGTTCTCGCGCTACGATATCCTGCTGGCGCCAAGCTCGCTCTCCCCAGCGCCCCTGATCGACGCACCGCAGCAGAGCTTCCCCGTTTCCTGGCCGATGCAGACCCTGCCGTTCAACGTGACCGGCAACCCGGCCATGTCGATCCCGGTCGGTTTCAGCCAGTCGGGCCTGCCGCTATCGATGCAGATCGTCGGAAAGTATTTCGACGAGGCAACCGTGTTCCGCGCCGGGCAGGCCTATGAGCAGGCAACGGATTGGCACGAGCAGTGGCCGGCGATGGATGCCATGGCCGATGCAAGCGCTGCGTAGGTGAGATGACTGTGGGAGGCGTCTTCTTGCACCGGCTCATGACGCTATTGAAAGCGTGCAGGCCACTGCCCGGTATCGCTCTCGTCGCCAGATCCGGCTTCGAGGCTACCGGTTTCGGCGCGGGTACAATGAATACGGTGCGGCCGCCGGAACGGCCGCACCTGAAATGTGACTAGGCAGCGCCGAACACTTTCTCCACCGCCTTGACCGTGGCGCCGACGATGATGTCAGCCTCTTCCCGTGTCAGGCAGAGCGGCGGCGCGAAGCCGAGGATATCGCCCTGCGGCATGGCCCGGGCGATCACACCCTGCTCCAGCAGTGCCGCCGCCATGGCCGGGCCGATCTTGCGAGACGGGTCGAAGAAGGTCCGCTTTTCCTTGTCCTCGACGAACTCGACGGCGGCCAGCAGCCCCTCGCCCCGAACATCGCCGACATGGGCGTGGGAGCCGAGGGCATCGGCTAGGGCCTTGTTGAAATAGGCACCCATCTCCTTCGCATTGCCGACCAGGCCGAGCCTGTCGATCAGATCCAGGTTTGCAACACCCGCGGCGGCCCCGATCGGGTGCGCCGAATAGGTCCAGCCATGGCCGATCGGGCCAAGCTCGTCCGTGCCCTGCTCCAGAACCTTCCAGACCTTGTCCGAAATGATCGAGCCGGACAGCGGCGCATAGGCCGAGGTCAGCCCCTTGGCGATGGTGATGATATCCGCCTCGATGCCGTAATGGTCGGAGCCCATCATCGAGCCGAGCCGGCCGAAGCCGGTCACCACCTCGTCAGCGATCAGCAGGATGTCGTGCTTCTTCAGGACGGCCTGGATGGCGGCCCAATAACCGGCCGGCGGCGGAACGATGCCGCCGGTGCCGAGCACAGGCTCGCCGATGAAGGCGGCGATGGTGTCAGCGCCTTCACGCTCGATCAGCGCTTCCAGCTCGGAAGCGCACTGGGCGGTGAAGTCCGCTTCGCTCTGGGCAAGGTCCGGACGGCGGAAATAATACGGGGCATCGGTGTGGATGACCTGCGACAGCGGCAGATCGAACTTCTTGTGGAACAGCTCAAGCCCGGTCAGCGAGCCGGTAACCAGCCCGGAGCCGTGATAGCCGCGCCAGCGCGAGATGATCTTCTTCTTTTCCGGCCGGCCGAGCACATTGTTGTAGTACCAGACCAGCTTCACGTTGGTTTCGTTCGCGTCCGAGCCGCCAAGACCGAAATAGACCTTCGACATGTTCGACGGCGCCCGGTCGAGCACCATCTTGGACAGCGTGATCGAGGCCTCGGTGCCATGCCCGACATAGGAATGATAATAAGCCAGCTCTTTCGCCTGCGCCGCGATGGCTTCCGAGATCTCCGGACGGCCATAGCCGACGTTGACGCAATAGAGACCGGCGAACCCGTCCAGCATCTTCTTGCCGTCCCGGTCCTCGATATAGACGCCGGAGCCGCCGGTGATCACCCGCGTCGGGGTTTCCCCGCGCGCATGCTGGGCAAGATGGGTCGAGGGATGGAAGAAATTCTCCCGATCCCACTGAGCGAGCTGATCGTTGGTAAGCATCATGATTCCTTATCGCTGCGGCGCGGGCCTGACGGCCCAAGGCTGTTCACCGGAGAGCCTAGTGCCGGAAACGGCGAAGATCTGACTGAACTCCCCTCGCATGACAGAGAGTTTTTCGGCTGAGACACATTGAGCCGGGTGATTTTTCTGCCGGATCAGGTACCGGCGAACAGCTCCACCGGGATCGCGCCGCCCGCCTTAACTTCCTTGGTGACGATGTAGCTGTAATAGCGCTTCAGTCCCGCCTCGCTTTCCAGCATCCGGTCTATCAGGCTCTGGTAGCTGGTGACGTTTCGGGTCACGACCTGGAAGAGATAATCGAGCCCGCCGCCAAGCGCCCAGCAACCGATGATCTCCGGCTCGCGCCCGACCGCATCCTCGAACCGGACGAAATCCTCGTTCCGGTGGTTTTCAAGCTCTGCCGTCACGAAGACCGTGACATGTTCCGCGAACAATTCCAGAGCGATCCGCGCCCCATAACCACGCACAATGCCCGCCGCTTCCAGGCGCTGCAGCCGCTCCCAGCATGGCGTGTTGGACAGGTTCACCCGCCGCGCCAGATCGGATTTCGAAATCCGTCCTTCCTGCTGCAGAATGGCGAGGATCTTCACATCCCGGGCGTCGAGCTTCAGGGCCATGTCAGGAAGCAATCCGGGTGCCGGCCCCGGCCATGACGGCCAACGCAACCGCGCGGGTGGCGATCGCCGTGTCCTGCGCGCCGGTGCCCGTCAGATCCGCGAAGGTGATATCCGATGCCGATTTCCGGCCCGGCGCGTGGCCCGCGACCACCTCCCCCAGCTCCGGAAAGATCTTGTCCGCATTGGCGGCTCCGGCCTCGATGGCGGCTCGCAGCTCACCCTGGATACGGCATTGGCTCAGCCGGTCCGGCACATAGGCATCCACCCTGCGGAATACCGCCGGATCCACTTCCACCTTGCCTGGCTGATCCGAGCCCATGGCGGTGATATGCAATCCCGGATGCAGCCAGTCCGCGCGCAATACCGGCTCACGCGACGGCGTTGTGGTGACGACGAGCTGGCTTTCGGCAACCAGCCGGGCCGGGTCAGTCTCGACGCGGACTTCAATGCTGAGCTTTTCCGCCAGATCGGCGGCGCATTTCTTTGCATTTGCCGCGTCCCGGCCCCACACCAGTACCCGCTCGAACGGGCGCACCAGACGTGCGGCCTCGATCTGCAACCGGGCCTGTACGCCCGTGCCGATCACCCCGGCGGTGTGCACTTTGGGAGCCAGATGCCGGGCCGCGACAGCGCCGGCGGCTGCGGTGCGTATGTCTGTCAAATAACCGTTATCCAGCAACAGCGCCTCAACCAGCCCGGTCTTCGCCGAGAACAGAATCATCAGCCCGTTCAGGCTCGGCAGACCCAGTTTCGGATTGTCGAAGAAACCGGGACTGACCTTGATCGCAAAACCGTCGAAGCCCGGAATGTAGGCTGTCTTTACATCGACCTCGCCATTCACCGCCGGGATATCCATGGAGAGGATCGGCGGCATGATGACCTCACCCGAGGCCAGCGCCCGGAACGCGCTTTCAACCACGTCGATTGTTTCCAGATCGAGCGTCACCAGGGCACGCAGATCCGCTTCGGTCAGAACATTGGTATCAGGCATGATAGGGCTGTCCTTCAAGAGTGAGATCGCCGAGGCGGACGGCGCGTCCCGCCATGATGTCCGCGTGCATCTTCATGTCGAGATTGCGTCCGGAGAGGATGGTCGCCGCCGGACCTTTCATAGAGGGCAGCTTGCCTGCCAGCATCGCTGCCGCACCAACGGCCGACCCGCCTTCGCAGACGATCCGGTCTTCGTAATAGTGGCACTGCATGGCACGGTATATCTCTTCTTCCGTGACCAGAACGGTCTCATCGACCAGATCCCGGCAGAGCGGCAGGGTCAGCCGGTTGTCGGCGCCGAGACCGCCGCCGAGGGAGTCGGCCAGGCTCGGCACCTCTTCCACCGCCACGTTCCGGCCTGCCTGCATCGCCTCATACATTGCCGCGCCCCGATCCATGGAAATGCCGATCACCCGGATGCCTGGCTTGCGCGCTTTCGCCGCCAGCGCGATCCCGGCGGCCAGTCCGCCGCCGGAAAGCGGGATAAGCAGTGTTTCGAGGTCCGGACGGCTGTCCAGCAACTCAAGGCCGATGGTGCCTTGCCCGGCAATCACCAGCGGATCGTCGAAGGGCGGGATTTCCGCCAATCCTTCTTCCTCCACAAGACGCCGGCTTTCCTTTCCAGCCTCGTCCTGTGACCGGCCGATGATCCGGACTTCCGCGCCAAGCGCGCGAATGCCTTCAACCTTGGCTTCGGGGACCAGTTCGGACATGCAAATAACCGCGCGCAGGCCCCGCGCCCGCGCCGCATAAGCGACCCCGCGCCCGTGATTGCCCGTAGAGCAACAAGTCACGCCAGGACAGTCGCCCGGCAGGACAGAGATGGCGTTCGCTGCGCCCCGGATCTTGAAGGCACCAATCGGCTGCGCGATCTCCAGCTTGAGCAGCACTTCCATGCCAGCCATCGAGGAAAGAAAGGGCGACGGCACCAACGGCGTCTCCACCGCTATCCCCGCAATGGCCGCCCGGGCCGCCGTCACGTTCTCCAGCGATAATTCCCGGCGCCAATCGCTCACAGACAAATTTCCTTCGAAAGAGGACAAGTAATTGATCTTTTTTCTTTTCAGCATCGGCCACATGTCACGGCGATTGTCAAACAGCGGATGTTGATGCTCAATCGCCGGACCTGCCGAATTCTTCAACCCGCTCAGTGGACTTCGCCTCATGCCCGACGTCAAACTCCCGTTTTCCCGCGAAGAATACATCGAGCGGCTGGTCAAGGTCCGGACGGCGATGGAGAAAGCCGGGATTGAGGTGCTGTTCATTTCCGATCCGTCCAACATGGCCTGGCTGACCGGCTATGACGGCTGGTCCTTCTATGTCCATCAGGGCGTGATCGTCGGTCCCGAGGGCGAGCCGGTCTTCTGGGGCCGGGGAATGGACGCCAAGGGCGCCATGCGGACCTGCTACATGGATGTGGCCAATATCCGCGGTTATTCGGACGATTACGTCATGGCCGCCGATTGCCACGCGATGGAAGACCTCGGCACCGCGATTGCCGAGAGAGGCTGGAACAACCTGACCCTCGGCGTAGAGATGGAGAATTATTACTACTCCGCCCGCGCCCATAGCGTGCTCACGAAAAACCATGAAGGCGTCATTGAAGATGCCACAGGCCTGGTGAACTGGCAGCGCGGGGTGAAATCCGCGACGGAGCTGAAATACATGCGCCGGGCGGCCCACATCGTCGAGAAGATGCATGCCGCCATTTACGAGCTGATGCGCCCGGGCTTGCGCAAGAACGAACTGGTGGCGGAGATTTACCGCACCGGTCTGATGGGCGGAGAGGATGACGAAGGCAGCTTCGGCGGCGACTACCCGGCCATCGTGCCGCTGCTGCCGACCGGCAAGGATGCCAGCGCGGCGCACCTGACCTGGGACGACACCGAGCTGGAGCCGGAACAGGCCACCTTCTTCGAGATCGCCGGCTGCTACCGGCACTATCACGCCCCGCTCTGCCGGACGATCCATCTCGGCACCCCGCCGATCGACATGCTCCGGGCCGAGGAAGTCGTGCTTGAGGGCATTACGGACGGTATCGAGGCGGCTCGGGCAGGCAATACGGCAGGCGACATTGCCCGCGCCTTCTATGCCGTACTGGAGAAGCACGGGGTCAAGCGCGAGGGCCGCTGCGGCTATCCGATCGGGCTCAGCTACCCGCCTGACTGGGGCGAGCGCACCATGTCCATCCGGCCGAGCGACAATACCGTGCTGCAGCCGAACATGACGTTCCACTTCATGCCGGCGCTCTGGATGGATGACTGGGGGCTGGAGATCACCGAGACCCTGCGCATCACCGATGATGGCCCGGCGGAATGCCTGGCCAATGTCGAACGCAAGCTGTTCGTGAAGGAATAAGGGCCGATCATGCACCCGACCCGCTCCGCCACGCTCGAGATCCTGTCCAACCTGATCGGCTTCCCGACCGTTTCCGCTGACAGCAATCTGGCGCTGATCGACTATGCGGCGGAGTATCTCGGGAAGCTCGGCGCCAACGTGCACACCTTCCGGGCCCCGGACGGAACAAAAGCCAACCTCTTCGCCACCATCGGGCCGGAGGTGGATGGCGGTATCGTGCTTTCCGGCCACAGCGATGTGGTTCCTGTGACGGATCAGGCCTGGTCCAGCGATCCGTTCGGAATGCATGTCGCCGAAGGCAAGGCCTACGGACGCGGCACCTGCGACATGAAAGGCTTCATCGCGGCGGCACTGGCGATGGCACCGCACTATGCGAAAAATGACCTGAGGCGGCCGGTGCATTTCGCCTTTACCTATGATGAGGAGGTCGGCTGCCTCGGTGCCCAGGCGCTGATGCACGAACTCGCCCTGCTGCCATTCAAACCGGCGGTCTGCATCATCGGCGAGCCAACGGAAATGCGGATCATCGAGGGGCACAAGGGCTGCTGCGAATATACCGTGACCTTCAGCGGTCTTGAGGGTCATGGCTCGCAACCGGATCATGGCGTCAACGCCGTTGAATACGCGGTGCGCTACGTCACAAGGCTGATGGAGTTGCGCGAGACCCTCAAGGGCCGGGCGCCCGAAGGCTCCCGCTTCGATCCGCCCTGGACGACGGTCCAGGTCGGGCGCCTTTCCGGCGGCGTCGCCCATAACGTCATTCCCGGTCTCGCCCATCTCGATTGGGAAATGCGTCCTGTCCAGAATGGGGACGCTGATTTCGTGAAGCGGGAAATCGCCGCCTATGTAAATGACAACTTGCTGCCGGCCATGCGCGCGGTCTCAAAGGATGCGGATATCAGCACTGAGATCATTGGCGAGGTTGACGGGCTGGAGCCGGTTCCGGAAAGCGAGGCCCTGAAAATCGTCGCTGAGCTGACCGGCGCAAACGGCGCGGATCTGGTGGCTTTCGGCACCGAAGCCGGCCTATTCCAGAAACTCGGCATCTCCACCGTGGTCTGCGGCCCCGGCTCCATCGAGCAAGCCCACAAGCCGGACGAATACATAGCCATCGACCAGATCGACCAGTGCCTCGTCATGCTGGAGAAACTGACAGCGAAGTTGACCGGTTGACCCCCGCTGGCTGGCAAATACGGTACATCAATTCTCAAAACCCGCCGCGATCGATGCCAGAGACGAAACCAGGATCGTTAAAGGATCGCGATCCTGCACGGCAAGGCCAACTGTGTATTCTACCACCGGGTCGACCAGCTGGACGGCATGCAGCCGTCCCTCGCCCTCGGCGGTACGCGGCACAATTTCCAAGGCAATAAACCGGCTCGAATACCACGCCTGTGCCGGTTTTCTCGGACAGGGACACGCCATAGCGGGACAGGATCGGTTCGATCACGGCAACCGCGCCCATCGACCGGCGGTCTTTCGCCTGACAGATCTTGACGACCACTCGGCCGCCCGGTTCGGATTTAAAATCGTGATAAAAACTGACGACGCCATGAACTTCCACCTTGGATAGGTTCAGACTGTCGGCAATGACGGGAAGACAATCCGGCGCGATATGGCCGATTTTGTCCTGCAGGTCGTGCAGGATCTCGAGAAGCATCGAAGCGACATTGCCGTATTCAGCGCAAAACGGCGCGCGCATCCCGGATGGAGGGCGTTTCCTCTGTCACTGACATGACATATCTCACGGTTGTTTCTATCTCGCGTCCACTTGAGGCGGAATCATCCGCGAAGGCTACGGAACAATCTAATCGTTAGTGTCGATGACCCTATCGGGGGCGTCTATGAGGCGGGTGGCGGGTGACGCCGCGGGGCAGAAATCTCGCCCCTGCAGACTAAGCGTGGCGCAATTTTTCTCGGGCGACGATGGTCTTCATGATCTGAGCCGTTCCGTCGCCGATTTCCAGCCCCATCACATCGCGCAGGCGCTGTTGGTGCGGCAGATCCAGAGACCAGCCATAATGACCATGAGTCAGCAGGCACTGGTGGATCACCTCCACGGCGCTCTTCGGCGCCAGCCACTTGCACATCGCCGCCTCGGAGGTATGCGGCCTTCCCGCATCCTTCAGGCGCAGCGTGTGGTAGCAGAGTTGTCGGGCAGCCGCGATCGCCGCCTCGTTTTCCGCGAGCGGAAAGGTTATGCCCTGGTTCGCCGCCAGCGGCGCTCCGAATGCCTGACGCTGCTGGATGTAGCGCCAGCTCTCGTCGAGGGAGGCCTGTGCGGCGCCGAGAACCTGGAGCCCGATCAGCGCCCGGCTGAAATCGAACCCCTGCATCACCTGGACGAATCCCCCGCCTTCTTCCGAAAGCCGCCAATCTGCCGGTATCTCAACATCGTCGAAGAAGATCGAACAGCGGCCGATGGCATGACTGCCAAGGTCCCTGTAGCGCTGGGTCGAGATACCGGGCGTGTCCATCGGGATCAGGAAAGCACTGATGCCGCGGGCACGATCCTCGGCGGCGCCAGTCCGCGCGAACAGCACGATGGCATCGGCCTGGTCGGCCATGCTGATCGACGATTTCTCGCCCTTCAGGATATATCGGTTTCCGGAGCGCCGCGCCGTGAGCCCGAGGTTGGCGGCGTCCGATCCGCCACGCGGCTCCGTCAACCCGATGCAGACGACGGACTCGCCGGAAACGATCCGGCCGATCCACTCGGCAGCGAGGTCCGGCGCGGCGTGCTCCGAGATGATCTTGCCGTTCAACGAGCCGAGTATCTGCAGGTAGGCGACATTGAGGTCGGCATAGCCGATCGCCTCGGCGATCAGTCCGCTCGTGACGCTGTCGAGACCGAGACCGCCGAATTGCTCCGGCAGTTCCGGCGCGATCAGGCCAAGACCTCCAAGCTCCCGGACCAGCGCCCTATCGATCCGGGCCTCGGCCTCGCGCGCCTGATAGCCCGGCGCGACACGTTCGGCCGCAAAGCGCCGGGCGGTTTCGAAAATACTCTGCTGGTCGTCGCTGAAGGCCGGATCCATGGCGCTTGCCTCTTTCAAGAAGTGATCGGGCGGCTCTAGGCGCCATTACTTGGCGTGTTTACGGAAATCCGGCTTTCGCTTTTCCAGGAAGGCATTCACGCCCTCGCGGGATTCATCGGTTTCGTAATAGAGCTTCAGGGCATACATCCCCATGCCCGCGATACCTGCCTGGTGGGCTGTGTCCATGTTGAAGGAACGCTTCGCAATGGCGATCGCCGTCGGGCTCCGCTCGCAGATTTCCTCGCCCCATTTCTGCACTTCCGCGTCCAGTTCGTCCTGCGGCACACAGATATTGGCCAGTCCCATCTCGACGGCTTCAGCACCGGAATAGCGTCGGCAGAGATACCAGATCTCGCGCGCCTTCTTCTCTCCGACCACGCGGGCGAGATAGGCCGTGCCGTAGCCGGGGTCGACCGACCCCATCTTCGGCCCGACCTGACCGAAGACGGCCTTGTCCGAGCATATTGTCAGATCACAGATCGTCGCCAGCACGTTACCGCCGCCGATGGCGTAGCCCTGCACCCGCGCGATCACCGGCTTCGGCACGTCCCGGATCGCGGCATGCAACTCCTCCATCGGCAAGCCGATGGTCCCCCGTCCGTCATATTGCCCGTCATGTTCCGACTGGTCGCCCCCGGTACAGAAGGCCCGCTCACCGGCCCCAGCCAAAACAATGGCGCCGATCTCCCGGTCATAGCCGGCCTTGTAGAGCGCCTTGATCAGCTCATCGCAGGTCCGGCCGCGGAATGCGTTCATCTTTTCCGGCCGGTTGATCATGATCCAGGCAACGCCGTTGCGAACCTCGTAGAGCAAGTCCTCGAAATCCATTTTATGTCCTCCAGAGTTTTCGTTGACCGTCTCAGCCAGCCATCGTCAGGCCGCCGGAGACACTGAGCACCTGACCGGTCACATAAGCCGCGTCGTCACTGGCGAAGAAAAGGATCGCACCCGGAAGATCCTGCGGCTGTGCGATGCGTCCCAAAGGGATGGCCCGCTCGAAAGCCTTCAGCAATTTGTCCGGGTCGCCCGCACCTTCCTTGAAGTCCGCGAACAGCGCCGTGTCAGTCGGACCGGGACAGACCACATTGACGGTGATCCCGTGCCGGGCGTGTTCACGGGCGATCGTCTTGGAAAAAGCGACGAGCCCCCCCTTGCAGGCGGCATAAACAGCTTCTCCTGAAGACCCGGCGCGCGCGGCATCGGAGGAAATATTGACGATGCGCCCGTGCCGTCGCTCGACCATGCCGGGAAGGACGGCGTGATGCATGTGAAGGGCACCCGTCAGATTGATCGCGATCAGCCGCTCCCATTCCTCTGGCACCGTCTGCGTGAATGGCTTGAAGATGTCCCATCCCGCATTGTTGACAAGGATATCGACGGGCCCGAGTTCCTCCTCCGTCTTTGCAACGGCGCCATCAACCGCCTTCCGGTCGGTTATGTCGCACTCAAGCGCAATGGCTTGCCCGCCCGCATCCCTGATCCGGCCTACAGACACCTCCGCGGTCGCGAGATCCCGGTCGAGCACCGCCACAGCGGCACCTTCAGACGCAAGGCGCGCACAGGTCTCACCGCCGATGCCGCCACCACCACCGGTCACGATTGCCGTGTTGCCGTCGAAACGTTCCATGAATTTCCTCCCTCAGACCCGATCCAACGATCTTCATGCCGCCGCTTTTACTGGTCATAATATATATCAATGCTATGATGTATATTATGGTGCGTCAATTAGTTGATGGAATGCGCGTTCGCATGGCAGACCCGGACATAGTCCTGCAGGATGATCACTCGGTCGACGAAGTCGCAAACCGGCTTTTTTTCCGCCTTTATCAATCATCCAATCTGATGCACAAGGCGGGAACCAACGCTGTTGAAGCCTTTGGCATCACCACCCAGCAATGGGCCGTGCTTGGAGCTCTGGCGCGAGAGCAGGTCCAGAAAGACGGAATGTCCGTCAAGTTATTGATGGAATATTTGATGGTCAGTCGACAGAGCCTGACCGCCGTTCTCGATCGCCTGCAGCGCGCGGGGCTTGTCGAACGCATTCGTGCGGCAGATGACGGACGAGTCCGCCACGTCCGGCTGACGGTAAACGGCAGAACGACCTGGGGGGCCATGCAGGGTGCAATCCAGGCATTTTACGATGCAGCACTCTCGGAGCTTTCAGGAGAGGAGAGCTACCTGCTCATGCGATTCCTCAACCGGCTGTGCACCGGATTGGCGAAGCTCTAGAGCGATACGCCCATCAATCAATTGCGAAGAGAGCAATCTCCACGGCGGACGGGAGCCGCGCGCCCGTCCCGACAAACAGAGTGCGGTTGACCCAGTCATACCGCGGATCGCCGGTCTCCAGTCGGGCCGAGGTCCGCATATAGTACTCCGCCGGGTCAACCGGCTGGCCCTCTGCAAGCTTTTCCAGAACGTCCGGCGGGCCGTGCCGGTACCCGTGGTTCAGCACCTCGATCAAAGCGCCATCCGGCGTCTCGAAGGCATAGCGGGCATTGAGCCAGGCGCAGCCATTGTCATAGACGGTCTGCCAATCCGCTCCGACATCAATGATCGTGCCGGCCAGCTCCGGCCCCTCGACGCGGCCGCCCACGATTGGAATGATGCGCCGCTTGCCTGCCCGGCCCTGACCAAGCTCGCGGATCGAACTCAGCTCCACCGTGAGCGTGCAGACCGGACGCAGGCCGGGTGCGGCGCGCATCTCAGGCGAACCCGAGCAAACGGGCGGCATTGCCTTTCAGGATATCGGGGCGGATCTCGTCCTTGATCTTGATCTGCTCGAAGTCAGTGAGCCAGCGTTCCGGCGTGATCATCGGCCAGTCGGAGCCGAACAGGACCTTTTTCCGCAGGATCGAATTGCAATAGCGGACCAGGATTTCCGGGAAGTATTTCGGGCTCCAGCCGGAGAGGTCGATATAGACGTTCGGCTTGTGCTGGGCGACGGCCAGCGCCTCCTCCTGCCAAGGGAAGGACGGGTGCGCCAGGATGATCTTCAGATCCGGGAAGTCCACCGCGACATCGTCCATATACATCGGGTTGGAGTATTTCAGCCGCATGCCGTTGCCACCGGGCATGCCTGAGCCGACACCGGTCTGGCCGGTATGGAACAGCGCGATGCCGCCCTCCTCCTCGATCGCCTCGTATAGCGGATAAGCCATCCGGTCGTTCGGATAGAAGCCCTGCATGGTCGGATGGAACTTGAACCCCTTGATGCCGAATTCCCGGATCAGACGGCGGGCCTCACGTACCCCCATCTTGCCCTTCCACGGGTCAATGGAGGCGAAGGGAATGAGCACGTCGTCATTCTCGGCAGCGAGTTCCGCAACTTCCTCGTTCTTGTAGCGCCGGTAGCCGGTTTCCCGCTCCGCATCGACCGGGAAGATCACGGCGGCGATATTCTGCTCGCGATAATGTTGTGCGGTCTCCGGCACGGTCGGCGGATGCTGCCAGGGCGCCCGGAAATATTGCGCCATGGTCGCCTGCAAATCGTCATAACCATCGTCCGTGTGGCAGCCGCACGGCTCCTCGGCATGGGTATGGACATCGATCGCCCTGACCTTGGAAATATCAACCATATTCCTGTTCCTTCAGAGTGTCGTCACGGCTGCATCGCCGTCGGAATAGAGCCGCTCAAGAAGCGCCGACCGGCGCTGCAGGACACGGCGGAAATTGAGATTACCCTTGGCGGTCATCTCCGCCTCCGGCATCGACGCCGGCTCAGACAGCACGATAGCCCGGCTGACACGCGTCGAGCTGCCGGAAAACTCGCGGTCCCGTTCGGCAAGCCGGCGGTGGATATCGCCGAGCAACAGCCTGTCGGTCATCGCGCCGTCCGCCTCATCAAGAGCATATCCCTCACGCTCCAGCTCGGCGAGATTGGGGAAGATCATCACCCCTATCTCGCCCCGGTCGGCACCGGTCACCACAAGGTCGGCCGCGAGTGGCGCGAGGCAGGACAATAGATCGAGCCGGAGTTGGGCAGCCCGGACCCAGGTTCCGGTCAGCAGCTTGAAATCCTCGGAGATCCGGCCATCGAACCGCAACCCCCGGTTTAAATCCCCAGGATCGACAAAGGTCATGGCGTCCCCGGTAATCAGGAAGCCTTCCTCGTCGAACGCCTCCCGGGTCTTTTCCGGTGCCTCGAAATAGCCGGGCATGATGTTCGGCCCCTTGACCCTGACCTCGCAGCGCATATCCGGATCCGGGACGAGCTTTACCGTCACTCCGTTCAGCGGCACACCGACGACGCCGGAGCGTTCCGTCGGCTCCATCTGCATCAGCGCTGCGGGCGCGGTCTCCGTCAGCCCCCAGGACGAGGTGATCAGCGGGATCTCTCCTTTGACCTCGAACGCCATGCGCTCAAGCCCCTCCCAGACTTCCTGCGGCAGGGAAGCGCCCGCATAGAAGATCAGGTCGAGCCCCTCGAAGAAGCGCTGGCGCAGAGCTTTGTCCCCGGACAGGGCCGAGACCAGCATGGCGAAGCCGACCGGCACGTTGAACGAGAGGGTTCCGGGCATCAGGGAGAGATTCTCGACCGTGCGCTCGAACAACCCCTTCACCGGCTTGCCGTCATCGATATAGAGACTGCCGCCGTTTGCCAGCATCATGTTGAAATTGTGCGAACCGCCGAAGACATGGTTCCAGGGCAGCCAGTCGGTGATCCGTGGCGGCCGTTCACGCAGAAACGGCAGGGCGTCGGCGATCTGGGTCTGGTTCGCGCACATCATCCGGTGAGTGGTCAGCACCCCCTTCGGGTCAGAGGTCGAGCCCGAGGTCATCAGGATCTTGCCCACTGTGTCCGGTGTGACGGCGGCAAAGGCGGCGTCGACATCCGCCCCGGCCCGCGCCTTCAGCAGATCATCAAAGGCCGTGACATCACTCCGCCCGCCAGTGTGGCTGGCGACGATCTCGATGCCGTCGAAAATATCCAGCGCCAGGGCTTCGGCATATTGGTCCGCGTCAACGGTGTAGGCCATGCGCGGCCGGACCAGCTCCACCGCGTGGCGAAGCCGGTTATGGGCGCCATGGATAAGGGAATACTGCTCTGCCACCGGTACGATCGGCGCACCGATATACTGCGCGGCCAGGGCGAGCAGCCCGTGATCCACACCGGCTCCGGAGAGCACGATGATCGGCGTTCCGGCTCCCATGCCGCGCGCCAGAAGCGCCGCCGCCAGGGCCCGGACTTTCTCCAGAACAGCCGCAAAACGCTCTTCCCGCCAGCCGGCGCCGCTACGCTCGGCGACGAAGACGCGGTCCGGCGCTTCGCTGGCCCAGTGATGCAGCCAGTCTCCTGTCCGCTCGACGACCGGGCCGAGTGGATAGGATGAGCGCAGGATGATGCTGCCATCGGGGCGATCCTCCCGTTCGGTGCGGTGAGGGCGGAAACTGGATGTGCGCTTCATCCCGCCTGTCCTCCCGCCTGCCGGATGATCACCATCGCTTCGGCGACAGTCGCCCGCATTTCCGGTGAGAGTCCGCGGAACATCTGCTCCTCGTGTCGCTCGACCGCCGCCATCGCCTTTTCGCAGAGCTGCCGCCCCGCCAGAGTGACGTTGAGCGCATAGGTCCTCCGGTCCGTCGGCACCCGCTCGCGGACGATCAGATCCCGTCCTTCCAGCTCGTCAACCAGCACGACGAGGTTCGGCCGTTCGATATCCATCACCGCGGCAAGCTGGGACTGGCTGAGCCCCGGATTGTCCATGATCAGTACCAGCGCCGTATAGGAAGTCATCCGGAGATCGAACGGGCGCAAGGCCTCCGCCAGATCCGCCTGCACGACATTGAAGGCCCGCTTCATCCGGTAGCCGAGAAAGCGCTGCAACAGGGAATCGGACGCCTCGCCGGCAAGAGGCGGCACCGCGCCCGGTTTCGTCTTTGGCGCCGTCATGCCGCGCCTCCGAATTTCGGGGCCCGCTTCTCCAGAAACGCGGCCAGCCCCTCGAGCGCATCTGGGCTGGTCTGGGTCAGCGCCGCACACAGGCTTTCGGTGAAGAGACCGTCCGCCTTGGACATATCCTCGATCCGGCTCAGGGCCTGGATCATGATGTAGTTGGAGAGCGGCGCATTCGAGGCGATCTTGGCCGCCAGGTCCAGCGCCTGCTCCAGCGCCTCTCCCTCGCCCACCGCATAATGGGTTAGGCCAAGCGCCAATCCTTCTTCCGCCGAATAACGCCGTCCTGTCAGCATCATCTCGATCATCCGGTCGGCGCCGAGAATACGCCCCACCCGGACGCTTGCCCCGCCGCCGACAAAGATCCCCCTGCGGCCTTCGGGAAGCTGGAAAATGGTCGAGGGCTCCGCCAGCCGGACATGGGTCGCGGTCGCCAATTCAAGCCCACCCCCGATCACGGCGCCGGACAGGGCAGAGACCACGGGCAGGCCGCCGAACTGGATGCGGTCCATCACCGCGTGCCAGCTTCGGGAATGCCGCATCGTGCCTTCGGCGTCGCGGGCGACATGCTCGCTGAGATCGAGGCCAGAGCAGAAATGCCCGCCAGAGCCGGTCAGCACCACGGCTTTCACCTCCGGCGGCGGCGCGACGAAGAAGGCGTCAATCGCCTGCAGCAGCGCATCGCACATCGCATTGCGCTTGTCCGGCCGATTCATGGTCAGAACCGCAATCTCGCCGCGCACTTCGATTTTCAGGACAGGGTCAGTCATGGCGATACCTCAGCGCTTCGGCAACCGGACCGCGCCGTCGAGGCGGATGGTCGTGCCGTTCAGATAGGGATTGGTGATGATCTGCCCGGCGAGCAGGGCATATTCCTCGGGCTCCCCGAGCCGGGCCGGGAACGGAATGTTTTCGGCGATCTTCTGCGCCACCTCTTCCGGCAACCCCTGCATCATCGGGGTCTGGAACAGGCCCGGCGCGATGGAGAGCACACGGACACCAAACTGGGCGAATTCGCGCGCCGCCGGCAGGCAGAGCGAGGCAATCGCCCCTTTCGACGCCGCATAGGCCGCTTGGCCGAGCTGGCCATCCTCGAATGCCACCGAGGACGTATTGACGATCACCCCGCGCTCACCGCCTTCCAGCGGCGGAAGTTCTGCGATGTGCCGGGCGGCGTGGCTCATTACATTGTAGGTGCCGAACAGGTTGACCCGCAGCGTGCGCTCGAAGACGTCGATGGAGAGCTTGCCCTCGCGGCCGACAATGCGGGCGGCGGTGCCGATCCCGGCGCAGTTCACGACAATGCGCGGCGCGGCACCCAGTTCTTCCGCAATGCTGTCGATCGCGGCGCCGACCGCATTCGCATCGCTGACATCGACCTGACGGAACAAACCGCCGATCTCGCCGGCAACCGCTTCTGCCCGCTCGGCATCGAAATCAAGGATGGCGACCTTCGCCCCTTGTGCCGCGAGATGGCGCGCCGTCGCCGCGCCGAGACCGCTGCCGCCGCCCGTCACAAGTGCCGCGTTGCCTTTGATCAGCATGATTTGAATCCATGTCGAATGAGTGTGCGCATCGCTTTCGCCCCGCTCAGTAAAGAAGGAACAGCGTGATCGACGGGAACAGCACCAGAAGCACCACGCGGACAATGTCGGACGTGACGAACCAGAGCACTGCCTTGTAGGTCTCGCTGATCGGTGTTTCCCGATCCATCACGTTGATAATGAAAAGGTTCATCCCAACCGGCGGGGTGATCAGCCCAACCTCGACAACGATCAGCACCAGGATGCCGAACCAGATCGCCATGTGTTCCGGGCTCATGCCGAAATCGAGCTGACTGACCACAGGAAAGAAGATCGGGATGGTCAGCAGGATCATCGACAGGCTGTCCATCAGGCAGCCGAAGACGAGATAGAACAGCAGAATCAGCGTCAGCACGGTCCAGGCGCTGAAACCCTGGCCGACGACCCATGCCGAAAGCTCCTGCGGCACCTGGCTGAGGGCGAGAAAGCCGTTATAGAGGGCCGCGCCGAGGATAATGAAGAAGATCATCGCGGTATTCTGGGCGGTGGCGATAATGCTTTCCTTCAGGAAGCTCCAACTCAGTGCCTTGCGCGCCAGCGCAATGGCGCCCGTCCCCGCCGCACCGACCGCCGCACCTTCCGTCGGCGTGAACCAGCCAAGATAGATACCGCCGACCACCAGCCCGAAGACCAGCAGCACCGGCCAGACATTGACCAGCGCGCTGAAGCGTTCCGCATAAGGAACCGGCTCGCGGGTGCCCGCCGCGTCCGGGTTGCGACGGACATAGAGCGAGATCGTGATCATGTAGCCCGCTGCTGCCAGCAATCCAGGGATGAAGGCGGCGGCGAACAGCTTGGCGATATTCTGCTCTGTCAGGATGGCGTAAATCACCAGGATCACCGACGGCGGGATCAGGATGCCGAGGGTGCCGCCGGCGGCCAGCGTCGCCGTCGAGAAGCCGCCGGAATAGCCGTAGCGCCTCAGCTCCGGCAGGGCGACCTTGCTCATGGTCGCCGCGGTCGCCAGCGAGGAGCCGCAGATCGCCCCGAACCCGGCGCAGGCACCGACCGCCGCCATGGCCACACCGCCCCGGCGATGACCGAGCCAGCTTTCCGCCGCCTTGAACAGGGCCGTGGACATGCCCGACGCGGTGGCGAACTGGCCCATGAGCAGGAACATCGGGATGATGGTCAGCGAGTAGCTGGAGAAGGTCGAATAGGTTTCCGACTTCAGCTTGGCCATGAACATGGCGCTGCCGCCTGTCGAGAAATACAGCCCGCCAATGCCGCACAGGAACATCGCGAGGCCAATCGGCGCACGCAGGAAAATCAGGATGAGCAGGACCGGCAAGGACCAGAAACCGAGTTCGAGAGGGCTCACGGCCGGATGCTCCCGTCGTATGTCACGACATCCCGCCCAACCAGTAGCCCGGCGATTCTGGCCCCGGCCGCATAAAGCGCGATCAACCCGGCGATGACCGAGGCAGCGAAACTCGCGCCATAGGCCCACCAGACCGGAAACTGCAGAAGGAAGGTAGTCTCGCCATACCTGTATTTGCTCTGGAGCCCTTCGAACAGGCGCCAGGAAATCAGCAGGATGACCAGCGTCAGGGCAACTTCCCAGAAGGCTATCAGCCCCCGGTTCACCCCGGCCGGAAGCTGATCGGTGAAAATGTCTACCGTCGCATGTCCCGCCTTGAGCTGACAGATCGGCAGAAAGGCGAAAATGGCGAAGGCAATCCCGGCTTCGACGATTTCGAAGTCCCCCGTCACCGCGCCGACACCGCTTGCCAGAAGCGCCTCCGCAAGCCCGGGCGCCAGATCCGTCAGGAATGCGCTGTGGCCGAACGTGTTGAGACCGCGGCCAAGCACGCTGACGCAGGTGATGGCGATCAACACCAGCAGAACGGCGCCGCCGAGCAAGGCCATCAGGCGGGCCAGCCGTGTCGCGAGGACAGCCATAGCTTGAACTCCGGGAACGAAAACAAGAACGGGTTGCCCCGGACCGTCTCAGACGGCCCGGGGCAATACGGTTATTGCGCCGTGTGTTCCTTGATCAGGGCGGCGGCCTTGGCCTTCAGACCGGTGCCGTCGAGCCCCTTGCCGTCCATCTCCTTCACCCAGTTTTCGGTCACGGCTTCCGCGGCCTTGCGCCACTCCTCGGTCTGCGCTGGTGTCAGGGTGATGATGTTGTTCCCCTTGTCGACCGCCGACTGCCGGGCGGGACCGTCGTCCCGCTGCATCTGGGCTCCCGCGAAGGCGGAAAACTCAAGCCCGGAATTATCGTCGATCACAGCCTTCAGATCGTCCGGGAGAGCGCTGTACCGGTCCTTGTTCATCGCGAAGATGAAGGTGGTGGTATAGAGCGAGGCATCGCCGAAGCCGGTGTGATTCTGCACCAGCTCTGGAACCCGCAGCGCACCGGTCACCTCCCAGGGAATAACGGTCGCGTCGATCACGCCCTTGGAAAGCGCTTCCGGTACGGCAGGAACCGGCATGCCGACCGGGGTCGCGCCGAGCGCACCGAACAGCATATTGGTCACCCGGGTCGGCGCCCGCAGCTTGACCCCGTTCAGGTCCGCGATGGAACTGATCGGCGCCTTCGAGTGGATCAGGCCGGGGCCATGAACCCAGAGTCCCAGCACATGGAAAGCGCTGAAATCGCTGTCCATCATGGTTTCCTCGGCAAGCTCCCAATAAGCCCGTGAGGTGGCTTCCGCATTGGTCATGGTGAACGGCAGCTCGAACACCTCGGCCTTCGGAAAGCGGCCTGGCGTGTAGCCGGAAACGGTCCAGATAATGTCGGCGACGCCGTCAATGGCCTGGTCGATCAGCTCCGGCGGCTTGCCGCCGAGCTGCATGGCCGGAAAGCGCTGGATCTCGATCCGGCCACCGGAATCCGCCTCGACCTTGTCGGCCCACTTATAGAGAATGTTTTTCGGGACATTGGCCTGCGCCGGCAGGAACTGATGCATGCGCAGAGTTACTTCCGCCGCGGCGGAGACGCCCACGCTGATGGCGAGCACGGCAATTGCCGCGACCGCCCTTGTCAGGCTCACGCGAATAAAGGTCATGGTTTCCTCCCCAAGTGACCGATGTCGGCGGAGGCTTTTTCGCCTCTCTTCCTATTAGTTATGTAACATAACTATTTTGATCTGTAACCATTCTCGTTCCTGATATCCCGGGAACGCGTTTGCATGCAGCAGGACAGCCTATCCGTTTTCCGAGAATTTATGAATTCCCCGAATGGGCGCGCCGCGCCGCATGCCGCCCGGCGACATAGGCAAAGGCGATTGCCGGTCCCAGATTGATGCCCGGAGCCGGGTAGACGCCTCCCATGACCGACTGCATGTCGTTGCCGCAGGCATAAAGCCCGGGTATCGGCTGGCTGTCCGCATCGACCAGCCGCGCCTCGGTATCCGTCAGCAAACCGGTGGCCGCGCCGATATCCCCCGGCCAGAGCCGGATGGCGTAGTAGGGCGGCGTCCTGACCGGGCCGAGCGTCGGGTTCGGGCCATGGGACGGATCGCCGTTGGCGCGCTCATAGACGGTTGTTCCCCGGCTGAAATCGAGATCGATGCCGGTTTCGGCGAAACCGTTCATCCGCGCGACAGTGTCGACAAGGCCAGCAGCGTCAATGCCCAGTTCACCAGCAAGGTCTGCCAGCGTTTCCGCCTGCACCAGATATCCATCTTCCAGAAAAGGCCGAAGGCCCCGCCCGCCTGGCCGCACCATGCCGAGCCCGTACTTCCGTAGCCCTTCAGCGTCGGTGATCTCGAAGGCAGGAATGGTGGAGCCGTCCCGGCTCGCAGCGTACATGGCCGCCACGAACTCATGATAGGAGCGGCTTTCGTTGACGAACCGCCGCCCGTCCCGGCCAACCGAGAAAATGCCGGGCTTGGACCGGTCGAGAACGAAATGCGGGAACACCGCCATGCTGCCGTCCTTGCGCTGGCGGCGCGACACCGGCGCCCAGAATACCGGCTGCTCCGCACCCTCCCCATAGCGGGAACCGAGCCTGAGCGCGATATCATGCAGCGCGCCGGTATTGCCGGGGGCCGCCGGGCTGAATTCCGGCTGCGGTTCGGGCAGCATCTCCCGGCGCCGCTCCGGGTGACGGGCGAAGCCGCCGGATGCGAGGATCACCCCTCCCCGCGCCCGCAGCCTGAGATCCCCGCCTTTGGTGCAAACCAGAGCACTTGTGCCTTCCGGGCCAACCGAAATATCGAGGATTTCGGTCTCCGTCATCAGTGTGACCCCGAGATCCCGCAGGGTTTTCAGCAACCGGCCAGTCAGCGCATTTCCCATCACCAACCGCGCCCCGCGCCCGTGGCGCAGACGGTCGACGGCATAGCCCGCAATCAGACGGGCACCATGGGCCAGCGATTTCAGCGATCGCGTCATCTTCAGCAGATGGCCGATATCGTCCCGGTCGACCATCATCCCGTCCAGGATGGTAAACTCCGGGATCGGGGGCCGCAGAATGCCGAGCGCCTTTCCGAGTGTCCCGCCGTCGAACGGCAGCGCCTCAAGCGCCCGCCCGCCCGCAGCGGAACCTTCCAGCTCGAAGAGATAATCAGGGTGGAACGGGCGGGCTCGAAATTGCACTGCCGTGTTTTCTTCCAGCCGCCGCACCGCTTCCGGACCGGCGCGCAGGAAGGTTTCCCGCATCGCTTTCGGCGCCCGGTTGCCGACAGCGGCATCGAGGAACGCGGTCGCCCTCTCCGGACTGTCCTCCGAGCCGACCTCCTGTGCATGCTTCGTATTGGGAATCCAGACCGTCCCGGCGGACAGCGCCGAGGTGCCGCCGACGAACTCGGAACGCTCGACCAGAAGCGTCCGGGCGCCGTCGAGCGCGGCGAAAACCGCAGCGGCCATCCCAGCCGCCCCACCACCAAGCACAATCACATCCCAGTCGTCGGGTGCCTGTTCAGATTTTGCGGATATGGAGGCGATTTTGGGATCGGACATTGAGTGCACTCTTGCTGCCGGATTGTGTCGGACAAGCCGATCATAGAGGCTCCCAATCCGAAACATGATTCAAAATTAGAATCTCTTTCCACTTTCTGATTTCACCGATGTAACCTGCAGGCTGACAAAGACGGCGGGACCGCCTGCCCGGATACCGGAGTCGCGACAATGAACGGAGTTGAGCAGTGAGCAGCGCCCTCGAACGCGGCCTTCGCATTCTCGAGCTGATGGTCGGCCACCCGGGTGGCATGCCGGTAAGCGGCATCGCTTCCGCGCTCGACATGCCGGTTTCCGGCGTGCACCGGCAGCTGAAAGAGTTGGCCCGGCTCGGCTATGTCCGGCAGGCGCGTGAGCAGGGCGATTATCTGCTCAGCGTGAAGCTCTCAGCCCTCGGTCTCGGCTTTCTCGGCCGGTCCGGGGTGACAGACATCGCACAGCCCATTCTCGACCGGCTGGCGGCGGCAAGTACCGAATTGATCCGGCTCTCCGTCATCGACGGGGACAGGCTGGTCTGGGTCGCCGTCGCACAGGGGGCAACAGGCGGTCTGCGCTACGACCCGGGGCGCGAGCAGGGCGTATCGCTGCATCTCGCCAGCACGGCGGGCGGGCAGGCATGGCTCGCCAGTATGAGCGATGAGAACGCGATTGCGCTGATCAGCCGGCAGGGCCTGACACCGACCGGATACGAGTCGGGACCCGGCGCCCCGGCAAGCCTGACGGCATTGCTCGCCGCCCTGAGCGAAGCCCGCGCAAACGGTTACGCCCTGACCATCAACAGCTACATGATCGGCATGGCGGCGATGGCGGTGCCGGTCCGGTTCGGAAACGCCGGCCCCGTGGTCGGTTGCCTGTCAATCGCAGGGCCATCGGTCCGGCTAGACAAGGCACGTGTCACCAGCCTGGCGCCGGTATTGGCCGAGGCTGCCGCCGAACTTTCGGCCGCAGCCGATGCGTCGCAATTCTTCAGCCGTCTGGGCCATGAATATGGCGGGATATCGGATCAGCCCCCGGCCCAACCCCCAGCAAAATCGGCAAGATCGCAATGACACGCGCCTATTCCCTCGCCTACCTGACCGGCAATGGCGTCAATCCTGTATCCGCCGTCGGCATCGCCGCCGAGCACGGCTACCACATGGTGAGCTTCCGGCTGCTGCCGGCCGGCCCCGGCGACAGCCTCTTTCCGCTGCTCACGGACGACGCCCTGCTGCGCGAGGTGAAGGCGGCACTCCGCGACACAGGGATCACCATGGCCGACGCGGAAATGATCCGCCTGAACGCCGAAACGAAAATCGAAGATTTCACACCGTTTCTCAACCGGATCGCCGAGCTTGGTGCACGGCATGTGCTGGTCGCCGTCGACGATCTCGATCCCGTTCGCAGCCAGGATAGCTACACCGCCCTTTGCGCCCGGCTCGGCACCTACCGCCTGACAGCCGATCTCGAATTCATGCCTTGGACCGGGGTGAAGGATCTGGCCCATGCAAGGCGCATGGTCGAGGCAGCCGATCATCCATCCGCAGCCGTC
This sequence comes from Nisaea nitritireducens, assembly GCF_014904795.1. GTDB lineage: Bacteria > Pseudomonadota > Alphaproteobacteria > Thalassobaculales > Thalassobaculaceae > Nisaea > Nisaea nitritireducens. The sequence continues at coordinate 53,154 of NZ_JACZFS010000027.1, forward strand.
CTGTTCGACAGCCTGCATTTCGACCGCTGCGGCTCAACCCTGGAAGAGTTCGCCGCCCTGCCGCCGGACCTGATGAACTATGTGCAGATCTGCGACGGACCGGTGCCTTATGACCCGTCAGACGCGGAACTGATCAGGGTTGCCCGGACGGCACGACTTATCCCCGGAGACGGCGGCATCGATCTCGCCTCCATCGCCGCCCTGATCCCGAAGGACATGACCGTCAGCGTCGAGGTTCCGAACCATGCTCTGGCCGAAACCATCGGTGCCTCAGAGATCGCCCGGCGTGCATTGCAGGCAACGAAGATCCTGCTCGGCGACTGAAGGCAGAGACAACCAGCAAGAAACCAAGGGAGTGAAACGACATGGCTTTGACCGGCAGCGCCTTTCTGGCGCTTTGGCACGATATCGACCCGCCATCCCAGACCGAATACATGGAATGGCATACCCGTGAGCATATGCCCGAGCGGCTGTCGATCCCCGGCTTCACCATCGGCAAGCGGCTGATCAATCACGATGTTCCGCGCTACCGCTACGGCACGGTTTATGGCGGCGAGACTGTCGAAGTGTTCCGTTCGCGCGCCTATCTCGAACGGCTTAACAATCCGACCGACTGGTCCAACAAGGTGCAGCCGACCTTCCGCAATTTCCTGCGCGTGGCCTGCGACAGGGTTGCGTCGGCCGGTGTGGGCGAAGGCGGTGCGATGGCCACGATCCGTCTCGATTTCGCGGACGGGTCCGGAGCGGACAAGGTTCGCACTGGGGCGCAGTCCCTCGCCGACGTCCTGCTGAAGGTCACCGGCGCCTGCGGCGTTCATATCGGTCTCGCCCGAACGGAAGTCTCCGGAGTGAAGACCAGGGAGACCGAGCTCCGGCCCGGCATGGCGGAGAAGGAATTCGACGTCGTCGTCCTGATCGAGGGCAGTGGCGCGCCTGAACTGGAGGCCTCCGTCCCTGAGTTCCAGGCAGTCATCGCTGAGAGCAGTATCGGCGTCAGCAACCCGCAAACGATCGTCTACAACCTCGCCTATCAGCTCACTGCCGCAGATATGGCTGGCACGGAGGGCGCGCGATGAAGGTCCTGATCACGGGTGGCGGCGGTTTCCTCGGCGCATGGCTCATCAAGCGACTGAATGCGCGCGGTATCGAAGCCCGGGTGTTCGACCGCAAGGAAGACCGCTCCATCCTGCGGGAGATCATCGGCGATGAAGCGGGCGATATCGACTGGGTGAGCGGCGACATTACCGACACGGACCGGGTCCGGGAGGCGGCGCGCGGCTGCGGCTTCGCGGTTCACCTCGCCGCCCTGCTGACCCCGGACTGCGCCGCTAATCCGGTGCTCGGCGCGCAGGTGAACCTGATCGGCACACTCAACGTCTTCGAGGCAGCGAAAGCGGAAGGCATGCGCGGCATCGCCTATGCCAGCAGCGCCTCCGCACTGGCGCCGGATGACGCCGCGGATCTGAGCCCGGTTACCCATTACGGTGCCTACAAGCTTGCTTGCGAAGGCTGCGCCCGGGCCTACTGGATAGAATCCGGCATTTCCAGCATCGGTTTCCGCCCGGCCATCGTCTACGGCCCGGCCCGGGAAACAGGCATCTCCGCCGGTCCTTCGGTGGCCTGCCGCGAGGCTGTGGCGGGACGGCCCTACACAATCGGCTATTCCGGCGCGGCGGATCTGATCTTCGTGGACGATGTGGCGGCGCTCTGCGAAGCGGCGGCCCTGAAGCCTTTCGAGGGCGCCCATGTCATCACTCTGTCCGGCGAGATGGTGGATGTCAGCGCCATCGCCGAGGCCATCCAGGATCAGGTGCCGGGCGCCCGGATCAACTGGGACGGCCCTCTCCTGCCGATCCCGGCGCACATGGAGCGGACCCCGACCGAGGATCTGCTGGGGCCACTGCCACGCACATCCCTGAAGGACGGTATCGCGCAGACCATCGCGCACTACCGTCCCGGCCGGAACGCGTGAGCACCATGACGCGCGACGCGCTGATTGCCTTGGTTCAGAGCTACTTTTCCGGCGTGGACGGAGAGGACCTGGACCAGGTGCTTGCGACCCTGACGGAGGACTGCCGCTTTTCCGTCGAAACCCACGATGTCGCGCTCAACGGTCATGCCGAAATCGGCGGGATGATGACGCAGCTATGGAGCCGTCACAAAGCCGTTCTTCATGACAACTTCCAATTTGTCTGTGACCCGGAGAACGGTGCGATCGCGGCACGTTTCCGGGTCGTCAACACGCTGCATGACGGCACACAGGTCCATAAATCGAACTGCAACTTCTTCACCCTGAAGAACGGAAAGTTCGATACGGTCGCCGTCTACATGGCCGGCGAGAACACCCTGGAACGCAAGCCCTAGCGGCCGTCCGGGCGCTTCATCTCGAAGGTATCCCGGCTGGTCGCATAGAGGTTCGCGCCCAGCCGCCCGATTGTATCCAGTCCGATATGGTCGATATGGAGCTTCTCCTCGTCGAGCACCAGCGCATCGCGGACGGAGATGCTCTGCACCTCACCGACAACGATCTCGCGCCGGTTGCCCAACTCAAGCGTCGTGTGCCGTGTGCATTCCAGAGCGACCGGCGCCTCGGCAATGCGGGGCGGTTTGATGGTCTGGGACGGCTCCACCGTGAACCCGGCGAGCGGAATCTCGGACTCGCCATGCGGCAGGGGCGTCGAGCAGGCGTTCATCTTCTCCGCCATGGCCCGGTCAACGATATTGACCACAAACTCCCGGCTATCGCGGATGTTCCGCGAAGTGTCCTTCGGGGAACCGTCCGGCCGCGCTTCCAGCCCGAGAACCACCATGCAGGGATCAAAGGCGATGGCATTGAAGAAAGAGAACGGCGCGGCATTGACGACCCCGGCCTCATCAATCGTGGTCACCAGGGCGATGGGACGCGGGGTCACCACATTGCGCAGCAGCTTGTAGGCATCCGTCGCCGAGAGATCGGCCAGATTGAAGGTCTTCATTTACGGGTTCCGTTTTGTGACAGGAGAATGGTGGGCGATCCAGTGCCGCGCGATATCGACCCGGCGCGTGACCCAGACATCACTGTGCGACAGCACATGGTCCAGAAACCGGGCCAGCGCCCGCGCCCGTCCCGGGCGACCGACCAGGCGCGTGTGCAGGCCGATGGACAACATCTTCGGGGCGTCCGCCCCCTCTTCGTACAACTGGTCGAAACTGTCTTTCAGATGATTGAAGAAGTCATGGCCGGAACCGTAGGAGGCCGGCGCACCGAACTTCACGTCATTGGTGTCCAGCGTATAGGGAATTACCAGGTGGTCTTTGCCCGCGACGCGTTCCCAATACGGCAAATCGTCGGAATAGGAATCTGAATCGTAGAGGAAGCCGCCCTCCTCCACGAGGAGGCGCCGCGTATTGTCGCTCGGTGCATAGCGGCAGTACCAGCCGTAGGGCCGGTCCCCGGTCAGGCGCCGGATGCTCTCGATCGCCTTTTCGATATGCTCACGCTCAGTGGCCTCGTCCAGCTCATATTGATTGACCCATCGCCAGCCATGGCCGGCGATGTCGTACCCGGCCTCGGCAAAAGCCTCCGTCAAGGCCGGCGCCCTCTCCAGCGCCAGGGCACAGCCGAATATTGTCATCGGAATGCCGCGCTCCCGGAACAGGCGCAGGACGCGCCAGGCTCCAGCCCGCGGGCCGTAGTCGTACAGGCTCTCCAACCCGAGATCGCGCTTTCCGGCCGGGTGTCTCCCCCCGACGACCTCGGACAGGCCGCCTTCGTTGCGCGCGTCGCCATGCAGGACATTCGTCTCCGACCCCTCCTCGATATTGAGGACGAAATTGACCGCAATCCGCGCCTTGCCCGGCCATTTCGGATCAGGAGTCTGGCCCGCGTAGCCGTTCATGTCGCGGGGATACTGGTCGGACATTTTTTACCTCGTTCGCATTACAGCGGGGAGAAGGAGACAGGACACATTCGCGAGCGGGCCATTGCCCGTTGGAGATGATCAGGATGAATTGAGTATCGTAACGCCGCAAGGGCAACCCGGTCGCCCTCGGCAAAGAGCGCTTGTCGGTCCCAACAAAAAAAGGAGGCACCCTTTCGAGTGCCTCCTCCGATCTCAAGCAGATCAGACGTTGTGAACGCCGTCTATTTCTTGAACTTCTTGATCTCGCCCGACTTCAGACGCTCGACATAGGACGTCATCTCGTTCTTCACGACGCCCATCAGGAAGTAGAGGCCGATGATGTTGACCACCGCCATGGCGAAGATCGCCGCGTCGGAGAAGTCGATCACCGGGCCGAGATTCGCGGCCGCACCGATCACCACGAAAACGCAGAAGATCAGCTTGAACACGAGCTCCGCCGTCTTCCCTTCGCCGAACAGATAAGTCCAGCTTTTCAGCCCGTAATAGGACCAGGAAATCATGGTCGAGAACGCAAACAGGATGACCGCGATTGCCAGAACGTACGGGAACCAGCTCACCGCAGAGCCGAAGGCGGCGGACGTCAAGGCAACGCCCGTATTTCCGTCCACCGTCGCGATGTGGTTGCCGTTGAGCATGTAGTTCCCCGTTGCCGGGTCAGAGATCAGCTGGCCGGAGATCGTGATCACCAGGGCCGTCATCGTGCAGATCACCACCGTATCGATGAACGGCTCCAGCAGGGAGACAAAGCCTTCCGTAATCGGCTCTTTCGTCCGCACCGCGGAGTGCGCGATAGCGGCCGAGCCGACGCCGGCCTCGTTCGAGAAGGCGGCGCGCTTGAAGCCCTGGATCAGGGCCCCGACAAAACCGCCGGCAATCCCGAGACCGGTGAATGCGCCCTCGAAGATCTGGCCGAATGCCCAGCCGATATTGTCGTAATTCACCGCCAGAATGATCACCGCCGCCGCGACATAGAGAATGCCCATGAACGGCACGACTTTCTCGGTCACACGGGCGATCGATTTCACACCACCGACGATGACGGCGAAGACAACTGCCGCGAAGATCAGACCGGTGATCCAGCCCGGATAGTCGCCGAGAATGCCGGAGATCTGGGCGTGAGCCTGATTGGCTTGGAACATGTTCCCGCCGCCCAATGCACCGAGAATGCAGAAGATCGCGAACAGAACCGCCAGGATCTTGCCGCCGGGAAGTCCCTTTTCGGCAAAGCCCTTGGAGATGTAATACATCGGGCCACCGGAGACGGTGCCGTCTGCGTACTCATTCCGGTATTTCACACCGAGCGTACATTCGGTGAACTTGGAGGCCATCCCCATCAGACCGGCAAGGATCATCCAGAATGTCGCCCCCGGACCGCCGATCCCGACGGCAACGGCAACACCTGCAATATTTCCGAGACCAACCGTCCCGGACAACGCGGTGGCCAGAGCCTGGAAGTGGCTGACCTCACCAGCATCGTTCGGATCGGCATAATCGCCTTTCACAAGTTCGATCGAATGCTTGAAGTACCGGAACTGCACGAAGCCGAAATAGAGCGTGAATACCGTCGCGGCGATTACCAGCCACATCACGATCCAGGGAAAGCTGGTCCCCGGGATCGGAGCAAAGATAAGACTGACAAACGGGCCCGTGATTGTTGCGAAGATCGCATTGACCTTTGCATCCAGGCTTTCAGCTTCCTGCGCGAGAGCCGGGGTGCTGATCACCCCCATGAGCAATGCGAACATTGCCCCCAGATTAAATCTTTTCATTATCGCCCCCTCTCAAGCAACGACCGTGACAGGCACGTCGGCATGCATGACCAAATTCGCGGTAGCGCTGCCGAAAATCCGGCTCGCGATGCCCCCTTCGGAGGCCCTTCCCACGATGATCTGATCTGCCTTCTCGTCGCTTGCGACGGCGTTCAATGTATCGGCGACATTGCCGTGGCGGACCATGCCGCGCGCGTTCATACCGGCCTTTTTCAAGCTCTCGAGCGCCGGGGCAACAACCCGTTCCATCGCCAGGGCGATTTCCTCTTCACGTCGTTTGTGACGCTCGGCATTTTCTTCAGGTGTCTGAAAAGAGAAAGGCGACCATTCGATCACGTAGACAATCAGAAGCTCGCAATTTCCCGTAACAGACGCCAAATTCTGTCCGAACTTTAACGCGCGTTCGCCAGAACCGTGGCCGTCCAGCCCGATAATCAACTTCATTCTGATACCCCCTGTTCGTATTCCGAAAGGATAATCTCCTATCGGTTGTTATGGTCAGCTTAGGTCAAGCCAGGAAAACGGTCTATCGCCAAAGCGACGCCCTTGTTTCGCTAAAAAAAGAAGCAAATAGACCGGAAAACGGAGCTTTTTGACTCGCTCGACGCCGCCGGATAACGGCAACGTCGAGCGCATAAAAGACACGCTAAACGTGCTTATGAACCGGGTCAGCCCCGCTTATGAATGACCGGGCTTGTTTCCGACCATGTTTTCAGGTCTCACCCAGGCGTCGTATTCTTCCGCCGTCACCAGACCGAGCCCGGTTGCCGCCTGCTTGAGGCTGGTTCCGTCCGCGAAGGCCTTCTTGGCAATCTGGGCCGCCTTGTCGTAGCCGATATGCGGATTGAGCGCCGTCACTAGCATCAGGGACTGCTCCATCAATTGCTGGATACGCTCCTCGTTGGCCTCGATCCCGACAACGCAGTTCTCGGAAAAACTACGAGTGCCATCGGCGAGGAGCGCGACCGACTGCAACAGATTGAAGATCATCACCGGCTTGAAGACGTTCAGCTCGAAATGCCCCGTCGCCCCGGCGACAGTGATGGTGGTGTGATTACCCATCACCTGGGCGCAGACCTGCGTCAGGGACTCGGACTGGGTCGGATTGACCTTGCCCGGCATGATCGACGAGCCCGGCTCGTTCGCGGGCAATTGCAGCTCTCCAAGCCCGCTGCGGGGGCCGCTGCCGAGCATGCGGATATCGTTCGCGATCTTCATGCAGCTCGCGGCGAGAACATTGAGGGTGCCCGACATCTCGACAATGGCGTCATGCGCCGCCAGCGCCTCGAATTTGTTCACCGCGCTGGTGAAGGGCAGACCGGTCAGCTCCCGGACCCTCTCGACGAACGCCTCGGCGAAGCCCGGAGCCGCGTTCAGACCGGTGCCGACCGCAGTGCCGCCCTGGGCAAGCTCCATCAGCCGCGGTAACGCACCGCGCACCCGTTCGATCCCGAGCTCGATCTGCCGGGCATAGCCGGAGAACTCCTGACCCAACGTTACCGGCGTCGCGTCCTGCAGATGGGTCCGGCCGATCTTGACGATCCCCGAGAATTCCTCCGCTTTTGCCCGCAGCGCCGCATGAAACTCCTGCAACGCCGGTAGCAGAGCCCGGTCGATCTCGAGCACGCCGGCAATCGACATGGCGGTCGGGAAACTGTCGTTCGAGCTTTGCCCCATATTAACGTGATCGTTCGGATGCACCGGCTGCTTGCTGCCGATAACGCCGCCCATCAGCTCGATGGCCCGGTTGGAGATCACCTCATTGAGGTTCATGTTCGTCTGGGTGCCGGAGCCTGTCTGCCAGACCACCAGCGGAAAATGGTCGTCGAGCGTGCCCGCGATCACCTCGTCGGCGGCGACTACCATAGCCCTGCCAAGCTCAGGAGCCAGTTTGCCAAGGTCCATATTGGCCAGCGCCGCGGCCTTCTTCTGGATCGCGAAGGCGCGGATCAGCGCCGACGGCATCCGCTCCCTGCCGATCTTGAAATTTTGCAGGGATCGCTGGGTCTGGGCTCCCCAGTAACGGTCCGCCGGAACGGACATCTCGCCCATAGTGTCGGTTTCAATGCGTGTATCGGTCATGAAAGACTCTCCGAATGCACCCTGTGGGTTCGGTAAATTTTCCGACCAGCCTCACTCCCCGGACCATGGCGCCGCGTCAAACTCTCGCGTCCGGCGAACTCAGGCCCCGTCCGCGTTGAGCCACGGATCGTCTTCACCTGGAATGCCCGCAATGACGCCATTGCGCAAGTGTGCCGCGGTCAAGACGCGCGTCATTGCGGATTATCAACATGTACCGGCCCTGATGTCACCAAGGGACGCGAGCGCCTTGCCAATCGAAAAAACCGCCTGTGTCTTCCTTATTCAGACGATCAAGAACAGAGAGCAGATTGGCGGCAGCGGCATCCGGGCTGTGCAGGTCCAGTCCCTGTTTTGCAAAGGGTACGGACAAATGAGTGTCGACCGTTCCCGGATGCAAAGCGACGCAAACAGCTTCCGGAGCGCGGCGGGCCAGCTCGACGGACGCTGTCCGGACAAACTGATTGAGCGCCGCTTTCGAGGCACGATAGCCATACCAGCCACCGAGACGGTTATCGCCAATGGACCCGACCCGCGCAGACAATGTTGCAAAGACCGTTTTTCCGGTGCGTGGGAGTCTCGGCAGAAAATGTTTCATGAGCAGGGCCGGCCCAATCGCATTTATGGCAAAAGCGGTCGCGAGTTTCTGCGCGTCGAGCTCACGCCAGGTTTTCTCGGGCCCCTCGCCGCCCTGATGAAGAAATCCGGTCGCATCGATAACCAGTCGAATCTCCCCATCCGCGGCAGCCGCCTTTGCCGCACGTTCCAGGCTGGCCTCGTCGGCAAGATCAATGGGAAGAGGACTGCGGCGACTGAAACCGAGAACAGTCTTGAAACGGCCCGTCTCGTTCAAGGCAGAGAACAGCGCCGAGCCAATTCCGCCGGACGCGCCGATCACGACGGCCACCCCACCGGGCGTAAAGGATTCAAACTTGCTCATTGCAGGTCTAGTCTTTCCGGATCAGGTCTCGAACGCGCTGGAACATCTGTGCGAGCCACGGACGTATCGGCAGGAACAGACGGTAGCCATACTCAAGCAGCGGCGTCAGGCCCGGTAGCGATGCAATTTTGGCCACCCACCTCCATCCCGGCAATTGTCGCCAGACCTCGACGAAAGCGGCGGCGCCTGAGTGTATCTGTCCGTCTTTCCCGATGATGTGGAAACGCCTCATCGCCGTTTCCCTGTCGAGGGCCGGCGGCATTACGGCATTGGAATCGGACACATCCACAAGACATAGCGCCCCCTGCACATCATGCTGCCGGTACATATGGATTTCGGACTGGCAGAGAGGACAGGAGCCGTCAAAGAAGACAACTGTTCGACTTTCCGTGTCCGCCATTTTCCGCCTCGCTCAATGTACTGGTGCTGACCTCGCATGAAGTCTTACGCTGCTGTGCTGGCGACGGATCTTTTTTGCAGCCTGCCGGAGCAGGCCATCAATGGCTCGGGATTGGACCGGCAGCAATACAGCTCACCAAGCCGTTTCTTGCTTCAGGCAGTCTCGACGGCCCGCCGCGCGGGCCCTCTCCTGTCGAGCTGCAGCCAAAGGAAGAAAGCGACCGAAAGATTGAGGAGGTTCCAGGCCACGCCGTTCAGGAAAGCGGCGTCGTAAGACAGGGTCAGATCGTAGATTTTTCCCGACATCCAGCCGCCAAGCGCCATGCCGAGCAACGTTGCCGATAGTACAAGCCCCACCCGGGTTCCAGCCTCGGCCGCAGGGAAAAACCGCCGCACGACCAGCGCATAGGTCGGCACAATGCCACCCTGTGCCAGACCGAACAGGGCGGAGACGGCATAAAGGGAAATCAATCCGGTAAAGGGCAGGAACAGCAGCAGCGACAGGCCCTGCATGACCGAGGATACGATCAGCGTCGGCAAGGCGCCGATCCGGTCGGCAAGCCAGCCGAAGACAAGACGGCTGACTATGCCCGTTGCCAGCATCAGGGAGAGCATTTCCGCACCGCGCGCCGTGCCGTAACCCAGATCGCCGCAATAGGCGACGATATGGACCTGGGGCATCGCCATGGCGACACAGCAGCTGAGGCCGGCGACCAGAAGCAAGCCCTGCACGGCGCGGCCAGACAAGGGGCTTCCGGCACTTTCCAGGGCCGGTGCGGTCGGTGGTTGGGCAGGCCTTCCCGGTAGCGGCGCAGGCACAGACGGGCTGCGTTCGCGTAAAGCCGCCGAAAGCGGCAGAAGGGTGCACAGGCAGACGCCCGCGATAATCATGTGCGTGTCGCGCCAGCCCTGCGTGTCGACAAAATACTGCACCACGGGAGGCCAGATCGTGCCGGCGAGATAGCTACCGCTGGCCCCGATCGCCACAGCTATGCCGCGACGGCGCTGGAACCAGTGGGTAACGTCAGAGATCACCGGCCCGAAGCTGGCCGAACTGCCGAGCATGCCGACCAGAAGCCCCTGAAGCAGTACGAACTGCCATAGATTTTCCGCATGGGCGGAGAGAAAATAGCCGAGCGCCAGTGCGATAGCGCCGAAACGCAGCGGCACCACGATGCCGTAGCGATCAGCCAGCCGGCCCATCAGGATGCCGCCAATAGCGAAACCGATCATGGTCGCTGTATAAGGTAGCGAGGCATCCGCCCGCGCCAGTTCGAAGTCTGCTTCGACCGCCGGCAGGATGACCACGACGGACCACAGGCCCACACCGCCGATCATGCTGATCAGCAAAGACATGGAAAGCCGGAACCAGGCGTAGGGACTGTCGACTTCCCGCTCCGCCAGAATGGACGCGATCTTCATTCGATAAACGGCCTAAACTGAATGATGTTTTAGCGCCGCCCGGAAAGGCGGCTCCGGAAGACGGTAACCGAGACAACGGGCAGCGCAAAGCCCGGATATGACTGCATAAAGAAGCCTCGGTACAGGCCCGCGTCAGGCGGAAAGCAGAGAGCGAAGGATCGGCTCACGGCTGCCGGTTCATGCGTTAGACTTCATCAGCATAGGCGGTCGACTCATAGCTTTTAGTGCGCTCAAGAGCATCCAGCCAATAACCGGAGCTGATGATCTCAAGTTTTACAGCGTCTTCGCCAACAGGTTCCGCGCGCACGGTCCAGACGACCTCGGCAGCATTGGGAAACGACTTTCCGGACAGTTGATCTCCGTACAGTCGGTGCAGAATGGCGTGGTCGTCCATACCGTCGGCCAGCAACCGCACCAGGAACGTCTCATTGTTGACGTTCTTCAGCAGGTGCTTCGCGCCTGCGCCCACCGCCGTAACCTGAAGCTCCAGACGAACCGCATCGGGCTTCGGGAACGATTTTGGAAGAGCCGCATACAGCAGGCTTCCGGCATTGAAGAACCGTTCATGCAGGGTGGAGTTCGAGTATTCCTCCCAAAGTTTCTCGTCTTGCATCTCGCCGGCTGCGTTACGCATCTGACCGTCTCGAAGAAGGTCAGCCATGTCGTGCTTGAGCACCTGGTACGCCGCCTCTTCGGGCTCGAGATCCTGCAGCGACAGGATGCACATCTCGCGCTTCTCGTCGTCGCTCATTCCGGACTGACTGCCGTATTCCATGGCATCGAGCAACGCCTCGAAATCACGTGTCGTCCGCGCCCCTTCTATTTCCAGGATGTTGGAGAAATGAAGCACCTGAACTTTGTATGAATTGACCATTCACGATCAGCTTTCTTCCGCCCAACCACGCAGGTTGGCGCGCAACGATTCCGCCCCGGTCGGCAGAATCGAAATGGGAATTTCCGGATACGATATTTAAAAGGTGATTATCCAGAGGAAGACAAGTCCTAGCGAGGAATATCTCATCATGGGTTTACGTGGACCGGGGCTGACGATCCGGCGCACGATCTCGCGCTTTGACCGATGATCGGCATCGACACGGAGGGGCAAAGCCAAGCGCATAGATTGTCGGCCTCACGCCCCGTTCTCTCATCGCATAATAGCCGTATAAAAACCGGAACTACTCACCGCACCCCATGCATCATAGAGAAAGAGAAACAAACAATCGGGTTCGTTATTCCGGTTGAACAATTGCGAAACGCAAAGAGCTGCAGGGAGCCGGCGCATGAGAGCATTCAAGGGCATTAGAGTCATCGATTTCAGCCGCGTGCTGTCGGGCCCGGTCGCAACACAGATGCTGGGCCTGCTCGATGCCGACGTCATCAAGATCGAGTCGCCTGGCGACGGGGACCAGTTGCGCGGCGTGCTGACGGATCCCGAAATGGCGGCGAAGCGGATGTCTCCCGCATTCCTCACTGTCAATCTCAACAAACGCAGCATCGCGCTCGACCTCAAATCCGACGTTGGGCGAGCGGCAGCGGTTAAATTGGTCGAGAACGCGGATGTGGTCGTCGAAAACTTCGTTCCGGGCGTCGCCGCCAAGCTCGGCATAGATTACGAGAGCGTGCGCGCGGCCAACCCGAACGTGGTCTATTGCTCGATCAGCGGCTACGGCCAGAGCGGCCCGAAAAGCGCTGAGCGGGCATACGATGTCGCCGTGCAGGCGGATTCAGGCATGATGTCCCTGACCGGGCATCCTGAAACCGGGCCCACCCGCGTCGGTTTCATGCTGATCGATATGACCACCGGCATCTCGGCAGCCTACGCGATCGCTTCCGCATTGTATCGGCGCGCAGTCACCGGCGAGGGCCAGTATCTCGACGTCGCGATGTACGACACGGCACTTCAGATGATGTCCTGCCAGGCGGCGGATTACATGATGCGCGGCAATCTGCCGGGCCTGCTCGGCAACGGCTCGCCGATGGCGCAACCCACCGCGGGCGCCTTCGAGACAAGCAACGGGATCCTGCTTCTGGCGACCCTGACATCGGCGCAACAGGAAGCCTGTTTCCGTGCCCTCGGACTGGAGGAACACTTGCAGGACCCACGCTATGCCACGGAAACCGCGCGGCAGGAAAATTTCGGTACCGGCCGGGATCTGGTCCAGGCCGCCATGAAAGCCCGGACTGCGGAGGAATGGCTCCCGGTCCTGAAGCAACATGGCGTTGCAGTGCAGCAGGTACGCGGCCTGGAAGCAGCTCTCTCGGACCCGCAACTCGCGCACCGGGGCATTCTGGTCAATACGTCCGGTGAGGGTCTTGACGAGAACACCGACATGGTCGGCGCACCGTTCCTGGCCAACGAAGACGGCCCGCTGACAGAGACCAGCGCGCCGGTCAGGGTCGGTCAGGACAGTCGCGCGATCCTGGAAGAGCTGAACTGCACCCCGGACGAAATCGACGCCATCCTCGCCGGGGTGGAGTGAGCAAGTCGGCAATCCCGGCCAGACAGGCGGGCTGCATGCCCTGCATTCCCGATCCTCGTTGGCAGGGTGATTGAGCTGGTCTATGGATTATGGATGGGTGCCCCGTCACCAATGTTCCCGCTAGGACATGTCCATGAAGTTCCGCTTCCCCATCGTCATCATCGATGAAGATTTTCGCTCGGAGAACTCTTCCGGCTTGGGCATTCGTGCCATCGCGCAAGCCATCGAAGCCGAGGGTTTCGAAGTGCTCGGGGCGACCACCTACGGCGACCTGTCGCAATTCGCCCAGCAGCAGTCGCGGGCCAGCGCCTTCGTTCTGTCCATCGATGACGAGGAATTCACCCCCGGACCCGATCTCGATCCGGCTGTCCTGAACCTGCGCACCTTCATCGAGGAAGTGCGCTGGAAGAATTCCGAGGTGCCGATCTATATCTACGGCGAGACCAAGACCAGCCGCCACATCCCGAACGATATCCTGCGCGAGTTGCATGGCTTCATCCACATGTTCGAGGACACGCCGGAATTCGTGGCACGCCACATCATACGCGAGGCCAAGGGCTATCTTGAAAGCATCCAGCCGCCCTTCTTCAAGGCCCTACTCGACTATGCCGAGGACGGCTCTTACTCCTGGCACTGCCCCGGCCACTCGGGCGGCGTTGCCTTCCTGAAAAGCCCGATCGGCCAGATGTATCACCAGTTCTATGGCGAAAACATGCTGCGGGCTGATGTCTGCAACGCCGTGGAGGAGCTAGGCCAGCTGCTCGACCACAACGGCGCCATCGGCGCCTCCGAACGCAATGCCGCGCGCATTTTTAACGCCGATCACTGCTTCTTCGTGACCAACGGCACCTCGACCTCGAACAAGATGGTCTGGCACCATACTGTGGCGCCGGGCGACGTGGTCGTGGTGGACCGCAACTGCCACAAGTCCATCCTGCATTCGATCATCATGACAGGCGCCATCCCGGTCTTTCTGAAGCCGACGCGGAACCATCACGGCATCATCGGCCCGATCCCACAATCCGAGTTCGAGGTCGAGTCGATCAAGGCCAAGATCCGGGCGAACCCGCTGCTCAAGGGCATCGATGCCGATGCGGTCAAGCCGCGCATCATGACAATGACGCAATCCACCTACGACGGCGTGCTCTACAACACAGAGACCATCAAAGGCCTGCTCGACGGCTACGTCGAGAACCTGCATTTCGACGAAGCCTGGCTGCCGCATGCCTCCTTCCATCCGTTCTACGGCACCTACCATTCGATGGGCCGCAAACGGGAACGGACGAAGCACTCAGTGACCTATGCCACGCAGTCCATTCACAAACTGCTGGCCGGGATCAGCCAGGCAAGCCACGTTCTGGTGCAGGATTCGCAAGAGGTCAAGCTGGACCGGCACCTCTTCAACGAAGCCTACCTGATGCATACCAGCACCAGCCCGCAATACAGCATCATCGCCAGCTGCGATGTCGCCGCCGCCATGATGGAACCCCCGGCGGGCACCGCACTGGTGGAGGAAAGCATCGCCGAGGCGCTCGATTTCCGCCGCGCCATGCGCAAGGTCGACGACGAATTCGGCGAAGACGACTGGTGGTTCCAGGTCTGGGGACCGGACGCGCTGGCCGATGAAGGCGTCGGTAACACCAGGGACTGGGTGCTGAAAAAGACCGACGCGGACGGCGTTCAGGCCGCCGATGGGGAGGATTCCTGGCACGGTTTCGGCGACATGGCGCCGGGCTTCAACATGCTGGACCCGATCAAGGCCACGCTTATCACCCCCGGCCTGAACCTCGACGGACGGTTCGAGGACTGGGGCATTCCCGCATCCATCGTGACCAAGTATCTGGCCGAGCACGGCGTGGTCGTGGAGAAGACCGGCCTCTACAGCTTTTTCATCATGTTCACGATCGGCATCACCAAGGGGCGCTGGAACACGCTGCTGACCGCACTGCAGCAGTTCAAGGACGACTATGCCAAGAACCAGCCGATGTGGCGCACCATGCCCGAGTTCTGCGCAAAACAGCCGCGCTACGAGCAGATGGGGCTGCGCGATCTCTGCCAGCACGTTCACGCGCTTTACGCCAAGTACGGCGTGGCGATCCTCTCCACCGAGATGTATCTGAGCGACCTTACGCCCGCCATGAATCCCAGCGAGGCATTCTCCCATATCGCCCGCCGCACCACGCAGCGCGTGCCGATCGACGCACTCGAGGACCGGATCACCACCAGCCTGGTCACACCCTACCCGCCGGGCATCCCGCTCTTGATCCCGGGCGAGGTGTTCAACGGGAAGATCGTCGAATATCTGAAGTTCAACCGCGAATTCGCCCGCGAATGCCCGGGCTTCGAAACCGACATCCACGGTCTCGTGCAAGAAGTCGGGGAAGATGGGCAGATGCACTACTTCGCCGATTGCGTGGCTGAGTAAGCTGAGCTGACAGTCGCTCCATAAGCCAAAAGGCGCGACCATCACTGGTCGCGCCTTTCTCTGTCTTAGACCCCCAGCTTGTCCCGTAGCGCGTACCACCACGAGCCCGCCGCCGAATAGGGCACCCGGAACATCCGGCCGCCCGGGAACGGGTACCACGGCACCTTCTCGAACACGTCGAACCGGGAACGGTCGCCATGGATGGCTTCCGAGAGGATACGGCCAAAGGTGTGGGAGCCTGTAACGCCGTGGCCGCTATAGCCGTGCGCGAAATAAGTATTGTTTCCGATCCGGCCCATCTGCGGCACGCGGCTGAAGGAAAGGGCGAAGTTTCCGCTCCAGGCGTAGTCGATTTTCACGCCCTTCAGTTGCGGGAACACCTTGTTCATATTCGGCAGCAGTTTGGCCCTGATATCGTGCGGGTCGGTGCCGCCATAGACCGTTCCCCCGCCGAACAGCATGCGCTTGTCGGCGGAGAGGCGGAAATAGTCGAGAATGTAGCGCACATCCTCGACACAGACGTCGGTCGGGATCAGCTCGGCCGCGCGCGCTTCGCCAAGCGGCTCCGTCGCCATGACCTGGGTCGAGACCGGCATGACCCGCGCCGTCAGCGTTGGCACCACATGCCCCAGATAGGCATTGCCGCACAGCACAAGCGTCGAGCAGGTGATCGAGCCATCCGGCGTCTTCACAATAGGCTTTGCCGCCTCGGTATCGACATGCACGGCGGGCGTCTGCTCGTAGATTACCCCGCGCAGTTTCTCGAACGCGGCAGCCTCGCCGAGCGCAAGGTTGAGCGGGTGCATATGGCCGCCGGAATGATCGATCACACCGCCCGCATAGACGTCCGAATTGACATGTTTGCGGAGCTGCTCCTTGTCGAGCATTTCCTGATTGTTGATCCCGTAGCCCTGCCAGAGCTTCAGCCGCTCCTCCAGCTCGCGCATATGCGCGCCGGTATAGGCTGTGAAGACGTTGCCATCCTTCAGATCGCATTGGATATCGTAGGTCTTCACCCGTTCACGGATAATCTCGCCACCTTCCTGCACCAGGCCTGCAACGAAATTGGCGGTGTCCGCGCCATAGCGCTTCTTGATGGTCTGCAGGCTGGCGTTCAGGCCATTGACGATCTGCCCGCCATTGCGCCCCGAGGCGCCCCAACCGACCCGGGCCGCCTCGATAATCGCGACCTTGTGCCCCTTCTCGGCCAGGTGCAGCGCGGTCGAAAGCCCGCTATAGCCAGCGCCGACGACCAGAATGTCGACCTCAACGTCCCCCTTCAGTGGCGGACGCTCCGGCGACGGGTTGGCGCTGGCCGCATAGTAGCTGCCAGTATGCGCGGTCACGCCCTCGAAAATCATTTCCGGGCGGCTCATCACACGACCTCCAGATAGCTGTCATACTCGAAGTCAGTCACCTGACGGGCGAAGCGCTTCAGCTCCTGCAGCTTGCTTTCGACCAGCATGGTCTGCAGCCGTTGCGAGTAGACTTTCCGGATATTGCGGCCCCGCCGGAAGGCCTCGATCGCGGTCGCCCAGTCCAGCGGCAGGTGATCGAGCTTCATGCTGTAGGCATCGCCACTGATCGGATCCGCCGGCTGCATCTCGCCCTCGATCCCGATGAGCGCACCGCCGAGGATGCTGGCCAGCACAAGATAGGGATTCGTGTCCGCGCCCGCGACCCGGTGCTCGATCCGGCGTGCCTTGGGACTGCCGCCCGGAATGCGGATGGCGGCGGTGCGGTTTTCATACCCCCAGGCAACGCTTGTCGGCGCGTGCGCGCCCGGCAGCAACCGGCGATAGGAGTTTTCGTGCGGGGCGAAGACCAGCGTGTTTTCCTGCATGGTCGCCAGCAGTCCAGCGACCGCGTTCCGCATCAGCGGCGCACCTTCGTCGGTGCCGTTATCGAACAGGTTCTCGCCCGCCTCGTTCTCGAGCGAGAAGTGGACGTGCAGACCACTGCCCGCCCGATCTCCGTAGGGCTTCGCCATGAACGTCGCGGCAAGGCCGTGCTTGCGGGCGATACCACGGACCAGACGCTTGAAAAGAACAGCATCATCGGCCGCCTTCAACGCGTCAGCCACATGCACCATGTTGATCTCGAACTGACCGGCGCCATTCTCGGATATGGCTGCGTCTGCCGGGATGCCCTGCTCGGCGCAGGCATCGTAGACATCGTCCAGGAACGCGTCGAAATGCTCTAGCTCGTCCAGCGACAGCGCGCCGTCTGAATCCAGCCGCTTGTCCGTAATCGGCGAGCGCGGCGGCTCTGGTTGCGTGCCGCTTGGATCGTAGAGATAGAACTCCATCTCGGTCGCAACCACCGGGGTCAGGCCCCGCTCCTTGTAACGGGCCACGACATCGGCCAGTGCCCGGCGCGGGTCGCCCAGGAAAGGCTTTCCATCCTCCTCACGCATCCACAACATGGCCAACGCGGAGGGCCGGTTTGTCCAATTGATCAGAACGATCGGGCGTCCGGTGAAGTCGCAGATCCCGTCGGAATCTCCGGTTTCGAAGACAAGCTCGCTGCCTTCGATATCCTCTCCCCAGACATCGACGCTGAGGGTCGAAAGCGGCATGCGGAGGCCGCCCCCGAGGATTTTCACCGCCTGTTCGATCGGCAGGCGCTTGCCGCGCATCGTGCCGTTCAAGTCACAGACACAGGCGAAAACGGCTTCGATTTCGGGGTTTTCCAACAGCAAGCTGTTCAGATTGTCGACAGACACTCTCGGCCTCGTTCGCAAACATGAAAATCAGGGGACGCTTTGCTGACTTGAGAGCGCTTTTCGACCTTCTGTCAAATCGAATATCAACGCGTGGTGAGGCGGAACGTGAATATCCGATGGCAGAAGCATAGGCATGTCATCGTCAGGCAGTGTATCGCTCCGAGTTGACGACGCAAAAAAGAGCCGAGGTTCTACATACCTTAACGCCGAATGGCCCACACCCGCAGATCGGTGACGACTTTCACAGCCGCAAGGACGACCAGCGTACAGAGAACCAGCTTCGATAGTGTCTCCATCGTTCCCTCGATCAGGATCGCATGAACCACACTGCAGAGGACTGTTACCGCCACCAGAGCCGTGTGACCGAGGCGCCATGTGCGCAGGCGCAGCCGGAGCCGGCGGCGGAACACAGCCAGGACAGCCGCCGCGATGACCGCCCACATGGCGATCACGCCCCAGTCCGAGAATGGCGTCGGTGATGCGAACAGAAGCGCGTCGATCACGTCCGGCGGGCTGGTGATCCAAAGGCCCGCAACGTGGATCGCAACCGCCGTGACGAGAGCAAGTCCGATGACCCGATGGACCCGCCTCCCGCGCTGGCCGGGCAGGCCCGGCAGGTACCCGCCAATCAGCAAGGGCTGAACCAGCAGGAGGATCATCGCGACGATCCCCGCAAACCCGGCCGCGATGTAGATCGGATCGCGCCAAGCAAGCAGGGGACTCGCCGCCGCCGCGGCGAGCGGCGTCGCGATGACGGCCAGGAGACCGGACCAGACCAGAATCGTACGGCCTCGCCTCATTCTCCAAGAATGCCCCTGATCAAGCCGGTTTCAGGACAAAATCCGCGCGCAAACTGGTATCTTGCGAGCTCGACATGACCGGACGCAGGAAGACGGTCTCGAATTCGTCGCTGTCATAAGCCAGGTGTCCGTGCGGTTGACCGAACGCAGGCACGATCTGCGGCATCTCAAGCCGGAACTCCCCGTTCGCGTCGGTCAGCGTGGCGCCATGACTGTGAGGGTCACGCTCGTATCCTTCGGTCGTATGCGCCCAGATCTGGATGCGCTGTCCCGCAAGCGGGACACCATCGCCCGCGCGGCGCACCGTTCCCGTCATCCAGAAACCGCCGCCACCGATCCGATCCACGATCGGCGCGTTGGGGATATAATTATTGGAGCCACCGCGCATCGAAGGCGTCGCCGCCAGACCTTGCGCGCGGGCGGGAACAAGGCGACCGGAAACCCACGTTGCCGCAACGGCACCGCCGGCTGCGATCAGGGTACGACGCGTAAACAGATCAGTGGGCATATGGAGTCCCCCGATGGACATGGTGTTTGCCAGCCTGACTGACGGGCCGTCAAACGACTGTCGCCGATAGCAGGCCCCTTTGAGAATTCTTATGATTTAAGATGGGCAGAGCATGTGATAACCGGCGCTCACGGCTTCGTGATGCAGGATTCTCCCCCCAATCAGTGGGTCACGGCCGCTCGGTGTCGTCCAGAGCTCTCGCAACGCGCCGCATGATCGTGCGCCGTGAGCGGTCATCGGCGGCGGTCTCCATTTTTTCCCTTAGACGAAGGGAGAACTCCGCCAAATCATTATGCCAATCCGGCCCCCGAACCGCTTCTGGCGTAAGCCGCCTGACCTTTTTCTTGAATTGGATCGCGGCGCGGCCAGCCGACAGGTCGACGGCGTCATCCAGTTGTGGAATGACAATCCGGTCCGGGTCGACACCCTTGGCCTGCAAACCGTCCCGCATGGCTGCAAGGGCCTCTTCCTCACCATGTGTGAGGAAGATTGCCGATTTCACCGGCAACCGGTCCGTCAGCCAATCGATCAATTCGTCTCCGTCAGCATGTCCGGAATACACATCGATCTGCCGGATAGCCGCCTTTACGCGGTGCTCTTCACCAAAAATCGTGACCGCATCGACCCCGGC
Organism: Nisaea nitritireducens; assembly: GCF_014904795.1. Taxonomy (GTDB): domain Bacteria; phylum Pseudomonadota; class Alphaproteobacteria; order Thalassobaculales; family Thalassobaculaceae; genus Nisaea; species Nisaea nitritireducens. Next base: position 73,234 of record NZ_JACZFS010000027.1, read on the forward strand.
CGAGAGGAGCGCTCCAAGTGAGCCGGGAGCCTGATAACCGACCAGCAGGACAGTCGCATCGGACCGCCACAGATTCTGCTTCAGATGATGCCGGATCCGTCCGGCGTCGCACATGCCGCTGCCGGCGATGATAATCGCCCCGCCCTTCACCCGGGCGATCAGCTTGCTTTCATCGACCGACTCGGTGAAGCGGATGTTCGGGCGTCTGAAGCTGGCCCCAACGGCCGGCAGATCCTCCAGCATGAAAGAGTTCTTCTCGAATACTTCGGTCGCTCGGATCGCCAGCGGCGAGTCGAGGAAAACCGGCACCTCAGGGATACGCCCCTGATCGAACAGTGCTCCAAGATCGAGCAGAAGCTCCTGCGTCCGCTCGACTGCGAATGCAGGAATCAGAAGGTTTCCTCCCCGCGACAGCGCCGTGTTCACTTCCTCAGCGAGCACAGTCCGCCGGTGTTCAGGCGTTACATCGATACGAGGCCGCCCGCCGTAGGTCGCCTCACAGCAGACCCAGTCCCAGTTCCCCGGCGCTTCAGGGTCCGGGTGGAGCAGCTTGTGGTCGGGCCCGATATCGCCGGAGAACAGCAGTCGGGACAGGCGCGCGTCCGGATCCCCGGACGACACCTCCACCTCGATAGACGCAGACCCGAGAATATGTCCGGCATTCCAGAACCGGGCACGAACGCCCTCGCCGACCTCACGCCATGTCTCGTACTCGACAGAAGAAAAGGAGCCGAGCGCGGCCTGTGCATCTTCCTTGTCGTACATCGGCGTGACAGCCGGACGGCCGCGCCGCGCGTTCCGCCGGTTCAGCCGCTCGACCTCCATCTCCTGAATATTGCCGCTGTCCGGCAACATGTAGGTCAAGAGATCGACCGTTCCGCTTGTGGCGAAGATCTGTCCGGTGAAGCCCTGCTTGACCAGCTTGGGAATGAGCCCCGAATGATCGATATGCGCGTGGGTCAGCAGAACGAAGGAAATCTTCTTCGGGTCGAACGGAAAGGGCCCGTAGTTGAGCTCCTTCAGGGTTTTCGAACCCTGGAACATCCCGCAATCGACCAGGAACTGACAGCGGTCGGTTTGCAGCCAATAGCACGACCCGGTGACGGTTCCGGCCGCGCCGCAAAATGTCAGGATCATTCGATAAAACTCCGTTGAACGCGCTCAAGCCAAAAATGTTAACAGGCGAAGCGGCTGGCACTGACAGATTACCCCCCGCCGGACTTTCAGCCATCCGATAAATAGAGTCCGTGCAGGCGTCCTCTTTTCCGCCCGTCGGGCGAGCAGAGGAAAAATGCGCTCCGCCAAGCCTGATGCCACCGGGACGAACGAGCCGGCAACCCACACGATCCGTTCCGGGAACAGCAGCAGTGGAGAACGTATTTTCCACACGCGAAACAATATCTGACCGCTTCGTTCTAATTTCATAGCGTGACCTAGGCGATCGGGAACGAATTTTATATTTATCCTCCACGAACAGCTGATCTCTCGCTCTATTAAGCGAAACAGCCGATACGAATTCCTAAGATTACCGGCACCGGATTGCCGTCATTGCCGCCGACCGGAACAGAGGCCAGATCGGCCCACTCCCGGATCAAGCGCCACCGCAATAACCGGCCGGTCAAGAGAACGGAACACGACAATGAAATCGATCGTCACAGCTTTGATTGCCCTGGTCGCACTGTGCGGGTCTGCGGTCGCCCAGGCGGCGACGCCACTGGTCAGCGTCGAGTGGGCAGCGGCCAATATCGGCAAGCCCGGCATCGTCTTTCTCGATGTGCGCGGCCGCCTCGCCGGTGCCAGCAAGGAAGATTACCTGCGCGGCCACATTCCCGGCGCGATCTGGACCAATTACCTGAAGGACGGCTGGCGCACCGAGGACGGCAACGGCACGATCGCCCAGCTTTCCAGCGCCGAGACGCTGGAAACCACGATCGGCAATCTCGGTATCGAGAACGAAGATCACGTCGTCATCGTTCCGGCCGGAAAATCAGCGCTCGATATGGGGACGGCTACCCGGATCTACTGGACGTTCAAGGTCGCCGGCCATGACGCGGTGTCGATCCTGAACGGCGGCATGAAGGCCTACACAGCCGAGATTGACGCAAAGACGAAGCAGCCGGTAAACCCGCTCGAAACCGGTGAGATCGTGCCGGAGCCGACGATTTTCTCCGTAGAGCTGCGTGAGGACATGCTGGTCACGAAAGCCGATATGGCCGCGGCAAGCGACGCCGGCGCGGTGATCGTCGACAACCGGCCGCAGGACCAGTTCCTCGGCATCAACAAGCATGCCAAGGCAAAGCGCGCGGGAACCATCCCGGGTGCACGCAACCTGCCGGAAAACTGGCTGACGCAGAACGGCGGCACGTTCCGGGACCGGGACACCATCACGAAGCTCTACAGGATGGCCGGCATCACGACCGATGGCGCGCAGATCAACTTCTGCAATACCGGCCACTGGGCAAGCCTCGGCTGGTTCGTTTCCCAGGAAATCCTCGGGAACACGGCTGCCAAGATGTATGACGGCTCAATGGTCGAGTGGTCAGCGGACGCAGGCCTCCCGGTCGACTCGATGCTGGAGCGCCCGCAGACGGCCCAAGTCACTCAGTAGGCACACCCGAGAACAGGACCGGCGCCAGCAGCCGGTCCACCGGGGCGAAATCGTCGGTCAGCACAACCGGAGAAACTTCTCCGGGATCCATCAGGTCCCCGATCGCGATCCGCTGCCAGCTACGGCGGATCCCGAAGGCGGAATGGATCGTTTTTTCCGGCACGCCTGACAGAGCCGCAACAACCTCATAGGTCACGCGGCCGTCCGGGCCGACGCCGGTCCCCTCGCCAATCTCCCGCCAGACCGTCACATCCGCGAAGTCTAGCGCCAGTGTCTGGACCAGCGCTGCGAGGAAGCGCGGATTGCGGGCCCCATCCACCACATTCGCGACGTAGAAACCTTGCGGACGCAGCCGGGCCGCGACCTCGGCATTAAATTCGCGGCTTACCAGATGGGTTGGCACGGATATGTCGTGGAAGGCGTCGCCGAAAATCACGTCGAACCGGGGTTCGGGCGGCAGGGACTGCAGCAGGGCACGGGCATCACGGTGATGGATCTCGAGCCCGGATGCGGACACATCCAGCCAAAGATGGTCACGCGCCGCCGCCGTGACCGCCGGATCGATTTCCGCGACCACCAGACGGGCGCCGGGGACTGTCGCCGCCCAGGAACGCGGCAGGGAGTAACCGCCGCCGCCAATAAAGAAGGCCGAGAAATCCACACCGGGAAGATCGAGCGGGAACCGGCGCCGTGCAAACTCATCGACGAATTGAATATAGGGGCTGAAGAGCAGGCTCGGGTCTGCCTTGTCATTGATGCTGTGCACCAGATTATCCAGCACCATCAGATTGCTCGGACGACCGCTATAGGGCGCAAAGTCATCGATGACGATGCAGAAATAGTCGCTTTCGACAGTGCATCTGGAGGTGAACGCACCGCGGGCGATCCCTGTCCCGGCGAGGGGCAAGCCAAGGACCACGATCGATACGGCGGCAATCAGAGCCGGACGCCTTCCCGCGAGCAGAGCGCACCCCAAAGCGAGGGTGCCGTATAGCACGGTCACGGCGATCAGCGTGCCGCTGGAGCCGATCCAGGAGATGAAGAGATAGCCGGCCGAGAGCGTGCCTAAAATGCTTCCGGCCGTGCCGACAGCATACATGGTTCCAATCACGGCCCCCGTCTGGCCCGGATTGGCGTCGACGGACAGTTTTGTGACCATCGGCGCAACCATGCCGACAAAGAGGCTCGGCAACAGGAACAGTGCCGTTGTCAGGCAAACCACGATCGTCACCTGGCCGAGCCCTGACGACAGCAGCCCGACAGCCAGATCATTGAGCAAGACAAGAGCAAGCAGGCTGCTCGCTCCGGCCAATGCAAGCGAACCAGCCAGACGCTTCAATACACTCTGCCTGTCCGTTTCGGGACCGGCCATGAGACCACCGATCCAATGCCCGGCGGAGAGGCCAGCCAGAACCACAGCAATAATCGCCGTCCAGGTATAGAGCGACATGCCGACATAGGGCGCGATCAGGCGGCCGGCGACGATCTCCACCACAAGGCCACCGGCCGAGCTGAGGAAAAGGACGATTCCGAGAAACAGACGGATAATCAGCGACATGGAACCTCTGTTTTCTGCGACGTCGCTCATGAAAGAGCCCTTCCTGGAGCCGGAGAATAGCCCCGCTCTCCCATTGACCACTGGCAGGCCCCGGCACCGAGCCACATGGAGAGCAATGCCAGCCAGGCGGTCAGAGACAGTACCGATCCGCCGGTGACGCCGGCACCGACCGCGCAGCCGCCGGCGAGCATACCGCCGAAGCCCATCAGCACAGCGCCGAAGACGTAACGCACCATACCCGTCGACTGGTCAAAAACCTCGACACGGAATTCCCGCCTGACGAGCGACGACGCGCAGGATCCGAGAGCGACGCCGGGCACGAGACCGAGACTGAAACTCAGCGGTACGCTGGGTGCGGTGATCAGCGCCATGAGCGTATCCGCCGACGGCCCCGTGAAGGTAACGCTCAGAACCGATACCGGCTCGAAAGAGACATGCGCCAGAGACGCCGTAAAGAGCCAGCCGCCCGCGATGGTCCCGCCCAGCGCCACGGATAGCAGGGCACGGGGCCAGCCCAGAGCCGATCTGGATGCCAACAGCACCGCGACCGCCAGCAGGGCGCCGCCGAGGAGGATGCCGAAAACATCGGGAACATGAAGATTGAGGTTCCGGATTTCCGGACTGACCGTCCAGAGGGCGGAGAGGTCGAGCCGCAAGGGCGACAGGATGCCGGAAAGCGCCGCCTGGGCCACGACCGTCACCAGCAGCCCGGTCATCAGGGCCCGGAGATTCCCGGTCGCCGAAAGCACCAGCAGGCGGCTGGCACAGCCGCGGGCGAGGATCATGCCGATGCCGAACAGTGCGCCGCCGATTATTGCTCCCGAGAGCGTTCCGACGGAGGTCAGCTGCCGTACCTCCATTGCCGGCAAGGCTTCCGACCAGAGCAACAACTGAACGAATAACAGCGCAGAGCCGAAGACGAGCAGCCAGACTGCGAAACTCGGCCCTGCCGTGCCGCGCCAGAATTCCAGCGATGCGCTTCTGAGACAGAAGCGGCTGGCCTGAGCGCAGCCCCCGAAAGCGACACCGACCAGCAACCCGCCAAGTCCGGCCTTCGCCGGATCCGACAGCAGGTCGCTCGCAAGCAATGTCTCAAGAAATTCCATATCGACCAGTCTGTCAGATGCTCAGGCTAAGCGTCCCGCCGCCGGCCAGTCCGGCCAGGCGGCGGGGTCAATGCATGTCAGCCGAACATGTCCTTGCTGATCCCGGCGTACCAGCCGATGCTTTCCTCGTAGGTCTGCTTGCGAAGGGCGGCATCCTCGCCGTTCTGGCTGATAAAGCCCGAGGTCTTGGCGATCTTCTCCGCCGTCGCCTCATAGGCAGCGCCAACCTTCACGCCGTTATTGGTGCCTATCAGCGACCAGCAAGTGTTTGAGAACTTGGCCGGAAAGACCTTCGAGCCGGTCAGTGCACCGCGAATGGCATTCGCCGCCACCTTGGCCTGGCTGTTGGCGGAAAAACCGGATTTCGGCATGTCCCCCTGATGCGCGGAATCTCCGAGAACGTGGATATTCTCGTCCTCTCGACTCTGCAGCGTGGCGGGAACCACAGGTGCCCAGCCCTTGTCGTTCGTGATCGCCGCCTGTTCGGCGATCCTGCCGGCCTTCATGGCCGGAATGACGTTGACCACGTCCGCCTTCGTCACCTCGCCGCCGACAACCAGCTCCATGCTCTCCGGCCGTACTTCCTCCAGAGCCCCCGTGAATTCGGCATCCAGCCAGTCGACCATCCCCGGATAGCTGTTTTCCCAGCCGGCCTGGAACAGCCCCTGTTTCGAGAACTTCTTCTTCGGATCGAAGATCAGGATCTTCGCCTTCGGGTTCTTCTCCTTCAGCATATGCGCAACCATCGAAACGCGCTCATACGGGCCCGGAGGGCACCGGTACGGGTTCGGCGGAGCAACCATTGCGAACACACCACCCGGCCGCATCGCTTCGACCTGCGCCTTCAGAAGCTCAGTCTGCGAGCCCGCCTTGTAGGCATGGGGCATATGGTTTTGCTTCGTGACATCCCAGCCTGGTACCGAACCGTCGACGAAATCGATACCGGGGGAGAGAACCAGCCGGTCATAGGGTAATGCTGCCCCGCCAGCCAGGGAGACAGTCTTCTTGTCCCGGTCGACGCCAACGGCCCAGTCGTGCACGACGTTGATGCCGTATTCGCTGGCGAGCGTTCCGTATGTATGGCCAAGCGATTCAAGGCTCCGGAAACCGCCGAGATAAAGATTGGAGAAGAAGCAGCTGAAATAGGTGCGGGTCGGCTCGATCAAAGTGACGTCGAGCGCGCCCTTGCTGTCTTTCGCAAGGTACCGCGCTACAGTCGCGCCGCCGGCGCCGCCGCCGACGACGACCACTTTCGGCTTTCCGTGACTGGCGCCCATGATCATCGGCGCCGTGGTAAGAGCGGCGGTCGCCGCCGCTCCTTTAAGGATCGACCTTCTACTCAGAGACATGGCACTTCCTCCCTATTACGCCCCGTTCATTCGAGGCTTTCGAAATACGCTGCCAACCCGGCGATCTCTTCGTCCGACAAACGGCCGGCAATCATCCGCATCACCGGGTGCGGCCGGATCTCGGTCTTGTAGGCATGCATGGCGACGACAAAATCCTCCCGCGGCCACCCGGTAATCGCGGGGATACCGCTGTCCGATCCGCTCTTCTGGTGGCATGTCAGGCATTCACCGGAGAGATATTCACCGTAGTCCGGATCGCCGACGATGGCGAGAATGGCCGGATCGACCGCATGGTCGGTCGCCGTCGATGTGGGTTCCGCTTCCGGAATGTCGCTCGGCTTGTCGGAGAAGGCGCGCAGATAGGCGATCACATGCGACCGGTCCTCAGCGCTCGGCATGCCGATGAAATTCATCCGCGTCCGCGACACCAGGCTTTTGGGGTTTTCGAGATAGGCGTCCAGACTGTCCGCTGTCCAGATCAGGCCGTCGGCTCCGGCGCGGATCAATCCTTCGGAATACCGGAAAGCCTCGACCGAGCCGGCTACGCGGCCAAACACGCCGTTCAAATGCGGGCCGACGGAGTTTCGCGCATCCTTACCGACACGGTGGCAGGCTTTGCAGACCTGGAAAAGCCTTGCCCCGGTCTTCGCATCCCCGATTTCGCTCGCACCAACCGGACCGGACGCAGGTGAGACGGCAAGCACCATTGCAAGGCTGACTGCCTTGACGATGCGAGCCGTCCACACACTCATCCGGATATCCTTTCCTACTCTGTCATCGCCTTCAGGTAAGCGATAACAGCCGTGAGATCGTCTTCTTTCTTCAGACCGGCAAAGGCCATCTTGGTCCGCTTGATCATCGACTTGGGCTTGGCGAGGAAGGTCGCGAGGGTTTCCTCGTCCCAGACCAGCCCGTCAGCGCCGGCGCCCTTCATATCCTTGGAGTATTTCTTGAAACCTTCCGCAGTACCAGCGGCTCGTCCAAAGATACCATTCAGGTGCGGCCCGATCTTGTGCTTTGCCTTATCGCCGACAGCATGACACGCCTTGCATTTCTTGAAGACCTTTTCCCCGGCCTTGACCAGCGCCGGATCCACAGCCGGCGCGGCGGCAACCTGGGTTGCTTCGTCTTTTTCGGCAGCCGCTTCATCCGCCGCCGGAGCCGCTGCGGAATGCTTGGATGTCGGATCGTCCGGCGTCACGTCGACAACCTGCGCACGGGCCGTGATCTTCACCTCGGGCTTGCAGTCCGTCATGCAGGGAGTGCGACTCTTCCAGACGGCAGACTCCGTACGGTCGTCCGGATAGAAGCCCGCAGCATTCGGCATGGCGACTTCTGTGAAATTGTCCCGGCTGAGCTCGAAATCGTCATCGACCAGATCGTTCAGATAGAGCAGATAGGCCGTCAGCGCATAGGTCTCGTCAGCCGTCAGGGACTGCGCATCGCCGAACGGCATGGCCCGGTGCACGTAATCCCAGACAGTCGAGAGATAAGGCCAGTAGGACCCGATGGTCTTGACCGGGCGAGCACTGGTCAGCGTGTCAATACCACCGGCCAGCACCGGCCAGCGATCGACAGCCTCGCCGAAATCGCCATGGCAGGAGGCGCATCGTTCCGCAAAAATCGGCTCACCGGCCTCTACCGAGCCACTGCCTTCCGGCAGGCCGAGACCATCAGGGCGCACGTCAATGTCCCAGGCAGCCACCTCGTCCGGTGTCGCCGGACGGCCGAGGCCAGTGGGCTCCGCCATCGCGCCTCCTGCGAGGCCGACAGCAAAGGTCAGGGCCGCCAGATTAAGAAATTTCGACATTCTCGGCCTCCCCGTTCGCATTGACATGCCAGGTCTGGATTCCATTGTTGTGGTAGATCGAATTCTCGCCGCGGACGGCGCGTAGCTCGTTCTTGGTCGGCTGCACGTAACCGGTGCTGTCGACTGCACGTGACTGCAGCAGCAGCGGGCTGCCGTCCCAGTCGAACTCGTAATAGAAGCGGTGCATCGACTTGTCCCAGGACGGCCCGTCGATCCGCGCCTGATGCCAGTTGCGGCCGCCATCGGTGGTGACGTGCACTTCCTTGACGGTACCGCGCCCGGACCAGGCGACACCTGTAATGATCGTCCGGCCCTTGCCGTGCGTGATCGGTGCCTGCGGGCTCGGGTTGGTGATTACCGACTTGGCGTCCATCTCCCAGGTGAAGCGGCGAGCTTTGCCGTCCGCCATGAGGTCCGTGTATTTCGAGGTTTCCTCTCGATGGTGCCAGGGCATGTCACCGACTTCGATGCGGCGCAGCCACTTGACCCACATGTTGCCTTCCCAGCCCGGCACCACCAGACGCACCGGATAACCCTGTTCCGGCCGCAGCGCCTCGCCGTTCATGGCAAAGGCGACCAGACAGTCGTCGAGGGCCTTTTCGATCGGCACGGAGCGGGTCATGGCCGCTGCGTCCGCGCCTTCGGGCATGATCCATTTCGCGTTGGTCTTGAGACCGGCTTCCTCAAGGATCGTCTTCAGCGGGATGCCGGTATAGATGACATTGTGGATCATGCCGTGGGTGAACTGACAGCCGTTCAGCTGCGCGCCGCGCCATTCCATGCCGCTGTTTGCCGCGCATTCCAGGAAATAAGCGCGGTTCTCCCGGGGGAAGCGCTTCAGGTCCGCCATGGTGAAAACCAGCTCGCGCTCCACCAAGCCGTTGATCATCAGCCGGTACTTGGCCGGATCGACCTCCGCGACACCGCTGTGATGGCGCTCGAAGCAAAGGCCGTTCGGCGTAATCACGCCGTCCAGCTCATGCAGCGGGGTGAAGTTGATCGAGCTCACAGGGTCCGCGGTCAGCCAGGGAACATTCCTGCGGCGAACATGAGCCTCATAGGGTGACGGCGTGCCGTAGGGTTTTACGTCAACGCCTTCGCCAAGCTCGTTTGCCCAGGGCTGAACCTCAAGGATCGCGGGATCGCCTGCGGCCAATGCCGGCGCCGCGGCGAGTGCGCCACCGGCAGCCAAGCCGCCCTTCAGGAAGGTTCTGCGTGAGGTTGGTGTCTTCTCAGTCATCTTTCCGTCTCCGGCCCGGTCTATCCGGCAATTGTCTTCACGGCTGAATTCGGGGTGATTTCGACCCGTCCCTTGCGAGCGACATAGTCCTCGACAAGGTCGTAGATCGGCGGGCCCTCGGTACCCTCGTTTACCGACGCCCAGCCCGCGACCACATAGGACTTGGCCGGATCGATGGCTTCGCCGGTTTTCAGTAGCGTCAATCCCGAGATACGGCTGCCGATCGGCTTGTTGACGTCGATCGAGTAGCCCATGCCTCCGACCCGCACCATGTCACCACCCTGCTGATAGTAGGGGTCGGGGTTGAACAGGTTATCGGCGACATCCTCGAGGATTGTGTGGATCAGCTCGCCCGTCATCTCGCTGCGATAGACGTTGGGATAGGTCATCGCCGTCGCGCTGTAGATATCCTCGCGGGTGATATCGTCACCCGGCAGCAGGCTCGGCCCCCAGCGGAAGCCAGGCGACAGCGCGATATCGGCTTCGCGTTCCTCCAGCAGCGCCTGGCAGATCAAGTCGTCCCAGGTACCGTTGAAGTTGCCGCGCCGGTAGAGCAGGGATTCGGTCTGGCCGATCACCTCTCCAAGTTCCGCCTTGAAAGGAGCGCGCTGGGCGTCGACCAGTGCGGTCATTTCAGGATCCGGCGCGATCACGTCCGAGAAGATCGGGATCAAGCGGTAGTTGAAACCTTTCACCCCACCGTCGCGGACATCGAGATCCAGACGGGAGACGAACTTGCCGTGCGAGCCCGACGCGACCACCAGCGTGTTACCGACCTGAACCGGCTCCGGCAGGGCGTCGTGCGTGTGCCCGGAAAGAATGACGTCGATGCCTTCAACCTGGCGCGCCATCTTGCGGTCAACGTCGAACCCGTTATGGGACAGCACGACAACCAGCTCTGCACCGTCCGCGCGCACTTCCTCGACCACCTCGCGCATGCGCTGCTCGCGGATGCCAAAGGAGAGGTTCGGGAACATCCAGCCCGGATTGGCGATCGGCAGATACGGGAAAGCCTGACCGATGACAGCAACCTTGACCCCGCCCCGCTCGAAGATCGAGTGGGAGTCGTATGCCGGCTCGTTCCATTCACTGTCGAAGATGTTGGCGCCAAGGAAGGGGAACGGCAGTTCATCGACAATCTCGGTCACCCGGTCGATCCCGTAGGTGAACTCCCAGTGCGAGGTCATCGCGTCCGGCTTCAGCGCGTTCATGACATTGACCATGTCCTGACCGGCAGTACGCAACGCCGTCATGGAACCGTGCCAGGTATCGCCGCCATCCAGGAACAGCGCGTCAGGCCGGTCGGCGCGGATCGACTTCAGAACGGTAGAGACCCGGTCAAACCCGCCGATCTGGCCGTATTCCCTGGCGAGCGCGACAAAATCTTCAGACGTCAGCGCGTAAGCCTCGGGGGTGCCGGCTTTCAAACCGTAAGTGTCGAGAAACTTCTTGCCGGAAATATGAGGCGGCAGGCCTGCTGACTCACCGACCCCTATATTGATCGACGGCTCACGAAACCAGACTGGCATGAGCTGGGCATGACAGTCAGTGAGATGCACCAGGGTGACATTGCCAGTGGTCTCGAAGTCCAGCAGCTGATTCTGGGTAAGGCGCTGCTGTGCGGCGAGCTGGGCCCAGTTCCCGAAACCGCTCAGACCGACGATTGCAGAGGCGGCAAACGACGTCTGGAGGAAATCGCGGCGCGACAACATGACATGAGGCTCCTTCAGCAAGTCCCGTTTCGGGACACAATTCTCCCAGCTGAAACGCCCTGCATTTCAGGCAAAGGAGCAGATAAAGCGTTTAAACTCCGACCGTGTCCGGAGCCCTCGACGGACCCCGGACACGAACCGGATCAGTTACGCAGCGCCGGTGTTTCGACCGAGAGGCCTTCACCACGCGATGCAAGATAGAGCTCAAGGGCGGTAAACTCGTCCGAGCCGCGCTTGAACGGGGTTGCGCGGATATTGTCCATGCAACCTTTGAAACGGCGGTGGATCGAGCCCATGCCCTGCCACTTCAGACGGTAGACCGGGAAGCCGTTGATCTGGCCCTGGCTGAGATGGTCGGCCCGGATCATGTTGCCATAATTGTTCTCGTGGCAATGGGCGCACGACATGTCGAGCTGGCCGACGCGGGTGTAGTAAAGTTCCTCACCCCGCTTCCACCAGTCGGCGGCCGGACCGTCGACCTTCACCTTCACGGGCATGCCGCGGGATTGCAGGCCGATATAGGCCGTCATCGCCAGCATCTCCTGGCTTTCCCATTTCCACGGTTTGGCCTTCTGATGCTCTTCGCGGGACCAGTTGATGTGATCCTCAAGCGCGAACAGCGTCTTCTTGCCATCGTGCCATTTCGGCATTGAGGCCCGCAGACCCTTCATGCTTTCAGCGGCATCACCGTGGCAGTCCGCGCAGGATTTTCCATCAGCACCGTCCGCTGTTTCCCACAATTCCTCGCCGTATTCCGCGAAGATCATTGCTGGATTTTCGAAATCGTCTGTCTGCAGTTCCTGGGTTTCGTCATTCCGGAACCGCCAGCCGGACAGGATTTCCGACAGCGGTGAGTCAGCCGGTGCGTCCAGCTTGGTGACAAAGGCCTGACCGTCAACCACCAGCTCGGCATCTTCATCGGCCAACGCCACGTTTGCCGTGGCCGCGAAGAGTCCAATGACCCCCATTGCCAAGAGTTTTTTCATGCCATCCTCCCATGTCTCCATTCGTTCAAGCGACGGAGATCTTTTTCTCGATGTCGTAGACGGAACCGTCATCATCGGTCCATTCGAACCGCATGGTTCCAGACTCCGTCAGCTTGACCGAGAACTCGACATAGGGGTTCGCGGCAACAGCAGGCTCCATATCCATCCAGAACACGTCCGTGCCGTTATATTTGGCGACGAACTTGTTGATGATCTTGCGCGGAATGAGCTCACCGGTCTTGCGGTCCTTGCGCTGACCGGATTCCATCGGATGGCTGATCAGGGTCTTGATCGTGATGGCCTCACCGGCCTTGGCCTTTTTCGGCACTTTCACGCGGGGTTTGATTTTTGCCATGGTTCTGTTTCCTCCGTCCTCAGCCGCCGCAGCCGCCGATGGTCACCTTCACTTCGCGCCGGGCCATTTTCGTCGACCCGTCCGGCATTTTCGCGACGGCCACGATATCCTGCGTGGACGCCAGACGAATGCGCGTGGACGCGCGGCTCTCGGCACACATTTCAGTAAAGTGGAACGTCCCGACCCCGGGGCTCGGATTGCCTGCGGCAAGGATCATGATTGAAGCGGCGCCGTCTGCTGCCACTTCGATCGGCACGGTATTGCCGTTTTCGGCAATTTCCGGAGCGCCAATCTCGACACCGCCGGTCTCCGGCATGCCGCCGGCAAATTTCTTGATGGCCGCTTCGACCGCGTCCTCGCTTGCGTTGGCCGGAACCTGGATCAGGCCAGCGGCAGCAAGGCCGGCAGCAAGCGCGAACAGGTCACGCCTTGTCATCTGCATTGGATATTCCTCCGTTTAACGTAGCTTCGCGAGGGCATAATGGCCCACCGCCTGCCTTTATTCCTCTTTCAGGGTCATCAGATACGCGATGACATCCTCAACCTGCTGAGCCGTCAGGACCGTCTTGCCGGCAAATTTCTTGGCAACCCGGTTGAGGCCAGCTTCACGATAAAAACCAGGCATGATGGTTTCCGGCGAAAGCGCTTCCTTGGAATTGACGACAATCGCCCGGAGCTCTGCCGCGGTCCAGCGACCGGCCACCCCGTCAAGAGGCGGGCCCACTTCACCGTGATACGGCTGATCCGCCATATCGGAATTCACATGGCAAGCCAGGCAATTACCAAGCTTGCGACCCATGACCCACTGACGCCCCTTTTCAGGATCGCCGGGTTTGTCGGTCAGCGCCTGAGCGACCGCGCCGTCGACGATCTTCACGTCAGCGGGCTTGACCGTCTCCGCCGAGACGCCCGAAACACCAAGCATCAACGCCAGCACGGTGGTGACAGCAATCCTCATCACCGGATCTCCTCCCATTTTTTTGTCGGTCAACGCTTTGGCTGACCTTTGAATTCAGGAAATCGTAAAATTCGTTTCAACGCAACAACAAATTCATATCTTTGAATTTGTTGTTGCGTTACAGGCATATGCCCTTTCGAGGCATCATCCGGTCGCTCCTACTGCGCCTTCTGTTGTTCGAGGAAACGGCGGGCATGATATTTCTGGAAATGCTCCTCGCCCTCGTAACCTTTCTCCCGGATCCAGGCGAACATGTTCAACGTGGTCCATTTTCCGAAGGCCCCGGGCATCGTCGCGACTGCGGCTGCGCCGGCATTGCCCGCCTCAGGTACCTCCTCCGGCATGAAAAGGATCGTCGGCGTGAACACCACACCCCAGCGCTTGGCCATCTCCTTTTCAGGCAGGGCGGTGCCATCCAGGTCGGTCACCTCCTCGTCGCCGAAAAGATTGTACTGAACCACGACGAAGTTCGACTTGATGAACTCGACGACCTCCGGATCTGACAACGGCCCCTCATGCAGCTGCTTGCAGTAGATGCAACCGCGCTGCTCGAAGATCATGGCCAGCCGCTTGCCCTGGCTTTCGGCGTCCGCGATATCCTCGGCCACATCCTTGAAAGAAACTGTAAACCAGGAATTCTTGTGAAGACCGTCCTCACCGACCTCGGCCAATGCCGGGTGAATGATCAGCAAGGCTGCGAGAAGTCCAAAAATCACACGCGTCATGTCCTGTCTCCTCATCCGATGGTTCCGAATACCGGGAAAGTGTCGATCATCCACTGGGCAATAACGCCGACCGTGTTGGTGCCGATCAGGGCGGCAAAGACCAGCAGCGTGGCGCCAATGCCCTTCTCGACAACAGCAACGTAACGGCGGACCGATTTCATCCACTGCATGAAAGGCCCAAAAAAGAAGGCCGCGAGGATGAATGGCAAGGTCATGCCGATGCCATAGCCGAACAGCAGGAAAGCACCTTGCTGGACCGTTTCAGCGGCTCCCGCACTGAACAGGATCATCGCCAGAACCGGTCCGACGCAGGGGGTCCAGCCAAAAGCGAAGGCAAGCCCGACCAGATAGGGGCCGATCATCCCGGCCGGGGCCGCGACATCCATCCGGGCCTGCCGGTACAGCAGCGGTATTTTCACCCAGCCAAGGAAATGCAGTCCCATGGCGGCGATTACGATCGCTGCGCCATAGCGCAGAATGTCGAAATACTCGCGTAGCTGCTGTCCGAACGCCGACGCGCTGGCGCCGAGGCCGACAAACACCGTAACAACCCCCGCCGAGAACAGAATCGCGGACAGCACAACCTTCCGGCGCGCGGCTCCGTCGTTTTCCCGCTCTTCGAGCTCGTTCATCGATACCCCGGCCATATAGCAGAGATAGAACGGGACGATCGGCAAGATGCATGGGGTCAGAAAAGATGCCAACCCGGCAACAAACGCGCCGCCAATCCCTATATCGAAGCCCATTTTGAGCCCATTTTCTTATCTTCCCCGTACGTTTCCCCGACCGTACTTGCGGTCAACATATTCTCACATTAGAATTTGTTATTATGTTCCATGCTCCGTTACGACAAAGCAAGAAATTGTTGGCGGCCGCCACGATGGCGGTCCTCGCCTCCGGTTTTTTCATCTGCGCCGCGCCAGCTACCGCCGGCAGCGAACTGCTGATGGTCGAGCAGACGGGCTGTGAATGGTGCGACGCCTGGAATGAGGAGATCGGCGGCATCTATCACCTGACGGACGAGGGAAAACGCGCGCCGTTGCGCCGGCAGGACCTGTTCGACACCTGGCCTGCAGACATAACGGTCAAGGGATCGGTGCACTTCACGCCGACCTTCATTCTACTGGAAGACGGAACGGAAACCGGCCGTATCGAAGGCTATCCGGGCGATGATTTCTTCTGGCCGATGCTCGTCCGGCTTCTCGACAAAAACACGCGGACAAAGCCGCTCAAGGCAAACCCGCCCAAGGAAGGAAACGACTGATGAAAAAGACTATTCTTGCATGTGGTACCCTGGCATTCCTGCTGGCGCTCACACCGTTCCATCCGTCAAAAGCCCAGAACGCCGAAGCACTTGTCAGCTACGAGTCGATGAAGCCCGAGGTCGCCCTCAATCTCGCGCAAGCCGCCCTGAAGATTTGCGGCGAGGCTGGCTATCAGGTGGCTGTTGCCGTTGTCGACCGGACGGGCCTGACCCAGGTTCTCCTGCGAGACCGTTTCGCTGGCCCGCACACCGTCTCCACAGCGACGCGCAAGGCCTGGACCGCTGTGAGCTTCCGGTCGTCGACGCTGGAATTGTCTTCCCTGGTGCAGACCGATGCCGTGATGGCGCAGCTGCCTAATATCACCAACGCCCTCGTCCTCGGCGGCGGTGTCCCGGTCCTGGCCGCCGGCAAAATAATCGGCGGGATCGGAATCTCCGGCGCCCCCGGTGCCGATCTGGATGATGATTGTGCCCAAAAGGCTATTGAAACCATCCAGGATTTCCTAGATTTCTAACGCTGCCAACTCTGGAGCCGACCTATGCCTTTGCCTGTTTTGGACGAAACCGTTACCGACGCCGAGATCGATGTCATGATCGAGAACGCGACGCATGCGACAGAGTTCATGAAAGCACTGGCACATGAAGGCCGGCTCCTCATCCTTTGTCAGCTGGCCACCGGTGAGAAATCCGTGACCGAGCTGGAAGAATTGCTCTCCTCCCGGCAGGCCGCTGTTTCACAGCAGCTTGCCCGACTCCGGCTGGAAGGCCTGGTCAATCATCGCCGCGAGGGCAAGACGATCTATTACAGCCTGAAAGACCAACGGGCCATCCGCATGCTGGAATTGCTCTACGACATGTTCTGCAAGGAAGAAATCGTATCGGCCGTCTAGGCATTCCAGCGCGGTACACCGCGTAAAAACCTCAGTCGACACCCGGCGCGGGAAGCGCCACACTCCCCCGATGTTTGCGCTCTCCGATACGGCCGCCGTCACATTGATCGGCTTTGCAACCGGTGCCGTTCTTGGCCTTGCTGGCCGGATTCCGCGTTTCTGTACCCTTGGAGCGATCGAGGATGCGCTCTATGGCGGGAACCGCGACCGGATCATGATGTGGCCGATGGCAATCGGAGTCGCGGTTGCGGTAACGGCTGTGCTTGCGGCACTCGGCTGGGCGACGATCGAGGACTCCGCTTATTTCAGATACGAATTCAGCCTCTCCGCGTCGATCATCGGCGGCCTGATGTTCGGGATCGGCATGGCGCTCGCCGGAAATTGCGGGTTCGGTGCACTGGCGCGTGTCGGCGGCGGCGATATACGCTCGGTACTGATCGTGCTGGTGATCGGAATCGCCGCTTATATGGCGGCTGTCGGACCGCTGGCCGAGATCCGGACCTTCCTGTTCCCGAGAACCGAGGCAGCAGACCCGAACGCGGGCTCCATTACCGGCTTCATCGCGGAACATACCGGATTTCCCGCACTCTATATTGCTCTTGCCCTTGCCGTCTTGCTGATCGCGCCCGCCCTCACCGACCCTCATTTCATCAGTAATCGCTCCGCCGTCATCTGGTCCGTCCTGATCGGGCTGTCCTGCAGCGCAGCCTGGTGGGGCACCAGCTACATCGCTAAAACCGGGTTCGAACACGTTCCAATTGAATCTCACAGCTTCACCATGCCGCTCGGCGAAATCGTCCTGCAGATCATGGGGGTCGGCAGTCCATTCGGCGGGTTCTCTGTCGGATCAGTATCCGGTGTGCTGTGCGGCGCTCTGCTCGGTGCCCGCATACGGCGTCAGTTCCACTGGGAGGCCTGCGACGATCCGGGTGAGTTGAAGCGCCAGATCTTCGGGGCGGTCCTTATGGGCTTCGGCGGCGTGATCGCGCTCGGCTGTTCCGTCGGACAGGGCCTTTCCGCGTTTTCCGTACTGGCCTGGAGCGCACCGGTGACCGCCGCATCCATCAGCGTCGGAGCCATTATCGGATTGCGCTATCTGGTGGAAGGCAGCCGGATGACCGACGCCCTGTTACTCCCTTTCCAAAGCCTTCTCGCCCTTTTCCGCCGCGGGCCGCGGTCGCGCCCCTGAATCCGCGGAAATCGACGGGGCCAAACGAGCTCAGACATTTGGTCACAGGGTCAAGCAGCACTATCCCGCTGCTTGATGTTTGAATTGTTAATGATTTCCTCGTACCTATGCAGGTCGGCCTGACAAAATCCGAGAGCTTCCCGGAAGCCGATACGGGTTGGAATGAGTCAGGCGGCACTAGCTACCCGTTCAAAAGAAAGAATAGTTTTAAATCATGAAGCTCCGCCGCTGGCAGCAAAGTGTTATCGACGACTTCCAGTCCATACGCGAAAGTTACAAGCGCTTTGTTCTCAAAGCGCCCACAGGCGCCGGGAAAACGGTTCTTGCCCGGGAAATCATCGATCGATTTTACGAAGGCAAGAACGTCCTCATTCTATGCCACCGGCTGGTTTTGCTCGATCAGCTTCAGGCGGCGCTGACCAAAGGCCGGCGCGTTAAAACGCTGAAGGTCTCGGACAAAGGCAAGGCATTCGAGGATTACGACGTCCTTCTGTCCACCAGCATGCGGGCGCGGGAAGTGCTGGAAGACGCGATCCCCAAAGCCGACCTGATCATTGTCGACGAGGCCCACCGCGTCTCGCCAAATGGCAGTGGGTACAAACGCATCATCGATCTGTTCCGCGAGCAGGGAAAAGCCGGCGCGCACTTCATGGGCCTGACGGCATCGCCGGAGCGGCGGACGGGCGACCAGCGCGACCAGCTCAGCGCGGCTTTCGATGCCATCATCGACTGCGCCGATATTCAGGATCTGATTGCGGAAGGGATCCTGGTGCAACCGAGATACCGGCCGCATTTCGTTCATGACCTTAATCTGGACGGCATCGAAGTCAGTTCCGGCGAATATCCCGTATCCCGGCTGACAGACGAAATCATCAGATCGTCGATGCTCGATTACGCCACGCAGGCCTACCTGGAAGAGCGGGAGAACATCCAACCGCAGCCGATATCGGCCTGGTTCTGTCCGGATATCAAAGTTGCCGAATTCACCGAGGAGCGGCTTCGAAGCATTGGAATCAACACGGCGATTATAACGGCAGGAACGCCTCTGACAGAGCGGCGCCGCATCCTTGCGGCACATGACAAGGGCGAAATCGAGGCGCTCATCTCTGTCGGCGTGCTGATCGAGGGATGGGATAATCCCGAGTGCAACATCATTGTTCACATGCGGCCCACGCTCTCGAAAGTTTTGTGGGGCCAGTCGATCGGGCGCGGGCTTCGCTCTTCCCCGAACAAAACCGAATGTGTCGTCATCGATGTCAGCTCGAACTGGACGACCTTTGGCCCTGTCGAGAAATTAAAGTGGACTCTCTGGAGCCCTCCCCGGTCATTCCTGCAGTTTCAAAACCGGTTTAACTGGATTGGCCAGCAGCAGGACGATGAGGAGAACCCCGAAACCTATCTGCTCTGCAAGAACGAGACGGCGCAGGGGAAGTCATGCTCCCACATCTACAAGAAAGGCCGCTTCGAGGGCGACACATGTCCCGCATGCAACAAGTATGCGGCCGTCGATATCTATAAAGCGCAAAAACTGGATCTAACGCTCAACGACAACAAGCTGCATCGCATTTTCTTTTCCAAGGTGCCCGAGATTTTTGAAAGCCTGAACACGTCGATCTGGGGAACCCTTGAGGGCAGCGCATGGCGCACGGCGAACGAGAGAGAGATGGTGTATCTCGTCTTTTGCCTCGCCTTCGTAAAGTCATCCTCCGACGTTGCCAGCACCGAAGGACTCTATTGGGAAGACACCCTCAGGACAGAAGCGGAAATACGCCGCGAATTGATTGATAATAAACGCTTTGTTACCAAGAAAATGGAGTTCGAGCTAAGCTGGCTGGCAGATGGTCTGGATACACGCCGTCATGTGCGCACCCTGCAAGCCGACTATGGCGTCTCGATCATGGGACCAATCCTGAACGACTTCTCCCGCGCCGAATGTGAGGCTAAATACCAACGCGCCATAAAAATAACGGAACGGATTGTTACTCTGGGGTGCTCGGCCAGAGATGATCTGCCGTACTTTGTTGCTTAGGCTGTCATCCGGCAGCCTGAGACGGTTCCGCCAGCACCGACAGGCGGATGAAGGCCCAATTGAAGCTCGGCTCCAACCCGTGCTCGTTCATCCACGCCTCCAGCAACTTGTACGCTTGCCACTCGGTCTTCCGAAGGCAGCCACCCCTTGCTCCTGAATGGGACGAAATCTATCAGTTCGTGGAGCAAAGCACTTTAGTCGCGCGTGCTGTTGATATCCCAAGGATTCGCCAAGCCAATCTGCTCTGCGACACCTTGATAGAGGCCATCGGGCAGCGTCAGTGATATTCAAATTTTAGCGGATGTCGGCGACAGTTATTCAGACACACTTGAAGTGATGAACGGTCTGATCCCCAGCCATGTTGTTTTCAATGGCAAGGTTGGAGCCCTCACAGGCGACAACGCGCTTAAGGCGAGCCAGGGCGAGCGGGTGTTGTTCGTCCACAGTCAGGCGAACCGTGACAGCCGTCCGCACCTGATCGGCGGGCACGGCGATCTGGTCTGGGAGCATGGCAAGTGGAACAACGACCTGATGGAACAGGTTGTCGCTCCGACGGAATACAACGCCGCTCATGAAGGCAAGACAGATAGTTAAGCCAAAAGCTCCTAATCTGTCAGTGCTCAGCGGCCGCTCGAACGCCCTGGCGGCGGCCAAAGCGGGACTGTAGAGCTTGACAGACTTGGTTCAAAATACGATCAAAAGAACAATGTATTCGGAAGCACTGTTTCTCGATGACGAAGTCAATTGCCCTTCGCAGTTCCCAACCACGGCGAATGTCCCGCGAGGAGAAATCCCGCGAAACCTATAGGCTGATACTGGAATCTGCAGCGCAGGTGGTTGGAAGCGTGGGTTACGCAGACGCATCGATTTCAAAAATCACCCAGCTCGCCGGCATCGCGCAGGGGACTTTCTACAACTACTTCAGATCACGCCAGGACGTCCTGAACAAGCTCCTGCCCTACATGGGCCGGCAGATGCTCGATCACATCGCCACCTCGCTGCCGCGCGCCCTGACCGGCCCCGCGCGCGAGGAAGCACGCCTGCTAGCGTTCCTGGAATATCTCAACACCCATCCGGCATTCTACCGCATCCTCTATGAGGCTGAAGTATTCGCGCCGGAAGCCCATGCTGAACATTTCCGCGTGCTGGTCAGTGGCTACAAGGGTTCGGTCCGC
>NZ_JACZFS010000028.1 GCF_014904795.1 Nisaea nitritireducens
GATGCACTATGCCCGGGACGACAATGGTCGCGCCAAGGCGGTACCCGCGCACGTGATCGAGGCCTATATGAAGATCCTTACCCGCGGGCTGTTCTCGCCCAGCTGAGGCGCAACCACTTCGGATAACAGGCGCTTCAGATCGCGAGATAGCGCTTTGTAATCGCCTCATTGGCCCGCAGACCGGCAATCGTATCGCGGTAGACGATATGCCCCTTGTCGATCACCGCTGCATCCTCGGAAATGCCCAGGCAGAAATGCATGTTCTGCTCCGCAAGCACGATGGTCACGCCCGTGTCGCGCAGGGTGCGGATCAGACTGCCGATGGCCTGAACGATGATCGGGGCCAATCCCTCTGAAGGCTCATCCAGCAGCAGGACCTCGGGGTTACCCATCAGGGTACGGGCGATTGTCAGCATCTGCTGCTCGCCGCCGGACATCAAACCAGCCTTGCGGTCCTTCATCCGAGCCAGGATCGGGAAGGTGTCGTAAACCCTCTCCAACGTCCAGTCCCGTTGGCCGCGCAGCCCCGGCTTGGTCCCGATCAGCAGGTTGTCCTCGACAGAGTGCATGGCGAAGACCTGCCGGTCCTCGGGCACATAGCCGATGCCGGCCCGGGCGATGATATCCGGACGCGCGCCCGCGAGGTTTTGCCCGGACAAGCTGATGCTGCCCTTGCGCGGCTTGGCAATCCCGGCGATCGCCTTCATGGTCGTGCTCTTGCCCGCACCGTTGCGGCCCAGCAGGGCCAGCGTGCGCCCGCGCCCGACCTCGAGATCGACACCGAACAGGATCTTGGAAGCGCCGTAGAAGACATCGATGTCCTCAACCTTGAGGATCACGTCATCACTCCTGCCGCCGGTCATTGTGAGGCCTCCGCATGTGTATCTGTTCCGAGATAGGCCTCGACGACCTCCGGATGATTGCGAATTTCATCCGCTGTCCCCTTGGCCAGGACCGCGCCGTAGCTCAGCACGGTGATCTCCTGGGCTACCTCGAAGACGATATCCATGTCGTGCTCGATAAAGATCAAGGTCATGTCCCCCTGCTCCCACAAGCGGCGCACGGTGCCTATCATCTGCCAGCGTTCCTCGGGCCCCATACCGGCGGTTGGCTCGTCAAGCATCAGTACCTTCGGCTCCAGGGCCAGGGCGAGACCGATATCGAGTAGCTTCTGGTCGCCGTGAGAGATATTTGCGCTCAACAGACGTGCCACCGCCCCCATGCCCAGCAGCTCGATCAGTTCCTCGGTGCGCTGGCGCACATCGGGCGGTGGGAACACCGAGAGCATCGCCTCCGAGGTACGGAAGTGGGAGGCGACGGCGCACATCAGAGACTGCTCGACCGTCATGCTCGGGAAGATGCTGGCGATCTGAAAGGCGCGCCCGACGCCCTTGCGCACGATATCCACCGGCGCCTTGCCGGCAATATCCTCCTCTTGCAGCAGAATCTTCCCGCTGTCCGGCACCAGATGACCGGTGATCAGGTTGAACAGCGTCGTCTTGCCCGCACCGTTTGGTCCGATCACCGCACTCAGCGAACCGGTAGGGAAGTTCAGCGATACGTCGTTGGTGGCGACCACGCCGCCGAACGACTTGACCACATTCTCCAGGCGCAGCATCAGTGGCTCCCCTGTCGGCGCACGCCGCCATAGGGATGCCAGGATCCCGCACTGAAGAAACCGACATCCACCGGGAGCGCGATACCGGTGATGGCCGAAGCCTCGTCGGAGGCAAGGAAGGCAACCGCCTTGGCAATCTCCTCGGGCTCGACCATGCGGCCGAGCGTCGAGTTTTCTTCCAGCAGAGTCCGGTCCCGGTGGCCGCGGTCGATCTGATCCTGCAACGCCGGCGTGCGGGTATAGCCCGGCTCCACCGTGTTCACCCGGATACCGGCGCGGCCCCATTCGGCGGCGAGGTTCATGGTCATGTTGGTCACCGCCGCCTTGCTCGGCGCATAGGCGTGCAGCGGCACCGAGCGCTCGGCCGTGACCGAACTGATGGTGACGATCGAGCCGCCGCGGCGCTGGACCATTCGCAAACCGTAGGCTTTGGCCGTCAGGTAGGTGCCGCGCAGATTCACCGCGATGACGTTGTCGTAAAGGTCCAGAGCGAGCTCTTCAGGTGGCAACGGCGCCTGCACGATGCCGGCCGAGGTCACCAGAATGTCGGCGGGACCGACCTCGCTCTCGCTCTTCTCCGCCAGCGCTTCGATCGCGTCGGCATCGCGAACATCGACGACGTAGCTGACGCCACCAATCTCGGCCGCGATCATCTTGGCGGCGTCGGCATTCACATCGGCGACGACCACGCGTGCGCCGCGGGCGGCCATCAGCCGGCAACAGGCGGCCCCGATACCGCTGGCACCGCCGGTGACAACCGCAACGCGGTCTTTCAAAGATCCGACTTTGTTCATCATTCCTGTCCGTTCCGGTTTTCCGCCGCCAGACGCGCCTGCTGCTTCTCGACCCACCAGTCCTTGACGAAATCGAGGATGCCGCGGCGCAGCCCCAAGACGACAAACATGATCACCACACCGATCACGATCTCGGTGTGAGAGGTGTACATCTGGACCACGTCGTTCAGGATCCGCAGGACCACAGCACCGAGAACCGGGCCGAGGAAGACGTTCAGCCCGCCGAGCATGATCATGAAGATCGCCTCGCCCGATTGTGCCCAGAAAGCCCATTCGGGGTAGGCGCCGGAGGTGAAGAGGGTGAGGATCACGCCGCCGACCGATGCGATCGAGGACGAGACCACGAAGCAGATCAGCTTCACCCTCGTCACGTTCACGCCGAGGAAGGCCGCACGGGTGGCGTTGTCGCGGATCATCCGCAGGGTGTAGCCGAACGGGCTCTCGGTCATGATCCGCATAATCATCACGCAGGCCACAAAGAGCACGGCGCAGAACACGTAGCGGTGATACTGGTCGGCCAGATCGATACCGAGGAAGACCGGGCGCGGGATGCCGCCCATCAAGCCTTGATCGCCGCCTGTAAGGTCCACCCAGCTCAGGATCACGCTGTACAGGAACATCTGGAAGGCCAGCGTCAGGAAGGCGAAGTAGATCTCCGTCAACCGCACGCAAATCGCACCGATTACTACGGAATAGACGCCGGTGCCGATGACGGCCGCCACCAGGGCGACCGGCACCGAGCCGGCGCCGAGCGCGCCGGTAAAGGCCGGAGATTGCAGCAGCAGGCCAAAGATGTAGCCGCCGAGCGCGAAGAAAGCCGCATGGCCGAAAGAGACGAGGCCCGTGTAACCGATCAGCATGTTCAGCGACATGGCCAGCAGGGCAGCCGCGAAGATCGACGTCAGGAAGTCGCGCGGCCACGCGTGATCGATGCCCAGGCCGATAGCGATCAGCACGACAAGGCCCACGAGCGCAATCAGCAGATCGCGCCGAAACTCAATGAACAGGCTCATCGCGGTTCTCCCTGCCCCATCAGTCCGGTCGGCCGGAAAATCAGCACCAGCGCCATGATCATGAACATCGCCCCATCGACGAACAGCGGGAAGCCCACGCTGCCGATGGAGCGGGTGAGACCGAGAATGATGGCGGCAAGGAAGGCGCCCGGGATCGAGCCCATGCCGCCGATAACCGTCACGATGAAACTCTCCACCAGAATGCCGAGCCCCATGCCCGGCGTGAGCGAGCGCACAGGTGCCGCGAGTGCGCCGGCCACGCCGGCGAGCGCGCAGCCGTAACCGAACAGCAGAGCGAAATAGATGTTCACCCGGATGCCAAGGGCCGAGACCATTGGAGCGTTAAGGGCTGCCGCGCGCACGATCTTGCCAAAGCGCGTCTTGGTCACGAGGAGCACCGAGCCGACACCGATGCATACGGCGACAGCAACCAGGAAAAGATAGAATGGAGGCACATACCCACCGGCAATGCGAAACGGCGGCAACCGGAACTCCGCCGGTATGCCCATCGCCAGGTACTCCGCACCCCAGATGATCTTTACCAGATCATCGACGATGAGTATAAAGGCGTAGCAAACCAAAAGCTGCATCAGCAGGTTCTGGCCGTAGACCCGGCTGATGATCAATCGCTCGAACAGGATACCGCATATCCCGGCCCCCACTGCGCCGACCAGTGCCGCCAGGAAGTAGTTCCCGGTCACCACATAGGCGGTGTAGGCAAAATACGCGCCCACCATGTAGAAGCTGCCATGAGCGAAATTGATAACGTGCAACACGCCGAAGATCAGCGTGACACCGGACGCTACCAAAAACAGCAGCATGCCGATAATCAGTCCACTCGTCGCCTGGTTCACCAGGCAGGCCGAGGTCGACATACAAGCGGCAAGCGCGTCGAAATCGAACATAAGATTCTATCCATAAAGACAGACTGAAGACGGGCGCCGGAAACTGACCGGCGCCCAGAAGAATGCCTGGCGGGAGACTTAGCGCCCCCGCCAGGAAGCCGGCATCACATGTAGCCGTTGCGCTTCTTCCACTCCGCCTCGTGCGTGTAGATCTCGGACCAGGCGGTCCTGTCGAAATCGACGACATAGGGCTCGTCGACGATGGTTTTGGAGTAGCCGACCATGTAGTTGACCAGCGTGTGGTCCTCCTCACGGATCGTCAGCGTACCGTCAACACCGAAGGGCGAGTTGATGGTCAGGCCGGACGTGGCCTCCGCCATCTTCATCGTGTCGGTGTCGCCGCCGGTCTTCTTCAGGGCTTCAGCGACAAAGTTGATGGCCGCCGCGTTCTGCCATGCCCAGTTGGTCGGAAGCACGTTGGAATTGGCCATAAAGTTGTCGTACCAGGCCTCGTTCTCGGGTGTGTTCGGGACGTCCTTGTGATAGCGGCTGCCCGAGTACACGCCGGCCGGGCGGCTCTTGATCGCCGTCAGGACCGGATAGTCGCCGAGATTCACCGCGAAGGCCGTGAATTGGTCGAACAGGCCATAGAGGCTCGCCTGATCGAAGAAAGCCACCAGATCGCCACCCCACAGGCAAGAGTAGACCGCGTCCGGCTGGGCGTTCAGCAGTGCTGTCACGTTCTCGGTGTAATCCGGCTGGAAAAGCTTCGGCCAGGTCTCGGTGATGACCTCCGTCTCGGGGGCAAAGAGCTTCACGTATTCCATGAACTCAGCGGTATTGGCACGGCCATAGGCATAATCCGGCGACACCGTCGCCCACCGCTTCAGACCCTTCGCTTTCGCCACCTTGGCGGCGACCAGGCCGCCGCCGACCGCATCATGGATGCCCTGGCGGCAACTGCGGAAAACCCACTCGACCTGGTTCTTGGGATCGGCCGTCAGCGATGAAGTCTCGGAGTTGGTGTGGATACAGAACTGCTTCATGTCCCGCACAACCTCATTGACGGCGAAGGACGCACCAGACGCCTCGGCATCAATGATGATGTCGCAGCCCTCGTTGTTCACGAGGTCGCGGGTCATGCGCGCTGCCTCGTCCGGCTTGGCGCGGGAATCACGGGTAACCAGCTCGAGCATGCGTCCCTCGATGCCACCGGCCTCGTTGATCTTGCGGATCTCGTTCTTCGCCGAAGCGACGGAGGACTCGCCGAGAATGGCCACTCGGCCTGACAGGATGGTCGGCATGCCAATCTTGATAGGCTTGCCCGCAGCCTTCAGGTAAGCCGGGAACCCGGTGACAGCGGTGCCGACGGCAGCCACTGCGGCGGCGCCCTTTAATACGGTGCGCCGGTCCATGCCCGGGCGCGAGCGCGGGGATGTCTTCTTCATAACGTTCCTCCATTGATTGCGGTCCTGGCCGCAGTAAGCTTGAGCAAACTTGCGGCAGGCCCGTCATTTTGAATTCGGCCTTATCGCGTGCAGCTTGGAGATCATGCGAATAGACTGTCAAGAAAAATGAACCACGACTCATTAGTCACTTATTGGACATTCAATCGTCTCTTTTTGGCGCTATCCGGTGATCATCGCTCAGTAAATCCCACGTGCATCCGCGGGTATTGCGGGCATAGCAGGCCGCAAAAGACACCCATCTGGCGCGTGCTGGAGATTCTCGGCGCATGGACGAGATTTGCCGGACCGCGCGTCAGGAGAACGGACAGCATTCGGGGCTGCACCAGGGCAGCCACCGAGACGGTTCCTCAATTATTAATTTCGAAACTGGAGTTAATTGAGGCCATGCGCCGTTGACGCCGGTTTACTGAAATTCGCCAACCAAGGTCAGCCCGTGCTATTCACAACAGCGGGAACCGGCGAGCCAGCAGTCTCGCCATCCATCACGAACCCCTCATACCCGCTGGTCGCGATCCGGTCACAGATCCCGCGATAGCGGGCCATGCCGCCGGCATAGGGCATGAAGACTTGCGGCTTGCCGGGCACGTTCGCGCCAAGGTACCAGGAATGCCCAGCCTTCGGCAGCAGAGTGGCGTTGGCGGCATCATTGACATGCTCGACCCAGTCCGTGACAGCCTGCTCGTCCGGCTCGATCCGCTCGACACCCTTTTTCTCCATCTGCTCAATGCAGTTGGTCACCCATTCAACATGCTGCTCGATTGCGACCGGCATGTTGCAAAGCACCGACGGGCTGCCCGGACCTGTAATGGTGAACATGTTGGGGAAGCCGGCAACCTGAAGCCCCAGATAGGTACGTGGACCCGCTTCCCAGGCAGTGCTCAAGGAGATCCCGTCACGCCCGACGATGCCGAGCTTGAGCAACGATCCCGTCATCGCATCGAAGCCGGTGGCGAAAACGATGATGTCGAGCGCGTATTCCTTCTCGCTCGTGCGTATTCCCTTTTCGGTAATCTCGACGATCGGAGTCTTACGCAGGTTCACGAGGCTGACATTGTCGCGGTTGTAAGCCTCGAAATAGCCGGTATCGATCGGCGGCCGCTTGGTCGCGAAGGGGTGGTCGATATCGGAGAGTGCCTCGGCTTTCTGCGGATCCGATACGATCTCCCGGATCTTGCTCTTTAGGAACTCGGCCGCCGTGTCATTCGCCGCCTTGTCGAGCAGCAAATCCTGGAACACCGCTCTGAACCGCAACCCGCCGACCTCCCAGGCCTTCTCGTAGATCGCCCGTCGCTCCTCGGCGGAGACGTCGAACACATTGCGCTCCTCCATCAGGAACGGGTGACCGTTGGTCGAGGCATGCATGGTGTGGCGGATATCGTCAGTGTTCTTCTTCGCCCACGCCTTGAATTCGGCAGACAGCGGGCCGTTCTGTGCCGGGATGCTGTAATTTGCCGTGCGCTGGAAAACCGTCAGATGCTCCGCTTCGGCGGCGATCACCGGCACAGCCTGGATACCGGTCGAACCGGTGCCGACCTGGCCGACGCGCTTGCCGGTGAAGTCCACTCCCTCATGCGGCCACTGGCCGGTGTGATACCATTGGCCCTGAAAGCGATCCCGGCCCGGAATATCGGGTACGTTCGCCGAT
Organism: Nisaea nitritireducens; assembly: GCF_014904795.1. Classification (GTDB taxonomy): domain Bacteria; phylum Pseudomonadota; class Alphaproteobacteria; order Thalassobaculales; family Thalassobaculaceae; genus Nisaea; species Nisaea nitritireducens. The sequence goes on from NZ_JACZFS010000028.1 coordinate 7,385, forward strand.
GACAGACAGCCGACCGCGGTGATCAGATACTTGGCCGTAAGTGTCTCGCCACTTGCGGTTTCGACCAGCCATCGGTTTGCCGCCTCATCGTAACGCGACGCGGTGACAGTCGTGTCGAGCTGGATGTCCCGCTTCAGATCCAGCTTGTCGGCGACGAAATTCAGATAGCGCACGATCTCGGGCTGCTGCGGATACCGTTCGGACCACTCCCACTCCTGCAACAAGGCGTCGGAAAAGTAATAGCTGTATGAATGACTCTCGGAATCGCACCGCGCACCGGGATAGCGGTTCCAGTACCAGGTCCCACCAACACCATCGCCACGCTCCAGGACACGGGCCTTCAGCCCCAGCCGATCACGCAACAGGTGAAGCTGATACATGCCCGAGAACCCGGCGCCGACGATCACCGCATCAAGATGGCGGTTTTCTTGCGGGTCGGCTGCCTGAAGTCTGGCAAGTGTCGATCCATCACTCATGACTGTCCCTTTTCCTCCGTGGTCTTCAACGAAGAATGAACCATCGTTCATTTTTCAGCAAGCCGAGGATCGACCGACCCTTTGCATGACTGTCATTACTATGAAGACTGTAATTGAGATGGTCCGATGAGAGCAGAGCCGGGTAAAGAAAGACCTCTGAGGCGACGAAAAACCCAACCCACGGATTTAATAGTATTCTCTGACAGATCTTAGCGACCCGACGGGAAACCGTCACAGTATCTAAATGGCGGGCGAACATGAGCATATGGCGGCGGACTGACAGCATCGAAGCGCAGATCCTCTCGTACAGTGGCCTCGCCGAAGCCCTGAGGATCGGACGTGCCCCCGACACCACGCGCATCCGGAATGTTCCAGAGAGATCCCGCCTGGTAATGCGGACGAACGTAATATCCAACGTCGACTGCGGCGCGCTCCGCGCCGTCGAGGGCTGATCCGTGCGCTTCACCCTCGACCAACTCAGAGCTTTCCTGGCCGTCGCGCGCACGGGCAACGTACGCCGGGCGGCGGAGGAGTTGCATCTGACCCAGCCAGCTGTAACCGCCCGTATAAAGACGTTGGAGACAGCGCTGGGTGTCGAATTGTTCGATCGTTCCGCCTCGATGCGCCCGACCAAAAACGGGGCGGCGCTGATCGGCTATGCCGAACAATACCTAAAGCTGAACAGCCTCATCCAGAGAGATGTCGGCCGACCGGACGGCATGCAGTCTCTCTTTCGGATCGGCGTGTCCGAAACCATCGTGCAATCCTGGCTCCCCGAGTTCATCACAGCGCTCAGAACGGAATTTCCCCGGCTGACCGTCGAGATTGATGTCGACATTTCACGCACGCTCCGAGAGAGACTTTTCGCCAACGCGATAGATCTTGCACTCCTCATGGGACCGATTTCAGATTACCGGGTCGAAAACATTCCTCTCCCCGACTACCAGATGACCTGGTTTCGCGCGCCGTCTCTGTCCGTCAGCGATCCGGCTGCGGGCGCGCCTGTCATTACATTCGCCCGCGACACCAGGCCTTTCCGTCTGCTTAAGGAAACGCTTCTGGAACGCTACGGACCTGGCGCGGTGATCTTCCCGTCCTCTTCACTTTCTGCCTGTTTCCGGCTGGTTGCAGCCGGGCTTGGTATCGGCGCCTTGCCGCTTTCACTAGCCGCGGACTATCTGACTTCAGGGCAGGTCGAACAATTTGATCCCGGCTGGACGCCAGAACCGCTGAGCTTCACAGCCTCTTTTCTCGCGGCGCCCGAGGTCTCTGTGACCGGTCGGGCGGCTGAGATCGCGCAGATGGTTGCCACCGCATACGATAAAAATTAGTGATCGAATTAGCGCAAAATAACTAATTTGAACCTGATCAAACGCGCAGCCTACTGTTCTTTCGACGCAGGAGGCAGCAATGCACGCATACCGCGACGCTTCAAACCCAACCTACGACGACCTCGCTGGCCGCGACGTGGAAACGGTGCGGGCGGCAATCAGGGCCGGCGCCTATCGCGGTCACACAGCAGGTCTCGCCTCTGGAAAACTTCAGGTAAATCTCGCGATCCTTTCAGTGGCTCTCGCGCCCGATTTCGAAGCATTCTGCCGGCGGAACCCGCAGCCCTGCCCCTTGGTGGGGATGACCGAGCCAGGTAATCCGCTATGGCCCGCGCTCGGCGACATCGACGTCCGCACCGATACGCCATCCTATAATATCTACCGGGACGGCAACCTGGTTGAATCCGTTCCAGACCTGAGCGCGGTTTGGCGTGACGACCTCGTGGCGTTTGCGATCGGCTGTTCCTTTACCTTCGAGACGGCATTGATTGCCGCCGGTGTGCCCATGGCACATATCGAGGCCGATACGACCGTCCCGATGTACCGCACGAATATCGAAACGATACCCGCCGGCCCCTTCGGCGGCGGCATGGTTGTCTCACTGCGTTACGTGGCCCCGGACCAGGTAGATCTGGCACGAGAAACCACCGCCCGGTTCCCCTGGGCGCATGGCGCACCAGTCCATGTCGGGGATCCGGCCGAGATCGGCATTGAGGACGTCCATGCGCCCGACTGGGGCGATCCACCTGTCAGCACCCAAGGCGTGCCGATGTTCTGGGCCTGCGGCGTGACACCTCAGAATGCCCTCGCAGAAGCCCGCCCGCCCCTCTGCATCACCCACACGCCCGGGCGGATGCTGATCACGGACATCGACGACCAGACCAACAGTTTCATCGCGTGACCACTCAAAAAACAGGGAGACAAAAAATGAGAAAACTAAAGGCTTTAGGCGCTGCGCTCGCCATCACGGCAGGCTTGTCCGCGTCCGGTCCGGCGGTCGCCGACAGTCCGACGGTCATCAAGGCCGTGGGAACCTGGGGCAGCCTGACAAATTATCAGAAACATGAAGGTCCGTTCTGGAACGAGCGGATCGCCAAGGCCTCCGGTGGATCGATCATCGGAGAGATCAAGCCGCAGACAGAACTCGGCCTGAAAGGCTTCGAGATCATGCGGCTCGTGAAGAACGGCGTGTTCGATTTCGCCTTCGGGCTTCCGGGCTATGTCGCGGCGGAGAATGCCGTGTTCGAGGGCGCCGATCTTTCCTCCGTCACCCAGGACATCGAGACCGAGCGCAGTGTGGCGAAAGCCTATTACCCGATCCTCGAGAAAGCCTTTGCTGAGATCTACAACGCCAAGCTTCTGATGCTCTATCCGTTCCCCAGCCAGACGCTCTGGTGCAACGCCGAGGTGAACGGGATCGAGGATCTCAAGGGCAAGAAGGTCCGGGTCTATGCCACCACCCTCGGCGACTTCGTCGAAGGCGTCGGCGGCACCTCCGTCACCGTGCCGTTCGCAGAAGTCATCCCGGCGCTCGAGAAGGGCGTGGTCGATTGCGGTATCACCGGAACCATGTCCGCCTACAAGGCAAAATGGCACCAGGTTGCAACCCACGCCTACACGCTTCGGGTTGGCTGGGGCCTCGCCTTCGGCGCCATGAACATGAACAAGTGGAATTCCATGAGCGCCGAGAAGCAGGCTCTGCTTCAGAAAGAACTGGCCATTCTGAACGATCAGATGTGGACCGAGACCGCGTCCGAAGACGACATCGCCATCAGCTGCATCACCGGCGGCAAGTGCGATATCGGCGAGCCGGGTGCGATGACGCTGGTCAAGCCTTCAGCTGAAGATCTCGCCCTGCGCGACACCGTCGCCACTGACGTCGTCCTCGCCCGCTGGGCAGAGCGGTGCGG